>JAKSDK010001506.1 GCA_022360095.1 Phycisphaerales bacterium
TGGCGCTGATCGTCGGTCGGACGCCCTGGGCCGGCGGATAGGGCGCGGCGCTGTTGGCGTCGGCGGTGAAGACCGTCGTGATGTTGACGCCCTGGCCGAAGAGTTGCTGGTTGTTTGCGAGGTTGATGCCGTCGGTGCCGCTGTAGCTGCCGGTGTGCAGGAAGATGATGTCGCCGGGGATGGCGTTCGGCCGGGCGGCGCCCTGCACCGCGTTGAAGTCGGCGACCGTGAAGAACGGATCGTTGAACGTGCCGCGGGCGAAGCCACCAGCGTTCGCGTCGATAAACCAGACCATGTCGCTGACGGTGACCGAGACCGTGGCCATGCTCGGGGCGTTGAAGCCGTTGTCGATCGTGTAGGTGAACGTGTCGTTGCCGACGAAGCCCGGTGGCGGGTCGTAGGTGAAGCTGCCGTCGGCGTTCAGCGTGACGAAACCGGTGACGTTGTTGAAGCCCATCTGGTTGGTGGCCGTGGCGTTGCCGACGTTGCCGGCGTTGCCCTGGACCTCCGTCACCATGATCAAGCCGCCGGTGTCGACGCCGTTGCCGTTGTCGGCAAACACACCGTTGGCGGCGTCGAGCGCGATGGCAATGTTGCCGGTGCAGGTGTAAGTATCATTGGCGGCCGTGGGCGCGCCGCCGACGTTGATCGTCACCGTCGCGTCGTCGATGCCGACGGTGTTCTCCAGGCGATATATGAACGTGAAGGGACCGACGAAGTTGATCGTGGGCGTGAAGTCGAACGAGCCGT
The DNA here is from genome assembly GCA_022360095.1 of Phycisphaerales bacterium. GTDB lineage: Bacteria > Planctomycetota > Phycisphaerae > UBA1845 > UTPLA1 > JAKSDK01. Next base: position 751 of record JAKSDK010001506.1, read on the forward strand.
CGGCGTTCACGGTCAGTGTCCCGTCAGCAACAGTGATGGTGTCGCCGGCGGCCAAAACGCCAGGAATGGAGCCGCCGCGGAACGAGGTCAGCGTTGCCGCCGGGTTGCCCAACGTGTCCATCATCGCGCCGACGGCCCCGCCCTGGATCAAGCCGTCCGCCGCGTTGACGTTCAGCGCTGTGTTCAACGGCGTGTCGTACATGTCATCGTTCGCCGCCGGGCCGAACAAGACCTCGATGTCCACCGTCGCCGTGTCGCTGTTGGCTGCGCCGTCATTGGCCATGTACTGGAACGACACGTTGGTCATGCCGACGCCGTCGTGCTCGTACGTAAACGTGCCGTCGTTGTTCAACGTAAAGGTCGTCGCGTTCACCGGATCGCCGCCGACCTGCGTGACCATCAGCTCCGTCAGCGGGTCATTATCGACGTCCGTGTCATTGCCAAGCAGGCCGGTCGGCACGGTGTTGATGACCAGCGTCTGGCCTTTGGTGACCTGGTAGTTGCCGTCGTCATTGGCGACCGGCGCATCGTTCGCCCCGTTGATCGTGATCGTCAGCGTCGAGCCGTCGCCGGCCCCGCCGGGGTCCTGAATCGTGTAGTTGAAAACATCCTGCAACTGGTCGCCGACGTTCAAGGCGTCGACCTGGGCGTTGCCGTTGTCCAGCGTGTAGGTGTAGCTGCCGTCAGCATTCAGATCCAGCATGCCGAACAGGCCCACGATCCCGTTGGCCGCGTTGGTCACCGTCAGGTCGTTGGGCACCGTGTTGTCCACGTCGGTGTCCGCGCCGTCGGTCAGCACGTTGCCCATCGCCGTGTTCGGCACCGCGTCTTCTGTCATCTTGTTCAGGTCCGGGTTCGCCACCGGCGCATCATTGACCGGGGTGACATTGATCGGAACGTTGGCATCGGCCTGTTCGTCGGCCGCGCCGCCCGTGGCCGGCTGCCCCACCGTGCTCGGATCGACACCCGTCTGGCCGTTGTCGTTGGCGTTGATCGCCAGCGTGTCCGGGGCGTTCGAGTTCAACGGCGTCGCGTAGGTGAGCCCGTTGGGGTCGGCCAGTGTGTTGTTGATCGCCGCGATGGTGCCGTTCAACGTGACCATCGTGGTGCCGTTGTTGGTGATGTCGCCGGCCGTCAGACCGTCGGCGACGTTGTCCGCCACGTTCAACGCGCCCGTGCCGACCGAGACCGTGACCGTCATCGTAGTCGAGTCGATATCGCTGACCGAGAGGCCCGTGATCGCCGTGGGAACGTCTTCGACGACGTTCGCGCCCGCCGGCGCCGTAATCTCCGGCGCGTCGTTGACCGGATTGATCGTGACATTCACCACCGCCGTGTCGCATGCGGCAGGTAACGGAATCCCGTCGTCGCACACCTGATAGGTGAACGTGTCGGCGCCGTTGAAGTTCGGATTGGGAACGTATTCGATCAGACCCGCCGCATTGGGCGTCGCCAAACCGTTGGCCGACGGCACGGTGATCGTCACACTCGTTGGATCGAGGTTGCCGTCGAGACCGGGAAGATCGTTGGCCAGCACGGGGATCGCGACTGCGTCGTCTTCGTTGACCGCGGCATTCGGATCGTCCACCGCCATCGGCGGATCGTTGATCGGATTGACCGTGATGTTCACCACGGCCGTGTCGCACAGCGGTGGCACGCTCGCATCACAAACTTGATAGGTGAACGTGTCGTTGCCGTTGAAGTTCGGGTTCGGTGTGTAGGTGACCTCTCCGTTCGTGGCGTTGACCGCCGCCGTCCCGTTGGTCGGCGCGACGGTCACGGTCACGCTGGTCGGATCGAGGTTGCCGTCAGGGTCGCTGTCATTGTTCAACACCTCGATGACCCGCGCTGTGTCTTCATCGGTGGTCGTGCTGTTGTCCTCGGCCAACGGCGGCAGCGGATTGGGCGCCGGCGTGTCGTCGCAGACATCGCCGACCCCGTCGCCGTCGGCATCTTCCTGATTCGGGTTGGCGTCGTTGGGGCAGTTGTCGGTGTCGTCGTTGATGCCGTCGCCGTCCGAGTCGGTCGGCACGGGATTGCCGCCCGGGCCCATCGTGCCTTGAAGCAGGCCCAGCAAAGTCAGGATCAATGAGATGATCGGGCAGAACACGATGCAGGCCAGCCAGATCACGCCGAGGATGAGCATACCCGGATCAAACTGGGCGGCGCCGTTCTTGACCAGGTCTTCCTCCAGTTCGAGCAGCTCGGCATTGGCGGCGAGATAGGCCTCGGCGCCCTGGGCATCGCTCGCAATTTCACGCGCAGAGACCTGCACGGACGGGCGCCACTCGAAACCGGTGGTGGTCGTCAACAAGGTGACCTGCTTGGTGTCGGGATCGAGATGCAGGGTGGCACCCTGACCGTCGCGAGAGAAGGAGAACTCAATGATGCTCATGGCCACGCCTTGACCGACGAATCGCCCGCTCGCCTGCTTCGTCTCGCCGTCGGCATAGGCGAGGCTGAACCGGCCGCTCGCGCGATCGACGTCGATGGCAATCGCGCCGGCGAACTGACTTCCATCGAGCGCCTGGCTCACGGGATGATCCGGCGGTAAGGGAATGCGCTCAACATCCCCCGGCGTGGGGTTCTGCGGCGTCAGCAAGGTCTGGCCACAGCCGATCCAGTAATTGAGGTTGAGGATCAACAGCACGCACAGAACCGCCTTGGCCTTCGAAAAAAGACGTCGATGGTATTGAGTCATTTTGCGTTTCCCCTTTACGCACAAGCGCCGCAGCTCGAGAACTTTGCTTTTTTGATTCAGGGAGAGGGCTTCAACCGCTTACGATAAGACAACTTATCTATTTTCCGGCGACGATGAACACAGGTCAAGCGCGGCGGTGTGTGTCGCCACGAACTTCCTAACATAACCGTCGAATATAGGGGCAATCCAAAAGCAGGAGATGAGTGATCAGGATAATGGGGCGATAATATGTAAGGAGTTCGTTGGTCCAAGGAGAGAAATGACGGGTGATCCGGCTTTGAGGCCCGTGCGCACGACCCGGCCCAGCGCATCGAGTTATAGGTGAAGTTATGCGTGCCGAGCGACGAGACTGGCGCGATGTTTGTTCAGGCGACTTGGAAGCGGTGCCCGACAAGATGATCGACTTCGACGACGTCGCGGCGTTCGTGGATTGCCTTTTGAGCTGATGTCGTGCCAATCGGGTCCGTGAAGTCGGACGATGACCTCGCGTCCTTCTGCGGTCTCTGTGCCCGCTCACGAACACCGATTTCACGTCAGCTCGCACAATCAGGGATTGGGCCGCATCCTGACCTAACTGCGTTCGCCACTTGCATCAGGGAACACATTCAATCGTCAACTTGTAGTTGTTGTCCGTTCCGCATGAGAACTCGGCCGTACCGGCCCCGGCGATTTGAACGAAAATGGTCACGGGATTTCCCGGACCGACCCCTGCCGCACAGATCGGCATGCTCATGATCGGGCTGCAATCGCCGTCGGCTTGGACGATGTTGATGGCATCGCTGCCAAGGTTGCCGCACGGATCCTGCGGGTCGGTCAGAACCAAGTTGAAAAGATTGGTCGCCACGTCTGCTTCGACGGTGGCTCTCCACTCGCAATTTCCGCCGAACGGCAACGTGAACTCGTAGAAGTCCGTATCGAATGCGCCGCCCGTGGCGAACAACGTGCCGCAGACAACCGTTGGGAGTCCGCAGGTCAGTTCACCGAGGCTCTCAACCGGGTCCAGCGAACTCGCATCATTGTCGGCATCGTTGCAGCCGTCGTTCTTCTGAGAACCACATTGCTCGATCTCGCGGTGATTGCAATCATTGAAGTCGACCGCACAGTCCGGCGGCGGACACGGACTTCCGCAATCGGTTGGGCTCCAATCATAGCCGTCCAAAACTATGGAGCAGATCTCCTCCGTGGTTTCCAAACACTCGCCGAGGAGAAAGCAGCAACGACCGAGAATCCAAGGATCGGTGGTGCAGCCTTGATCCGAAATACGGAGATCCACGCAAAAGGCCATGTCCCCGTTTCGCTCGTCGATAGGACAGCAGTACGGCAGCGGCCCGGCATGTTGCAAAACGCGGCCATCGCCTGTGGCAGAGGTTCGCCACCGCCAGAGACAGTCGCCGGTCGTGTTGTTCACGATCTCAATCCAGCAGCATTGACCGGCCGTGACCGCGACAGGTGCGTGAGTCGCCTTGAAAAGGAATTCACGAGTGCCGGCGACGACCACCTCGTTTGTGAGCATCCGCGTTACATTTAGGAGCGTGCCGCCGCTTTGGGAGAACGTTGCCGGCATCATGCCGCTGAATTTCACACTGCCCGGACAACCGTCATCATCTTCATAGTAGATGATCGTGAAGTCGTCGAGCGGCAGGGTGAAACCATCTGACGATGTGGGACCGCAATCCGCGCCATCCGTGGCGTGTTCATACATACCCCACCAGCAGACTTCCGCCACGCTACCGTTCTCCGTCGGCCTAAAGTTGTCGGCCAGTCGCAAACCGCCCTGCGGATTCAAATCACTGATCATGGCCTCAGTGCTGCCCGTTCGAACGCCTGGAAACTGACATCTTGACGGATCTTCGCAGACCGGCTTGACCGGACACGGCTGCTTTGTCAGCAACGCGTTCACGAACGCGCCGACGTCGGCGATTGTCAGGAATCCGTCGCCGTCGGCGTCGGTGCGGCAGAAGTCGAGGCTGCCGCATCCACCTAGAACGTCAAGCGTGCCGACCGGATTCGGGAACAGATAAGACTGGATCCACGGCTGGATATCGGCGCCGTTGACCACGCCGTCGTTATTCATATCCCCTCGACAACAATTCGGCGGCGCGGCCGGCCCGCACGCCAGGCTCATCATGTACTCCGCGCCGCACGGTGGCTTCAGGTTATCGTCGGCCAATGCCCGAACCACGAAATAATACCGACCTGGGCAAATATCGGTAGACAGGATACCGTTCTCGCAATCGGTGAGCGTTGTTTCGAAAACTGCGTCGGGAAGGTTGCAGGGATCGAAGCCATCCTGGCGGAAAACGGCGAAGTCCACCAGGAAATCGGCCTTGAGGACCTCCCAAGTCACCCGCTTGCGCTCGACCACAACCAACTCGTAATAGTCGTTGTCCCTTTGCTGGCCGACCAGTTCAACGTTTGGGTTCACGTCATTCTGATCGATTCCGATCGTGCCTGCTGTGCCGCAGATGTAGATCGGACCGTCGGCGAAGTCCAGATTGTTGACCGTCATAAAGGCATTGATCGACTCGACCGGCGGCGTGAACCCACCAAGCGGATCGGGGAAGACGCTGCAGCCGCCGTTGTTCGTGGGTGCCCAACTAAAATCGTCGCACACGGCCTCCGATTCATCCAGCCTTCGCAGGTTCTGTGAGGCCGTCAGATCATTCACACAATCTACGTTGCAGGTGAAGCAGGCATCGACTTGTGTGATGTTGATCGTGAGCAACGCGGCCTGAGCACACTCATCCTTAACCGGATCGATCGAGTTTTGTGCCGTAGGGAACATCGGGTCGCCGCGATTCGGGTTGGCGGCGCCGATGCAAATGATGATGTCAAAACCGGACTGTAAACCGGGCTCCTGCAGATCATTCACGTCGATGCACAGACAGGAGTCAGCCTCTGCACGACCTAAGGGAGCGAAACAACTGGCTCCTTCCCGCGCCGCGTCGGCCGTACCGTCCGGATCGCGGAAGATGCAGTCATCGTTGAGCCGAATCAACGCGTCGGGCTCACCGCTGGTCTCATCGCAGATCCCACCAAAAATTTCAATGAAGGTATTGAAGCTGGAACCGCACGTATCGATCGTGAAGTTCTCACCGGCCACGAGGCGGTACTTGAAGTAGCGCTTCTTGGTCACGAGGCGCGTGATCGTGCCGAAGCTTCCACCCAGGTCAGCTTTCAGGTCAATCGCGTTCCAGCAGGCCTCACCAGGTCCGGGACAGGGGACGGACTTGCACCCGATCGCCTCTTCAGTGCTGGGGTTTTCGCCGTTTGTGAAGTCCGTGAAATTCCTGGGGAAGCCGCCCAACTCGACACAACTTTGATTATCGATGCTGAACGTGCTGTTTAGAATTCGACAAGTTCCGTCCGGGAAACAACAACGACCGACGTCGGCAGCGTTCCAAAACGGCGCGGGTGTTCTGGGCACATAGTCAATGTTGAGTTGACCCAGGCCGCCAGGATCATTGCCGGCACTCCCCACGCGAATCTTGTAAGTCTGCCCCGGCACCACGCTGATCGTGACATACGATGTGCAAGATAAGGGTTCTGCGGCAAGAAGATCGTCATTGCAGCCTGCCTCCTGCGCTGTGCCACTCGGAACATCGGCACAGGCCTGCGCTTGCGAACCCAACAAGGGACCGTAAATCGCGACAACCGTATCAAAGTTGCTGCCAATCGTGCTCACGACAAGGTCGCCAGAGTTCGAAGAGGGAATGGTCGCCGGGACGGTGTAGGCATACCAGACGTCCTGGTTGACTGCACCACAAGATGCATTGCTCACCCCGGAATCCGTTGCATTGGCGTTATTGAACGTAACGCAGACACTTTGGCCGGTGAGCGCCGTTTTGTTGAGACAATCGTCGTTCTCCGGTGACGGTGTGCAATCAGCCGTACAGGATTCTCCTCCCTTCCAAGTAAAGCCACCCTGACTCAAACAGCTGGCCTCCCCCGTCGTGATGAAGCACGGCGCCAAGGGATGAGGAGGCTCGACACAACAGGCGCCATCGCCACATGAAGGGGCCGTAAAAGGATCGCCGATACAGTCTTCGTCGAGAACGAACCGGCCTGGGCATTCGTCGACCGTTATGCAATCTATGCACGTGCCCGCGCTATCAAAACAACACGCCCCCAACGGTTCGCACTCGTCGGGAATGCCATTGTTGTTGCAATCCGGCCCGCTGCCGATCGGCACAACGTCGCACTCGTCGAGCACGCAGTTATTGTTGCAATCGTTGCCCTTTGGCAGAAATGCCATCCCCGTAATCGTCTGAGCGTTCGTCCCTCGCGACGCGACGTCGCAGATAAACTTGTTGATCGCGTATAGGTCGCTGCCAAAGGCAATATTGTCGGCAAATCCCAGTAGCACGTTGCCCGTCGGCCGAAAGGCCAGGCAGTTGAAGGGCCCGGCGTCCACATCAGAACAGATTTCCGTCACCACACCGAAGTCTACGTTGATCGTTTCCATAACCTGAACGCCGGGTGTGATTTCGTAGGAGTGGAGCAGCAGTCCCGTACTCGGCTCGAAAGCGATGGAATGGCCTTGACCGATCGGACGTTGCAGCGGCGGCAACAGCGATGTCACACTCCCATCGCTTACATCGACGATCACCACTTCGCTGAATCCGGGGAAAGGATTGACAGAAACCCTGATCCCGTACAGCACCCCATCGGTCCGAAAGGCTATGTCCTTAAGGGGCGTGTTCAACGCAACGCTCAGCTCCACTTCTGCAGTGTCTCGGTCTACTCGCGTGATGCTTCCGGGGAATCCGGGTTGAAACGAAGGTCCCGGCTCCATGACATAGAATTCACCTGTTTGCGGATGGATACTGAATCCCTCGACATTGAACACATCTAGACCAAAGCTACCAACCAGTTGTACTGAACCGTCCCATGGATCGACGACATAGAGAGAGTCTGAATCCACCGCATAGAGACGATCAAGCTCGCACTCATCGGCAGTTCCATTGCCATTGCAATCGTCGATATTCAGTTCGCAATCGTCGGGTACTCCGTTGCCGTCACAATCTGGCTCACAAGCGTCGAGAACGCCATTGTTATTACAATCGTTTTCGGTCAACTCACAATCGTCAGCCACGCCGTTGTCGTCACAATCGGGCTCACAATCATCAGGAATGCAATTGTTATTGCAATCCGCACTCACACCACAACCGGGGACATTGCAAAGCCCGCCGGGACCGCCACAATCGATATCGCATGCGTCAGGAACACCATTGTTGTTGCAATCGTCCTCACACTCGTCGGGGATGCCGTTGTTGTTACAGTCCGGGCTAACCTGGCTGTCAATATCGCATTCGTCCGCTACGCCGTTACGATTGCAATCGGGCTCGCATTCATCCGGGATACCGTTCGGTTGACAATCCAGGCCGCTTTGCAAATCCGCAGTAACATCAAGGTCACAAAGAACGGGGGTTTCAAACAGCTGGCCCGGGCACGTGCCTTTGAACCTCACGCGGATCTGGATGAATCGTCCGCTCACATCGAAAAATGGCACACCATTTTCAACTTCCGTGTAGGGTTCAAAGATGAGTCCCAACTTCGTATCGGCGGCACGAATCTCCACCGTCAGACGGGTTCCAGACGGTTCGTGAGGCGATGCACAACTCTCCGTGTTCCAGGTGATAAGTCTCCACTGCGCCCCAAATACATTCCCATCGTGGATGACCGTCCACGTTCCGGTGGAACTCGTCTGGAGCGCTACCATGCCGGTCATGTCGCTGTAGTTGTATGGATTCGCGGCAGGACCCAAGTCCACAACCAAGTCCACTTCGCCAACATGATATCCGTTGACGATTGGACCCAAATTGGGATCGATGCGTGCTGCTTGATTGGCGTTTTGATTCGTGGCCCAGACCTTCCCGTTTGTATCCACCGCCACGCCAGTGGGCTTACCGCTGACGAGCACTTCGCCGACTGGGGTACCATTCGTTCTCAAATGCGCGACGTTTCCGGCCGCTACCCACACGTTTCCATTGTTGTCAACGGCAATGCCTTGGGTAAACCCTGCGGAGCCATGTAGATAATTGTCGAGGAGCATGCCGTCGGGCGCGTATTTATACGCTCGACCGCCCGCAGCAGACCAAATGTTGCCCGTTTGAGAATCATAACCCAGACCATAGGCCGTTGCTGATAAACACGCGCCAGCCATCGTGCTGGTTTCATACCGAAGCAAGGGGGAAGCCCCACTGGCGGACCACAGGACGCCATTGCAATCAACGAGGCCGCCATAACCGGCACAACCCAGATTGAACTGTGTTCCGGAAACCGGCTGACCAGTGAAGCCGTCTATTTTCTCGTGTTCACGACTACCGGTGCCGCCCACCCAGACGTCATTGTTTTCATCGATGGCGACCGTGCGGGTCCCCGTTCCGGTCACACGCGCGTATCTTATGATGCACTCATCCTCCGCCGTGGAAACGCCGCCGTTGTTGTCCTCGCCATTGGGATTGAGCCAATCCCTGACGTCGCTCAGCCCGCGCGAGGTCTTAATCAGATCATCGCCGTCACGATCCTCGCAGGCGCAATAGTCGAACGGTGGCGCCAGGTAGTCACCGATCGGATTGGGAAGGCCGTCGCTGTCCACGCGAGTGCCGCCAATCACCAGTCCGAACTTGGTCACAGAACCCTTGTTGTTGAAAATATCAGCGCGATTCGCCACCCAGGCCGAACCATCAAGATCAACCGTGGTGCGCGAAGGGTTGCTGCCCTGGCCCGAAGGCGTTGTCCGATACTCGCCGAGAATGTCACCGGTGTTCACGTCGATCCTGATGACTGTACCCCTGCCGGATGCCGCCACCCAAATAAACGGCAATGGCCTTGTGGTTGCGCTCAATTGCAATTGACCAGATACATCGTCATTAAGGTTGATCAGAAAACCTTCGTTGAAGTCTACACTATCAGTCCAACTCCCCTCTGTTGGACATCCCTGGCATTCGTCCGGGATGCCGTCCATCGGCATAACATCAAGACCAGGATTATTCATGATTTCCAAATCGTCATCAGTGCCATTCAGGTTACAGTCGGCAGCAATTGAGATACTGTTACTAACTGCCAATAAGAATCCTGAAATGATGAGTGCTATTTCTTGTGGTTTCATTGCGCTAGACCTCCTGTTACGATTTTTTGACAAAAGACTTCCATAACAGACTTAAGATTTCTGTCTTAATAATTCTTCTGAGACACGAGTTGCATGTTGGCATGCGCGGCAAGCAATACAGGCGAGCTGGTCTTGCTGCTACCATCAATGAAATCAGCGATTGAGAAAACGGGCCAGTGCGACTCTTCTTAATAGAGTCATTCGCACATATTCACGATTTCTTCGCAATAGGCACAATTTGTGCCTATTCGTTAAATTAATTTAGGATTATGGGGTTGATTCGGCTGGAGTGACGGTCTTAACATCAGCAGAGTAGGTTGCACAGCGTTCCCCCCAAGGAGGGATCGTGTCGCCTCACTATATAAAAGCGAGAAGCATCAGGTAAATCGGAAAAAAAAATTCGATTTTCTTGGAGAAGGGCCATGCTAAACTCAGCTGCGGAAGAGGGCCGGAGAGATCAATGGTTCGGACTGCTCTATGAAGAGCTCCGTCAATTAGCACATTGCTACTTTCAACACGAACGAAGGAACCACACATTACAACCAACGGCCATCGTACACGAGGCCTATTTGCGACTGGTCAAGGATTCCGAATTTGTTCTTCATGATCGGTTTAGCTTCTATTGTGCGGCGGCGCAGGCCATGCGTCGCGTGCTAATCGACCACGCACGACGTTGTGATACAAGAAAACGCGGCGGGCACATTCGGAGGATTCAGCTCACCGAAGACTTTGCGATGGACTTGAACGACCTGGAGGGCGTATTAGCACTGAAGGAGGCATTGGAGAAACTTCACAGAATAAACTCGCGTCGTTACTGGATCATTATGCTCCGTTTCTTTTGCACGCTGCTGATCTATGAGATTGCCGACATTGTCGGCGTCTGCACGAAAACCGTGACGAAAGAGTTGGAAGAAGCCATCGTTTGGTTGCGTGATGAGCTGGATGGAGACGGGACATGCCCACCGAAATGACGCCGGACCAGGAACAGCGTGTGAGAGAACTTTGTCGTGAGGCCCTGGTGCTGCCTTTTGAGCAGCGGGTAGGATTTCTAGAAAAAACTTGCCCGGACCCGGTTGTGCGCAAAGAAACATTAAGGCGACTTCGAGACGAACACGGGTTCTCTAAATTATTCCTCGTGAAAAAGCTCCTCGGTCAAGACGCAATTGTCCCCAGTCCGTCAAAACTGGTCGACATGAATTCCAGGGGTGCCCCACCGTCGGATGAAAGCCGTTCAACGGACGCCAACTGGTTGCCGAAACAGATCGGCCGATACCAAGTAGGCGACGAGATCGGCAAGGGCGGGATGGGCGTTGTTTACGAAGCCGAGCAAGCGCATCCGAACCGGGTCGTGGCCTTAAAGGTCATCAAGCCCGGCGAGGTCACAGCCGAGTCGCTTCGCCGATTTGAGTGGGAGCAGGAATGCTTGGCCCGGCATTCACATCCAGGTATCGCCAGCATTTATGAGGGAGGCATCGAAGACGTTCCACATGGTAAAATTCCATATTTTGCGATGGAGCGGGTCCGGGGTTCATCCATTACCAAGTATGCGATGAAACTCGGCACGCGTGAGCGCCTGGTTATGCTGGTCAAAGTCGCCGAGGCGGTGCAACACGCACATCAGAACGGAGTTATTCATCGCGATCTCAAGCCGGATAACATTCTGGTGGACGAATTCGGACAACCTAAGATTCTTGACTTTGGAATTGCAAGAGCAATCAAGTCCAACTTCCGGGCAACAAGCTTAAAGACAAATACCGGCCAGCTCATTGGGACGCCCGCCTATATGAGTCCGGAGCAAGTTCAGGGAAACTCGGCCGCGTTGGACACGAGGTCGGATGTTTATTCCCTGGGTGTGATCGGCTACGAGCTCTTGACTGGGCACATCCCTTACGACTTGAAGGACAAATCGATTGCCGAGACGGCTCGCATGATCGTCGAAGACAACCCGATCCCGCTGAGCTCGATAAGCAAAGCGTTTAGAGGCGACATTGAGACCATTATTGGCAAGGCAATGGAGAAAGATAAGCGCCGTCGATATCAGTCCGCGTCGGCTTTTGGTTCCGATCTTCAACGTCATCTAAACGATGAGCCGATCTCGGCGAGACCGCCAAGCGCTTGGTATCAGTTTGGAAAGTTCGCACGACGAAACAAGAAGCTCGTTGCCAGTATGGTCGTGTCATTCGCCATGATCATGAGTGCGCTGTTGTGGGCCGTGGTCGAACGCAACTACGCGCTAGCCGCAGAGACTCGAAGGCGCAACGCCGCAGAACGCTCCGTCCGGGCCTATCGACATTATGAGGAGGCCGCCGACCTGATACGACGTGGTGTCCAACCCGACCGTGCGCTGGAGTTGCTTAACGAAGCCATTGCAACCGATCCCGGATTAGCAATGGCCTATTTTGAACGTGCACAACTTAAGCGGCCATCATTCTTCAACATTCGGAAATCCGAATACGCAGACCAAACTGATACTGCGGTAGATGACTACATCGCCGCACACCTTGCCGCAGGTGGCGACCCGGTCTTTGAGCCCGCGACGGGGCAGATGCTGACGATCGATGAATTAATGAACCGTCCGATCAACAAGGATGGTTCCGTTGCCAGTTTGCCTTCCATTCGCAGGCTCGACAACGAGACTTTCGTTCGGGTGATCGATGAGAAGACGACTGAACGCGTTGGAGGACCGGGCTTCCCGCGCGCGCTTCTTGCGGCGGGACAATTGCTCATGTGGATGGGTAAGCACGGGGAGGCAAAGAAACTGTTTGAGAAAACCGCTCGAGCGGCGCCGGACGACGTTTACGTCAAAATCGCAAAAGCCGGTCTTCTGACCATGCGGTATGAACGCGAAGAAGCGCTTAAGCTGCTTGAGGAACTCACTCGCGATCCGATTGCAAAAGACATCGAAGAAGTCTGGGCTTTCCTGGGGCGGATATATCAGCGCCAGCATATCGCTCCGCATGAAACGGATAATCCGTTCAAGGATGCAGAAAAGTCTGCGGCGGCATGGAGAAAGGCGATCAAGCTGAATCCCACAATGCCTCAATACTATGCCAGACTTGGTCTTGCCTTGCGCGACTTTGGCGGGTCGGACAAGGCGCTGTGGGCATATCGAAAGGCTGTCGAACTGGCTCCAGACCTGTCTCCCAATATCTACAACAATATTGGCAATGTTCTGAAAGAACGTGAGCGATTCGAAGAGGCGATCGAGGCTTACAAACAATGTATCGCCCTGAAACCTGATTTTGGCGGTGCATTTGCCAACCTCGCCGGAGTGTACGAGCAGCTTGGACGATATGATGATGCCTGCTACGCCTATCGGCGGCTCAGCGAGATAAGTCCGGACGTTTTGTGGTGGCGAGACCGATGGATGTCAGCCTTATTCCACGCTGGACATAAACAGAAGGCCATCGAGGTGGCTCGTGAAATAACCGTTGCGTTTCCTGATTCACCTCTGGGATGGCTGCTACTGGGGGCCGCTTTCTGGAATACGGAGCGATTTGATGAAGCAGAAGCAGCCTACCAAGAAGCCGCCAAGATTGACCCCAAACACGTTCGAGTTCTAAGGGCTCAAGCCGAGTTGGCAGAACTGCGGCGGCAATACGATCGCTCCGAAGCACTGTGGGCCCAAGCCATCGAGTATCACCCGAAGCAGCTGGACATCAGGATTGCCCTGGCCGACTGCCTTCTCTTACAAGGCAAGCGAGAAGCAGCTGTCTCAGTCTTTCAAGGTGCGATGGAGGTGCGGTCTCCGCATGAAGGAGAATGGCGCCTCTTACTAACCGCCTTGATTCGAGCCGAATATTTTGCGATGGCCCTTGATGCTTGCGATCGGGGAATCGAGATCATCGACCACGAGGCACGGTGGATTCGCCTCGAGAAGATTCGCTTATTACTGACATGCAAAGATTACTCGTTCCGTGACTACCCTGCCGCCCTTGAAATGTTGGAGCCGTTGGTGCCCCGGATGGACGGCTACGCGACCACTTCTGATTTATACGTCCTGGCCTTACTGCGAAACGAACAATTTGATCGAGCCCGAGAAGCCGCCCAACGAGCGATCGACTTGAGCGAAGAAAACACCCGATTATTACTTTGGTTGAGTTTGATCGAAGCACGGACGGAGCACTTTGACCTGGCTTGTTCATACTATTACCAAGCGAAAGTGCTGCTGGAGACTGATCCTCAGGCCGCTTTTCTCGAAGAGTGGGTTTCGGAGAGCGAAGCGTTAATCAGCAAGGCGTGTGGCGGCGAATAACGGACCTTCTCCTGAAACAATCTATTAGAGCCGCCCGTTGTCAGTGCACGTGAGGTCCACGTGACGCTGCCAGTGGAATTTGAAACCGCTTGAATGCCGGATAATCAGATCTGTAGATCGGTTGTTGTTTTGTTGGGCGAAAGGATGGCTTGACTGTAGGCTGCAAATTTTAGAACATGTAGGTGGATTCCACTCAGTTGGGGAGGAATAGAGGTCCGAGTCTTATGATTGCCTGATGCATTGTCCCAAGCGGCAGGCGTTCCTCCTTGAAATTATTCAACATACCTGAGCGACCAGATCGCGCAGGTTTCATGAGGGTCATATCTTTTTCGTGCGCCTGTGTCGGGGCGGTTTAGAATGAGCGCTGATTCCGGCGGGTCAGATGTCCCCGCAGATTCGGCCGGTTCAAAGCAAAGCGAAGAAAGGAACGTTTCATTCACGTGGTTTAGGAAAGGTTTTCTTAGGAGAATTAACCATGAAACATGCATTGAAGTTATTCCTTGTTGCGACGGGCCTGATACTAATGCACACCGATCGAGTGATTGCGAACTGCACGGCAAGATTCACACAAATCCCGGACTTTGTCGTGAACGGAGAAGGCACCTGCAACCATGACGGAAACCCGGCCACCGAAGTTACGGTCCCGGGACTTACCGACCTTCTTCAAGTCACTGTGGAGGCGGGCGCCGGATGCGATCCGATCGCGAACAATTGCAAAGTCATCATCACTGCGACTTGGGCGGGCGGCAGTGAGATGACCACGAAGGGGCCGTTTACGGCTCAACAACAGGCGGATGGGGATGGATGGCCGCACAATGTCTGAGACTTTGCAGCAGCAGCGCCGGTCGGCGCTGTCATCGAATGGAGTTTCACACTCATGTGCGACGACAAGGCCAATGTGGTCGAACCAAGGGGGCACTCGAACACCGAGGTCTTTGCAAACGTTGCCCAGGTCGTCCCAGTGACGCGCAAAGCGACGTTTAGAGTGCACTCTGATAGCACCGGCCCCGCAAAAGGGTATCGAGTCCTCAGCTACAAATACACGAATTTTACGCGCGGCTTGCGGCGCGAGGCCCTGGACGGGAGAAGCCCCGCACGTACCCCGCCAAAGCTTGTGAAGACAGGCCCCGTCATGTTGACTACGACGATTCCCTTCAACCCTGCGGACATCTTGGTCAGTTACATCTTTAATAATAATGCGGTCCGTGTGAACCAAAATGTCGTGAAGCCAAGTGGAAACAAGGGAGGAAGGTTTACATGGAGGACTGTGAAGCCGGTCGACGGCTCGCCCAAGACGCCGGTGTGCACCGAGAATGCTGATGATGGGTCCATCATACAACAGACTTGTTGCTCGACTGATCCCGGGGACTTCGGCTGCGCCACCGGAGATCCGCCTTGCGTTCCTGAACCGTGTCCTGGAGAGGAGTCACAAGCATTGGTCTCGGAAGATAACGTTGGGCAGCCTTCTCCGCCCATCCCCACGGTCTCCGAATGGGGCCTGATCGTCATGGCGCTGCTGTTGTTGACGGCAGGGACGATCGTACTTGGTCGGCGGAATCGGACGGTGGCGATGTAATGTGAAGGTGAGTCCCCCGACCTCGGTCGCCGCGCAATGACGGCTTCGTACGAACCGGCCGAGGTCGGCGCGCATATCGTGGAATCCGGTGCGATTCCAGGGGGGGGCGAGCGCAAGAACATTCACAATTGGTTATGGAGTCGGCGCACGGTTTTGTAAACCGCAGGTCATCGATTCGTTTTTTTGACGCTTGCCCTCTCTTCCCCGCGTCGGAAGAGGCAGACTTGCCCCGATTCCCAACAATACACGTTGGTCATCCTGCCTCTGCAATCAGCTTCTCAAGGTCTGCGATGACGCGATCGTTTCCCATATGAGCGCATCGTAGCGCCCCGCCAGACGTTCGTTCCGATCAAACGGATAGAGCACGATTCGATGCAGGTGAACCCGACCGGAATTGAAATTGACCGGCACATCAAGCGCCTTCAGAAGTATTAGGCATCTACGAGAGCATTCTTGAGTTGTCGGACATATTTTCTCGACTTCCCGGGAACGCATGGGGTCGCAGACTTTGATTTTTGCAGGCACGTTGTAATATGATGGCGGAGGCGAAGGGGACCTCACCTTACGGAACCAATCCCACGACACGAGGAAGGGGAAGCTACGATGTCAAATCGAATAAGAATCCAGCGACGGCTTCTTGTGCCTTTGCTGACGGTCGGAGCGGCGGTCCTGATCTCTCAGTCTCGCGCAGCTGCATACGGGCCCGGTGACGACATGGACGGCGATGACGTACTTGTCGTATACAATTCCGTATCTCCCGAGGCCATTGCTCTTAAGAACAGCTATCTGGTCGCTCATCCGGACATCCCCGCCGCGAATGTGCTTGACCTTGATGACGACTCGCTGGTTGTCGCGGATCTGAGTTATGCCGACTTTGTCACCAAGATTCGAAATCCCATCCGTAGCTATTTATCGCTGCCCGGTCAGCCCGGCCCTTCGGACATCATCGCCATCGTCCTGATTCGCCCGTTCCCGCATCGCATTTTGGATACGGACGCCGGCGCCGTGGGAGATTCGCGTAACGCCGCCGGGACCGAATTCTTGCCGCCGTCAAACGGAGGGCAGGGAGACGCGACGTTCGCCTCGGTCGACGCCGAACTTGTTTTGCTTTGGCAGAACCTCGACATCGGCGAGGCCGGCGGCACAATGGACAGCCGATCCGACAACATGGTCGACAACCCGTATCACCAGAGTGCGACACGCATAACAGCGTTCGGCCGCGCTAATATTCAGACCCAAAAAACGTTTATCAACCAACTCAATGTCGTTTGGAGGATCGGCGGCGCCGGTGCGACGCAACTGACGCCGGGAGATATGTATCTCGTATGCCGTATTGACGGCAACTCATTATCGCAGGCTCAGGCCCTCATCGAGCGATCGCAAGACATCTTCGTAAACAAAGCCGTCGTCCGAGTTTTGTTGGATGAATACGATGTCAACGGCAACAACGAGCTCGATGACGACGCACTGATCTCGCCGGGCAGTCCATTTCTCGCCGGCGACGACTTTGAAGAAACGGTCCCTCTCCTTCAAGCGGACGGATGGGACGTTCGCTATGACGGAACCGCCGATTTCATCGACAGCACGGAGGAGACATTGCCTCTCATCGCCTACGCTTCTTATGGTGAAAACCATGATATCGGCGGCTTTGGAGAAAACCCGCCGGGTAGCGGCATCTATATTAACAATTTCAACTTCCCCCCCGGCGCGATGTTTAACACGTTGGAGTCCTACAACGGCCGTGCACTCAACGGCCTGGGCACATTATTTGGTCAGGAGCAAAGCGCGGATTTCATCGCCGCGGGCGGGACGTTCGCCATCGGCAACGTGTGGGAGCCGTTCACCTTTACATTGGCCGACAACGAATTCCTTTTTCCAAGAATGCTCGTCGATGGCGTGCAATGGGGCGAAGCCGCATACATGGCCATCCCGGCGCTAAGCTGGCATCACATCGTCATCGGCGACCCACTCGCTTATTATCAAATCATCGATGACCCGGGCCTGCCCAAAGGCGACCTCGACGGCGATGGTCAAGTCAACGGTGATGATATTCGATGGTTTGTCCAAATCGTGCTGAACGGTCCCGCGGGTTATCGAACGGTCTTCCCAACCCTGGACCCCATTGCCCGAGCTGACTTTACCGGCGATTTCGTCATCGAAACGGACGACGCCCCCGGCTTCGTCAACATGTTGCTCGGTCCCTGATCATGATTCGCCGTTTGGTCCGCTTGGCCAACGCCGTTTCTTGCCTTCGGTCAAGCTGCCAACGCGGACGTCGTGCTCCTGGACGCTCTACTCATGACTTCATGCTCTCAAACGCTCGCCGGACTTCCTCGATGCCGATCTTCTTCGAACGACTGGCGATTCCCAAGCGCTCTTGCCCTTCGCATTCACCGGATGGAGCTCAGCACCAAGCTCACAAAGTTTTTTCAATGATGCGGCTCGTCCACCGCGAACGGCGGCAAACACCGGCGTTTCTTCGTCGTCGCTTCTTGCTTCAACGTCGGCGCCGTGAGCAACCAACAATTCGATCTGCTCAATGCGCCCATAAAAGGCTGCATCGAACAAGGGCGTTTCACCCTCGTACGACCTGGCTTCGATATTCGCGCCGTGCTCAAGGAGCAGCTTCGAAGTTTTCAGAAACCCGGCCTGCGATGCTCGATGCAGCGCCGTCTTCCCTTTGTAGTCGCGAACATCGACGTCGTGCCCTTGCTTGATCAAACCGGCGACGCGCTGCGGGTCATCCGGTGCGTTATGATTACCCCTGCAGGCATCGACAATCTCCGGCCATTTCTCCGGAGGCACATCGACTTCGCGAATGTCGTGGCCATAACGTCGAGCCAGCGCATTGAACGTTGGATTCTCGAACCAGCCACGGTGCTTCGTCGGACGCGGGTCCGCGCCGACGGCCAACAGCATTTCCGCGACATCCGGTTGAACGGTCGCGATGGCATCGAATAAGATCTTCGGACTCGCGCTGGGATTCGCGCCGGCATCCAACAAACGCTTCACAATCGTCCTCTGCCCTCCGACGATCGCGTATTGCAGCGGCCACACCTCGTAACCATTCCATCGGTGCTCACGAACGTAAGCGCGATCGGCGACCCCGGGTTCGTCTCGTATCGAAGCGTCGACATAGGCCTCATCGCCTAAATAGCACGCCGAACGAAAATCCATGCCGGCGCCTTTCGATGCAAGATAACCGGCCGAAGACGATCGCCCGTTTAACGTGGCGATGAGCCACGGGGAGACCTCAATCCGCGTTTCCCGGAAATAACATCCAATCGCGCTTAAGTCCGCCCCGTGTGACTCGGCGAGCAATTTGACGACGTCCAATTTGCCCTTGCGCGCAGCTTCCCAAAGCATGGTTCGACCGTGCGGACCGATCCAATGCACAAACTCTCGTTCATCCTTCAGGTAAGTCTTGACGGCCTCCAGTTTCCCGGATGAACATGCAGGTAAGACGATTCGCAGGAAATCGCTCGCCTTTCCAGTAAGCTCGTGCGCCATGGCTGGAGAGCGTATTCGCAAATACCGGTCAGCGTCCAGTATCGATGTTGGCCATTCCGACGGCTTGCCAAGCGCCTCCGAGAAATGCTAATCAAATCGGTCACAGTCGACCCGCATGTGAGACGTTTCTGACTCCCGGTTCTGTGCAAGCTCCTGCAAATAACAAGAGGCGATTCGAGCCTTGCGATGATCGGCCCCGATGATTCCCGCAAGCTCCTCGCTTGCCTCCATGAGAAGCGGCTTCGCAGAAGCGTGGTCTCCGAGCATCGCAAGACAGCGTCCGTAGTTTGCCTGGATCTCCCAGCGCAACCACGCAGTTTCCAGATGGCGGGGAGCCGACCTCAGGATTCCAGGAAGGACCGTGACCGCCTCTTGCCACCGACGTTGCTGCATCCAAAGAACCGCGAGTGCGTTCATTGCCTTGAATGTCGCAGGATTGGACGGGCCATATCGGTTCCGAGCTCGCTCAATGACCTCTTGATGCAAAGACTCTGCCTCGCTCAACCGTCCCTGCGCTTGTCGAACAAGTGCAAGACCGTGTGGTGAAAAGAGCTCCAAGGAATCTTCGTCAGTGACTTTGCTGCCTGCCGTAATCAGGGCCAACTGCTCGGCTTCCTCAACATGGTTCAGTTTGAGCAGCGACTCAATCAACAAATTCATCGTCATCAACGTGTTCGGGTGATCATCACCGAATACGTGACGCTGGGCGTCGAGCGCCTCTCGCAGATAGGGTTCCGCCTCGTCGTCTCGTCCGCAGGTTTGCAGCAACCTGGCCAAATCGATCAGCGCCGAAAGCGTCCAGCGAAACTCCGGATCCGGGTTGCGACGGCAAATCTCCAGCATTTTCTTCAGTCTTTCTTCCGCAACAGCGAATTTTCCGCGGAAGTGCAAAACTCTCCCCCAATGGTTCATGGCTCGAAGTGTTTGCGGGTGCTCTTCTCCCAAGGCCTGTCGAGCCATGCCGTAAGACGCATCGAGCAGCGTCTCGGCTTCCGCAAGCCGGAACTGAAATGCATAGAGGTTTTCGGCCAAACCGATCATGGCATGAAGGGTCAGAGGATGATCACGGCCCAGCGACGTCGTTCGAGCCTGCACCACATGGCGAAGGAGCAACTCGGCCTCACCGGGCTCACGTGCAACGCCGGGAAACAAACTCGCAATCTCCATCGATGCAAGCGTGTCGGGATGCAAGTCTCCCAGTTCCTGCCGTCGAGTCTTGAGCGCGGCCATGATCAACGGCTCACCGGCATCGTAGAGCCCCAGGCTCGTATAAGCTTCGCCGATCGTATGGTAGAGTGACGCCCGGATTTCGGGCTGATCGGAAAACTGTGACGCGACATCGCGTGCGGCCTGATCCAGAACCTCGGCGACCGTCACACGATACCCGGACTTGCGTGGATCCACGGAAGAGAACATATCATCCAGGAAATCGTTGATCGCCGCCGTGCGATCATGCTCCGCCTCGGCCTGCTTCTCAGCTTCCAGAGCCCGATCGCGCTGTTCCATGGCTTGAAACAGACCGTAAGTGGTACCGGATACTCCCAACACGAGCAAAGTAAGCGCCGCGATGACACCGCCCACGAACGCACGGTGACGCCGAGCGAATTTTGAAAACTGATAGACGATGCTCGGCGGCCTGGCGAGAATTGGTTCGCCGGCCATATACCTGCGAATATCCCGCGCGATGTCGCCCGCACTCTGGTAACGACGGTCCGGCTCCTTTGCCATGCAGGACCGGATGATAATCGCCAGGTCCTCGTCAAGCTTGCCCCCGGAATCTGTTGGACGGGAGGGATCGACGTGAAGAATATTGTGTGTGATCTCCTGAATGTTGCCGTCGACATCGTATGGAAACCGATCCGTCATCATCTGGTGGAAGATGACGCCGAGAGAGTAGACATCCGTCCGAATATCGATATGACTGTGTTCACCCTTGACCTGCTCGGGGCTTGCCCAGGGCAGTGATCCCATGAACCTGCCGGTGATGCTCATCTGGCCGGCTCCCCCGGCGGATTCGACTTCATCCGAAAATTTGGCGAGCCCGAAGTCGAGGATCTTCGGCTGCGCCGCAGAAGGGTCCGAGGGTCCGAGGGGCCGAGGGGCCAAGGGTGACGTCTGTTTCTGTCTTTCCTCGATCCCTTGGCCCCTTGACCCCTCAGCCCCTTCTTCCACAACGAGAATGTTGCCCGGCTTCAGATCACGGTGGATGACGCCTCTCTGGTGCGCGTAATTGACCGCATCACAGATTCTGGCGAACAGACGCAATCGTTCCTGTCTTAAGTGCCCAACCGGGGACTCGGCGCTACGAGCCAGAAGATAGCGATCGAGCCTTCTTCCTTCGACGAACTCCATCACACAAAACAGGCGACCGTCGACGGTCACGCCACTGTCATAAACACCGACGACGTTCGGATGTCGGAGTCCGGCAACAAGTTCGATCTCGCGCTCAAAGCGACGGCGCGCCGAGGCCGACGCGTACATCCCCTCACGGAGCACTTTGATCGCAACGCGACGTCTTGTCGAATGTTGGATCGCAGTGTAGACAATTCCCTGCCCGCCGCGACGATGCTCCTCGATATCAAAGTATCCGTCAATGATCGGGCACCCGGCGCGCTCGCGATGCTCCCTTTGCAACTCTTCAAGAACCGATGCGGGATCGTTGTACCAACCGGTTGATTGCAGCATTCTGTTTCACTCCGGCTCCTCACTTAACGAGACGCTGAGTCGAGGCAGCCGCTCAGTCCATCGAGGGTCGTTCATCCCTCTTCACGAACCTGTTGATCCACCAGTTCGCAGATACGCTTGAGGATCCGCGACTTGGCTTTGTACACCTGGTCGTCGCTCATCGACAAAGTCGCAGCAGCGGTATGCACATCCTCTCCATTGATCGCGTAGGACCGGAACGCGGCAACGTCTCGGGTGTTGAACTCCGTTTCGATGACGGTCATGGCCTGTCGAAGGTGGTGCCGTCGCCATTCAATCTCCCATGCAGACTCCACCGTCTCGTCCCGCGATGCCGCGCGAACCTGCTGTTCTATGTCCTCTACCGGCCTCTCGCCGCGATTCTGAAACGAAATGTCAAAAATGCATCGCAAGACAACTGTTTTGAGATAGCTGCGGAACTTGCCCTTCGAAGGATCGTAACGAAACGCCGGCATCGACCGTGTGAGCTTCACAAGGACGTTCTGCAAAACGTCGTCGCAGTCCACCGGCTGCAGGCCCTGGCGCCGGGCGAATCCACGAATCAGGTCGCCGTAACGAGTGCAAAAATCAGCCCACGCCCCGTCGTCCTGCTCTTCGGCAAGCCGGGCCAGAAGTGACGTGTGTGTCGTGGTTTGCATAATCCTGCCCCTTTAGTATATCCGAAGCCAAATCCCATCCAAACACGGCCGTTCACCAAATTTTTCAGAAATCCCTCATGAAGCCGGTATGTCTGCATGAAACGGGCGTCGCCCCTTCCGAGACATCAACGAACCCGCCGCATCGGAGCGGCAAGCTCGGCCTGGCGCGACGCACCGGAGGACTCACAATGTTTCGTGCAAAGTTTCAACGGTTCTTAGTGTCGGCGGCGACAGTCTATTCTGCTCTGGGAGTGTCACAGAAATCGATCGCCGTGCCTTGCGCTCATCCCGGCGATATCAACGAAGACCTGCTGGTGAATGGCGCCGATATCGAGGGCTTCGTCGATTGTGTCATAACAGGGGCGACACTCACGGGTTCCTGTGGGTGCGCCGATCTGGACGGCCAGGGCATTGTCGATTTTGCCGACGTTCCGGACTTCGTTGACGCCCTCCTCAATTCAGGCGGTCGCACGAGACTCCCCAAGACTCCTCTTGAACCGGGCCCATACGATTTCCCCATATGCCTCGACTTGAATGATCCGTCACCGCAGAATCATCTCACAGGCTTGTCGGAGGACCTCCACATTATCTATCACGCGACGGCCACCGGAGATGGATTGGCGCCGCCCAAAGACCCTTTGCAATTGACTCCCGACCATGCACGGGCAAACCGTGAAGATGGCGGCGGGGCCGGCGAGGTGTACTCGTTTTCCGGCGAATATGTTCGCAAGGAAGTGGACCTGATGATTCCCGGTCGCGGAATCGATTTCGTATGGGCGCGAAAATACGGTTCCCGCTTCCGACCAAACACCTCACAGGGTAACGGATGGACTCATTCCTATGATATTCGTGTTGAACAAGACGGCACGAACCTGATGCTCTTCGACGGGAACACCCGTTGCGATCGATATGCCTTCGACGCGCCCAACAACAACTGGGTCTCCGACGAATTCTTCCGCGTGATTGAACAAAATCCCGACAATTCCTACACCGTCACTTTCAGACATACGGGTAAATGGAATCTCAAGCCGCTCGACGGCGGTGCTGCCGAGGGAAAGCTGCAGTCCATCGTTGATCGGAACGGCAACACGATGACCTTCGCCTACAACGGCGCGGGGCAACTCGTCTCCATCTTGGACACGCTGCACAACCCCCCTGCCAACCCGAGAGAGATCACGATCTCGTACAACGGCGACGGTCTCGTCAACCGTGTTACGGACTTCGCCGGTCGCGAGGTCGTGTACGAATATTACAACAACGGTGATGCCGGCGGTTCCTTCGGTGATCTCAAATCCGTGACGACGCCTGCCGTCGTCTTTACCCCTCAGTTTCCCATCCCGGCGGGGCATGAGTTTCCAAACGGCAAAACCACCGTTTATACGTACACGACCGGATTTGCCGACGACCGGCTCAACCACAATCTCCTCACGGTCACTGATCCCAAGGGGCAGACATTTCTGACGAACGTCTATGCGCACACGATCTCCCAGCTCGATGAACGCTTTACCGAAGATTTGTTCGACATAAACTACGATCGCGTGGTCCGGCAGATTCTAGGCGACTCCGGGGACATCATCGACTATCGTTACGCAGCGACGACTCCGAGCCCCGCGAACAATCAGGCCGTTACGAGCACGTTCATCAATGACCGTGTCGGCAACGTGAAGGAAGTCTTCTTCGATGAATTCAACCGATTGGTCGTCCTGCGAGAATACACCGGCCGTGCCGATCCTGATCAACCGACAACCGATACGACGAATTTACCCGTTGGTCCGCTCCGATCGTCCGACCCGGCTTTCTTTGAAACACGGCTTGAATACAATGCCGACGCGATGCCAACGCGCATTGTTCTCCCCAACGGCAACTCGCTCGAAAATGTATACGAATTAGATCTCAATCCGCTCGCCGCCAGGCGATCACGAGGCAATCGGCGTGAGATTCGCCGAACCCCCGGTCCGCTTGGTGGTGACCAGATCCAACTGAACGAAGCCTTTGAATACGACCCAACCACCAACTTCGTCACTCGCCACGTGGATGCCAGAAACAATGATACGCTCTTTACGCTCGATCCCGCCGGCAACCTGCTCCAGATTCGACACCGTATCCCGTCCATCGTCGAGGACTTCGAATACAACGCCTTCGGACAGATGACGCGGCGTACTCTCCCGGAGAATGGCAGCGGAAGCCGCAGGGTGGACGATTTCACCTATTACGCACCGACGGACGGCGCGGAATATGGATATTTGAAAGAGCAAATCGTCGACGCTCTCGGTTTCGCACTCACCACCACCGTCGAGCACAACATCGTCGGTGAGCCGACGCGCTCCATCGATCCTGAAGGACATGACACATCCTACGTGATCAACCAATACGGCCAGGTGGTCCGACGAGCATCAGCCGAAGTGAGCCCTGGTGGGGTTCGATATGAGGTCGACACATTCTATGACGCAAACGATAACATCGTGCGCGTCGACGTCCAGAACATCGATGACCTCGACGTGCTGCAACCGAACACCCACTTTACGACGGTGTATGAATACGATCTGCTCAACCGACTCACGCGCACTTGCAGTGAACATGGAAGCTTCAACGCGCCGATCGGCGCAGTCGATTGCACCACGTTCCCGGCCGCCGATTTTGTCACGACGGAGTTCGACTACACGGCCAACGGCTACTTGGAGCTGGTACGACTACCGGAGGCGGCCAACGGCGGAGATGTCTTCAACACGATTACGACTTTGTACGACGAGCGCGATCTCGTGTATCGAATCATCGACGCGGACGGCAGTCCCATTCAGGCCACGACGCAGTTTGACTATGACAACAATCGAAACAACACGCGGATCAGCCAGGGGCTGGAGGATCAGCCCCGTATCCGGATTTCGACGTTCGACGGATTCGAGCGCGTCACGGGAAGCGTCGATCCGATGGGCAACACCACGGAGCTTCACTACGACCCCAATGGCAACACGATCTCCGTAAAAAATGAAGGCGAGCTGCTGGACGTGCCAGGCGGAGCCGGCAACCTCCGGCTCACGGAAACCTCCTTCGTATTCGACGCAATGGACCGACCGACGAGCGAGTCCATGGAGTTCTTTGACCCTGCCACGCAGACCGGCATTGGAGACGGCCAATCGGTCACGACGACGGAATGGAGCGACAACTCTCAGGTCACCCGAACGATCAACGACAACAATCACGAAGAACTGACCGTCTACGACTCCGTAAATCGTATCCAACAGATCATGGATCACAAAGGCAATACAGTGACCTACGTCTACAACGACGACTCACTGGTCGTCAGCGAGACTGAAACGGAACTCTCCGACCTCGGCGGTCCACCTGAGAATTATGTCACACTGTCCACCTATGACGGACTCCACCGTCTCACGTCAACGACCGACAACGCGGGAAACGCGCATCATTTCCGGTACGACTCCAGAAACAACCTTACTCAAGAAATCGATGCGTTGAACAACGAGATTCGATCAAGGTTCGACGGCATCAATCGCCTCGTCGCGAAGATTCGCGACCTTGACGGCGACGGGGCGGACGGAGACGGAGACGACATCACAACGACGCATTCCTGGGATGATTCGTCCAGAGCGACCAGCCACACCGACAACAACGGCAACACCACCAGCATCAATTATGACTCTTTGAATCGGATGACAACCAGGCAAAATGCAGACTGCACACAATATTCGTTTGAGTACGACGTCCACGACAACATCACGACCCTCACTGATCCGAACGGCACGGTGGTCATTCAGACATTCGACATGCTCGATCGACTCATGGTCAAAAACATCACGCCGGGCCCGGGCGTGTCATCTGTCACGACGTTCGAAAACTTTACCCACGACGGACTCTCTCGATTGATCGGGGCCGACGACGACGATTCCGCCGTCACGTTCGCGTACAACTCGCTCTCTCAGGTGTTGCAAGAGACGCTGAACGGCCAGACCACGACGTCCGTGCACGATGGCGTCGGAAATCAGACATTGTGCAATTATCCGGGCGGACGAACGGTCCAGCGAACTTACGACGAGCTGGAGCGGACCAGCACGGTCTCGGATGCCGGCGGTTTGATCGGACGTTATGACTACGTCGGACCGGACCGTGTCGAACGCCGTGAACTCGGCAATGGCACTCGTACAGATTTCACCTACGACGGCATTCTCCCCAATCCATCGAACGACTTCGGCGTCAAGCAGATCACACGAATGACGCACACGCGCATCGCAGGAGGCACGGTTCTCGACGACAGAATTTTCAAATGGGACCCGAACTATAACAAAACCCAGCGAAGAGACATCCGCATCGGCGGGCCTCAACGACGCCACGACTATGCCTATGACCCGATCTACCGACTTATCCAAACGACCGAGACCGATTCGGGCGGACCCGTCCGTACGACCTCTTACGGCTTGGACGGCGTCGGTAATCGACAGCAGGTCGCGGGCCAGCCCGATCCCGGAATCTACACGGTGGACGCCACGCTCTGCGAGCCGGCCGACTCCCAGGTCAATCAGTACACAAACACCCCGTTCGACACGAGGCAGTATGATCGCAACGGAAATCTCACCAGCACGGATTTCGGTCTGCCGTCCGAGCGAACCACGACCTACGACTATCGCAACCAGATGGTTGAGCACAGCATCACCGCCACGGGCGAGCGTCACGAATTTGGATATGACGCACTCGGCCGACGCATCGCCAAGGTGACGGATGCCGACGGCGTGGCGGGAGGTCCCTTCGAGGTTCGGTATTATTACGACCGCGATCGAATTTGCGAGGAACAAAACCCGGCGGCGACGGTACTCGCGACCTATGTACGGGGACGAGACACGGACGAACTTCTCAACATGCAGCGCGGTGGCGTCGACACCTATTATCACGCCGACGATCTCGGGAACGTCATGGCTTTGACCAATAATACGGGAGTCGTCATCGAGCGCGCAGAATACGAAGACTATCTCTCGCCGAACTTCCTCGATGCATCCGGTGCACAACTCCCGATCAACCAGTCCAACACGGGCAACCCCTACCTCTCAGGCAATATGGAATGGACACCGGAAAGCGGCGACTACTACCTGGCACCCGACCCGTATGGGCGAAATCACATCCTTGCTCCGTCGCTCTCGCTTGCCGAGTATCGTACTTTCACCTCGACCGGCCTGGACATCGAGTCGGTACACGAGATGACACATGTGACCTTGATGAGTTCTTCCATCGACACCAGTCTCGATGACGTAAGTTCGTCCAGCGCCGTATACCTTGATCCACGGACCGGAAACTACAAGAGTCATTTCGAAGCCGGTACGGATCAGCTCGGGAAGCGAAACACGGTGTCCGGAAACAATCCCTGGAGTTCCAAGTCGCGCCGCCTCACATGGCATCGTGGCAAGTGGCGGACCAAGTGGAAACGCAAGTGCACCTACACGCCTGTCCGCATCAAGCGTTGCAGGCACTACCACACCTGGCGAAAGCGATGCACCCTTCGCCGTGTCGCTGTGCGGCGGCCACCCGCCGACGATGGTGGAAGCGTCACCGGCTCCGCGGCAGGCAAGCGCGACGTCTTTCGCAAACACCGCGAACACTGGAAAAGGCTGCGCCGCATTGCCCGTCTCAAACGTCTGCGTCATCGTGATCAGTTGACGACGCATCGTCGCCCCCTTCCCGGATATCGGCGAAACTGGCCGGACCGATATGTCTATCGAAAACCAAAACGCAAAGGGCTGATCATCGGCCCGGGCTCGGGCTATCGTTTCTTCCAGCGCTGCGAATCCTGCGGACTCCTCCTCCGCCACGGCTCGACGGTGTGCTCCTGTGACCTTTTCAAAAAGAGACAACCCTACCTGGAATTCAAGCTGAACGACGTGAAGGTGAACACCGTAAGTATCGGCGGCGGTGCCATGGAACGCACTGGCGAGAGTATCGGCAACAATTTCGAACAGGTCACATGGACGTTTCCTGAGCCATAGAAAATTTCGACGCGCATTCGCATCGCGCAAGGTTATTGTTTATCGACGTCAAGGTGGAATAGCGCTTCATCGCATTGCGCGATTTGACCGGTGAGCGTCTTCATCACGTCGGCGTCTACTGCCAAACCGAACCCGTCTTTTGCCAGGGAGTCGTAGACTCGGCGGCATTTTTCAAACCAGGTTCGCGTCTGCTGCCAGTACCGACGCCGGTCAACAACGTTGTCCGTCTCGTTCAAAGCAAGCGCTTTGTGGAACTCGGCCAGTCCGTAGTAACTCACGATTAGGTCGCGGCGGGCTCCGGAACTCTTGTTGTTTGTCTTTGACAGCTCGTCAAACAGCTCCTGGGAAGCCAGAAAATGCTCCAGTGCTTCTTCCATTCTTCCCTTTTTTCTCAGCACGACGCCCATCTGGTTCAGGGCCATGGCATGATCCCTCTTATACATGGCGGAATCAGGGTTGTTCGACGAGAGCTCCGCAACGATCTCAAGCATTTGCTCGAAATCGTCCAGTGCCGCGTCGAGGTCGTTTGAATCACTCCGGATCTTGCCCAAATGGTGCAGGATGACGGACATGTGGCGACGAGCGCTCTTGTCTTCCGCATCGTTCTCGACCTGAACCTGAAACTCGCCCAGCGCGATTTCGAGAAATTGAATTCCTTTTTCAGCGTTCCCCAGTGCGGCCGAAGCACAGCCGAGAATGGAGTAGGCGGCTGCGCGATCACGTCGATAATCGTAATTCTCCGGCTCTTCCTCGATGGCCAGGTCGAGAATACGACGGGCTTGTTCCGCCGGCTCGAAAGCGTCCTGCAATGCGCCCATGTCGGATCGACATCTCGCAATATTGACGAGCGTTCCCGCCAGGTTCGTCGGCAGCCTCTCATGCTCAGGATAAACTTTAATGAGCTCTTCCATCAGCGCCGCAGAGCGTTCGAACTGCTCCAGCGCCTTGACGAGGTCTACCAGCCGATACAACGTCAGCCCGAAGCGCTGGTGAATACGATCCAAACGGGGAAAAGACAGTTCGTCGATACCGCGCGCGGATAACTCCTCTCGAAGCTGAATCGCCGACTGATATGTTTGGACGGACTCTCGAAATTTGCCGGATGCGTCCAACAAACCCGCCATCACGTTTTTCCCCAGAACCACCGTTTGAAGAAAATCGACTCGATCGGGATGAGCTTTCCACAACGACAATGCGAGATCCATTCCTTTTTGGCCATTTTCCAGAGCCTGTTTCGTTTGACCGACGTTCGGCCGATAGGGATCACCTTGAATCTCGGCGATTCGAATGTAAGCATTGGCAAGATCTCTTTGCAGGTCGATGTCGCCCTCCTTCTGAGAGGCCAGTCCATCGAGGTATTCCAGACTCGTCGCCAGGATGAGTTCCTTCGCCGCCGTCGCCCCTTCCAGCTCGACGATGGCGTCATGAACGCTAAAGGCAAAGGTCATGGCCAAGTCGCGCACGTCCTTCGAACGCTGCTCCGCAAGGAGGCGCTGCCGGGCTTCGGCTTGCCGTTGACGGTTCAGTCGGACCGCCTGAACCCCGGCCGTCGCCCCGAACACCGTCATGAGAACCAGGATAAAGCAGATCAGCGCAAACGTTAGACGATGCCGTTTGACTAGCTTGCGAAGCTGATAAGCCGTGCTCGGCGGATGGGCTTGAATGGCCCTGCCCTGAAGGTACCGGTCGATATCAGCCGCCAGGTCCGACGCCGACGGGTATCGCCTTGCCTTGTCTTTCTCCAGGGCTTTACCGACAATCGTCTCAATGTCTCCCCGCAATGATCTCTCGATCGTGCCGAGCGACGATATCTTCTCCTCACGTACGATCCGAATCGCCTCCGGCACCGTCTTACCGTCCACTTCATGAGGCAGGCGGCCGGCCAGTAGAACATAAAGCGTAACGCCTAGCGCATACACATCACTACGAGTATCCACTTCATGCGGATCGCCAAGCATTTGCTCAGGACTCATGTACGGAATCGTGCCGATGAGTTGTCCTGCATCGGTTTTAAGCGTCGTGACAAGAAGATCCGCACAGGTCGCACGGGCGACACCGAAGTCGAGAATCTTCGGCTGCGCCGAAGAGGGGACCGAGGGACCGGGGGATCGGGGGGAAGGAATCGATGCATTCTGCGCCCCTCCTATCCCCTGATCCCCTGATCCCCCTTCCCCTCCATCCACAACAAGGATGTTGGCGGGTTTTAGATCCCGATGAATCACCCCCTTTTGATGAGCATACTGAACGGCATGACAAACCTTGACCATAAGTTGCAGTCGTTCGCGCACGTCAAGACGAAAAGATCGTGCGTAATCGGTGATGGGCAATCCGTCGATCCATTCCATGGCGAAAAACGGTACCGCATCGCCGGTCCAAGATCCGTTTTCGTGGACTCCGGCTTCATGGATGCGCGCAATATTGGGATGCTGAAGACGGCCCAGGATTTCAACTTCGTGTCGAAAGCGCCGTAGTGTCGTGTCGTCACGAAAAAATCCCCCGCGCATCACCTTAAGCGCAACGGTTCGACGCGGATGATCCTGTACGGCTTCATAGACAACCCCCATTCCTCCTGTGGCGATGACGCGCCGAATCGTGTATTGACCGATTCGTTGTCCTTCCGCGTCTTTTCCGCAAGGAGACTCCGGAATGTACTGGGCGGCATCGGCTGACACCTGGAGAAAATCGCAGGGACGATCGTAAGCAGCGAGCAGCTCGCCGATCCGATTCCTCAACGCGTCGTCACCACGGCATGCCTGTTCAAGAAAAGCCCCTCGCTTCTGCGGTTCAAGATCCAAAACCGAAGTGAACAGTTTTTCGAGATGTTGGATGCCGGAATCACCCATCGTCACGTTCTCGAGTCTGTCGGGGCAGGCCCGGCGGTGTACCGGAAGTCAAGCCCCCGGTCGATCTCAGCGTACAACCATGCTTTGGCAAAGACCCAATGACGAGCCACCGTCGTCCGGGAGATCCCTAAGAGCTCCGCGGCCTGTTCGATCGTCAGACCCGCGTAGTAACGTAATTTAACAATATCACTTCGCGTCTTGTCTTCCACTTCCAACTTGGCGAGCGCCTCGTCCAAAGCCAGGATTTCGTCACTCGGTTCCATGGCGGCCACGTCAATTTTAGACAGGGGTATTCGATGATGACCGCCACCGTGTTTCTGGCCTCGATATTTTCGTGCTCGCTCGACCAGAATCCGACGCATCGCTTCTGCGGCCGCGGCAAAAAAATGGCCCCGACTTTTCCAGCCGTTGTCCGAATCTCGCATCAATCGAAGATACGCCTCGTGGACCAAGGCCGTGGCCTGAAGCGTGAGCCCAGGTGGTTCGTTCGCTAGGCGTTGGCGAGCCAGAACTCGCAATTCGTCGTAAACCAATGGAAGCAACTTGGCGGCGCATTGAGGATCGTTCTCCCCTGAAGCCGCCAGGATTCGCGTCACCTCGGTTCTTGCGGCCATACCCACTGCTCACTCCCCGACAACGTGGAAAAATCGTGGGACGTTCTGCTTTCTATTTTCGCATTGTCTTATGACAGAAACAAGGCTTCGGACGATGCCGTGGTTACCGGACATCGTTCGATGCGCAGTTCGGTGGGTTCGAATTCCATTTTCGAGCCCGCTCGCGGTTTTTTTGCGCACGGTTTTCGGAGGAGCGAAGGAAAATGAAAAGGCTCGCGTGTGCCACGATCCTGGCAGCGGCCGGTTTCTTTTGGAGTCGGCCGGCTTCGTCGGGCGTGATCATCGACGGTTTCGACGTGGCCCACCAGGTCAATTCGACGCCAGGTCCAACAACGAGCTCCGCGCCGGAAGGCCTCGGCGGTGAGCGCGACCTCAGAGTATTTGCCCCGCCAGTGACGCCCGCTTTCACCGCAGATACCAACCTCACCGCCCCGTCGGTCTTTGCCTACAGCGAACCCACGGTCTTAAATGCCATCGTCGAACTTGAATACGACGGAATTGACGGCTCAGCCTTTCTCGATGCGACCGGCCTTGGTGGCATCGACCTGACCGCAGACGGTGCGGACCGTTTCGTCCTGGACGTCATCGCCGCCGACTTCGCCGGCTTTATGACGATTTTCGTCTACTCCGACGCAAGCAATTCTTCGGCCGCCCAGATTCCCTTTGGGGCTGGGATCGTTTCATCAACTCTCTTCGAATTTCCGTTCGCAACCTTCGCGCCCAATCTGGGTGCCGGCGCCGACTTCACGAACGTCGGCGCCATGGAGTTCGTGATCGGATCGGTGCCCAATAGCCTTTTGGAATTCAGACTCGACTCGATCCGGACAACGCCGGAGCCGGCTTCAGGACTCCTCCTGGTCGGTGGTATCGCGGCACTCGCGCGCGCCCGATCGCGCCGTCGCTCCTGACGACCATCCATACTGAACCGAGAATCCCTTCTCGCTCCTCTACCGCATGCCAAACCGAGAAGAAAATCCTCGGTCCAGCACAGCTTTTATCGCAAACATTCGACACAAAACAAAAAATCATGGGACGGTCCGTCTCTCGTTTTCGCATTGTCTTAGGGACTTTTCTCAACGTCGCTCCAGCGACCGAGGTCGACAACACCACATCTTTGATCTCCGGCGCTGGGTAAAAGCTTCGTTCATTTTTCAAAAGAGCCGGAAAAGGAGTAGGTCGAATGGTTTCCAGAACTGGTTTTGCTTCAGCACTGACGCTCGCCGTGGTCGCATTTCACGGCTTACCGGCACTCGGGAGTGGCGGCGGCCCAGCCTTCATGACGCCTTTCGGCATTGCAGTCGAAGCCGGCGGCAGCCTGGTCGTCGTCGATTTCGGCTTGGCCGCCGTCGTGCGAGTGGACCCGGCGACCGGCGATCGTACCATCGTGTCCGACGCCGTCACCGGAAGCGGGCCCGCCTTCGTTGCTCCTGAAGGCATTGCGGTGGAGGCAAGCGGCGCCTTGATCGTCTCAGACAGCGGACTGGACGCCATCGTTCGGGTCGATCCAGTCAGCGGAGACCGCACCATCGTGTCCGACGCGGTCACCGGCAGCGGTCCGATCCTCTTAGGCCCTGAAGGCATCGTGGTGGAGGCCGGCGGCGATCTCGTCGTAACGGATTTCTTCCTGGCGGCCGTGCTGCGAGTGGACCCGGTCACCGGTGACCGCACCGTGGTCTCCGATCTCGTGACCGGGAGCGGGCCAACCCTGGGAGGGCCTGTGAGTCTCGGGTTGACTGCCGGTGGCGACTTGGTCGTCACCGACTTCTCCATCGGAACCGTTTTTCGAGTTGACCCGACCACCGGTGACCGAGTCGTCGTGTCCGGTCTCGCCACCGGCAGCGGACCGATGCTCTTTGGCTCCATCGGAATTGCAGAGGAGGCCGGCGGCGATCTGGTGGTCGCGGACTATGGCTCGGCCACGGTATTTCGCGTGGACGCAATCACGGGTGACCGCACGGTCGTGTCCAATTCCACCAAAGGCAGCGGACCGGCGCTCAGTGCCGTCTTTGGGATCGCCGTGGAGGCGGACGGCAGCCTGGTCGTAACGGACTTCGGCTTCTTCGCGACGGTGCTTCGGATTGACCCCGTCACCGGTGATCGCGCGCCCGTGTGCGCTCCCTGTGCCCTCCCGGGCGACATTGATTCCAACACCGTTGTCGACGGCAACGACATCGCCGGCTTTATTCGAATCAAGCTCGGAGTCGCTGCGCCCGGCGATGACGTCGGCTGCGCAAACTACGGCACGGGCACCCTGGCTGGCGACATCGCGGCGTTCGTGGCGGATTTGACCGGCTAGGCCGACGACAGGCTTGCCATCATGGCATCGAGCAGAAATTTTGCCGCCCAATTGGGATAGGAGTAGCTCTGATAGTCACCGCTGATCGGGTACGAACCGGCAAGGCCGCCTTCAACGCCCTTGTCAGGATGCAACTGAGCCTGTTTGCTGCGAAGCGCAAGACCGAGACGTGATGCAGCTTCGTCGAACTGATGATCATTCAGCACACTCGCCACGCGCCGCCAGAGCAGCAGCATCTGAGCATCTCCGGTCAGACAGACCCAATCCGCCGCTGCGCAAAAATGTGAATCAAGTCGGCCGGGAAAATGTCCGTCGCTGCGCTGAGCGCCGGCCATTGCGTGACAAGTGCGAAGCGCAAGTTGAATAAAGCGTTCATCATCCAGCAGAAGGCCTGCTTCAAAAAAACCTTCCGCAGCATAGGCGATCGTATGCGAGATCGGCTGCGTACAGTCCCAGAGGTCGTTCTTGTCCATCCAACCGGGCTTCGTCTCACAGCCGGCCGCCCATTCGAGATTTTTTTTCGCGGCCTCGACAAATGCCGCGACTTGAAGCGCCTGTCCGGCACGGACCATGGCCCAGGCGACGCGCACGTTGTAGACATTCTCCGATTTGCGCGTCACTCGCGGTGATCCACCCTTGCGCCAGCAACCGTCGTCGTCCTGTTGCTCGATGAGCCATCGGCACGCCCGGATGGCCGCATCGGCGTACGACTCTTCACGCCAGGCCGCCCAGGCGTCGAGCCAGCCGTGGACGACCTGACCGGTATTAAAGATCGTCGGGACAACATCCGGTCTTCCGATCGTACCGGCCTGAATGCCGCCGCAGTCCAGTTGAATATCGAGAAGCCAGTCCGCCGCACGCCTGGCGCGTTCTCGATAACGGGGATCGTCCGACGCATCTGCATACTTCAGGAAGGAACCAAGGATATAACCGGTGGTCTCCGGGTAGGATTTTTCCCAGCGGCCGGAGATCGGGTAGTAGCACTTCGAGAAGCCGCCGCGTTCTCCGTGGTCCTGAGCCGTCGCCAACCATCGCGCGGCAGCACTTGCATGTTCGCCAGGTGTTCCAACGGGATTCGATGCGATCCGCGTTTCTTCCCGATCGCGAAAGGAGCGCGCCGCCCAAACCTGCCGAAACCGGTGGCCGCGTTCGCGCAAGGCCCAATAGCGTTGTTTGAGTTTTTGCATTTCCATGGTGATTACGATCTTTCGGTGGGCAATTCGGCGGCCATGATGTAATACTCTTGCCGATCTTCAGCGGTCATGTACTGACCGACCGGTTCGAATCCGAACGAACGGTAGAGTTCTACCGCAGGTTGGTTGTCCGCCGAAACATTGAGTCGAAAACGTTGAAAACCCGCGTCACGTCCCTGGGCGAGAAACTCTTTCACCAACCTCCGGCCGAATCCTCGACCGCGACAATCGGCGCGAACGCCGACGCTGCTCAAATAATACTGATCCGCATCCACGGGAGGG
Organism: Phycisphaerales bacterium; assembly: GCA_022360095.1. GTDB lineage: Bacteria > Planctomycetota > Phycisphaerae > UBA1845 > UTPLA1 > JAKSDK01. The sequence continues at coordinate 36,463 of JAKSDK010001506.1, forward strand.
AACACACTGAGTGCCGCTTTGGTCCTGGCCGTGAAGTCTGCTCGCTCTTTCGCAGGCATTCGCCGAAGCAGCGCGACCATGTCCGCGCTGACACAACGCGTCAACGCTTCGCCGTCCGTGGCAAAGAACCCTCCGACGGCAGTGGCGCCGTCAAGAAGCAATGATGCTCGCCCGATCCACATTTCCGAAGTTCGGCGCAGCAGCATTTCCCTGAGAATCTCCCGCGTCGCCTGAGGACCACCGTAGAGCCAGTCATAGAACGGATTGCCCGCCTCATGCATCCACGGGATGACGTCGTCGACATACTGCTCCGGATTATGCACTTCGGAAAAACGGACGAATCGGGGTTTCACGATGCCAGCCTTTTTCCGGAAGCTTCGACGTAGCGACACAATGAGCCGAGATGTGTCAGCTTTTCGGCGTCGAGCTCTTCGAAATCGATGCTCATCTCGAATTGGGATTCCAGCGCTGTGACCATGTCGAGGATGCCCAACGAATCGATGATTCCTTCTCGCAGCAGATCAAAGTCATCCGTCACCGATTCGATCGAAATCCCTTTCCGAGCCAACGGCTCGGCGTACGTGTCCAGGAGGAAGGCTCGAACCTGCCGTGATGATACGCTTGCCATTATTTTTCTGCCTCCAATGTTGCCAATAGGACCTGGCGATCCACTTTGCCGTTCGTGCTGAGGGGGATGTCAGGGACAAGCCGGTACTCCCGCGGCACCATGTACTCGGGTAATCTGTGACGGACTTTCCGCTCGACGTCTTCCAAATCGGCCGTATCCGTTCCCAGGAACGCGACGATGCCTTCCGCCCCGCTTGATGTCCGCGGCCAGCCGACGGCGACGGCAATCGACACGCCGACGACGTCTCGAAGCACAGCCTCGACCTCGCCAAGCTCGATTCGATACCCCAGTATCTTGATCTGCTGATCTTTGCGGCCCACATAGGTCATCGGCTCTCCGTTGATCGGACTGCGAACGAGATCACCGGTGCAATAAAACGTCCGCTCGCTGTCGGGCGGCCTGAGAAAAGCGGTGGCGGTTCGGTTGGAATCTCCCCAATATCCGAGCGACAATTGCGGACCCGTGGCGATCAGCTCTCCTGTTTCACCGGGAACCACGTCCTGCAGAGAGTCGTCCACAACACGGAAAGTCATTTTTGGAAACGGCTCGCCGATGGGCACGATTCCGTCAAGACTCTCAAGCGGCGTTTGCCGGACATCGTAACGATAATATGAGCAAGCAACGGTAAGTTCCGTCGGGCCGTAAAGATTCTCAACGATTGAGTTTGGAGCCGCCGCCTGCCATGCATGGGCCGCCTCCAATGAAAGGGCTTCGCCGCAAAACAAACTCCGTCGCAACGTGGCATGCCTACCCGGCTTCAACTCGCCCAACCGCTTCATGAAGGTAATCACCGACGGCACCGAGATCCAGGTCGTCAATTCATTCTGCGTGATAAACCGGCCTGGCTTGGTCACCTGGCGATCGGTCGGACAGCACAGACACGCGCCTTGTTGCCAGGGAACGAAAAGCCCCATGATCGAGAGATCAAAGGTCAGATCGGACACTTGCGCCACACGGTCGGACTCATCGAATCCATAACGCTCGACCATGGCCTCGACAAAAGCGAGTACGTTACGTTGCGTAACCATCACGCCCTTTGGATCGCCCGTGCTGCCGGAAGTGAAGAGGAGATAGGCCAGAGCGTCGGACGAAACGGCGGCGGGCTCCCAGGAATCTGCCGACCGAAAACCGTCCGCGGCCACAAAATGATGGGCAGGCCACCGATCGATGAGCTCTTGAGCTTCACGTCGGTGGGGCAACAAAACGGTCATGGCGTGATCGACTCCTGAAAGGACATCAGGTAGCTGTGATTCTGAAGTCTGGTCCACGATCAAGGCCGTGCAACCTGACTGCCGAAGCATCGCCGTCGTTCTGGCCGCCGGCAGCTTGTGGTTCAAGGGAACGTAACCATGACCGCGGAAGAGTGCGGCAAGTAGCCCGGCATAGGCCGTGAGCGACCGGTTGGCAAAAACTGCCGTCAGCAGCGGACCGTCTGCGGCGTGATACATAAGCGTCGCGGCCAGAGCGGCGGCGTGCTCACGGAGCTGTGCATAGCTGAGGACGACGTCGTCCAGAACAAGGGCTCGTGAATCAGGAAATCGGTCGCAGGATTGAAGAAAACCGCTCGCCAGCCCCGCCCAGGATGCCTGGGCGTCACCTGGACATCGTTGGGCGACAATAGGTTGCACGATCATGGTCTCCAATTCACCTGATCGTATATCGGCTGGATCTGCCGGTGGAGCCGCGATCTTAAATGCACGTTTTGAGAGATGTGCCCCATTTCCCGGCCATGGCGGCTCCTGGGGACGGTTCAAGTCGGAATCTTCGGTTCTTCGATAAATAACGAAGGCGAACAACCGGAGGATCATGCTTGCCGACTGACCAGAATGCGCTGGCCTTGCGCCCACATCCGCCCGGACCACGGAGTTTGAGAGACCTCGCGACACGACTGCGGTCCGGCTGTGGGCGGCTTCTTCGTCAGTATCGCTTCGCCTGCCCCCCCGGCCACGTCACTCGAGGTTTGCGCGCTCTAGGCGTTTGTCCCGGCGACACGATCATGGTCCAAAGTGCCTTCAGCGGTTTCAGCTATTTCAAAGGCTCGCCCATCGACGCGATCCGTAGCATCGTATCGGCCGTTCAGCCGGAGGGAACGGTGGTGATGCCGGCGTTTCCGTTTGACGGGACGAGTTTCGAATATCTGGAACGGCACCCGACGTTCGATGTCAAAAAATCGCCTGCCCGCACGGGCCTCCTGTGTGAGATTTTTCGGCGCAGCTTCGCGCCGATACGAAGTCTGCATCCCACACATTCCGTCCTGGCCCTGGGCCCTCGTGCCAAAGGGATCGTCGGCGATCATCATCGATCGCGAACACCGTTTGATCAGCATTCTCCGTGGCATCGCCTTTATGAACTGAATGCATGGGACGTCAACGTGGGCTTGTCGCTACAGCGCCTGGCGATCACGCATTGTCACTATTTCGAAGAACGGCTCGAATCGAAACTTGATCTACCGCTGTATTGGCCGGAGGCCTTCAAGGCAAAGGTGCGAGACGAGCACGGGGGGGAGACGAGTGTGCAGGCGTATGCCCACCACCCGGCATCGCGTCGTGCCAGGAACTACCCCAGGTTGTCCCGACGTTTCCTGGATGCCGGAGCACTCCGGCATGTTCGCGTCGGTGCGATCGACATCTGGGCGGGACGAGTTCGAACCTTATTTGAGGTCGTTCAGGATCTCGTGACAAAAGGTATACCCGCGTTTCACGAATCAGCGCAAACATGAGTCCACGAGACGCGACCGAAAAGCCCATAGGTCGGAGCCTCAGCATGTCCGCGACGTCATCGTTGCCCCAACAGAAACCCGAGCGCTCACAATCTGTGTTCGCGCCGGGGAACGTGCACTCCCCAGACAAGACGGATCCGACAACGATATCCGTCCACATGGATTCACATCTTGATGATCCACGCAGGCGATACGGCATGGCGCAACTGCTGCGCTGCATCGGCTTGCGAACGTCCTTCGAGAATTCATCGGAGCCTGTCATTTACATCGGCTCCGACATCACCGTCGGCCAAAAGGCCGCGCTATGGATCGAGGCTGACCCCGGCTCGTTTCCACTGGATGCTCCACCGCAAACTGCGGATATTCAGGACATCCCCGTCCTGTTCCGCGCTCGCCCCCCGGCCGTGCTGGTCCACGGCAATCGCGTCGAGTTCGATCTCGCCTTGGCGACCTGGTATTGGTTGACGCTGTATCACGAGCGATACACCGCCCGACGCGATTCACATGGACGCGTCCCCGTGTCGGCGAGCTTACTCTCGACAAGCGGATGGAAGAACCGTCCTCCCGTTCTTCGTTATGCCGAGCTCGTTTCGCATCGACTGGAAACACGTGGGGTTGAGCGCAAGCCCATTGCGAGATGGCCGTTCGGAGCGCGCTATGCCGTTGCCCTGTCACACGATGTCGATCTTCCGGAACGCCCCTCTCGCGGCGCTGCACTCTTGAAGGAGCTGATACTCGGGAAGCGATCCCGCCGTGAGTCGTACTGGGCCCTGCGAGCCGAACTAAAAGCAAGGGGGATCTACGAATCTTTGTTCGCGCCCGCCTCGGATCGGTCGGAATGGAATTTCCCGACGATCTGCGACCTCGAACTGCGCCACGGATGCCGGTCCGCCTTTTACTTCGCCGTCGTGGGCCGTCACGAAGGGCATCCCTGCGACATCACTTATGATGTGACGCAACGAAGGTATTCCGACCTGTTTCGCCGTCTGACCCGCGGAGGGTGGGAAGTCGGTTTGCACGCCGCCTATCTGACAAAATCGAGTCGTCCGGAGTTCAAAAGACAAATTCATCGGCTGCAAGCACGGACGCCCAACGCGGTTCAGGGGGTGCGTCATCACTTCCTGCAGGTGGATCACGCCGATCCAACGCGATCTCTCCTGGCACACGCGGATTCGGGACTGATCTACGATACATCGATCGGCTTCAACGACGGTCCCGGTTTTCGTGCCGGGACGGCTCTTCCTTATCAGCCCTACGATCCCACGCGCGAAACTTGCAGGGAGTTCGTCGAAATACCCATGTCTATCACCGACACCTATTTTCCCAAGCGGGATAGGAAAGCCGCCGCCGACCTTGTGGTCCGCCATCTTCAAACGGTTCGATCCTTAAATGGCGTCGGCGTTTTGAATTGGCATGTCGGACACTGGGATACGGACCCGGGTTGGCACGCAGGCTATGAAGCGGCGTGCGAATTTCTTTCGCTCGATTCCGGCGTCTGGATCGCCACACCTGCACAAATCGCACGGTGGTGGCTGTATGGAGAAATACCGGATCACGCTGCGGCTCATTCCGACGGGCATCCGATAGGCGGCATCACAGGCCGGGTTCGCAGGAAATTAGGTCGCATTCTGAAACCAAGTCAGCACAGTGCACAAATCGACGCCCGAACGATCCCCACCGAGAAACGATCGCGTCCGCGCCCGGATGACCTCGAACTTCGGTACTGGCGTCCCGGCGACACCGAAGCAATCAACGCGATGTATAACGAACTCGATCCGCGACTGCGTACGGAGACCCGCCTTAAAGGCTACGAGCCGCGTACAACTGCACGCTGGAACTGGGAATTCGGTTCCAACAAGGAGCTGTGTCCGGATGGTCCCGGCTACGCGGTCGCATTCCATCATGGCCGGGTCGTTGGAATCCAGGCCTACATCCCGATCGAACTGCAACATAACGGTCGAATCATTCGATCCGGCAAAATCGAAGACATCCTGATTCACCCCGACTATCGCGGAATGGGCGTCGCAGACGACCTGGCACAGCTTCTCATTCGGCGCGCGACGCAAAACGATTTTTCTGCGTTGTGGGTCTTTACGTCGACCGCCGAATCGCTTTTAGGGCGAAACGGTTTTCAGACCGTCGCACCGTTTGACGTCATGCAAACTTGCTTGTCGTCCACTGCACCCCCCGCCGAATCAGATGTCGTCGTACGCGAGCTTGGCATGCCCGATGAACGCTGTGACGACTTTGCGGCAGAATTCGGCAGACAGATCGGCGGAATCACGGAGCACTTGTCGTCGAAATTCCTACGTTGGCGAATCAACGACAATCCCCTGGCCGAGTACGCAGCGTTCGCCGCCTTGGACAAGGGGCGCGTTGTAGGGATATCCGCGTTCAAACTGGATGATCATCGCAAGACCGGTTATGTCTCCGAACTGGCCGTGACGGCCCACGCCTCTGATTCTTTCAAACACCTCGCCGACGGTCTATTGCGCCCCGGTCTGGATCTGTTTCAGTCACGTGGATATCGTCATGCGGAGGCCAGACCTTCCGGAGAACACCCATACAACCTCGCGCTCCGCACCGCCCTCGCATCGCACGGCTTCAGCGAAGTTGCGACGCACAACCCCGCAAAGCTCATGGTGCGCCCGATCGGTGAAGGCAGCACCTCAATGCTTGACCCATCATGCTGGCGCCTCAGCGAACTCATGCGAGAGTATTAAAGCGACAACCGGGGGTGCTCGATTTAATTTGTCATCACCTACAGCAATGCCGTCAAACCGTGAAGATCTTCAATTTCGTGATCCGGTTCGTGCGTGCCGATGTCGTGAATTCGATGTGCCCGGTTCAGCCAAACGTTACGAAGCCCTGCGACGATGGCCCCGCCGATGTCGCTGTGAAGTGAGTCGCCGACGTGCATAACCCGTTCTCGACGCCAGCCGGTTTGTGTCAGAGCCGTCTCGAAGATCCCACGGTCCGGTTTGTACGACTTCGCCGACTCTGACGTCACCAGGTGATCGACCTTAATGCCGTGCTTGGCCAGGACATCCTCGGCGTCGAGCTGATCGGCGTTTGACACGATACAGACGGGATAACGACAATCATCGAGAAACGGTTTCGCATCCTCGTGCAACGGCGGATTGCGCCAATACTGTTGAAGCTTGATGCAATAGGGATGCGGATCGATTTCAGCGCCGAGACTGGTCATCGTTTCGCGCAGCGTTTTCAACTCAACCTCGAACAGGTTCATAAAGTCGTCGCCGTTGCAGAAGTCCAGAAAATTAAAGAATCGCTCACCCCAGGTGACACTGAGTTCGTAAGGGGAAATCGAGACTGCCGAATCCCGAACAATGTCCGTGCAGACCCCCTCGATGGCGTCCCGATCGCCCGTCGTCAGCGTGCCGTACAAATCCAGAAACAACCCGTCAAGCTCCATTGATTTTCTCCCACGCTCAAGCCCACTTATTTCCCGACGCAAAACCGCGAAAAAATCCGCCCGAGCAAATCTTCCGTCTGGTCTTTTCCGACCAACGTCGCCAGTTCGTCCGCCGCAACGCGCAGTTCCGCGGCAACCAGGTCGCCGTCCGCCAAACTGTCTTCGTTATTAGCTGCAAGGTCAATGGCTCGCTGCAAAGCATCGATCGCTTTCTGTAGCGCCCTTCGATGCTCGGCCATCAATGCAATCGTCGCATCGCCCGCGTGAACATTCCGATCGTGAAGTCGCTGCTCGATGGTCCTCTTAAGTTGCTCACAACCCTCCTGCGTCACCGCACTGGTCAGACAGACGGAATCGCCTGTTTTTGCGGAAAGCTGACTCGCAAGCGCTGTATGCTGATCTTGCGCCACGCGATCGATCTTGTTTCCCACCACAATCACGGGGACGTTTTCGCGGACAACCTTGTCAATACCCTCTGTCGGACCTTCCATCGTCACGTCAATGACCTGCAGGATGAGGTCGGCATTCGTGATCGCTCGCCGCGCCGCCTCCTGCGCCTTGGCGTCTACCTCATGGATCACCTTTTCCAGGCCGGCCATGTCGATGAGCAAACATTCCGCTTCATCGAGGCGCAACGGGGCCGACAAGAGATCGCGTGTCGTACCCGCGATCGGCGCGCAGATGGCCCGGTCCAATCCCGTCAACCGATTCAACAAGCTTGATTTCCCCGCATTGGGGGCCCCGACGAGCAACACGTGCGGGAGTTGCGCCCAGCGCTCCGCTCGCAGACCCGCGGCCGTCGTGTCACGCAACGCATCATAGACTTCCGTGAGACGCTGACGAAGCTCGACCGGCGAAATGAATTCAATCGGCTCATCGGCAAAATCCAGCGCGCCTTCCACCAAAGACAACAAATCCGCCAAAGTCTCTCTGGCTCGATTCGCAGTCTCGGACAATGCACCGTGCAACAGTCGCTCGGCGGCTTGGAGTTGCAGGTCCGATCTTGCCGCAATCATCCCGGCAATGCCGTGAACTTGTGACAGATCAAGCGCACCCGCCAGAAATGCCCGTGCAGTGAATTCACCGGGTTCAGCCCGTCTGGCCCCGGCCGCCAAACAGGATTCCACAACCCTTCCGAGCAACCCGGGCGCCCCGAGCAGATGAAGCTCCACAACATCCTGTCGCGTATAGCTCCTCGGGCCGCGGAACAGATAGGCCGCCGCCGGGAAATCCCGGGTCCCCATCTTGACCGCACCCTGGACATAACGAGGGAACCCGCTAATGGAGATTTCATCGTGTTCGGCGTCAGGAGAAGCATCCGTCGGGGCTTCTTCCGAAAAAAGACGTTCATATATTTCAAATGAGCGAGGTCCCGTCAGACGAACAATCCCCCGCACGGCCGCCCCGGGAGGTGAACTCACCGCAACAATCGTATCCTCAACATTCATGAAACGGACCGGTCAGGACAGGCTCGGCTCCACGCTTTCCTCGGCCTTTTTCCAACGCGCCTCGGCCGTGGCGGACCTGGGCCTCAAAGCAGGCAGACCATGGGAAATCGCTTTACCGTTCTCGTCGACGGTGCAAAACAAAAACGTGCCGGTCGCCACCGCCTTCTGATCGTCCTTGGGCTGCAGCCTCCTGGCATCCACCCGAACGCCAATCGTGGACTCGCCGATGTAATCGACCCGTCCCGTCAATTGAACGATCTCTCCAAGATAGGCGGGACTTCGCATTGAAAGGCTGCGGATCGACATAAATACGATCGGCCGCGGATGGTTGAAGCAATTCTCGGCGGCAATGTAGGCCATCTGCACGCACCACTCCACACAACGTCCTGCATACAAGGTCTGGTGGTGATTGAGGTCCTCCCCTTTGATCAGGTGTGTGGTTGTAATTACACGGTCGTTGGAATCGTCGGATGGCATCAACCGCCCCTACTTTGTAAGTACGCCTCATGGACCGTCGCCGGTCAAAACGCCGAATTATATCGCCGAGCACCCCCATCGTCAGCCATTGGACTTGAACAAGGATATCCATTGCGCCACCGTCACGCGCTCCGGCCGAACGTTCGGTGGAATCCCCAGATCGGCCATCGCCGGGACAAGCCGCTCATCGGCCTTCAACATCCTGACGAGATGGGCCATGGTCTTGCGACGATGGAGAAAAAAAGACCGAACAAACCGTGCGAAGCCCGGTGCGTCTGTAATATCGACGAGGTCTTGTGATTTTACGTCAAGCCGCACCATCGCCGACGACACCTTGGGGGCTGGCCAGAACGCTTTCGCCGGCACCTTCGCGATCCTTTGCCCTTCCGCCAACAACTGGCTGATGATGCTGACCGGACCATAATCCGGCGCGTCCGAATCGGCGAGAAATCGATCAGCCACCTCCGCCTGAACGGTAAAGCAAAACCGTGCGAACGGAAGGTTGCCAAGCAGCAGATTCAAGATCAGGGACGTGGCGATGTCATAGGGGAGATTCGCCACGAGTTTGAGTGCCCCACCGACGCGCTGACAGTCCTCAGTCACCGCGGATTCGATCTCCGCTGCGACGCTCGATTTGTTCGTCAGCGCATCCGTCGCCAGCCAGCGGACATTTCCGTAAGATGAAAGCTGTTCTCGGGCGATTCGAATCATCGCGTCGTCAACCTCCACGGTGACGACACAACCCGCGCGTTCGGCAAGCAAGCCGGTCAGGCTGCCGGTCCCGCAACCCACTTCCAGCACGCAATCGGAGGGCCCCAATTCCGCCGCGTCGACAAGCTTCTCCATCAGATTACGATCGATCAGGAAGCATTGACCAAATCGTTTCCTGGGCGACAGCCCGGCCGAATCGAGCAAGGACCGTATCCTCGTCTTCGTATGAAATACCGATGTTTCGAACGTGTCCCGCAAAACCGCCTCCAAACCCACATCCCAATTATAATGGCAACGGTCGGCTCCTGTGCCATGATTTATTAGGTTAAGATAGCCCGACTAGAAGGAGTCCGGTATGAAATCCAACGAAGTGCTTCGAGATGCGGCCGAAACGGTGGGGGTCAAGGTCCTGGCTGGTGAACTGCGCCTCAGCCCGGCCCTGATCTACAAGTGGTGCCAAGAGGCCGACCCCACTGATCCCGACACCAGCGGCACGCGAAATCCGCTCGACAGACTGCGAGAGATCATCAAGATCACCGGTCACACGCCCGTGGTAAGCTGGCTCTGTCACGAAGCGAACGGCTTCTTCGTCCACAACCCGGAAGCTGATTGCAAGGACATCGACGGAGACCTCCTGCAATCCACTCAATATCTCGTCATGGCATTCAGCCGGTTGCTCAAAGAGGTGAGCGAATCGGTCGCCGACGACGGCGCCATCGAGCCGGACGAGGCCGATCGCATCCGAATCGGCTGGGAACGGCTCAAAACCACGGCCGAAACCTTTGTCGTGGCCTGTGAACGTGGCGTCTACCGCAAACAGAGGTCATAATCGGTACATGTGAGTCGGGCATGTCCTCGTTGTGTTATGGAACTTGACCACTCACCTGACAGGTTTCACCCTACGCTCGCCGACATGCGAGCAATGGAAACTGCGCCAGATGATGAAAGATCCGCCATTTGCTCTCCTCCCCGCTCGGAACCGATCCTTCCTGTACTTCACGATGGCCGGCGCGTTGCTCCTCGGAACGGCATGCAGCCAGGACACGACAAAGACCAGACAATCCAACCGAGTGGTCTTCTCATCCAAAGAATTTGACCGCGGCCGCCAGGACGGACGACGAGACGCCAAAGCTTCATGGTTCGAGGAAAGCGGCGCATGGACGTGGCTCTGGATGATAGGAGAGGATTATGGTAAAGGATACGAGCAAGGCTGGACCGAAGGGCGTGCGGAAGTGAGGTCCAAGAAGCAACAGGAAGAGAATAGCGAATACCGGCAACCACCGGCAAAAGCACCAACCGAGGAATCATGGAACCCCTAAAGATCGAATTTGAAGAGCGCGATCGCGTCTCTATCCTGAAGCTGGATGGATACCTCCAAGGCAACGACGAACTATCCGAGAAAATCGACGGCCTCCTGGAAAAGGAAAACTGTCGTATCGTCCTCGAACTGTCTCAAGTCCACTTGATCAACTCGGCCGGACTGGGCGAGTTGGTTCGCCTCGCCGCCCAGGCAAACTCTCAGGGTGGGCGCCTTGTTTTTGCCAATCCCACGCCTTTTGTCGAAGGCGTTCTGAAAACCACCAGACTCGATCGATTCTTTGAAGTCCACGAGACTCTCGAGACCGCGCTGCGGACGCTTGCCTGATCGCACGCTTACGGTTTGTCGTCCCGCGAAACTTCCGGATGTGCATTTTTCGCCAAGATCACGGTTCGGGCACGCTGTGATCTCAAGTCATTGAGCGCATCCCGCACTCCGCCGAAATCACTCGATGAGACATCCCTGTCACCGATCTCAATACTCCGAAGAATCGTGATCCGCTCATTTTCGAGGTTGACGCTCTGTCGAGCGGAACGCTGATTTCGCAGCATATGCTCGATCGACATCGGCCGACCCGAGACGGACCAACCTTTCGGAAACTCCAGCGTCATCTTCAAATCCTGACGAAACGGTCCGGCAAGACGAAGCGGAGTCTTGCGCAAACTGCGGCCAAACGGAAACGAAATCTGTTTGGTCCAGGGCCCATCCTTTGGAAATTCGAAAAAAATGTGGTCATCCGTTTCCGTCAGCGACTTCCGCGAACCGGCCGTTGCGGATACGGCGAAGACGTCGTCCGACAACGTGGTGACCGTAAAAGTCTTCAATTCGGCATCGGGGAGCGTTCGGCTTACGAGGTCACGCACCGCCTTCTTTTTCTGCGCCTCACTGCGAAGGCTGGTTCCCGGTACGAACAAACCGGAGGCCCGAATGTTAAGATCGGCCGACCAGTCCGCATGTTCACTAAATTCGACGCGAGCATTCACGGACAAACGACTATCGGCAGGCGACCGAAATCGTCCCGGCGATGCGAGGGTCTCATCGTCCGCGAACTCGGCATCATAGCGCTTCCAGCCTCCCCAACGACCCGGATCACGAATACGGCCCTGCGTAACGTGCCAATACGTCGTGCCCGCCTCGTCTCTGACCTTGACCCCATACTCGGTGACGGCCGAATCGATCCAACCGGCGGCCGCGTCGCGCACAGCGAAGAACGGTTCCGCATCCAGACCCGCCGCGCGAAAGAGCGAAAGCAGGAGCGCTGCAGCTTCCGGCGCACTTGCATAATGTGACGCCAACACTTTGTCAGCAGCGCGCAATCGGTCACCGCTCAACGCCGGATGAACTCGCACGATGGTCAATCGTTTCCGAAGTTTATCTCGTATCGCATCGGCGCGATCCAGGACGTCCGTCGCTTCCTCCGCCCACTCCTCCACCGTCGACTTGAAGGCCGACACAGGCTTGGCGGCCGCGATCAATCCATTCAAGACGCCACGTGCCCAGCTCCGTTCGTCCGGACAATCGGAATACCAAACATGCCGCGCGCCTTCACGCCAAGGCAGAGCCTGTGGTTCGCTCGGAATGGCGTCGAGATTCTCGAACTCTCGAACCGGCTTTCCGTCGGGGAAATGAATCCGTCGCACGAGGGTCGGATAGTCGCCCTCCAGCCTGCACTCGATTTCCAGGAATCGGTGCATCCCCGGTTTGGTCGTTCGTTCGTAGACCATTTCAAGAATCGTACCGGGCTCGATCGCGCTGAACGAGATCACTTTCGTTCGAATCGGTGAAAACGCAGGCCAACCGGCCGAATTCCGCGGTGAGACTTCGTTCATTCCGTATTCCGGCACTTCCACGACACGACCGTCTGAACAAAGCGTTTGAGCTTTCAGCACCTTGACGGTCTGATAGCCCTGATGATAAGCAATGCGGACATCGCCAAACGCCCGAATGGCGCGATTGTTCTGAATCAGCGTGCGTTTGACTTCCCGATAGAGGATGCTGCCGTCGGTTGATTTCTTCCAAACCTGCTCCCAATTCAGGATGATCGCATCGGCACTCTGATATTTCTTCGGAATCTCAGGACGCGCCGAGTCAGACGCCGCGAGCACCGACACACCATGGAAACATCCGAGGCTTGCCAAAAGCACGACAAAGCCCCGGTTCGCCCCGGCCGGGCGCCTGCAACGCATCGACACGCCCGATTCCTGAATCCGCCCGCTACCGCCGTACACGCTGTTCCCCCCTTTCGCAAAGAATCATCTCGCCGCCGAGTTCGATCAACCGATCGATCACCTCTTTGTAATTCGCATAATCCTCCACAGGGACCTTGTGTTTCTTAAGATCCACCTGACATTCATAATGAACACGTCCCGGCTCTGAGTGGATCTCGAAGTTCATGGACGCTGCCGGACCATCAATCGAAACCGGATCAGGCAATCGCGTCGCCACGACATCGGCCGGGAGTTTGATCGTTTCTCGACAATCGAAACGCCGCGTCGAGCGAATACGAAGAGGATACTTACGGTCGTCGGCTTTGACCGCGACGCTGGCTCGAATGTCAGGCAGCACGATATCCGTCAACGCGCCGCTGAACGACGGCAGCCTGACCCACATTTTGTTTTCTTCCCCAAGGGCAAAGTCCGTCACGGCGAAATCCAACTCCATCACGGCCGGACGTGAAAAATCAACAGGATCAGTCACGTCACTCGATACCAAAACGGCCGTCGGTGAAAGGATTGCAAGACTTTTCTCGATCCGCCCCCAACGATCCTCGGGATGAAGCGCGCCCATCGCGCGCCGAAGGCTCGTCTCCGGACATCCTAACGTGCTGACCCGAATGCTGCCGTAAAGCTCGCCGGTTTGCAGAAGCGTGCACGTGCTTCGCCAGTTCGCCGCGTTTTCCTCCGGAGGGCTGTAAGCCGTAAGTTGCTTGCCTTCCTTGCCGTCGGGCGTGCCAAAGACCACAGTCTGTAATTGCTCGGCCGAAGACCACATTTCCCGGCTCTTGGGCAACCAGGTCGGGTCCAGCATCCGCAACGTCCCGTCGTCTTTACGAACACATGTGACGGCGTGGTTGAACTGGTCCGCCGGCGTCTCTTCGACACGTGAGCCCGCCATGGTCATGACGATGTACGATTCGAAGCCGGCTTCCCGCAGCATCGCGACGAGCATGCCGGCTTTGTCCTTGCAGACGCCGCCGCGATCGTGAAACGTCTGAATGACCGGGTGCGTCGTGTAACCTTCATGAGCCCCGCGCGAAGTCCCGACATACCGAACGTTCTCAGCGACCCAATGATTGAGGGCTGCGATCTTCTCCTCGTCCGAATCCAGTCCCGTGACGATTTCCTTCACCTTTTTGCGAATCGCCTCATCCGTCTTGAAGCTCGGTTCATTTGCCTCATAGAACCAACGGGCCTTGTCGTGCCAATCCTTCAGTGTGGCCAGCACCAGCTTGCACACGACGTCGGAACGGGAAATCATTCTGGACTCGCTCTTGAAGGCAGGAATGTCTTTCTTCTCGAAATTGTAGACCACGTGGTCCTCATCGAAACGGACGGAACTGGTCAACGCTCCGTTCACGATCTCGTATTGCAACGGTTTGTCCTTCGGAATCCTGACCGTATAGCGTTTCTTCAGAATCGGCACGCTTTCCTGCCAGCGCACGACGTCATACCAATGCCCTGGCATCGGCGGCTCAAGAGATCGCCCGCCGCCGCGGCCTGATGCGCCACCGGCAAGGTAGGCCGTGTTGAAGCCGCTCTTGACGTGCGTTGCTTCGACGGAATCTCCGATCTCCAACCCGGGGATGTTCAAGACAAGCTGTTGCTCTCCCCAAAAGATGATCCCGGCCGGAGACGGCTGTTCAATCGCCTGACGCAGATCAACATCGTCCACCTTGCCGTCGTTTCGATGAATTCTGACCGCCTTGAGCTTGAGGTCGTTCGTCAACGGATCGTACCGCCAGCGCTGTGTCGATTGACTGCGAATTCCCGCGTCGGTCAGGATTTTGATGACGCGTGTGTGCGTGTTTGTGCCCAAACCATTGTCCGCGACGTCGACATCCGTCGTCTCGTGCACAACAACGTAATCAGCACCGTCGTAGTCACCGTCCGCCCCCGCAATCATGGCCGCGATATCAACCGATGCATCACTCGGCGAGGCCGGCGAACCCCGGCGCTCCGCCAAGGATGAGCCCGGCGTCAGCACGGCAATCCACACACCAAACCCGACCGTCGACCAAAGTTTTCCACGGCGTCTCAACATCATCCTCTCCTGTGCATGGACTATTCCGACGGCGCCGAACGGCATCCCATGACGTCCTTTTTGAAGAAACGAGTCTCCAAAGACCGAATGTAGGACGTCCAATCGCTTTCACCGTCCTTGGCGCCATCGATCGCCGCAAAACCGATATTCAATTTCGCGTCGATGTTGTCCAGGTAATGAACCACAAACGCCTCCAGACAGGCAGGCAGCTTGGGGCTGCCAAACTCGTACTGACCGTGGTGCGACAGCACGATATGAATCAAGAGGTTCCGCAAGTCCGGCGGGAACGGCTCCTCGCTCTCGCGCTCAACTTCCCTGATTTTTCGATCAATCCAAATGGCCGCCTGCGTAATATGCCCAACGAGCTGACCCTCCGTCGAGTACGCAAAATTGGTGTCATAAGTCAATTCCGCCGTCTTGCCGATGTCGTGCAGGAAAATTCCCGCCAACACCAAATCGCGGCTGACCTCGGGGTAGTGGCTGTCAGAGTCATCTTGTTTGCCGAAAATCCGGGTCGCCAGCTCGAGCAGACTGCACGTATGCTCCAAAAGCCCCCCGATGTAGGCGTGATGATTCTGAATCGCGGCCGGGGCCTTCTTGAAACCTGTCACGATCGTCTCATCCTGCACAAATGCTTTGATGAGCTTCAGAAGTTCCGGACTCTTGATCGTTCGCAACACGGAAAGGACACGTTGCCACATGTCCTCGATATCGTGCCGAGTTCTGGGTAGATAATCGCCGACGTCGATCTGATTTGGAGCCACCGCCTGCATCGCGTCGACGATCACTTGCAAGGTGCCCTTATAGCTTTCCACCCTGCCACGAATCCGCAGGAAACCGCCGTCGGCAATTTGGTCGAACTGCGCCTGGGTCGCCTGCCAGACTCTCGCCAACAACTGTCCACTGCGATCCGCAAACACCATATGAATGTAAAGGCTTCCGCTCGTCGTCGTCCGCAGGTCCTTCTGCGAAATCATGAAGACCGCGTCTTCCAAGGTTTCCCCGGGCTGAAGTTGATCGATGAAACGATGAGAATAGGCAGCCGATCGCTTTTGGGCGGTAGTCATGGGCATCCTGCTCGCACAATGTTACAGGTAACATTCCGGCTGTGAACCGGCAAGATAATCATTGAGTATACTCTTCATCCGAAGTGATGTCACGTGACTTGATTTGTCCATCCGACGATGGGCTGTGATTCCCCGCTCCGTCTATAAAAAAAGACCAGTCGGCTCATACCGACTGGTCCCGCCTCTCTCCATACCCGAACTTTGTTTTTAGGCTTTATTCACGGTCGCGAAGGGTTGGTTGAAGATTCCGAAAATCCGAGCCGTCTCCCATCGGCGCCCAAGCGATTCGACCGGCTGACTCTTGCGATGATTGGATAGGATTTCTCGGGGATCAAACAGGTCTGCACTCATGCCGCGGCTTTGCAGAAAACGAATGCCGAGTCGAGTGACGCCGCTCTCTTGATTTCGAACGTTGACAACCAGACCCGTCTCGCTGCGCCGAATCGGAATTTCACCATCTTCGTTGTTCTGAGGAAACTCAAAATTCAAATCAAGGTATTGACCCAACAAAGGTGCATCATAGGCAGTCGTCAACACGGCAGCGCCGCCCGAGGAAAGATCGAGCAAATGGGCCGGCGTCTCTTCTTCCACACCTTCAGCCGAAAACGTGACCGGAACAAAAGCTTCCGTTCGCGGGTCCTGTCGTCGTTCAATGCCGTCAATATTCATGGCTAACCTCGCTCTCAGTCGGCCTTCATTGGGCCGCCGCTGACATGACCGAGTCGAATTCCTCATCGGGCGAGGCCGCATAGCTGTTTACATAAATACATCTCACGAGTCGCATTGAGAACCGCGAACGGGCCGGTCATGTCGGAGGTAAACTCCGGTCCATGCACGAGTTTCTCCAGATCAATCCGATAATCTCCGGACTATCAGTGATCCCTGCCGGACAAAAGCCCCGGCGGCAAAAAACCTCCGTCTCCCCCAAGCTTGAAATTAACGCCAAGACATGGCCTAATGGCGGCTTTCGAAGCCATACCCATATGAATGCCGAGGTACATGACGATGCGCTGGTCCGAATTCCTGATTCCCACAACGAAAGAAACCCCAAAAGATGCGACCGCACCCTCGCACAAGCTGATGCTGCGCACCGGACTGGTTCGACAACTCGCCGCCGGCATCTATTCCTATCTCCCGCTCGGCTATCGCTCCCTGCGGAAAATTGAACGCATCGTCCGAGAGGAAATGAACCGTGCCGGGGGGATTGAACTGCACATGCCGGTGTTGCAGCCGATTGAAATCTGGGAACAGACGGGCCGAACCGCTGCGATGGGCGACGTGCTGCTCCGGCTCGGCGGACCGGAGGGCGACTGGCGAACCCAAACCGTTCTCGGACCCACGCATGAAGAGGTCATCACGGACATTTCACGAGCCTATCTGAACAGCTACAAGCAACTGCCTGTCAATCTCTATCAGATCCAGGTCAAGTTCCGCGGAGAAGCCAGGCCCAAGTCCGGCGTCCTGCGTACGCGTGAGTTTCTCATGAAGGACGCCTACAGCTTTCACGCAGACATCGAAAGCCTCGACGAAGGCTATCAGAAAATGTACGACGCCTACTGCCGTATCTTCTCGCGCTGCGGGCTCCCGTACGTCGCCGTTGAAGCGGAGAGCGGCGCCATCGGCGGTGACGCTTCACACGAATTCATGGTGCTGACCGATGCCGGCGAAGACCTCGTCGCGCTGAGCGAGAACAACGACTACGCCGCCAACACGGAACGCGCGACATGTGCCCCCATCCCGCAGGACGAGAGCGAAATGAAGCCGGTGGAAGAGGTGCACACGCCTGATCAAAAGACGATTGACGAGGTCACGGCATTTCTCGGCACCAAACCCGAACAGATGATCAAAACGCTGATCTATGTCGAAACGTCAAAAAATCAAAACGATAAAACGTCAAAAAATCAAAACGTCAAAAAGTCAAAACCGGTCGTCGTCCTGGTGCGGGGAGACCATGAGGTGAACGACAACAAGCTCAACCGTGTCGCCGAAGCTTCGCTTGAGCTTGCCGATGACCAGACGATCAAACAACTGACCGGTGCCGACGTCGGCTTCGCCGGGCCGCACTCGCTCAAGGACTCGCATCGGCTCATCGTCGATCAGGCCGTGGCCGTCTTGCGCAACGGCGCCACCGGGGCCAACAAGACCGACTATCACGTCAACAACCTCAACCCCGTACGAGACTTTCCATTGACGGGAGACCACGTCACCGTCGGCGACGTACGGACCGTCACTGACAACGATGCCTCCCCCACCGGCAGTGGCTCCACGATTCGACTTCGCAAGGCCATCGAAGTCGGCCATGTCTTCAAACTCGGCAGCAAATACAGCGAGGCCATGAAGGCCACATACCTCGACCCGAACGGCAAGGCACGCCCTCTCATCATGGGTTGTTATGGCATCGGCTTGAACCGGATCATGGCCTCGGCCATTGAGGCGCATCATGACGACAACGGCATCCTCTGGCCGATGTCCATCGCGCCGTTCGAGGTGCTGATCGTCGCCCTCGATCCTCGCGACGAGAACGTCATGGCGACCGCGGGCAAGCTTCACGACGAGTTGGAAGCAGCGGGCCTGGACGTACTCTTCGACGACCGTGACGAACGCGCCGGATTCAAATTCAAGGACGCCGACCTGATCGGGGTCCCCCTTCGCATCACCATCGGGCGCAAAAGCCTGGCCGACGGCGTCGTCGAACTCAAGGCCCGTGACAGCGAGAGTCTTGAGAAGCTCGCTCCCGAGGCCGTCAAAGACAAAGCCGTCACGTTCGTCCGATCCGGTTTGGAAAAACTGATGCCTTAACGTTTCTCAGCGTCGGGACCGTCGGATGAGCGCGATCGCACCGAAGCTGAGCAAAGCCCACGTCGACGGCTCCGGAATGTTGATAATCCGAATCGCCGTGCCACCACTTGTCCCGTTAGATCCTTCGATAACGCCGTTCCCCGCGACATCGAAAGTCGGAATCGGAACAGCAAAGTCGTCCTGCGCAAATTCGTTCGCGCCCACAACAAACTCGACAAGGGAAATGTTGGTGTCCCCCTGCAACTTCTCTTTCGTCAGCGCAAAGCTGAAGAGATCGAATGTGCCGTCCTCACCACCGATGAAATTATAATGACGTCCGTCGGTCATCAGGTCCGGCGCATCGCCGCCTATGCCGTTAAGTCCCGTTTGAGTAAAAGGACTCAGGTTGGTCCAATTATCCGCGGACAGCTTGCCGCTATCCTCGAGGGAACCGCGAAGATCAATCGCGAAGCCCAACCAAGCCGTCTGATCGACATTCGCCTTGGCGACGATGTCAAACGTCGAGTTCGATGGACCGGCGGCCGTGTCGACGACCAATTCCAGGATCTGACCGGGCCCGCCATGAAGTCCGTCTGCCGTTTCAAACCAAATCTGATTGCCCAGGGCGTTGGCCGCTGAGGCCGACACCAGAACGGCCGTCGCAATGAGCGCTGTTTTTGTGGTCTTCATCTTCTTTTCTCCTCCTCGTAATCGTTTGCCTCTCTAACGTCGTCCCCGCCGAATCAGCGCGATCGCGCCGACGCTGAGCAACGCCCACGTGGACGGCTCGGGAACGTTGGTAATCCGAATCACCGCCCCGCCGCTCGTACCTGCAGACCCCAAGATCACGCCGTTCCCGGCAACGTCAAAACTCGGAATCGGGTCAACGAAGCTGTCCTGTCCAAACTCTAGGTTGCCGACAACAAACTCAACAAGGGAAGTGTTGTTGTCGCCCTGCAACTTCTCCTTCGTCAAGGTGAAGCTGAAAAGATCAAGCGGGCCCCCGACCGTACCACCGAAAAGGCGGTAAGATCCGCCCGTCATAAGTGCAGGGGCGCTTCCACCGACACCGTTGGTTCCAGTCGAGATAAAGGGGCTGATGTTGATCCAGTTGTCGGCCGAAAGCTTGCCCGCGTCCGCCGGATCACCGACGAGATCAACCGCATATTGAAACCAGCCCGGATTCCCGGAGGGGACATTCGCCTTGGCGACGATGTCGAACGTCGTGCTCGTCGCGCTGTCGGCCGTGTTGATCGTCAACTCGAGAATTTGACCCGGCCCGCCATGGAGGCCGTCGGCCGTCTCGAACCAAAGCTGATTCGTCTGGGCGATTGCCATCGATGCAGACGGCAGGACCGTCGCGACAAGCGCTGCTCTTATCACCCCCATTCTTCTGATCTCCTTCCTCTCTCAAAAGGTAGGATGGCTTTGCCGAACTCGACAGCTGATTATACCCGATGCGAAGTCCACAACCAAACTCGGGCGCAAGATGATGTATACCTGATGGGTAGGCGTCGCAAAGCCTGCCGCCTTGCATTTGATGGGTGCAAAAAAATCCCGGGTTGGACCGGTCGTCCGCTCCGGCTATAGTACGCGTCTCGTTACCTTTAAATCAGATACAAAAGATGGAGTTCACGATGAAATCGCCGAATCCCTCTCCCGCCGAATCGATGTCACGCTCACTGATCTGTTCGCTCGCGCTGGGTGCGTTGCTGACCACCGGATGCGCTTCCAAGTCCGCCTGGCGGCAATGGGGCGGACCGCAACGTGACTTTACCGTCGAGACCGTCGGGCTCGCTCAGAAGTGGCCTGATGAGGGCCCCACGAAGCTCTGGAGCCGGGAACTCGGCGACGGCTACTCCAGCATCGTCAGCAACGGACACACGTTGTACACGATGTACCGCGGCGATGATGATCACGAAGTGGTCGTGGCGCTGGACGCGAAGTCGGGCAAAACCCGTTGGGAATACAAATACCCGGCGCCGTACATTGAATTCGAAACGGACGAAATCGACGAAGAAACCGGCAAAAAGAAAATCGAAAAACAGACCACCCAATTCGGCTCCGGCCCGAATTCCACACCGCTGCTCGTCAATAACCGGCTTTACACCATCGGCTTCACCGGCAAGATGAAATGCCTCAGCGCCAACAGCGGCAAACTCATCTGGTCGCAGGATCTCTACAAGGATATGAACGGCTCCTATCTCAGGTTCGGTTACGCGGCGAGTCCGATCGCCTACGGCAAGAACGTCATCGCTCTCGTCGGCGGTGTGGGAAACGGCGTGGTCGCCTTCGACCAGAAGACGGGAGCTGTGGACTGGAAAAGCACCGATTTCGACATCAGCTATTCCTCACCCATCCTGATCAAGGTCGCCGGAAAAGACCATCTCGTCGCATACATGAGTGAGAAGCTCATCGGCATCTCCCCGGAAACCGGCGAATTGCACTGGAGCATCGGGCACAAGAACCGTTTCGGCTCAACCATCTGCACGCCTGTCTGGTGTCCTGGCAATATTCTGTACTTCGTCACCGGCGGAGACACGGCAGGTGGCCGAGCGATCCGACTCGACCGCACGGGCTACAAAGTCACGGCCCAGGATGTCTGGTCCAACAAGAAACTCCAGGGCGGCTTGAACAATGCCGTTCGAATCGGCAATCATCTCTACGGGCCGGCCGGCGGACGAAAGCCGTTCATGGTCGCCTTCGACACCAAGACCGGCAAGATCGCCTGGCGCCAGCGGGATCTCGACAAGATCAAAGCCATCTATGCCGATGGCAAGCTCATTCTCCTCGACGGCGACGGTCATCTGATGCTGGCCACGGCCGACGCCGACGGGCTCGAGATTCATTCCAAGGCCAAGCTGCTGGAAAAAGAGGCCTGGACGACGCCGACTCTGGTCGACACCAAGCTCTATCTGCGCGACCGAAAAACGATCATGGCGGTGGACCTGGGCTAGATGTCCACCTCCTCGACGCCTGACGACGCGCAGCTCGCCCCAGGTCGGGCCCACTATCAATACACGCTGCTCGGCCAGTTCGACGAGCGAATATTAAGCACCGTGGCCGCGCGATGGGTCCTGGCCGTGCTGCTTGGGATCGCGCTGATCGTGCCGTCCGTGCAATCCGTCATCAAGATTCAAGAAACCAAAGCCGCCTTTGCGCGTGAGGGAGGAGAACGGCAGCGCACCGCATTAGGCCGCTGGCTTCCGACCGCGAGACTCCTGGCCGATCCCAACAACAAAGAAGACCCCTACGGCTATGGACATTGGATGCCGACGTCGCCGATGGTCCTGTTGTCGCTCGTCCCCCTTTCCATGCTCGGTTACGCCGGGGCCGGGGCCGTGTGGGCCACGCTCAAAGTCGGCGGGTTCCTGGTCGCCATGACGTTTCTGATCCGCAGCCTTGGCCGCAACACGTTTGCGGTGCCGGTCGGCGTTCTTCTAGCCGCGGGCCTTTTTTCGATCCGCCCGATTGTGTCCGACCTGCAGCACGGCAATTTGAACATTTTCGTCGTGATCTGGCTCGCATTTGCATGGGGGCTCTACATACGCAAAAGGGATTTCTGGGCCGGCATCTTCGTCGCGCTGGCGATCGTCACCAAGCTGACCCCCGCGCTGGCCCTCGTCTATTTCGTCTATCAACGCGCTTGGCGCGTCTGCACCGGGATTTTGGTCGGCTGCCTGCTGCTCTTCATTGTGATCCCAGGTTTGCTGATCGGCTTCGAGCAAAACCAGATTTATCTCGAATCCTGGTTTGACACGCTCGTCGCGCCATTCACGCTGCACGGTTACGGCGTGCTCCATATCACGAACCAGTCACTATACGGGGTCGGCCTTCGCCTGCTGTCCAACGCCGGGATCCTGGCCGTCGAATCCATGCCGACCGAGGACATCATGAATACGGGGATGGATAACATGGCCCGCCCGGCAACGGATTCGGGACGGCTGATGCGACCGATACTCGTCCTGCCTGTCGCCCTCGCGCTGGCATGGTTCTGTCGGTGGCGACCGGCGACGTTGTTTCGTCGTCGGCAACTGATGGAGTGCGTGACCGCCCTGCTGGTCCTCGCATTGGCCAGCGCCTTCATGTGGCACGCCCATCTCGGCCGAGTCGCCACAATCTTTCTCGTCGCCGTTTCGGCGCTGGCCATGGTATCGTTGGTCAGTCTGCGATTTGCTCGGAGCATTCCGTCACGAAACGACCCTCGACTGCTACTCGAGTTTGGCCTGGTGCTGATCGCCATGCTCCTATTGAGTGAACGGACATGGAAGCATCACGCGACCACGCTGCCCATCATTTTTCTGGGCGTCTGGTACACGCTGACATGTGTTCGTTTTTCAGACAAGTTCAGGGCATGGTTCGTGGCCGGGCTCATCGCCCAGCTTCTTCTTCTGGTAGGCAGCACCGAGGCCCTGGTGACCGATCGGATCGCCGACCTGTTGCTGGATGGCGGCGTGTTTTGCTGGGGACTCGTCTTGTGTTTCGTTCAGATCGGCATCCTGCTCGCGACGTTGAATCGTCGGCAGCAGGCGAACGATGCGATGATGGAATGACCTCGATTAACCGCGCAACCGACGAACGTCGCTCACCGTGCCCTCGATACCGATGTAATTGAAAAATTGATCCTGCCTTAACACCGGCACGGAGAAGTATTTCGCTCGAAGCAGGGCTTCTCGATATCGCTCACCCTCACTTCGGTATCGACGCTTCAAAGAAGGACTCGTCGGATCAATTTGCGGCTTTCGAATGATGCCGGGGAGGGCATCGTCGTCGGCTCCGTCTCCTCCGGGCCCACCGTCGAAGTTGTCGCCGTCGTCCTCATCCTCATCGTCTTCGAATTCCTCGTCGTCTTCGTCGTCTTCCTCATCGTCTTCGTCGTCTTCAAATTCCTCGTCGTCTTCCTCATCGTCTTCGAATTCCTCGTCGTCCTCGTCGTCTTCAAATTCCTCGTCGTCTTCAAATTCCTCGTCGTCCTCATCCTCTTCGAATTCCTCGTCGTCTTCGAATTCCTCGTCGTCCTCCTCCTCCGCGTCTTCTTCGTCCTCGTCGTCGGTGTCGAACAGCGGGGATGGAATAATCTCCTCACCAGGCGGCTCACGGCCGATGACCAGGAAATCCGTCATCGCATCCACTTCATCGACGACCTCACCACCCCATCGCTCGATCAAGGAAATGATCGTCTTGCGGCCGAGCCGATCCACCTGTCCGTCAAAATCCACGTCAAAGTCGCCGACCACGCAAAACAACTGCTTCTTGTTCCGATTGCGGCTCAAAACGATGTTTCCGACTTTATCTCCTCGAAAAATCGGATCGCCTGGCGCCGGCGGCGAGACCACGCGACACTCCGACGTGCGTTGGCCCACACTCACGACCTCGATACTGGCCTTGCCGCGACCGGTCGCCGGCACGCGCTCATCCGCCGAATAGACACTGAAGGTCATTCCATGCGTGACACGATCATCTCGACCAAGATCAATGTGAACAAGCGAATCACCGGGCAACGCCCGCATAACTTCCCCCACAGGTCTCCGCGCCACGGCCAGCGGTTGTGCGGACGGCGTGGTGGGACCGCGAAACTCCTGGATGGCCGCGCGCTGTTCCTCGAGCAGCCTCTGAAGATTGGTCATTTCCGCACGGTAACGCCGTCTGAGCTTGGCCCAATCCTGCTCTTTTTGGTTGAGTTCTTCCCGCATGTCTTCGAGCTGCCGGGCCAACGCCGAGTTGACGTTGTTCTTTCCGCTCTCAAACGTCTTTTTGCCCTGCTGGAGCTCGTCGTATTTCGACTTGAACTCCGCCGCCTTCCCGCCGAACTCGTCTTCCAGTTTTTTGTTCGTTTTTCGCGCTTTTTCCAGGCCGGCCTTGGCCTTCTCAAGCGTCTTTTCCTTCTTCTCCAGCGTCCGCTTCTCGTCGCGGTAGAGTTCATGGAGCTTTTTGATCATCGCGACCGCACCATACCCGGAAGACAAGTCATTGCGAACGTCCCGTGGAACCTCGCGATCAGCGGCAATTTCCTGTCGAACGGCGTCCAACTGTGCAATCGCGCCGTCAGCGAGATCATTCTGGTTGCCCGTCAAGCCGCCGATAAGCAATTGGCTCGATTTCTTCTGACCGGAAAGCTCTTTGCTCACGCGATCCTTTGATTTCTGGGCAAGCTCGGCGTCGTTCCGAAGCTGCTCCTGCATCGTGAACAGCCAGATCAGGACGCCCAGAAGCAAAACCGAAACCACGATCGAAATGACCATGCCAACCGTCGTTGCGTTGGAACCCCCGCGATGCTGAGGTGAGATACCAGCCATGGATAACTCCTTACAGAGAGACGTTCACCAGTCAACCGGCGTCGGAAAACGGTCAGACCCCCATCGTGTGCTAATCGTTATGAACCGCTGGTACGCCGCGCCGGGTGGGTACGGTTCGGTGTGTCCGTTCCGAGCGTCAGCGCGGAACTCTACGCATACATAAGTATCTGCCAACACGTGCGAAATGTCAACGCCTGTGAAGAGATCCCTCTCAAGACGTGTCGCTGCGACCGATATGGGAGCCCTCGCACGGTCCCACCCTTATGGGGCGTGACAAAACGGTGGAAGTCGAGCCGTTGACAGTCATCCCCCGCCCGTGCACAACACCCCCTTGAAACTGCCCATGGCACGAGAAACGCTCTATCTCATCGACGGACACGCGCAAATTTATCGCGCCTACTACGCGCCGTTCGCGCCGCTGACCTCCCCAGGCGGCGAACCGACCAGAGCCGTTCACGTCTTTACTCAAATGTTGCTGAACCTTCTTAGAGATCGGCAGCCTGATTATCTCGTGATGGTCATGGACGTCAGCGACAAAACCGTTTTCCGAGTGAAGGTCGATCCACAATACAAAGCCAATCGCGAAGCCTCACCGGAAGACCTCGGTCCGCAAATCGATCGAATCGTCTCCATACTCAAGGCCATGAAGATTCCCATTCTCCGTCGGGAAGGTTACGAAGCGGATGATCTCATGGCCACGCTCTGCAACCGTCATGCAGGCGAAGACCTCGACGTCGTCCTTGTCAGCAAGGACAAGGATCTCGATCAGCTCCTGAGTCCGCACATTCGCATGTACGATCCGCACAAAGATCGCGACATCGACCTCGACACGATGAAGGCCGAAAAGGGCTACGGACCTGATCAGGCCGTTGAAGCCCAAATGCTCATGGGTGACAGCACGGACAACATCCAGGGCGTTCCCGGCGTCGGTCCGAAGAAGGCCGCGCAACTCCTGGAAAAATATGGCCGAGTCGAAAACATCATCGCTCACGCGGATGAACTCACCCCCAAGCTTCGTGAAAACATCCTGGCGTTCAAGGATCGCCAGGAAACCGTCCGACAACTTGTCACCCTCCGAGACGATGTGGAGTTCGAATTCAACCTGGAGAATGCACGAACTCAATTGTTCGACCCGGCCGCAGCCTCCGATGTCCTATCCGAGTTGGGATTGAAAAGACTCCTGGAGCGCGTCACCGAAGGAGCGTCGCAATCGGGTGAATCAGGCCGCGACACCACTCCATCAGAAGCCTCTGCCGATCACTCCAAGGCCGGCACGCATGTCGAAGCGACGCTCTTCGATCAGGAAATCCGTACGAAAGCGAACACAAACTACGAATTGACGGACACCGAAGCCGCTCTCACCGCACTCACAAAAAAACTCCGCAAGGTAAAAGCCTTCGCATTTGACACGGAAACGACCGGACTCGTGGCGGCGGACGCCAAATTGGTCGGCATCAGCTTTTCATTCGAATCTGAAACGGGCTATTACGTGCCCGTTCGCGGCGAGGGCAAGACGGTCAGCGAAAGTGCTGTCCGCGAGCATTTGGGACCCATCTTCGCCGATGAGAAGATCAAGAAATGCGGCCAGAACCTTAAGTACGACGTCGTCGTGCTCAAGATGTTCGGGATTGACGTTCGCGGCGTCGACTTTGACAGCATGATCGCCAGCTTCGTGATCGATCCCTATCGCAGATCCCACGGCATCGATTATCTCGCAGAGCAGCTGCTGCACTACCGCAAGATCGCCACACACGAGCTGCTCGGCAAAGGCAGGAAACAGACCACGTTCGACCGGCTTCCAACGGAACGGGTCTGCGACTATGCCGCCGAGGACGCCGACATCGCCTGGCGGCTTCGCCAGATCCTCGAGAAGCAACTGATTGATCCCGAAATCCGATCACTCCTTTCCGATCTTGAAATCCCGCTGGTCGATGTCCTGGCCCAAATGGAATACGAAGGGGTTGCCGTCGATACGGATTTGCTCGCCAAAATCAGCGGGCAGATGGCCGATCGCCTTGTCAAACTCGAACATGACATCCACGATGCTGCAGGCCGCCCCTTCAACATCAACTCCACCCGGCAGCTCGGCGAAGTTCTCTTTGACGAGCTCGGCCTCCGCGTCGTCAAACGAACCAAGACGTCTCGTTCGACGGACGCGACCGTTCTGGAAACACTTGCCAAAGAATCCAATCATCCCCTGCCCCGACTTGTCCTCGAACACCGGGAACTCACAAAACTCAAGGGCACCTACGTCGATTCCTTACCCGAGATGGTCAGTCAACGCACCGGGCGCATTCACCCCAGTTTCCACCAAACCGGGGCCGTGACAGGCAGGCTGTCGTGCAGCGATCCGAACCTGCAAAACATCCCCATCCGCACCGAGGTCGGCGCCCAGATTCGACGCGCGTTCGTTCCCGGTGACGGCAAAAACGTTCTGCTCAAGGCCGACTACTCTCAGATCGAGCTCCGCGTCTTGGCGCACTTCAGCGGAGACGCGGCCCTCAAGGAGGCGTTCGAGCACGACCGCGATATTCACGCATTCGTCGCCGCCCAGATTGCCGGTATTCCCCTGGAAGATGTGACGAAGGAGCAACGATCAAGAGCCAAGGCGGTCAACTTCGGCATCGTGTACGGTCAATCTCCATTTGGCCTCTCCAAGCAAACCGGTATGACGCTGAGCGAGGCAAGGCAATTTATCGAAAACTATTTCCAGCGTTACCCTCAGATTCGCGGTTTCCTCGATGACTGTATTCAACATGCCCGCCGCTATGGCTATGTAAAAACGCTGTTGGGCCGCCGTCGCCCGATCAGAGACATCAATTCCCGAAATCAGACCGCTCGCAATGCTGCCGAACGTTTCGCGGTGAACACCGTCGTGCAGGGCACCGCGGCGGAACTGATCAAACGGGCCATGGTCAACATCCATCGGCGCACGGTCGAGGAAAAGCGCCCGTCCAAGATGTTAATCCAGGTCCATGACGAACTGGTTTTCGAAGTGCCCGAAAAACATGTCAAGGACGAAGCCACGATGATCGGTGAAGAGATGTCCAACGCCATTGAATTGGACGTCCCCGTCAAGGTGGACCTGGCCGTCGGGGAAAACTGGCTTGACGCCCGGGAACTGACCGTCTGACTCATTCAAGGAAACGCTAGCGCACCCACCTGCGAAGCTGCTTCAGCCCGAAGACGCCTCTTCGGCCGAAGTCGACCGATCGTGACTGGGTAATGGGGAACCACGGCGAACCGTGATCGTTGCACAGGACATGAAAGGTCTGAGCCGGACTCCCGCCTTCACCAAGAAGGAGAAGGACCTGCCGTCGCGCGTTGGTCGCCACGTCGAGGACCATCAAAGCATGGCCCCCACGCCCGGGACGCAGAAGAATATCCCCAGCTGCAATGGTGCCGTCCTGCACCGAACGCGTATCATCCAGTAGGCTCATGCTCGAGGTAAACCCGAAGAGGGTTTCGAGGTAGCCACAAAAACTCTCACGACTTTCGTCCGTGATCGACGTCTTGGCAAATCGAATGGACCGCCCATTCGCCACGGGCCGTTCACCGGACGCCCAGGCCCGCCAACCGGCAAGCTGTCCACTCGTAAAGTGGAAGCTCAAGGCCTCCGGCCGGCGTGCGGACCAGCAATACTCCGCCCGCAAACGCACCATCATGTTGGCCGAACACAGCAGTTTCCTGTGATGCGGTTGCAGTGCGACGACCGCAGCCAGATTGGGATGGTCACCCGCCAAGACGATCTTGGAGTCCGCCGTGGTGACCGGCGTGTTTTCCGGCGCGACGGGCAAGTGTCTCAGCCAATGGGCGAAACTGCCTTTCGGCGCCGGCACGCGGCCGAAGCCTGCCGGAGTGCCGAGGCGTTCCGCCATGGGAATGTATTCCCGACGTTGTCGGCGACTGAGCCATGCATAGGGTTGCGAACGCTCCGTGGGAGTTTGCTCGACCGCGGGCGTTGCCGTCACCGGCGTTTCGTCGCGAGGCGCCGCCGGCGAAAGAACCTGACTGGCGCTGGTCAGTGTCAGACAGGCGAAGAAAAAAACCGTCACTCTCCGATAAGAGCAACCCGGAAGCATCCGAAGCAGGCAATCGCTTCTCAGCTTTGCCCGATGGCAAAAAGGGCGACCCAGCTCCGTCCAAATCCATCGACCGCCTGACTCAAAGCGGAAGATCCAGCGTTCTCGTGCAGACATCATTTGAAATGCAATTCACCCGGCGCGATTCGTCGCAAAAAGGCTTCGCCTTGAGCAAGCGTCCAAGGCTTCCCCAACATTAAGGCAATCAATCGATCTCACGGTGACTCGACGGATGGCCCGCCAATGGCGTCATCGTCCCCGTGCTCTTTCGTTTCGGTCGGTTCCCTTTTCCATCCGGTGCCGAACGCACAATCGCGGATTTTCCCCCGCCGACGTTCAGAAGTCGGTTCACGCGTGCCAGTTGCGTCCTCGCCGGTGCATAGTTCGGGTTCACCGCCAACGCCCTGGTCAAAGCCTGTTCCGCACGATCGTATTTCTTCATGTCCATACAAATCACGGCCACATTGAAAAACGCGACTTCCTTCGGCACAACTTTGCCAAATTCGATGGCGCTCGCCCCCAGGCGCAGCGTTCGTGCCAATGCAACGGCCAGATTCATCTGGGCTCGTTTGTACTTCGGTGAAATGGCCAGGGCCAGCCGGAACTCCTCCTCGGCTTTCTTATAGCGCTTCTGCTTCAAATAGCAGAAGCCGAGGTTGTTTCGAATCGTGGCAGACTCCGGTCGAACGTCGATGCCTTTTTTGAAGACTTCTTCGGCTTTGTCGAATTGCTTGAGCCGAAGGTGAATCATGCCGAGCCCGTTGTAGGCTTCGATCAAGCTGGGCTTGGCCTCAATTGCCTTTTCATACTGCTGAATCGCCTCTTCCAGACTGTTTCGGCGCTCCAGCATTTTCGCCGAGGCCAGGTGCGTTTCAGGAGATATGCGTACCTTTGGCGCATCCTTGACCTCAGAGCCGTTTGGACCACCCTTGTCTCGCCAGCTCGAAAAAAGACCCTTGCCGCCGTCCTTCTGGCAGCCGAGGCCCACCGAGAAAAGAGCGACCACCGTCAATAGAAAAACACGAGCACTACCCACGCCTCACACTCCTGAATACCGACTTAGGTTCCGGCGTCACCGCCCGCATCGCGCAAGTTATACGCCGTGCCGCGCGGTTCCGGTTGCTTTGCCACGCCTTGAGCCGGAATCGATTCGCGCGCCGTCATCCCACGCCCGCGAGAGAGGCCCCGCGCAACTTCGATGCGATTGTTGCTCGGGATCACTTCGGCCAAAAATTCGTTCGCAACGGCAATCCGAGCATCGATGAGTTCGAGATCAGGCAATGAAGTTTCGTAATGAAGCGTCCCGCCCCTCGTCGCCAACAATCCTGCGTACTGTTCCAACTTCGCTTCGCCGACGCCCGACAGCTCGTCCGAGTGAGGTACGAAGTGAATGTCCGTGATCGACAGGTCGGACAAGGCCCCCTGATCACTGTGATAGGAGAAGTACTCCGACATATCGTGCGGATCGTCTGAGTCTCCCTGAGGTGGAGCATTCAACCGTCCCAGGCCCTCCGGCCGGTTGCAACCCACGCCGGCAAGCGTCAACAGTCCTACGGCGCTCACCCAGACAACGCGACTTAAAAACATAAGTCATGACTCCTCTGCGCAGAACCAATCCGGACCGCAACCGTCGCGATCCGATCCTAACTTATCGGCAGAACGATCCTTCGCAGGGCATCTCGGGATGAAGGCTACTTTTTGTTATCAGACTTGGTTCGACTCGACGTGAAACGCTCACGCAGAAATTGCCGCGAAATCGGCAGAAAAAAAGCCCACGGGACCGCAGCGATCCGTGGGCTTTTCATGCGTTCGTCTTACGAATGCTGCGTCACACGACCTTGCTTTTGTGCAACGGTTTTCGGCGCCACCGGCGGCTTACCCGCCTCGTCCGTCGTCAACAACGCCTGTGTAATTTGATCACCCACCTGACTCATGCCGTCGGGCGTGTAAGGCACCATCATGATGGTCGACTTGCTGTGCGCACCCACCGCCGTCACCGTATCGTAATGCTGCGTCAGGAGAACCATCTTCGTCGCCTCTTCAGGGGAAATGCCCGCTTCGGCGCAGGCCTCGACCGACTCTTTCAAACCGTTCGCAATCGCCAATCGCTGCCGGGCAATACCGACACCCTGCAGTTCCTTGGCCCGGGCCTCGGCCTCCGCCTCGGCGATCGTGCGAATCTTCTTGGCCTCTGCTTCATTCTTGGCCGCCTCCTTCAAACGAGCGGAGGCATTCACGTGGTTCATGGCCGCTTTGACCTTGGCATCCGGCTGGATGTCGTTGACCAGTGACTGCAAAATCGTGTAACCAAACTGCTGCATCGTGTCTTCCAATCGTTCCTTCACCGCGGCCGCGATCTTCTCCTTCTCTGAAAACACGTTGTCCACCGGCATCTCGGGCACCAAGGCGCGCACGGTGTCGAACACATAGGAGCTGATCTGCTGACCCGGGTTCATCAGCTTGTAATGGGCAGCCAGAACGGCCTCCTCATTCTCGTTCACGAAGAACTGGACGGCGATCTTCAGATCCACGAACACGTCGTCGGCCGTCTTGGATTCGACGTCGATTTCAAGTTCACGCACGCGGTGCGTAACCCGACCGGCCACCTTATCAACAAGCGGAACCTTGAAATTCAGCCCCGGTCTGGCGATCTTGATGAACTTGCCGAAACGCTCGACGATCGCGATGGTCTGCTGTTCCACTGTAAACATACCGGTCAACAACAGAATCAAGGCAAAAAACCCAAGGATGCCGAGAGGGACAAGAACCTCAATCATGATGTCTTCCTTTCTCCCGCACATCGGCGGGCATAATGACCTACGCCTGATATTCCGCCGAAACCAGCGTCACCGATATATCGCGCGCCGGCTCCGTGATTTCGTAGGACGGAATCTCGATCTCCACTTCACGTCCCCGTGGTAATAACTCAATCGTTCCCTCCACGGAAAACAACACCTGTCCGGATTCGTCGAGGCCTTCCACATTCAAGACCACGGCCTGGAGCGGGTATCCGGCGTTGAACAGCGAAACTCCGACGTTCTCCGTCCCCAACAGCCGCGTCCCACCCCATGCCGATTGCGTGCGATAATGAAGGTCCGCGGCCCGCTGACACGGACGATATCCCTCCGGCGTGGACACCGGATTCGGATGCGCCGCACGCCCGACCGTCGCCGGCGTCGCACCCAAGGCCTGCCCGCACTGGGGGCAAAAATGGGCCACGCTCGGGCTTGCTGATCCACATCGCGGGCAGTTGCCGACCGTTTTCATGCTGATCCCGTTACCTGAGCCTCCAGTATTAGTGTACATCACGGCAGTGCCGCCGCCACTATAAACCGGCGTTTCCGGTATAAGAGCCACCTTCAACCCTGGATTAACGGGCTCCTTCGCTTGGTCGACTATCGGGACGATGTCGCCAAGCCATAAGATTTTTGGAGACTCGTATCGGCCATCGGCCATTGGAGATGTGATGACGGACGACGCCCGGGATCTGACCGCTTCCCTGGCGGGCGACCACCAGGCCTTTGCCAGGCTCTATGACCGGCATGCGGCCGTGGTGCTTTCGCTCTGCCGGACCCGGTGCGCCAACGAAGCCGAGGACGCTTTACAGGAGACCTTCCTACGTGCTTACCGGATGCTCGACCAGCTTAACGGACCTGAACAGCTGCGGCCCTGGCTGTACGCCATCGCCCGGCGCGTTTGCTCCGAACGACGCCGCGCCCGCATGCGCCGCAGCCACCATGAGGAGCGAGCGATGATCGTGCAGCCGTCTCTGCTTACGACAGACCGGACGGCGCCCGATCCGATCGATCGCGCCGATCAACTCGATCGACTCAGCTCCGCCATCGAATCGCTCCCCGACGACGAGCGTCTCGCGATTCATATTTTCTACCTTGACGGCGATCCGGTCACGGCCGCGGCATCTGCACTAGGGCTGTCCCGCAGCGGGTTCTACAAGCTCCTCGCCAGGGCCCGACAAAAACTCGCATACCAGATGCGAAAGGTACCTTCGACATGAACCACTTCTCACCCGTCAATCCCGATGAGCCCGATGCCGGTCCGCCGCCCGCGGATGAACTCGACGCGCTCTTGAATGCATGGCACGAGGAAAACGCAGACCGTGCGCGACAAGGGCGCAACCGCTTGCTTCACGAATTGAACAAAACCAACTCGCACGCTGCTCCCTCCCGCCTCGGACACAGCGCCCCAAGCCTCAACCCTCCATCCCACCTGAGGAGATTTCTCATGACTCGCCTCTCCCCTGTCGCCGCCGCCGTTGTCATCCTCGCAGCACTGATCACGTTCTTCTCTCCAAACCAGCATGACAAAACTTACGCCTCCAACGTCGTCCTGGTCCCCGAAGGCGGCCTGCTGAATGCCGTCGACGACGACGGCCGCATCCTCGGCCCGTGTCCGTTGAAACAGACGGACGTCTATGTCGAGATCTCCGGCCGGTTCAGCCGCGTCACCGTGCGACAGGAGTACCATAATCCCTTCGATGACAAGATCGAGGCCGTTTACACCTTCCCGTTGAGCCACCGGGCCGCCGTCGATTCGATGACCATGACCTTCGAAGACCGTGCCATCGTCGGCGAGGTCCACGAGCGCGCCGCGGCCAGAGCCATCTATGAAGCGGCACGCAAACAGGGTCACGTCGCCAGCCTGCTCGAACAGGAACGGCCCAACATCTTCACGCAGTCCGTGGCGAACATTGAACCCGGTGTCGAGATCGCCGTGGAGATCAGCTACGTCGAGTTGCTTGAAACGAAAGACGGCGAGTGCTCGTTCACGTTTCCGATGGTCGTGGGGCCACGCTACATCCCCTCCGCACGCAGCGCCCCCAAAGGCCTGCCGGATGAACACATGCAGTGGCGCGACGGCCTGATTCTCCTGGGACCGGCGGAATTGAACATCACGAATACCGGAGAGACGGCGCAGCTCGGCGAAGCCACGCCCGCCGCTCTCCAGTCTCTGATCGAGAACGCGCTTCCGATCGACATCGTCGACGCCGAAGCCTGGCAAACGAGTAATTCCGGCGAAGCGCCGAAGGTCTGGCAGGAACTTGAGGCAGAGTACGCCGGTACCACGCGCGAACACATCACCCTTTACACAAACGGAACCGGGAAGGTCGGAGACCGTTGGTTTCGGTTCGACACGTCAACAAAATCCCCCGGCACCGGCACGGCCGCCAATACGAGCCGGGTTCCCGACGCCGCTCGCATCACGCCGCGGCACGTCCGGCCCGAAACCCGCGCCGGGCACGACATTGCCATCACCGTCGAAATCGACTCCGGCGGACCAGGCATTTCCGACCTCGACTGCCCCTTGCACGACACTTTGGTCACGGACCAGGCGCTTCGCGCCGACGGCCTTCCGCAAAAGACAACCCTGGAACTCGACGACGCCAATGAAATTCCCAACCGCGATTTTGTGTTGAAATGGCGGCCCGTTGCGGACGAAATCACGGAAGCCGTCTTCACGCATACCGGCGATCAAGGAAACTTCTTCACCCTCATGCTCCAGCCACCGGCCCGAGTCGAGCCCGAGGAATTTGTCCCCCGTGAATTGGTCTTCGTCCTTGACACATCGGGCTCGATGAATGGCTGGCCCATCAAGAAAGCCAAAGAAGTCATGTCCCGCGCCATCGACTCGATGAGCACCGAAGACACTTTCAACGTGATCACCTTTGCCGGAGACACGCATATTCTCTGGGACGAACCGATGCCTGCGACGGATGCGAACATCGAAACGGCTCAAGCTTTCCTGGAGGGCCGCGGTAGCGGCGGCGGCACCGAAATGATGACCGCCATCAATGGCGCGCTCGAGCAAAAGGATGACGGTCCGGTTGTTTTGTCATTCCGGGAACTCACCGGACTCCCTGTCGACGGGCGCGACGTTGTCGTCAAACATACATTCTACGGAGACGCCATTGATCCTGTGAACGCGGGTGACTCGACCCTCAACGTCGAACTGGACGACGGCACAAACATTGACATAGAAATCGAAAACTGGATCGTTCGCACCGGCATCATCGACGAGCAGCGCGGCCTGCCCGTGCTCTTTACGGGAACCTGGGGCACGCGCGACGACGAACCGATCTTCGAGGTCGACCACGCGGAGTGGACCGACCACGACCCGATCCAGCCTCTTCGGGTGGTCTGCTTCCTGACGGACGGACAGGTCGGCAACGACATGGCCATCATCGACGCCGTCCGCCGCAACGCCCATACGACCCGCGTCTTCTCTTTCGGGATCGGTAACAGCACCAACCGTTATCTGCTCAACGGCATGGCGGAGGCAGGACGCGGTGCAGTGGAATATGTCTTGCTGGAAGACGACGCCGACGCAAAGATCGAACGGTTTGTCCAGAGAATCGAATCACCGGTCCTGACCAACATCGAACTCAAATTCGGCGACGGGCTCGACGTCATCGACATGATGCCGGCCGTCATTCCCGACCTGTACGACGAACAACCGATCATCCTCCACGG
Organism: Phycisphaerales bacterium; assembly: GCA_022360095.1. GTDB lineage: Bacteria > Planctomycetota > Phycisphaerae > UBA1845 > UTPLA1 > JAKSDK01. Next base: position 72,171 of record JAKSDK010001506.1, read on the forward strand.
CCGATACACCACCCCCGGAGAGGGCGCGTTGACGATTCGTGGTCTGGCCGGTGACGGCCCCTATGAGCGCGTGCTTGACCTCGAACTGCCCGAGTCGGAACCTGACCACGACGTCATCGCCACACTCTGGGCACGCTCCAGGGTCGAATCGATCATGAACAAAGACCTCAACGCCGCCCAGTCCGGCCGTTTTCCGCCCGAGCTGCGCAAACAGGTCGTCGACCTTGGAGAGAAGTTCGGTCTCATGACCCAGTTCACCAGCTTTGTTGCGGTCGAAAAGTTTCACGTCACCATCGACGGTGAACCCCGGTTGGTTCCCGTTCCTGTGGAGTTGCCTGACGGCATGGAATTCGAGGGCGCCTGTGGCCGACAGATGGCCACGTTCGCCCGACAATTGGCGAATGCGCCGCAGTCCATCCCGGCGGCCGTCCAAAGGGCGCATTACGATGAAATGATGCACCGCCAGAAAGAAGCACTCATCTATGTCTCGATTCAGGTCAAAGCGGAGGAGATGATCGAACACCGGGCGGAGTTGCTCCGCTCAGGCACTTCGCCATCGGATGAAGAAATCCGTCGACTGGAGTACAGCATCGACCGGGCAAATCAACTCCTGGCCGAGCATGGCGAAGTAGCTCCTGCGATCGATCCAACGATCATGGCACATCCCGGTGATCCGCTGATCAGACCGAGAGACCCCGTCGACGAATCTCAAAACGCCGGCGATCAACATGGACGTGTATGGCACCAGGCTGTCACGACATATAAAGATCTCTCAAAGAGGGTTCGCGTGGCCATCTTGGAAGATGACCATGCGGAAGCTCGGCGTCTGTTGGATTTCGGAAGGCAGGCGATCGAGGCCGGTCGCCGGTTCGCCCCATCGACTTTCGAATACGACGATCTCCAGCGGCAAGCGCGTGAACTCGGGGTCTTTGTTGATCGCAGCCAAGTCGTCCGAGAGAGGCAACTGAAAGCCGAGGAGCACGAAAGAGAACGTATTGAACTCCTTGGCAACGACAAAAGACAACAAATCGAACTGTTGATGAACCGAGCATTGGAACTTCGGAAGGAAAGAAGGTTCGACGAGGCCATTCAGGTGCTCGGACAAGTTCTCGGAATTGATCCGAACCACGATCAAGCCAAGTGGATGCAGGAGACGCTTGAGGATCTCACCATCAATTTGCGTGATCGTGCCGCCCATCGCCATCGAGAAGCCCCGGACGTGCTGGTTGAGGCGGACGAAGCGGGCATTCCCTGGCACGAAGACATCAGCTATCCCAAGAATTGGCCGGAGATCCGGTCCAAGCGTCTTGCCCCGGAAGAGGGTCAAGGAACGGCAGTCAGAGTCTATGATGTCGATGACCTTCTGATCAGCGTGCCCACCGTCAGCGGACGACGAATTAACCTTCAAGACGTTGACCAAGCCCAGTCGCCGCAAGGCGCCCTCGGGGGCGGACGTTACCTGCATGGTGTTGATTCGGCTGACGTATGGTATTCCTACACTGCGAGTACGGGCGACCCCGATATCTCAAACATTGCTCCCACCCCGAGCCGCGGTGTCATTTCGCCGGATTCTTCGTCATTGGGACAACGCCTCGATCCAGTCACCGGTCTCCCGTCAAAACCATCGCAAGACGCCAAGCCATCACTAGACATAATCGCGTTCGATTTCGCGAGTTCGCCTCATCTCAGCTACAGTTATCAATTCGAGCATGACCCCGATCGCCGTATCATCGGCACGAATCGCGAGCCGGTGTTTCCCTTGCGGTCAGATGGGAATCCATACCGAAAAAGCAAAACCGACGAGAATCTTGTAGATTCCGCAGCGCGTGATGTGGATTGGGATCGGCTGAACGATTTGGCGATCCAGACAGAAACCTCAACCCTAAGCCGCAGAAACACGGATATCTTTCGATCCCCACGTACCTCTCGGTTCGCCGGCGTCTTTGATATCTTTCGGAAGGGCGAAACCGACGATGGTGAAACGGAAGTCGCTCTAGGAAGCGATTTCCTGGGCGATGATCCAAAATCTACCGAAGACGAAGCGTCTTCACAGCGTCACACAAACCGTGAAGGCGCCAATGTCCTCTTGGGGCCAGACATCGACGACAGCGAACGTGCCTTGCCGGAGGTGGAACTCATGGCTCTTGATGCCTCGAGCACGAAACTCGCAGACCAGGAAACCGGCAGAGATCGAAGGATGACAAAACTTAGACAGCTCCCCCCGGATGAGGCCGAGCGGCTCATCGAGCAGCTGAGCAGAAACGAGTCATCTGAGACGAATGCAACCACGAAGCCGATGCCCAAGGTGCAACAGACGCACCAATCATTGCCCGAGGACTCACGATTTATTGTAACGGCCGCGTCTGAAGATCTCGCTGAGTTAGAAGCGATTATGAAAATAGCGGAAAAAATACAGACGGACTCTACCACCGCTCCGCCGAACGAACAGGAGAAGAAACCCGACTCATCACACCGACAAAAACCGATACCGGAAATCGTGACACGAATCTATGACGTCTATGACTTCCGAGCAGACGCCACAATCGAAGCGGAAAAAGCAACATCAGCGCTTTCCACGATGGATCGTTTGGCTCGACGAATTCAGAAGGCGATCGCGCCCGATTCATGGGAAGCCAACGGCGGATCGGGCAAGGTGCGGGTCGATCAGTCACGTCTCGTTGTCACGCAATCGCCGGACGTGCATCGAGCGATTCATGCGCTGCTCGGCCGGCTTCGCCAGGCACGGTTCATGCAAGTCGGACTGGAACCTGCCGTGCTGGAAATCGTCGCGTTGGTGAAGATCGGTGAGTTCGAGGAAGCCGGGGCTCGGGCGGAACAACTCGCGACGGCGCGTCCGAACTACGAGCCTGCCGTCAAGCTAAGCAGGCTGCTCGACAACCGCGTTCTCTCGCTCGAACACATCAACGAGCATATCGAGCAGGTCCGTGGCGAAGCCGCCAAGTCGATGAAGGACAAAGCGGAACAAGTCAGGACCGTCACCCGGCGGATCGACGAACCGTTGCTCGCTTTCATGAGCGGCGCGCCGGCCGAAATGCTCGGTGAGCCCCTGTCCGTTCGCGACGGTGGCGTGGTCGTTAGTCTGCTGACGGCGGACAAATCGGCCGCAACGATGAACGACCTGAAGCAGGCCGGCCTGTCGATCGAGAGCAAGTCCGAATCGGCCAACCTCGTCATCGGCGTCGCTCCGTTGAGCAGACTGGCCGCCATCGCCCTGGTCGACAGCGTCCGCAGAATTGAACCGATTCATTAACGTCTCCGACGTTCAGGAAAGCGGACGGCCTGTCCCTGTGCGGGCATCAGTTTTCGACCGATGAAGACACAGGTTGAAACCTGTGCACATGCCTTCCTTGAGATCAAAACGGCTCTGACGCTTGTCGCCTCCCCTCTGCTTGTTTCACGCCAAGTCCTGATGTAGAATTCCTTGCTTTGGCTTTCTTATTGCATCTACTGCAATCATCACCAAACTGCACGGCGAGAGAAAGGACGCATTGAATGTCCGATGCAAACGATCGAGTTGTGGTCCAGTGCTCATGCGGCGCCAAGTTCCGCGTTCCGGCGAATGCGATAGGGAAGAAGGGCAAATGTCCGAAATGCGGCGAAGCCTTCCTCGTCGAACCCGTCGGATCATCCCCCGCAGGATCGCTGATGGACGATTTGGCTCAGCAGGAGCAAAGTGCCGAAGCCTTTGCGGCACCCTCCCATGACGCCCAATACGACCACGCCGACAAAACAGCCACGAATGCACATGTTGAAGCGAGCACCGGCAACCCGGCCGTTGGTGCGGCCAAATCCGCAGGAACTTTTCTGCTGGGCTTCATGCTCAGCGCCATCGGCGCGGCCATCGGGGGTGCGGCCTGGTACTTCGTCGCATACTACGCCAACGTGGAGGTCGGTTATATCGCCGTAGGCGTAGGCATCCTGGCAGGGATCGGCATGCGACTAGGCTATCGAACCGAGAACACGGGTGCCGGTGTCGTCGCCTCCGCGCTCGCCGTGCTGGGCATCGTCGGCGCAAAGTTTGTCATCTTTTCGATGATTCTGTCGGCCCAAGGCCCTTCGGATGATCCGGCCAAACAACGCATTTTCGTTAAAGGGAAGCTGACCGAGGAAATCATGACCGAACAAGGCGTCAAAGGCGAACGAGGCCTCGAGGAGAAGTGGACCAAAGCTTACGAAGAAGCGACACAACGCGTCAAAGCCATGAGCGATGAGGAAGTCCGTCAGTTGTACCGACAGCAGCAGCAGGGAAACTCCGCTGGAAACAATGCCGAAGACGATGAGGATAGCAACGCGCTGCTGAGTTTCTTCTTCTCGGGCACGTTCAATTTCTTCGACATTCTCTGGTTCGCCCTTGCAATCGGGTCCGCATTCAAGATCTCGAGCGCCGGAACCGAGTCGTAACCGGATGACGGTGAGGATGAGCACGAGATGTGCGCGAACGGCGGCACACTCATCTCACCAGAGCCGGAGTCCCTGACATTGACAGTCCCGTACTGGAGGCATCGCCAACCGGTCGGCCGCACCGTCATAGGTTGCCCGCAGTCTTGCGTTTGAGAAACTTGCCCCACCCGTTTCGGCCACAGAACTTGTAGTTGTCCACAATGACCTTGCCGCGCGACAGCGTCGTCCGCGAGAAACCGGCGAGGGGCCAGCCCTGATACGGCGACCAGTCGGCATTCGTTTCCAGTTTGCGGTGATCGACTTTGATCTTCTTGGTCGGGTGGATGACGGCAATGTCGGCATCGTAGCCCTTCTTGATGACGCCCTTGCGATCACCCAGCCCCATGATCCGGGCAGGCGATGTGCAGCACTTGTCCACAAACTCCTTCACGGTCATTCGCTTCTTCAAGACCCCGTGGGTATAGACGATCGGCACGAGGGTCTCCAGTCCCGGCATGCCCATCGGAATCTTCGTCCAATCGCCCTTCCACATGGCCTTCTGCTTGCGTGTAAACGTGCAGGTGTCGGTCGAAACGACACACACCGTGTCTCGCTTGAGACCCTTCCAAAGCCGGGCCTGATCGGCCGGTTTCTTGATCTGAGGACAACAGCCGTACAGATGCCCGTCTTTGCCCTTGAAGAGTGAATCATCAAGGACGAGATATTGAGCACACGTCTCGGCATAAACGTTTCGAAGCCCTCGCCGGTGCGCATCCGCGATGATGTCCGTTCCTTCGGCCGTAGACATATGAACGATATAGAGCTTTCCGCCGGTGACCTCGGCCCACTTCACGGCCCTTTGAATGGCTTCGGCCTCGATAAAGTTCGGCCGTGTGATCCCATGCAACTGCGCCCCGAGCTTTTTCATTTCCTTCGCGTTGTGGTGTCGATCGATCAATTCGTCCAGGACACGACTGCTTTCAGCATGAATAAGCAGCATGGCACCCAATTCGCGACATTTCTCCAGCGCACCGAAGATGGCCCGATCATCCGACTGCCAGCCCTCCTTCTCATAAATCATGAACTCCTTAAAAGTGGGAAGCCCTTGTCGCACGATCTTCGCCATCTCCTTCTTGTGCCGATCCCATTTCGTGATCGCGACATGAAAGGTGTAATCAACGCAAGCCTTCCCGTCGGCCTTGGCCATCCAATTGTCCACGGCCTGCTGTAAAGATTCTTTGCCGTACGGAATGGCGAAATCAATGACCGTTGTGACCCCGCCTCGCGCAGCGGCCTTGGTCCCGCTGTCGTAGTCGTCGGAGGAGACCGTGCCGCAGAAAGGAAGTTCAAGGTGAACGTGCACGTCCATCGCACCGGGGATCACATAGCACCCCTTCGCGTCGATCACGCGCGTCCCGTTCGCGCCGGCATTTTTCGCCAGCCCCTTCCCGACCCGGGCGATCTTCTCACCCCGAATCGCCACGTCGGCCTTTTCGGTCTTGTTCGCATTCACGATGGTTCCATTGGTGATGATCGTGTCGTAGCGCATGGTCACAGTCTCCACAATACCAGGTCACTTTTTTCTTCGATCGCACTATTGTCATTCTGCCCGGGTAAACGGTCAATGTTCAATGCCGGCGACAGGGTGGCATGTCCAAGCCGAAGGCGCGGACATGACGGACGCTTTGATCATCGATGAAAAGACAGGGTCAAGCGCAGCGCGACCATGTCACCCCCAGACAGGCTTCATTCCAAAATCCAGACGGATTCTCTGGGGCTTCGACCCGCAGTTGCCGTACGAATGTACTGGGCCTATGATGAACATCGCTGAAAAAGTCTTCCTTTAACGAGTGCACTATGCCCAAACGGGTCATTATCCTAGGTTCCACCGGCTCCATCGGTTGCAGCGCGCTGAGCGTCGCAGACAATCTGAAGGGGGAGTTCGAGATCGTCGGTCTCGCCGCGCAATCAAGCTGGGAAAAAATGGCCGAGCAAGTCGAGCGGTATCGCCCAAAGGTCTCGGTCCTGTCCGATGCCGACGCCGCCGATCGGCTCGCCGAACGAACAGGCCAAAGCACCAAAGTCTGGGGCGGCGCCGATGCGCTCGAGCGGCTCGTGAAAGAGCTGGACTGCGATTTCGTTCTATCGGGCATCGTCGGTGTCGCGGGCCTGCCCGCCACGCTCGCCGCCGTGCAACGCGGGCTGACCGTCGGACTGGCGAACAAGGAGTCTCTCGTCGTCGCAGGGCAGTTGATGGTCGATGCCGCGGTCGCCTCCGGCGCTCGACTGATCCCGGTGGACAGCGAACATTCGGCAATCTATCAGTCCCTGCACTCAGGCCGTCATGAGGAAATCGAGCGGATCTTCCTGACGGGCTCCGGCGGCCCCTTTCGGACGTGGACCCAGGAGGACATGAAGTACGTCACGCCGGCGGAGGCCTTGAAGCACCCCACCTGGATCATGGGTCCGAAAATCACGATCGACTCGGCCACTTTGATGAACAAGGCCCTCGAGATTATCGAAGCAAAATGGCTGTTCGAAGTTGACCCGGATCATATTGAAGTGGTCATCCATCCTGAGTCGATCATCCATTCGATGGTCGCCTTTCACGACGGCTCGGTCGTCGCCCAGATGGGGAGTCCGGATATGCGAACTCCGATCCAATATGCGATGACCTATCCGAGACGGCTGACCGGTTGTGGCGACCGGCTGGATTTTTCCAAGCTGGAGCGGATGCACTTCGAGCCGCCGGATGCGGAACGGTTTCCTTCCCTTCGACTCGGGCATGAAGTGGCTCGAAAAGGAGGGACGGCCGGGGCCGCGCTGAATGCGGCGAACGAGGCCGCAGTGGCCGCTTTCCTCGACGAACAGATCGGATTTCTGGATATCGTGCCGATTGTGGAAGATGTATTGACGCGACACACGTTTGATGAAAAACCAACCTTGGCGACTTTGATGGCCGTCGACACCTGGGCCAGGAAAGAGGTCTCTCAATGTTGCAGTGTTTAACGAATGATCCCGGTTTTCTCCTGGCGGCCGTGCCCTCCTGGTTGCAGTCGACCTGGAACGTGCTGCAGGTCATCATCGGTTTCTCAATCATCGTCTTTGTTCACGAGTTGGGGCATTTCCTCGCCGCCAAATGGGCCGGCGTTCGCGTCGAACGTTTTGCCGTCGGCTTCGGCAAGGAACTGATCGGCTTCACCAAGGGTGAAACGCGGTATTCATTCAATCTATTGCCCCTCGGCGGCTACGTGAAAATGCTCGGCCAGGAGGATTTCGTCGTTGACAAGACCGGTGAACTCAAGGTCAAAGAGGACCCCCACTCCTTCACCAACAAATCCGTTGGAAAACGGATGGTCATCGTGACGGCCGGCGTCGTCATGAACCTTATTCTGGCGGCGATCATCTTTACCGTCGTGTGCATGGTCGGCCGCAGGCAGGTCCCCCCGGTCCTGGGCGCCGTCGTCGAGACCGCCCCGGCAGGCAAAGCGGGCCTCCAACCCGGCGACAGAATCCTGGAAATCAACGGAACCAAAGTCGACGATTTCATGCATCTTCGTGCTCTGATCACGCTCTCCGGTCAGGATGAAGAACTTGTGCTGAAAGTCGAGCGCGACGGCAAGATTGTCACACCCTATCCTCGAATCGTTCCCGAATATGTGGAAGACGCGGAAGTACGCCAGATCGGCGTGACCAACGGCTGGAACTTCAGACTCGCCTCGGCGGAAGCGCCTGGTTACGTCAAACTTCGTCCGGACGAGCTTCGAAAGAACGACGAGTTATATAAACTCGCAAACGGCTCCGGCGAATCTCAAGTCCTCAAAAATCCCGCCGATCTCATTCGCGCGATGATCGACTCAAACGGCAAACCGATTGATGTCATCGTGAAGCGCCCAAAAGATCCTGACGGACTCACCGAGGATCAACTCCTCGAATTGAACCCGGATATCGAAACGACCGAGGTCGCAACTCAAATCCATCCCGTTTGGTTCCCGTTACCCTACGAGAGCACGAATCTCGCCACCGGCTCCCTTCTCGGCCTTGTGCCCAGACTGACCGCCGTCGCCTGCGTCCCCGACAAGTCGTTCGACAAAGCCGGTGTCGTCTCCAAGGACGTGATCACCAGAATCGGAACGTATGAGTTTCCGACACACGCCGAGTTGAAATCCGTCATTGAAAATAGCGCCGATCAGGAAGTCGAGATTGAAGTGCGCAGGACGCGCATGGCCAACCACGGCCTTGCCGGCGAGACGGTCGAGTTTTGTGCCCGGCATCGTGAGGACATGATTCAAGCCGGCCATCATGATCTGGCGAAGGCGCCTGAAGCCGTCAAAAAGCTCGCGGGGAAAAATGGCGTTCCGGATGAGGAATTGGACATTCTCCTGAAACAATTGGGAAAGCTCGGCGATTTTCCCGCGTGGTGCAAGTGGTTTGAACGGGTCGATGTCCACAAACTCAAACCACTCAAACCGACAAAGCCGTTCAAGCTATTCGGTGACGATCCTCCGATGATCGATGCCGTCCTCCGATGCAATGACGAGGATCATCTCCTGGTCGCTGAAGTCATCAAGAAATTCGGCGATCGAGAAACTCCGGCTCATGCGGCCGGAATCCAGCGCGGAGCGGTCATCCTGGCCGTCGATGATCAACCCGTCAGGAAATGGTACGAATTATGCAACGCTTTCCAGGCCAGGTCGGGCAAGACGGCAAAGATCACCTATCGACTGGTGAATGACATCCAGACGACCGAAATGCAAATACCGGATTGTGTTCAAATCGCGCTCGATCTGAAACGGGGCGATCGTATCCTCAAAATCGACGGCCAATCCACGGTCGAGGTCCCCGTCGGTGAAAAGGAGAACGGAAAGACGAAAAAACTTGCTTTGCCCGATTGGCGCGCCGTTGAGAAAATCTGCGAAGCTTCGATTGGAAAGACCGTTCAAATTGATTATGTCACGCTGGACGGTGAGAAAAAGAGCGGTCCATTCACTGTCACCGCCAACAACACCGACCCATGGCTGGACCGTGTCAGCTATACACTGTCGTTCGAATCCTACAGCCTGTCAGAGCGAAATCCGATCCGGAATCCGTTCACAGCCCTCGTCACCGGTGTTCACCAGGCCTATCGCGCCACGGTCCAAACAGTTCAAACGATCCGGCACATGATCTTCCGCAATGTGGGCGTAAGCAACGTCAGCGGACCGGTCGGAATCATGGCTTTGGGCGCTAAGGTTGCGGAGCGAGGCGTGCTGGAGTTGCTGTGGATCATGGGTTTGCTTTCCGCGAATCTCGCCGTGATCAACTTCCTGCCGTTGCCGATCGTGGACGGCGGCCTCTTCCTGTTCCTGCTTCTTGAGAAAATCCGCGGCGAACCCGTGAGCATCAAGACCCAGGTCGCAACGCAGCTGATCGGCATTGCGCTGATCGCGACGGTATTCCTGCTCGTCACGTATCAGGACATCGTCAAGTTATTCTCATAGGACACTGAGAAAAGCGGTCGGCGCCGTGAATCGCCATCGGTCAAGCTGATTGGTCCCGCTGAGTCGCCAGGTCGTTGTCTTGCCGGGAATCAACTCCACCGTCTCCGGCCCCCAGACGTCGCAGCGCGATCGGGCGACCAGTTCGACGTCACCGAAAATCCGGCACGCGATTGTCTCCTTCGTGAAAGGCTCACACCGCAAAACGAATTCGTCGTTGAGATAGACGCAAACCGTACATTCCGTCTCGTTTACGACCGCAAGATAAGCCCTGCGATTTGAGGCGTTTGGTCCCCGCGTAGAGTCAGGATTCGTCCACGCACAACAAACGGCGGCAAACACCATCAGCAAGAGGCTGCGCGATAGCAAACGCGTGGACATGGTTCCTCCCGGTACGCCTGGCATCTGACGTGAGGACCTATCGGCATCCGACGCGCACGAACATGAAGGCCGAGTTGTAAACGACGGTTTGAGAGTTAAAGGCTAAACCCGGTTATCAACCTGAAAAAGCCGGGGGGATCGCTTCGCCAGTCGTCATAGAGATTAGGGAAAGTATCACCACGGTCGGCAAGGTGAGGCTCAAACGCCGGCTTTCGCCGTACCGGCCACTTCACGCAGAAGCCCCGGGGGCGGCTCCATCGTCTTCTTGCATTCCGGATATCCGCTGCAACCCAGAAAACGGCCCGTGCGCCCCATGCGAAGCATCATTTTCCGGCCGCATTCCGGACAATCGACGTTTGTCTCAATCGGCTTGGCGCTTGCCGATTCGGGAGCCTCGGCCTCGGCCCGCTTCTTGGCCTCACCGCGCAGGTTGGCCACGGCCTTGCATTTACGATCGTTGCAGCTGAAGAACGGCCCAAACCGGCCCCGACGCATCGTCATTTCACCACCGCACTCGAAACAAGTCAGCGGCTCCTCCGGCCATGTCTCGACGACCGGTCGACCTGTACGGGTCCAGGCAAACCCCTGAGGGGGCGGCCCCAGCGCCGCGATTTCCTCCTTGGTGAGATTTTTGGCCCTGGCTTTTCGACCATTCGCGCCGTTCTTGGCCGCGGACCCATTGGCCGGCTCCGGAGGAGGATCTGGAATTTTCCCTTCGGCCTCCAATGTCTTGAGGTGCTCGAGTTTGTCCATCGGCATCGCGTTGCGACACTTCGGAAACCCGGAGCAGCTCAGAAACGGCCCGCGACGACTCTTGCGAATCACGATCTTTCGACCGCATTTGTCGCACCGTGCCCCCGCGTCTTCCGGCTTGGGCTTTTCGACGTAGATCCCCTCCGGCATCGGTGCCGTGCTCTTGCAGTTCGGATATTGACTGCAACCTAAAAAGGAGCGGCCTCGTGCGAACTTCACTTCCATGGGAGAACCGCAATCGATGCACTCGACTTTAATCTCCTCCGGCTTGACCTTCTTCAGGGCAACACCCTCTTCCGTGCACGGCTTCGTATGATTGCACTCCGGATAACCCGAACAGCCCAGAAACGGACCCATCCGGCTCTTTCGGAGGATCATCGTTTTCCCGCACAGTTCGCAGGCCTCGTCCGACGTGACGGGCTCGACGATCTTTCCATCCTTGTCCACGTTTTTGGCAACTCGGCATTCCGGATACCCAGTGCATGACAGAAACCGTCCGTTCTTGCCCAGACGGTAAACCATGGGTTTGCCGCATTCCTCGCAGACATAGTCACTGGGCTCCGCACGGACCGCTTGCATCTCATCGTGTGCCTGCGCCAGCGATTCCTTGAACGGGTCATAAAACTCATGCAGGACGTGATGCCAATCAACGTGGCTTTCCTCGATCTTGTCCAGTTCGTCTTCAACGTGGCTTGTGAAACCGATGTCCATAATCCTCGGAAAATGATTCACCAGTTTTTCAGTGACCACTTCACCACGTGACGTCGGATGGAACCGACGATCCTCCTGCTCGACGTAGCCACGGTCCTGAATCGTCTTGATGATAGCCGCATAAGTGCTCGGACGTCCGATGCCCTCGGCCTCAAGCGTTTTAACCAAAGAGGCCTCGGTGAACCGCGGCGGCGGTGACGTGAACTTCTGAACCGGACGGATCTCCAGGGGCCAAACCTGCTGACCGACCTCAAAAGCCGGCAGCGTTTGATCATCACTGCTTTTCGGCACGCCGGCCACCTTATAAAATCCATCGAAAACCAGCACGCGACCGGAAGCCTTGAAAACGGCCTCGCCTGAAGCCGATTCAGCCGAAATCAAGACGCTCGTCGCGTCCCACTCCGCCGGCGTCATCTGACACGCCACGAATCGATTCCAAATCAAGGTATACAACTTGTGTTGCTCGGCCGTCATGTGCCCGCGCATCGCTTCAGGTGTTCGAGTCACGTCCGTCGGGCGAATGGCTTCGTGGGCCTCCTGGGCGGATTTTGAGCTGGAATAACGGTTCGGTTTCTCGGGGCGATACTTGTCCCCGAAAGTCTCGTCGATCCAGCCCCGGACCGCATTGACCGAATCTGCGGACAGGTTCTTCGAATCGGTTCGCATGTAAGTGATCAGACCGACGTTGCCTTCGCCCGTCTTGATGTCGAGTCCTTCGTACAGCGCCTGGGCCGTCCGCATGGTCTTCGACGTCGAGAAACGTAGGACGTTTGCTGCAGACTGTTGCAATGTGGCGGTCGTAAACGGAGCAGGCGGTTTGGAACGCGTCCGCTTCGTATCGACGGACTTGACTTTGAAGTCCGGAGCCGAGGAAACATCGGTCCGGCCGACCAAGTCGATCAGGCGCAAACCAAGATGAACATAAGTCTCCCACTCCTCCGTGTCGACTTTTTCAATCCGGTAGCCCAACGATTCAACCAACGGGCGAACCTCATCGCTCGCACTCGTAAACATCTCCGCCAAAGGCTTGTTCCGATCGAGTCGCCCCGCCGGCTTGAATGACTGCCCGCCTACTTCCGAGAGCGCTGCGTCGAAGCAGCCGCGATCGCCCAGCCAGGCCATTCGCTCTTTTTGCGTGGGCGGGTGGGCGGACTTGCCCTGTCCAAGTGAAAAATCGTGCCACGCCTTGGAAAGCTCCGCCGCCTTGTCCGGCTGCTCCGTGAATACGCCGTCGATGGCCCAATGCTCTTGGGGTTCAAAAGCCCGAATCTCTCCCTCGCGAATCACAATCAAGCGAACCGCTACGGACTGAACGCGGCCCGCGGACAGCCCTTTGGCCACTTTCTTCCAAAGCAGCGGCGACAATTCATAGCCCACCACGCGATCGAGAATTCGCCGCGCCTGTTGAGCATCCACCTTGTCCATATCGATCTTGTGCGGATTCGCAAACGCATCCGCAATCGCGCTTTTCGTGATCTCATTGAACACAACGCGCTTGATCTTCGACTCCGGCAACTCCAGCGCCTGAACAAGATGCCAGGCGATCGCCTCACCTTCACGGTCAAGGTCGGTCGCGAGATAGACCGTCTCGGCCTGATCCGACAGCTTTCGCAGCTCATCCACGACCTTCTTGTAGCCCGGGAGGATCTCGTAGGTGGGTTGAAAATTTCGGCCCGGGTCGATTCCGTATTGGTGCGGGGGCAGGTCCCTGACATGGCCTTTGCTGGCGCGGACCACGTACTTGGAACCGAGATACTTGTTGATCGTCTTGGCCTTGGCGGGTGACTCGACAATGACCAAGTCTCGGCTGCCGTTGGCCTTCGAGGCACTCTTCTTGGCCGTTTTTGCTGACTTCTTACGCTTGGTTTCAGCTTTCTTCGCCATGAGACTAACTGACTAAACTAACTAACTTGCTGGATTTCTTGCGTAATAGCGCCCTTTGAGCGATACACGTGACAAAACATGACCGTGCGTATATCGGTCGCGAGACCGCGGTCCTGAAACGAGTATCACCCAAGTTCCAACGTGGGCGAGGAAACCTAGCACGGCCAAGATTGCGTGTCAATTCGTGTCGCACCGGACACACCGTCGCCTCTTCGAATCATGCAGACCCTCAAATTGCCGTTGATACGGCCCTTTCGCGAACGACGCTAAACTGAACTAATTTATTTTCAATAAAGGAGTTAAAAGCACAATCGACCTTCAGTCCCGATGACCTGACTCAACGCGTCGGCCTGGAGTGGATATCCACCAAAATTGTGAAGAAGCTGTGATTTGTGAGCCGAAAGGGGAAGAAACCACCGAAACCGGTTGGGAATCCCGATTCAACGCCGATATGACATGGAGCGACCAAAACGAGTATTCGGCGACGGTGCACGGATCGCTCTCTCGTCATTCCGCTCGCCGATTCGGCAAAAAATGCCGTTTTGCCATAAAAAAGTGCGAAACATTGTCCGGCGTAATACGGTATTAGAATTGTTAAGAAGGTGTTGCGCGATCCGCATACGCCATGACAAAGAGGGACCCCTTTCACTAAATTCAGTTTTCGCAAGGAGTTAGTAAATGCTAGCCAGGCGTTGTCGTAGGTTCGCGGTCATGGCGACAGTCATCACCGCAATGATTGTCGTTTCCACAAAAGCTCAGGCTGAAGCCAAGGCATCCAAAAAAGCACCCAAGCCGACCAAGAAAAAGTCAAAGCCTGACTTTCCGCCGTTTGATGAGGCAATGAAAGACTACACCAAGGTCCCGACAGGCGATCCGCCCTTCTTCAACCTCTGGTACAACAAAAAGAAAGACTCGCTCCGGGCTCAAATTCCCGGTTCGCTCATCGGCAAAAAGTTCCTCATCGCGGCCAGCATGTCGGGCGGCCCCGTGGCGACCGGATTTCAAATGGGCCACTTCCTCGCATATTTCGAGAAGATGAACAAGAACCTCGTGCTGATGCGCGTGGATCCTCGATACGTCGAAGAGGGAACCAAGCCCGTGGCCGACGTCATCAAACGGAGCTACGGCAACGACCTCATCCTCGAGAAAATCCGCATCGTCACCAAAAAAGGCGGTGACTGCATCATCGATCTGGACAGCCTTTTCAAATCGGACTTCTTGAACGTCGGCCGAATGGGCGGCGGCTCAGTCAACAGCGGTCTCAGCAAGTGGGCGAAGTACAAGGCGTTCCCCAACAACGTAGAGCTATCCGTGGATCTTGCCATGATGCGAGGCGGCACGGGCAAACGCACTCAATTTCACTACAGCCTTTCCGAGATCCCCAAGTCTGCCAGCGGTTACAAGCCTCGTGCCGCTGACAGCCGAATCGGCTACTTCATGACCGTTCGAAAGGACTGGTCCAAGGATCATAATGCCCCCACGCTTTTCAATCGTTACATCAATCGATGGCGCCTGGAGAAGCGCGACCCCACGGCTGAATTCAGCGCTCCAAAGAACCCGATCATCTGGTACATCGAAAAAACCGTCCCGCTGAAGTACCGCCGATGGGTCAAGGAAGGGATTCTCGAATGGAACAAAGCGTTCGAAAAATGCGGTTTCCTTGACGCCATCGAAGTCATTCAACAGGAAGACTACGACGAGCGCACCAAGCACCTGGACCCCGAAGACGTCCGCTACAATTTCTTCCGCTGGATCGTGACCGGCCGCGGCTTTGCGATGGGGCCTTCACGAGCCCACCCGCTCACAGGTCAGATCTTCGACGCCGACATCGTCTTTGACGATGCCATGGTCCGTATTTACGTCTCTCGATATGACAGGTTAACCGGCAGTGAGGAATCATGGTCGGCCCACAACCCGTACCTCAAGGAATTCTATCAATCCAATCCGCAATGGACGTACCGATCCCCGAGGGAGCTGCTGTTGCCCAACCTGAAGGTCAAGCACGATCCTGACGAGATTTTTTACAACAACCTGATAAGGCATATGCACGAACAAGGCCACCCGATGTGCGAGTGTGCCTCGGGCATGGCACATCAAATGCAGTTCGCGCGACTTGCCTTCGAGGCCAAGGGCCTTGGTCGAGACAGCGATGAGTTCATCGGTCAGATCATCAAGGAAATCGTCATGCACGAAGTTGGTCATTGCTTGGGGCTCCGTCACAACTTCAAGGCCAGTGCCTGGCTGCCGATGAACGAGATTGGAGAATCGAACGAGGCGAACGAAGCCAATGTCGGTTCCGTCATGGACTACAACCCGCCGATCGTCGCTCCTCGCGGAGAAGAGCAGGCGTCATTCACCACGCGAAGCATCGGGCCGTACGACTATTGGGCCATCGAATACGGCTATCGCCCGGTCGGCAAACCGTACAAGGGCGAGAAGGAAATGCTCGGCAAGATTGCCGGCCGCGTCGCGGAAGCAGGCTTGGACTACGGCACGGACGAAGACACGTTCGGATTCATCTCGCCTGACCCGCTTTCGAATCGCTTTGATATGGGCCGTGACGTCATCAATTATGCGAAATGGCAGATCAAGCTCGCCGACAGCCTCCTCGATGACATCAAGACCTGGGCCGTCAAAGACGGAGAATCCTACGTCAAGTTCCGACGTGCCTTCACCAGCATCATGAGTCAGCGTGCCTCGGCCGCCTATTTCGTGGCCCGGTACCCCGGCGGTCAGATCATGAATCGCGACCACAAAGGCGATCCGGATGCTCGTCCCCCCGTTGAGCTTGTCGAACCCAAGAAGCAACGGGAAGCCGTCGAGTTCGTTTGCAATAAGGTCTTTGCCGAAAACGCCTACGAGATCAGTCCGGAACTGCTCAATCACCTGGCGCCGGGCCGCTTCTGGCATTGGGATTCGGATGAGTTCGACTTTTTCGTCGATTTCAACATTCACGATTTCGTGGCATCGTCTCAGTTCCAGTGTTTGGCGACGCTGATGAACCCCTTCACCGTCGGTCGAATCCACGACAACCAGGTGAAGTACGACGGGGACGATGTTTACACCCTCGGTGAACACATGAAGTCCATCACCGGGGCCATCTGGTCCGAACTCGATGAAAACGGTCGCGAAGGCACGGAACGGAAGGCCTTCGTCAACAGCTTCCGGCGGAACCTTCAACGAAACCATCTCGACATGCTGATGGACATGGTCTTGAGGGAACCCGGCGGAATCGTTCCGGCGGATGCCAATGCCATTGCCAGACTCTCTGTCTCAAAACTGTCGAAGAAAATCGACAAAGTGTTGAAGAAAGCGGAGTTGGACATCGCGAGCGAGGCTCATCTCTACGACGTCAAGACCCGCATTGACAAGGCCTTGGAAGCTCAGTACTCCGTTGGGCGATATGGCGCCGGCGGAGGGGCCATCTTCCTTCGACCCGCGTCAAAGGATTCCTCGGAACAGACCGTCACGGTCCTTCCGCCGCGTTGACGAACGTCTGTAAATTCCTTATTTGAAACCAATTCCAAGGCCCCGGATGCTCTCAGCATCCGGGGCCTTTCTTTGCCCGATTGCCCACCTTGACACTGGGATAATTGTCACGACACAATCCCAACAACGGTATTGACTTCAGCTTGTAACAATCGGTAACGTGATACCAACTCGTCGTCTCGGTTCGGTGGACGAAGGCCGAAATTGAAACGGTAGAAAAGGCACCAACCCAAACATACAAACGTGACACAGATGGGCGCTGAGCGGGTCATACAAACGCATTTCGCGATCTCTCACGGTCCATCACCGGGCAAATAAACCTGAAGGAACGGGAGATATGGTCGAGCAAATCATTAGCTTCGGAAACACGCTGCAGGAAGTGGATCGATGTGATTTCGTCGAGGTGATCTTTGCCAGAACGCGCAATGAGGCCGGGGATTATCGCGCCTTGCTCGAGGGACACGGGATCGCATCCCGAATTGAAACAGGGCTCCACACACCCTCTCAATACGGCGTAGCAGTCCTGATACCCAAGGATCGGCTCGTCGAGGCCTCGGAAATTCTCACCATCCAGGCCCAGGAGCCCGACGACGACGACTTTTACTATGAAGACGAGGACGACGAAGACGATTACGAGGACGATGACGTCGATTTAGACGACGAAGACGAAGATGATTTCGACGACGAAGAGTATCTTTACGAAGAAAGCGCGGATACTTAGCCGATCTTATGGGGATCAACGTGTGGTCCTCCTCAAGTGAAACAAAGGAACTCCGGCCATGAACAAGGACGTTTCCGCCGAATCCAGTGAGAGCACAGTGACCGAAGACGATCGCCGCCACAATGTGGTGGACCGCCGAAGCGGTCTGGAACGCCGACGAGGCCCCGGACGCAGACGATCCGAGTCGCGCCGAACCGCCGAGGAAGGCGAACTTAGCGAGGAGCAGTTTGAGTTCGTCATGGCCATCGACGAGTACAAACGGGCCAACAATCGCCCCTTCCCCAGTTGGACCGAGGTTCTCGAAGTGATAAAATACTTGGGTTACCGAAAAGTGGCCGATCGGGGAGAACATGTGGACCGCCCCGCACCGGACACCGAGGAATAATTCGCTGGATTGATCACCTCGCTCTGAGGCCTAAAATGATGGCCGGGCACTACCAAGTTGTAGACGTACTCCTGCTTGTGGGCAGCGTCGCTCCGATCGCGCTCTATTTCCTCTTCCTCGGCCTGGTCAATAGCCACGCACGGCCCTATCTCACCACCAGCCGTTCCGACTTTATCTCGCTGACCGTCTTTCTCATGCCTGTCCTGATGTGGCCCATCCCGGTCTTCGCACAATCGGGCATGTGGTGGCTTCTGGCCACCGGCGTTTTCCTGGCCGGGCTCGTGTTCTTCTGGATGTTGCCCTCACCGCGAGACGGACTTGTCATGTATAACATCTCCGAAGCGCGATGCACAAAACTGCTCAAAGATGCCATTCACCACCTCGGCTGGGCAGGCCGGTGGAACGACCAAAACTGGCAGGCCGAACACGGCCAAATGACCATCGTGGTCCGGGGTTTTGCGCTTTTGCGAAATGCGACGATCCACATCGAATCGAACAGTCAGGACAGCGATGAAAAAATCGCCGCCCTTCAGGCTGAACTGAATGACCGCCTCCAGGCCGTCTCGCAACTCCCGTCAACGATGGGAACCTGCCTCGTCGTGATCGGCGTCGCGTTGATGATCATTCCGATCTGGATGGTCAACCGCCATATCGATGATCTGGTCGACGCCATGTCACATCTGTTCGGCTGATCAAGAGGGCGTTTCTTTGTCAACGTTACAATTCTCCTCCCCTTCCGACTCTACGATGACCGGAAAAGCATGCTGATCTTGCCGATTGCGCCACCGTCTGACTAGGAGCACGATCGCTGTGATCTCCAATCCAACGACAGTGACAGACAATGCCAAGAACATGTTCGATAATCTTCTCGCACGAGATACGTCTATCCCTGTGAAACCACTCGTCCATGCATGATATGCGGCTAAATGCGCAAACCTAAACGCAACGGCTGTCGCAGCGACGAACGATGCGGCGATTAGGAACCCCAGTACGAGTCTTTTGAACATTCCGATGGCGCAGCGTGCCTTATTCGCTATTCCCGAAAGACATCCCGAACCAGACGATTGAACCGCTCGACCAGCGTCGGCAAATCGATCGTCGAAATCTGTCCATCCTCGACGACCGTTCGCCCATTGATAAGAACCCGATCGGCTCTGCCGACGTGGCAGAGCATCAGCGCGCCGAGCGGGTCCTGCTCGATCGCTCCTGCCAGAGCGATATCATCCCGGCGAAACATCGCCAGATCCGCCACGCAGCCTGACTCGATGTTGCCCAACCAGGGTCGATTCAACACCGCCGCGCTGCCCAGCGTCGCAAGCGTAAACGCCTCAGCCACCGAGAGCACCTCGGCGCCCTGCGAGACACGTTGAAGCAACAAAGCCTGACGCGCCTCTGCCAACAAGTTACCGCCGTCATTGCTCGAACTGCCATCGACACCCAGACCAACCCGGGCATCCGCATCGAGCAACGCCCGGACCGGCGCGATGCCGCTACCAAGCCGCATGTTCGAGCAGGGACAATGGGCGATGCCGGTGTTCGTATCCGCCAACCGCCGGATGTCCTTTTCATCGAGATGAACGCAGTGCGCCAAGTAAACGTCGGGCCCAAGCCATTGCATCTTCTCAAGCCATTCGATCGGACGCATCTTGAACCGATCCAGGCAATAGCGCTCCTCGTCCGCCGTCTCTGCCGCGTGTGTATGCAACAACGCTCCGCGTTCCCGTGCCAGAACGGCCGTGTCGCGCAAGAGCTCCGGACTGACCGAAAACGGCGAACACGGCGCCAAGTCAATCCGCCGCATGGCCCCCGGTGACGGATCATGAAACCGCTCCAAAGCCCGCTGGCAATCTTTCAGAATGTCGGCTTCACTTTGCGTACAAACGTCAGGGGGAAGCCCCCCCTTCGACTCACCGACGCTCATGCTCCCCCGACAAGCATGAATTCGCATGCCCATCGTCTCAGCCGCGTCCAGCACCGCTTCGATCCGCGCATCACTGCCTTGCGGGAACAGATAAAAATGATCGCTGGTGGTCGTGCAGCCGGACAACTGCAACTCAGCAATGCTAATCTGTGCAGCCGCCTTGACCGCCTCGTAATCGATTCGTTTCCATCGCTGATAAAGTTGCCGAAGCCATTCAAACAAAGGCGCATCCTGCACGCATATCAGTCCACGTGTCAGTGACTGATAGAGGTGATGGTGAGTGTTGATGAGGCCGGGAATGATGAGATGATTCGACCCGTCAACCACGTGGACCTGTGCAGCGTCGGAATTTCGCCGCTTTGAGCGCTCGGATGAAGGATAAATCGACGTGATCTGCCCCGCTTCGATCTCAACCGTCTGGCCCTCCAACACCACGGGCCGGCCCTGCCGATGGCAGATCAGCGTGCCGTGTTCTATTATGGTCGCCGTCATATCAATTAGCCCTATCGCCGAAATATTCACCGATGCCCTGTTTTGATTTTAAGTCGGTCATGTTAGTCGGACATACGACCACAGTATACATCGCAATGATCACACATTTGTAATTATTCGGACAAACGAAAAAAAACGTCGTTCTCTCACATCTCGTTCACGTATTATCATAAGAGCGCTTGGCTGCACGCCTGTTGAAAAAACCCGTTCAGGACCACAAGGTAATGATTTTGAGCAAGGACTCAAAAAAAACTGACTTTCATACTAGGCCCGGGTTCCTCAAAGGATTTCGCAAGATCTCCTGGCAGCAACGCAAACGCCTGCTCTATGTCCAGGCCTGGATCGTTGTCATCACAGCCTATGCCGTTGTTGCATTCGCCTATTTCTGTCCACAAGACTACAGAAACGAGTCGCCGGCGTATGTGCTCACGTCCTGGGTGGCTTTTTTGTTCAGGACCTTCATCTTTCACCTGGGATTATTCCTGCTCACCGTGCTTCTTGTGGCGTTGTGGCGTCGATGTTGGAAACTTCTTGTTGCCGGATTTCCCGTACTATTGATCGCCATCGGGCCCTCACTCTGGCAGTACAGACCAAGGACCGCACAATCGATCGACGGCGAAACCATTACCCTCATGAGCATCAACCTCCTGATGATCAACAAGAATACCGATCCAATCATCGGCGAGATTAACGCTGCGCAACCTGATGTCTTACTCTTGCAGGAATACACTGACCACTGGCACGAAGCAATCAACGCGGCCATAAGCTCTGACTATCCCCATAAAGTTCACATCATACGCGACGATTCCTTTGGGTCCGCCATCTATTCACGACGTCCGTCTAAGGGACGCATCGAACGCTACGTGGACTTGGGAAGCGGCAGCGAACCTCAGGTGCGTGCCGTAATCGACATCGACGGGCGCGACGTCGCGCTATACAATATTCATTTCCTGCCGCCCTTTGGGGTTGATTACATCATTGAAACTCGGAAACAGTTCGCGGACCTGGTGGAGCGCCTTTCCAGAGAGGAACTACCGGTCATACTCGCCGGTGATTTCAATTTCACGGAACGAACTCCCCAAGCGTCTGATCTTCGTAAACTCGGCGCTGTCGATGCACAGGAGGTTGGAGGCTGGGGTCGCGGAACCACATGGCCTGTGAGTCATTTCTTCCGCTGGATTCCCAGTATTCGCCTTGACCACATCTACCTCACCGATGGCCTGACTTGCTCCGAATGCCAGACCGGCCAGGGCAAGGGTTCCGACCATCGGCCGGTCATCGCAAAAGTAGGATTCGGTTCGTGAACATCCGCGACCCAATCCATTGATTTCATGCCTTAATCATTTAGTCAGGCGCGCGTGCAAGGGTGCGCGGGCAAGGCGAGCATCATAGGGAATACCGGCTTCGTGCGGATTCAATAACTCCCAAATTCGCTGCGGCGTGCAAGGTGTCGTATGCGGCATGCTCCCGACTGCGTGGCCGATCGCATTCAAAACGGCAGGTGTGGCCGCGATCAAAGGGGGCTCGCCGACACCGCGCGCACCAAACGGGCCGCCGGGGTCGTCATTCTCAAGAATGATCGTCTCGATCTCGGGAACGTCGCGGAACGTCGGCAGAATATAATCGGTGAAATTCGGATTCATCATACGGCCGTCCTGCATGACGACCTCCTCCATCAACGCCATGCCGATGCCTTGCGTCGCCCCGCCGATCATCTGGCCCTCGACCGATTGCGGATTAATCGCCTTGCCCACATCGTGACAGGCAACATACCGTTCCACGCGAACTTCACCCGTCTCGATGTCGACCACGACCTGCGCGATGTGCGATGCAAACAGGTAGGTAATAAACGCCCGAGGCGATTGCCCCGTGTCGAAGTCTTCGCAAACGGTACGGGGTTTAAAAATGCCCGTCCCTTCAAGTTCATAGCCCCGCTCTCGCCCCGCCTTCAGGATGTTCCCGATCGGCAACACGATCGATGGATCAAAACGGCCCTTGATATCGCCATCGGTGAGGTCCAACTCGTGTGGATGCACATTCAACAGTTTCCCCGCGATGTCGAGAACCTCTTCGCGCAATTCACTTGCAGCGATCTTGACCGCGTTGCCGGTGAAATAGGTCTGGCGTGTCGCGGAGGATGACCCGGACTCCTGCGTCCGGCCGGTGTCGGCCCAGACCACATCGACCTGTTCGAACGGCATGCCCAGTTCCTCGGCCGCGATCTGCCCCGCCATGTTCAACAGCCCCTGACCATATTCCACACCGCCCGTATAGACCTCCAATCGTCCTTCGGCGTTGAAACGAACCGTCGCCCGGCTGGCGTCGGGAAAACCATCGCCGTAGCCCAGGCCGAAACAGATAACGCTCAGACCCCAGCCGCGCCGTTGATAAGGCGTCAGCGGCTTGTCAGCGAGCTTCTTCGCTTCGAACTGCTGCAAAGCGGCGTCGATGCAGTCGGTGGCCGTGACGACGGGAATGCGCTGTCCAGTGGTGACGGCATCGCCATTGCGGATCAGGTTTTTGCGCCTCAGCTCTATACGATCCATCCCCAAACGCTCGGCCAGCCGGTCCACCATGCCCTCGTAGGCAATCGCCATTTGACAGGCTCCGAATCCGCGCATCGCCCCCGTCGGATTGTTGTTCGTGAAAACACCGTAGACATCGACGTACACGTTTGGAATGCGATAAGGCCCTGTCGAGTGGCTTGCCGCCTTCCGCAGCACAGCCGGCCCCGTCGAAGCATAAGCTCCTTCTTCGGAATAAACCGTGATCTTCGCCGCCGTCAGCGTACCGTCTTGTTTGGCCCCGAGGGTGTAGTGAATCCGCAATGAATGCCGCTTATGACGGGCACGCATCGATTCCTCACGGCTGTAGCGCATCGCAATCGTTTTGCCCGGATGGTGTAAGGCGACCATGCCGAGATAAATTTGTATACTGATGTCTTCACGACCACCGAACGCCCCGCCCGTCGCCGGTGTGATGATCCGCACCGCTTCCATCGGCAGGCCCAGCGCCAGGGACGTCAACCTCCGTTCCTCATGGGCCCACTGGCCGGAGGCATGGATTGTCAGGAACTCGCCGTCCCAATGGGCAATCCCGGCCTCAAGATCGAGAAAGGCATGATCAACCGTTTGCGTAACGAACGTCTCGCTCACGATGACGTCGCTTTCTCCGAGCGCCGCGTCGGCATCCCCCTTGCGGATCCGCTTGCCGCCCATGATGTTGCCGTCGGGATGCAGCCTTGGGGCACCCTCGGCCAGCGCATCGTCCATCGTCGCGACGACGGGCAACTCCTCGTAGTTCACCTCAACCGCCTCGCACCCGGACACTGCGGCACTCTCCGTCTCGGCAACCACAATCGCGATCGCGTCCCCACGAAATAAGATTCTGTTCTCGACCAGAACCGGATGATCACGATGGATCAAACCCTGCCGATTCGTGCCAGGCATGTCCCCAGCGGAATAAACCGCAATCATCCCAGGCACTTGAAGCGATTTCTCCTTATGAATCGAGATGATGTTCCCATGAGCGATCTCAGACCGCACCACTTGTGCAAAGTAATCCGCTCGGTTCGGGAACAAGTCAGCCCCATACAGCGCCGTTCCCGTGACTTTTTCTCGTCCGTCGATTCGTCGTTCACTCCGCCCTACCGGCCCCTTCGGTTCCTCTTTGTAGGGCGTCTTTGAAGGATCGACCAATGGTCGCGTGACCGGCTGTGTCGTCACATCCGTAACGGAACCCGCGGAGATTTGATCGCTTCGACGCTTCACGCCCATTGCCTCGCTGCAGTACGAATCGCTTCACAAATCGACTTGTAACCCGTACACCGACAGATGTTCCCCTCCATACCTTCGAAGAATTCCTCCTCCGTCAGATTGGCGTTGTTTTCCAAAAGCACCTTGGCAGCCATGATCAGACCTGGCGTGCAATAACCGCATTGCGCCGCCCCTGCTGCGAGAAACTTCTCCTGCAAAACGTGGAGTTTGCCGCCGTCTGCCAATCCTTCGATGGTTTCGATCTTCCGATCCTGCATCTGCGGAGAGAGAACCAGACAACTGTTGACGGCCTCTCCATCAACAATCACGGTGCAGGAACCGCATTCACCCTCCAGACAGGAGCCTTTGGTCCCCGTCAACCCAAGTCGGTCTCTCAGGGTCGTCAGCAAGGCCTCATCCTGCGGCACATCGGTATCGACGGTGCCGCCGTTGACCGTACACTGCAATCGCCATTTTTGACTATCTGCCATTTTGACGCTTTAACGTTTCCTTTCGACTCTTCATTCTTTTGACTTTTTGACGTTTTGACGTTTCCTTTCGACTCTTCATTCTTTTGACGTTTTGACGTTTTGACGTTTCCTTTCGACTCTTCATTCTTTTGACGTTTTGACGTTTTGACTTTTTGACATTTCTCCTAGAAGCCTCCGGGCCAGCACGCCGCACATCGCCTGTTTGTAGGCCGCCGACGCACGATGGTCGTCGATCGGCGCGACCTCTTTCATCGCCGCCTGGGCCGCCGCTTCGACCGCTTCTTCCGAAAAGCCGCCTTTCTCGATAATCGCCTCTGCGGACTTGGCCCGAATCACCGTCGGCGCCACACAGCCGAATGCAATCCTCACATCGCCCTTCGGCGACAGACCGACGGCGCAACAGACAAGACTGATGTTGATCGAGCCGCGCTTGCCGATCTTGTACCATGTGGTCTGCCAATCGGCAGGGATGCTCACAGACGTGATCAGCTCGTCTTCAAGCAGGGCCGTCTGTCGAAAACCCGTGAAATACTCGTCGATTGGAATCACGCGCTTCCCTCGCGATGCATGGCCTAATTCGACCGTCGCATCGATCGCCATCAAAGCCACACAACCGTCGCCGGCCGGTGAGGCCGTGCCCAGATTGCCGGCGATCGTCCCACGATTACGAATCGCCGGCCCACCGACGGTCATTGAAGCTTCAGCCAAAGCCCGGACAGGAAGCCTTCCGAGCTGCGAAAATGACGCACCGGCGGAGAGTCGCCAATCGCCGTTATCGCGGCGTACGTCCGAATAACCTTCGACATGTGTTAGGTCAAGATAGTGCTTTGCCCCGGCCGCGCTACGGTTCAACGCCACGATGATGTCGGTGCCGCCGCCAAGCGGTGTCACGTCAACGCCCATCTCGCCCCGAATCCGCAGCGCCTCCTCGATGTTTTGCGGTTGGTAGAACAAGCTCAAAATCCTCAAACAGACATCCTTTCTATGATATCCGACAGCAGGACTCACAACCATCCCTGAAAGCCCCTTAATCACCTGTGCCTTTCGACGCGGAAACGTTGTTCGCCGATTGTAAAACGCAATAGATTGTCACGATCGCTGCTCTGATCGAAACCGGGCCCGAATTGAGACTCTTTGACTTTGACGCTAAGCTCTAATACATGGGTAAGACGATCTCCACCAAACTTGACGCCTCGAATCTGCGTTTCGCGCTCGTCGTAAGCCGATTCAACGAATTCATCACGTCGCGCCTGCTCAGCGGTGCACGAGACGCGCTCCTGCGACACAACGCAACCGAAGACAATTTGACCGAAGTCTGGGTGCCCGGTTCGTGGGAGCTGCCCATGGCCGCCAAGGCATTGGCACAGTCGGGTCGGTACGACGCGCTCATCTGTCTGGGGTGTGTCATCCGGGGCGAGACCACGCATCACATCCACATCGGAGGCGAAGCGGCCAAGGGACTGGCCCGGGTCTCGCTGGACACGAACATGCCGATCGGCTTCGGCGTCCTCACGACCGACACGCTTGAGCAAGCCATCGAGCGCGCCGGCAGCAAGGCCGGCAACAAGGGTGCGGATGCTGCCATAAGCGCCATCGAAATGGCCGGCCTGATCCGAAAAATCAACGAGCGGGAATGATGGCGGACGAGTGGTGGCAATCTTTTTTTTCGGGGCTATCCGTCCAATTCTGGCTTGCCGTTGTTGGTGAAGAGCAGACGCGGATCGAGGTAGACTTCCTGGAGAAATCGCTGCAGCTTACGCCGCAATGCGACGTGCTCGACGTCCCATGCGGAGGCGGTCGTCATAGCCACGAACTCGCGGCCCGAGGCATGCGCGTGACCGGCGTGGATTTGTCGGAAGAATTCCTGGCCGCGGCCCGCTCGCGCGCGGCCGAACGCGCGCTTCAGATCGACTGGCAACAGCGTGAAATGCGCGACCTTCCCTGGCAAGAAGAGTTTGACGCAGCCCTGTGCCTGGGCAACAGCTTTGGCTACTTGACGGACGACGGCAACGCAGACTTCCTAATAAAGGTTGCCCAAACGCTGAAGCCGAAAGGCCGGCTCGTCATCGACACCGGAACGCTCGCCGAAAGCATTTTGCCGACCCTCGAACCTCGGAATTGGTATGCAGCCGGCGATATCATCATGCTCATCGAAAATCATTACGATCATACCGCAGGCAGACTCAATACGGATTACACGTTCATCCGCGACGGCACGACGGAGAAGCGGTCGAGTTCGCATCGGGTATACACCTACCGCGAACTCAGTCAACTCCTCCGCGAAGCCGGATTCGCACATTTCGAGGCCTTTGGGGACGCTGATCAAAAGCCTTTTCAATTGGGGTCGCCAAGGTTATTGCTGGTCGCTGAAAAACGAACGGAATGACCTTCAATGCCCTCTTGCAATCTGGTCCGGCTCCCGCTAATTAACATCTATGTTAGATCGACACCAGGCACGAATCCTCGCCATGCAGGCACTTTGCCAACTTGACGCCCAGGCGAGTTTTCTGGATCAACTCGATGCTTTTCTGGCCGATGAGCAACCCCCTCCGGCTGTGCAGGACTACGCGCGCGAGCTTGTTCAGCGTGTTCAGACCGAGATGAGTGCAATCGACGAACACATCCAGAACGTGCTAGACAACTGGGACATCAAGCGTATCTCGATGGTCGATCGAAACATCCTGCGCATGGCGGTCTGCGAGCTGTTGCACCAGTCCGCCGCCGTCCCTGAGAAAGTCGCGCTGAACGAGGCGGTCGAGATCAGCAAGGAATTCGGTACTGCGGAATCGCCGGGATTTGTCAACGGCGTCCTCGATGCCGTCATCAAACGACGGCTTCCCTCGGCCGCAGATTCCACGCCGAATCCGACGACAGAGAATTCAACGACGTAAGCGAGAATCACCACCCATGGGTCTCTTTGATCGATTCAAGAAAGCGCTGACCAAAACGCGCGAGAAAGTCGTCTCTGGCTTCCAGTCGGTTCTTCCCTTCGGCCGCAAGATTGACGAGGCGCTCCTGGATGAAGTCCACGACACGATGATCACCGACGACTTCGGACCCGTCACGGCCGATCGGCTCATTAGCGGTGTCCGTGAAGCCTGGAAGAATAAGGAAATCGCCGAGTCCCAGGACATCATCGAGCACCTCAAGAAGCAGATCATCGCCAAGTGGCCCGACGACGTCCGCTCCTTGGCCCAGGCCGAGTCCGGACCGACGGTGATCCTGGTGGCCGGCATCAACGGCTCAGGGAAAACAACCAGCGTCGCCAAGCTCGCCAACCACCTCAAACAGCAGGGCAAGAAAATCATCCTGGCCGCGTGTGACACCTATCGCGCCGCTGCTGTGCTTCAGCTGACCGAATGGTCCGGCCGATGCGGCGTCGACATCGTCAAACACGATCAGGGCGCCGATCCCGGTGCGGTCGCCTACGATGCCTGCGAGGCCGCCGTCGCGCGGAACGCGGACATCCTGCTCGTCGATACGGCCGGCCGACTGCATACACAGGACAACCTGATGCGGGAGCTGAACAAGATCCAGCGCGTGGTCGAGAAAAAGATTCCCGGTGCTCCGCACGAGGTCCTGCTCGTTCTCGATGCGACGATCGGTCAAAACGCCGTGAATCAGGCCCGTCATTTCAGCGAACACGTCAACGTCTCCGGCATCATCCTCGCCAAGCTCGACGGCTCCGCCAAGGGCGGCATCGTCGTCGGCATTCGCGACCAGCTCGACGTTCCCGTCAAGTTCGTCGGCCTCGGCGAGAAGATCGATGACATCGAACCCTTCGATCCGGAACTCTTCGTGGAAGCGCTGTTCGCGGAGTAAAAAGCACTTGCGCACACGCCTGTCGTGATCAAGCCGTGGGACCGATCCTAAGACCGCTGTCTCACGCGGTTTGCGAGACATTGCGAAAGGACACATCCTAAGCTACGATAGTAAGTTGCGGGCGTACGTCGTACAAAAGGTCATCAAAACCTATTGCGGTCTCGCTTTTGCCGCTTGGCGTTCAATCGTTGTTCATGACAAATCTCGAAAGGGCCGGGAAATGCTCAAGTTTCTTGGAGTTATGCTAATTATCGCTGGGATTCCGCTGACGTTGCTTTTTTGCTTTCCCGGCCTCGCCTGTATGGCGGTCGGCGCTCTATTGATCATTGCCGGGAAAAATAGTTGATTCTCTCTAGACGACGGCCGCCGTCTGTTTTTTAGGTCGTGTTTCACTTTGATATTAGCCCCGGCGTTCACGCCGGGGGGATTCGGTCGTCACGATTTATTTAGGCCCGTTGACGGGCGTTCTCGGTAGCTGGGAAATGTCGGACAAACGCTTGAAGTTCGCCCAATCATCAGATTAAACTGCAAGCAGAGAAATGATTCGCACCACCTGGCGGATCAACGAGAGAGCTGGCGGACTCACCGTTCGCCTCTGGGTCGAGGAGAAAAAGAAAATGAGAATTGCGGGCGCTTTGATTGTATTGGCCGGCGTCGTTGTTTCCGAAGTGCAGGCGGGAGCTGGAATCCTGACCCAGACTTACGACGCAGGTCTGGGAACGTTCCCTGTGGACCAGGGATTCACACAAACGGACACCCCGGACCCAGGTCCCCCATTGGTCGTGCAGGGCGGATTGCTCCATCAGGATACGCGTGGATATCGCCAATCGAATTTTGGAGCAGGTTATCAGTTCTTCAGCGGACAACACGCGCCGGCTGATTTCACCAACGGACTTCAGATTAGCATGGAAATGCAAGTGGTGGAGTCTTCCTACGATCCCGACTTTAGCGGATTCGGCGGTACAGACTCGCGCAGCGCCGGATATGGGATCATTGCCGTTGACGACTTGGGACGGATCGCGGTGGTGGGGATTACTGACACGGGCGTCTTTCTCAACAACGAAATCGAGATTCTCGATGCAGAAGGTTCAGCCTTCATTCCGTTTGACTCGACAGACTCGCTTCACACCTACGATGTATCCATCTCGGCGCTGGGCATCTCATTGGAAATCGACGGGAATCCAACTGCCAGCTTGCAACTCGGGTCCACCGGACAGTTTCCGCCGAACTTTGGCACGATTGGGTTTGGCGACCTCTTCGATGACCGCTTCTCGGCGCCAACCGAAAGTGTCACGGATCTGGCCGAGTTCTCTTACACGATTCTGCCAGAGCCTGCCGGAATTCTGATGATGGGATTCGTCGGCGCTGTCACTATGGGTCGCCGGCGACGCTCCTAGTTTGCCTGGGCGGTCTTCATGTGCCCAACATTCTGTCTCATTTTCTTGGCGCGCCGTCTCATTTTGATCTGCGCGCACTACAGATGATCTGCAGATTTCGTGAAAAAAATCACGAAATAACTGGACAAGGGAATACATACTTGATATATATATACTAGCTAGGCATAAATGAATGTCCACAATAACTAGCTTTTAAATAAGCACTTAGAAAAAAACGTGGGAATCAAACAAGCCATTCTTGGACTTCTCTCTGACGGCCCCGTCCACGGCTACGACCTTAAAACAGAGTTCGAAGACCAACTGTCCCCCACGACCAAGCTCAACTTCGGACAGGTCTACACCACCCTCGATCGGATGAAACGAGACGGCCTCGTCGGTCAGGAGGTCGTCACTCAAACAGAGCGGCCGGACAAAAAGGTCTATGCCCTGACGAACGCGGGACGCAAGGAACTCGAGGAATGGCTGACCGAGCCCACGAAGCTGGATCTGGACCTTCGCAACGAAACCTTCCTGAAACTGATGGTCGCCCGTCGGGTGGATTGGGCCGACCCAAAGCGCGTCTTGGCCGTCGAACGCAGGGCATGTCTCTCCCAATTGCATGAGATGACCCAGGCCAGAGCGAAAGCGGAACGAGACGGCGCCCCCGTTCAAACGATGCTGCTGCTCGAACTCGCCCTTCTTCGCCTGGAGGCCTTTGCCAAGTGGCTCGAGCGATGTGAAGCGGTCCTTTCGCAGGAGGATGCACAATGACTGAAAACGACAAATTCGCCGTCGAAGTCCACGGTCTGACAAAAGTATTCGGCACCGGTGAGACCCGTGTTGAAGCCATTGGCGGCATCGACCTGACAATAACCGAAGGCGAATTCGTCGCGGTGATGGGACCGTCCGGCTCCGGCAAGAGTACGCTCTTACACCTGATCGGAGGACTCGACGAACCCACATCGGGTCGCATCATCGTCGGCGGGGATGATTTCTCGACACTGGACGATGACGCGCTGACCATGATACGCCGCCGTCGGATCGGTTTCGTCTTTCAGGCGTTCAACCTGATCACGGTCCTGACCGCAGAGGAAAACGTCGCCCTGCCGCTGGTCCTCGACGGCATGGACGAAATTGAAGCGCACAAGCGTGCGACCGCTGCACTAAAACGCACCGGCCTGACGGACCGAGGATCGCATGTGCCGGCGGAACTCTCGGGCGGCGAACAACAGCGCGTGGCCTTGTCGCGCTCGCTCGTCAACGAACCGTTGCTGCTCCTCGCCGACGAGCCGACAGGCAATCTCGACAGCGCCACCAGTGACCAGATCATGTCGTTGCTTCGCCGCCTCGTGGACGATCAGGACCAAACCATCCTCATGGTCACACATAACGCCCGTCATGCCGCCATGGCCGACCGAATCATTACGCTTCGAGACGGCCGGATCGTCGAGCAGCAATCGCTCAAAAACGGCCGATCCGCAGATCAGGTGCTCGCGGATTTGGAGTCTGCATTATGAAGCTGACCACGTACAGTCTGCGTGAATGGCGACAAAGACCGGGGCGCGCGCTCCTCACGTTGACGGGCATCATCATCGGCGTCGCCGCCATGGTATCGATCTCCGTCACGATCGAAGCGACACGCAACTCGTATCGTCATATGTTCGAGACCGTCACAGGGCGCGCGTCGCTTGAAGTCGTGGCTGAAGGCTATGGCGGCTTCGATCCGACGATCCGAGAATCGCTCCACAAGCTCCCCGGTGTGCAAGCGGCGGTCTCCGTCGTCCAGACCACGAGCGGACTGATCGGGCCGTCCGGCGCGGAACCGATCATGGTCCTCGGGATCGAGCCCGAACTCGACCACCCTGCACGCGAATACAAGATCCGACAAGGTCGGTTTCTCGGCGACCGAAAAGGGGCGGTTCTTTCGTCGACGTATGCTCAACGTCTGAAGCTCAAACTTGGAGATTCGGTTCGGCTGCTCACGCCTCGGGGACTGACGACACTCCCCATCGTCGGTCTGCTCGAACCTGAAGGGGCGGCGAACGTCCACGCCGGCGCCATTGTCTTCACACACTTGTCCACGGCGCAAGAGGCTTTCGCGCTCCATCAGCAGATCAACGCCGTTCAAATTGTGCTCGACGAAAAGGCTGATCTGCTCAGCGTGCAAGAACAAATCAGCCGGCAACTGCCGCCCGGCCTGACGGTGCAGGCTCCGGCCGTTCGGGGCAAGCTCGCCCAGGAAATGCTGCTTGGCACGGAACTGAGCCTGGCGGTCATGAGCATCGTGGCGTTGGTCGCCGGCGCCTTTGTGATTCTCAACTCGTTCCTGATGAGTCTCGGCGAACGAGTCAAGCACCTGGCGATTCTTCGGGCGCTCGGCACAAAACGCTCACAATTAAAAGGGATTCTGCTGAAAGAAGCAGCCCTCCTGGGAAGCCTTGGAACGATCCTTGGCATCGCACTCGGCTATGCACTGTCGTTCGCATTACACCGTATCATGGAGGAAATGCTCGCATTCCCTGTGCCCAAGCCAAGGCTCGACGCCAAGTCCACGCTGCTCGCAGCCTTCCTCGGACCGGGCATCGCGCTCGCGGCCTCCCTGGTTCCTGCATGGCGATCAAGCCACCGCCCCGTCCTCGACGGCCTGCTCGATAACCGCGAGATCCGCGAGCCCGTTTACAAACGATGGCCCGGGTACATTGGACTCGCCCTCCTCGTTGTCGGCCTGACCTTCATCGCGCTCCTGGTGACCGAAGCGATTCAAGTTGACGTCGCATCGCAACTTCTGCCGGGCTGCATGGCCCTGTTAATCGTGAGCATCACACTGACGATTCCGCTTTGCATCCCGTTCCTGTCGAAAATCGCGGCATTGATCCTCCGTCCCTGTCTGGGGGCGGAAGGCCGAATGGCCGTGCGATGGCTCAGCCGCCGCCCTACGCGAACAGGGCTGACCGTGGCCGTCCTGACGGTGACGTTGATCGTCGCCGTGGGATTTGGCAACGCCACGCAGAACAGCGTCCGCGACATTCGAGAGTGGGCGGCGAAAATAAGCTATGTTGACTATTACATCCGTGGTTACATGCCCGGCCCGGGAATGGCCGTGACTGCCGCGCTTCCCGAATCGATGGGTGATGAGATCGCCGAGATCGAACACGTCGAGTTTGTCACAAAGATCAACTTCATCGCCGCACGGGCTGAGGGAGAACCGGTCATGGTCATCGCAAAATCTTTCGGCACCAGGTCCGGACAGCCCATTGACCTCGTCGAGGGCGACGAAGCCGAGGTGATCGAAGCCGTCAAACGCGGTGACGTGGTCCTTGGAACGCGCCTATCACAACGGAAAAATCTCAAGATCGGCGATCACGTCACATTGGAAACACGGAATGGACCGAAGGACGTTCGAATCGCAGGCCTTGCCACGGAATATACCGCCGGCGGTTTCGTGGTGTACCTGGAATGGAACCGGGCGCAGGAGTTTTTCGGCAAACAGGGCGTCCACGTTTTCGGTGTCGTCCTGGAAAATGGCGCGCCCGCCTCCGCCGCAGCTCGCCTTCAAACGCTCTGCGACGAGGGGAAATGTCGGCTTGAGTCGCGTGCCGAATTTCGCCGGATCGTCGACGAAGCCATGAGCGGGGTTGTTGGAACGCTTTGGGGCCTGATCGCCCTGGGTTTCGTCATCGCTTCGTTCGGCATCGTCAACACGCTGACCATGAATGTGCTCGAACAGACACGGGAGATCGGCATACTTCGAGCCATCGCCATGAAGCGCCGTCAAATCAGCAGGATGATTTTTTCCCAGGCCATGGTCGTCGGCGTGGTTAGCCTGATCCCGGGGATCCTCGGGGGAATCGTCTTCGCCTACTTGCTGAATGTATCAACCTATCCGATGACAGGTCTTCGTCTGGAACTCCGATTCGAAGCGCTTTTGATCGTCGGGAGCATGGTCATGGTGCTCGGGCTCTCCGCAGCCGCTGCGATGTTCCCGGCCCGTCGCGCGTCACGCCTCCAGGTAATCACGGCTCTGCAATATGAATAAAGAGTAACAAGCGGAATCAGGATTCCGATTCGCCGGACGGACACAGCATCCTTAGATATCGAAAATCGTAGATGCCTGTCCTGTGGCCGTCGGCCCATTCGATCTGGATGGCATAGTTTCCGACGATCCGCGCATCGGCGAACTCGGTCGCACGGCTGATACTGGCCGGAAGGACGTTGAGCGAGCGTGTGGTCGTTTGCGGCTCGGGCTTCTCCCGTTCGATACGGCAACTTGCACAAGGACAACGCTTTCGTAAAAAGGCGAGCGGGTACCGGCTGACGTGTCCGTCTTTCCACTCGACCTTTAGTCCTTCCTTTCGGTCCAGGTTGAGATCGGCCGGTTTGAATTGATCGTCCGTCAGCGGCCGCTTCAAGGCGAAATCGATCAGATCATTTTCTCTCATCAGGCGCTATCCTTGGCAGCTTCCAGCAGCGCTTCGATCTTCTGCAAGGCCCGTTCCGCGAGCGGGTCTTGTTCATCGGATGGATCACACACGGCAAACCAGGGCTGACGATCGAGTCTCCGTCTCAGATTTTCGAGCAGCGCTTCAAGTTTCTCGGCACATTGCCTGCACGTGTCGGCATCATGCTCCACCGCCTCATTGAGCAGGATCACGTCGCTATCAATGATAGGATGATATGCCGGCTGAAGCTGCATGCGAGACGTGATTTCCGCGCCCACGTCGGAAGCGAGGAATTCTTCCACGGACTGAGCATGACCGGACTGGACCTTTCGGTCTTTGGGGTCCACCGCGGGCAGGACGGCGGAGTCATGGGCCCATCGCTCGAGTCCGAACATTTCGGCCGCGAACTCCGCCGTGTCGTCCATGGCCTTCTCGATCGCGTCCGCCGTTTGCGTGGGCGAGCGGAAGACAGCATCCAGGGAGGCCGGCGGCTGCATCACGAAGACCTTGGCATGGTAGGGGTAGGCATGCCGAAAGCAGGGATGGGCGTTGGTCTCGACGAAAATCGTGGCGTTTTCGGCTTCCGAAGCCACCCGGCCCAGGGCCTCCGGCACCTCTTCGAACACCAGATTCGAGCTGACAGCACACGACATGGCGCTCGCCATTTCATCGAATGATGATGCAATCCGCAACGACGGCAACCCGGGCTGATCCCGAAGATCGAACCGAACGAAATGGGGCCGATGCGGATGGGCCCTCAAAGCAAGCGTCCTGGCAAGCGATGTCTTGCCGGATGCAGGCGGCCCGCTGATATGTAGAATGATCGGGGTCATTTGTTTTGCATCGTGTAGCAGAAATTCGGCAGATATTGCCTGTGTACCCTGAAGACGCAGTCCCAAAGTGCGCCGTACTTCGTATTTAATTCACTCTCAGCGAGGATTTCCACTTGAAGCGGCATCCGACCGCCGTTTTGGGGCCTTGATCAGGCCCATGGGGAGATAATGATACATGGCGAACGAGCCAGGCATCGAACGAATCCTGGATGTACGGCCGGAATCGGCGTTTCTGGAGCGACATCGTGTTGGGGCCGTGAATATCCCGTTGGAATCATTGTCGCGGCGAATTCACGAACTGCCGCCTCCGAATGCTCCGCTAACCGTCTATGACGAAAATCGGACGCGCGCACTCTGGGCAAAATCCCGGCTTCGAGCACGAGGCAGAACGAACGTCGTCGCTGCGGACGGTAAGTCGTGGTTGGATGCGGGAAAAACAACTAGCGGCCCCTCGCAGGATCGTCTTTGGCAACCGCATGCGTTGCTAAACGAGGCGGTCAACGTCGCGCGTCAGTGTTGGGGACGCGTGGATCGGAAAGTCGCGCTGGACATCGCCTGTGGGACAGGTCGAGACGCGGCGTTTCTGGCCATGTCCGGCTTCACGGTCGAAGCATGGGACGTGTTGCCCGACGCGCTGGAGCGATGCGAGGAAATCGCCAAACGGCACGGCGTGTCCGTTCGCGCTCGATGCCGCGACGTGGAGCAGGACACGACGATCGAACCCGAACAATATGATCTGGTTTGCTGCTTCAACTTTCTGCATCGGCCCTTGATGCCTCATCTCGCCGGAGCGGTCCGCCGAGGAGGGCTGGTGGTGTACGAAACGTTTACGGATGCGCAAAAGTCGCTGTTCGGCAAACCCAAACGGGACGCCTTCCTCCTGAAACCCGGCGAGCTGACGGACTACTTCGCCGACTGGGAAATCCTGGTCTATCGCGAGGGGTTGACCGGCCCCCGTCGGCATGCGGCATCGCTGATCGCTCGAAGGCCTTCATAGGCCGTCACGGCGGGCGGAACCCGCCCTACGGTTGCGCGGGCCATTTCTTCACCACGGCGTGAGTAATCTCCCCAAAAGAACGCTTGTGACCTAAGCGGTTGAAGCACAATGCTCCAACCGACAGGCGACCGAAGCAACCGTCCCGGTACGGGGCTGCTGATGTCCGCGGATAGAAGGCCGCATACGGTCAAAAGAAGGAGAAAAAAATGGCTACAACACAAACCGTTGCGATGAATGATAATCAGGTGAAAGACGGAAAGCTTTTCGCCATCCTAAGCTATGTGGTCCCTTTCTTTCTTCTGGTCCCACTGATCCAGAGAAGCAATCAATTCGCCCACTTTCACGCGCGACAATCGCTGGCCATCGTCGGATTCTCAATCCTCATCGGCTTCGTGGCCTTTCTGCTTCCAGGCGCCCTGGCGGGTTTGCTTTCGCCCGTCTTTCTGTTGGCGCAGTTGGCCTTGATCGTCTTCGGCGTAATTCACGCCGTAAAGGGCCTGGCTGCGCCCGTACCGGTACTCGGGCCCTACGCGGCACGCGTCTTTGACAAACTGGATCTGTTGCGAATGAATGGTTGATCCCCGTAAGAGGGGTCTGAGATCGGTTCTTAGGCGCGGAGTTTCAAGACTTCTTCGCGAACACGCTCAAGCTCTAAGCCCAGGTTCTGCAGCACTTCAAAGGCCGTCCCTTTTTCACGCAGGAGCCCCAAGAGCATATGTTCCGTACCGATGTAGTTGTGGCGGAAGTTCATGGCCTCTTCGATCGAGTACTCAACCGCCTTCTTGGTCTGCGGTGATTGCGGCAGCTTGCCGGTGACGACTTTGTCGGACGCTCTTCCGCCCATCTTCTTCTCAACGTCGAGTTGAACCTTGCTCAGGTCGCCCACGAAGCTCGCAAGGACCTTGGCACCGGCGCCGGTCCCTTCGCCGATGATCCCCAAGAGGACATGTCCTGTTCCAATGCATTCCTGATCGAAGCAATGAGCCTCCGCGTTTGCCAGGGACATGGCCATCCTCGCGCCTTCCGTGAATCTCTCGAACACTTTCATTTGATTCCTCCGAAAATTCCCCCTTTCCTCGATCCGGATCAAGGCCAGGGTGAACCGGCAAGGCTGAACGGCTTCCCCCCTATCCAGTCTTTCTTATTTCATACGACAATTCCACCATCCCGTCTTTGTACGCCGTGACGTCTTTTAGGTGTAAATCCTGCTCTCGTTCGATTTCATCAACAAATCGTATTCCGTCACCCAGAATAATTGGCATGATGGATATGACGATGTCGTCGGCCAGTCTCAAACGAATGAACTCCCTGGCAAGCATCGCGCCTCCGACCACCCATATGTTCTTGTAATTGGGCTTAAGCCGGTCGTTCACGAATTTGTGCAGATCACCTGAATAGAATTCGACGCTCTCCCGATCAGCTCGCAGGGCTCTATGGCTCAAGACGATCGTCGGCACGTCACCGTAAGGCCATCCAAGCGTCAGCGCATGTTCATAAGTCCGGGAACCCATGACAAAGCAGTCTATTCTCTTCACGAATTCCTGCGCATCTTCATACGTGGCTCCTTTCTCGTAGCTGTCGGACGATTGAAGCCACGAGACGCTTCCGTCTTTCTTGGCAATGAAGAAATCGAGACTGGAAACCATGTGTATGGTCACTTTGGACATGTCTGTCATTTTGATTCAACCATGATGAAATCCCTGACCGGGGCCTTGAGTCGCACCAAAAATCCGTTGCTTGAGTCAAGTCGCTCACCAGGATACGCTGACCGCCTGACGTTTGACAAATGGGAATCCGGACCAATGCTTCTTCTAATCTTCTATCTATCGTTGGCGCTGGGCGTTTCGACCCTCTGCTCCCTGGTCGAAGCCTCCATCCTTTCGCTTAAGCAATCGCACATCGCCCGCCTACTCAAGGACGGCCGGCGCACGGGTCGAATGCTGGAAGGCATGACGAAGAGTATCGATCGCCCCCTTGCGGCCATCTTGACCTTAAACACCATCGCACACACCATCGGCGCTGCCGGCGTTGGCGCCCAGTCCTTTGTCGTGTTTGGTCAAGCCTACGTTGCGATCACCAGCGCGATTCTCACCATTCTGATTCTCGTCGTCTCTGAGATCATCCCCAAAACCCTGGGCGCCGTGCACGCCTCAAGGCTGGCCACGTTCACGGCCTACAGCATTCAGGGCATGATCTTCCTGACGTATCCGCTTGTTTATGTCTTTCAAAAACTTTCCCGCTTCATCGGCGGCGATGGCCGCCCGCGACTTACTCGCGATGAAGTGGCCCTGACCGCCGAACTCGGTCATTCCGAAGGCGCGCTCGACGAGGGTGAAGCCAAGGTCATCATGAATCTACTCCGGCTCAACAAGATCAAGGTCGATCGCATCATGACGCCGCGAAACGTGGTTTACATGCTCCAAAAAGACATGACCGTCGGGGAAGTCATGGAGCAACACCCCAGGCTTCGGTTCGGCCGCATACCGATCTACGCAAACGGCCCAGACGAAATCGCCGGCCAGGTCCTTCGGAGCCGGCTCTACGAGAGTTTTCGCGACGAAAAAGGAAAACAACAACTGAAAGACATTGCGCACCCCATTCACGCCCTTCCGGAAACCGCCACGGTGGCACAGGCGTTGAACCAATTCGTTCAACGCCGCGAGCATCTCTTTCAGGTGGTCGACGAATACGGCGGAACGGCCGGCATTGTCACCCTCGAAGATACGATCGAAACCCTGCTCGGCGTCGAGATCGTCGATGAAACGGACCTGGTCGAGGATATGCGCAAGCTCGCCCTCCGGCTATACCCGGGCAAATCTTCAAAGGATGAAACCCCTGGGCGAGGATGAAAGCCCCGGTCAGGCATGCCGAGCCGGGCCTTACCCTGCCTCTCAACGCCGAAACGTTGCTCGTTCATCGTTAAGCGCCATAGGATGATGAGGATGAAATTTCAGAATTCGATCCTTATCCGTGCACCCCAGGACGTCGTCTGGAAAGTCACGGAAGACATCGCGCGCTGGCCGGAATGGACGCCGACCGTGGACACGATAGAACGCCTTGATCAAGGGACCTTGGATGTGGGAAGTGCCGCTTACATCAAGCAGCCCGGGCTTCCTCGATCCAAGTGGGTGGTGACGGAGATGGACCGAGGCAGGCGTTTCACCTGGGAGTGTACCGTCCTCTCGATTCGGATGAGGGCGACTCACGCCTTATCAGCCCATGACGCCGGAACCGAGAACACGCTTCGTCTCGAGATGGCCGGAATTGCCGCCGTGTTGCTGTGGCCGTTTCTCTACTTTGCAGCCAAGCGGGCACTCCGACAAGAAAACAGCGGTCTCAAAGCACACTGTGAACAACTGACAAACGTACAAGGCTAGTCGGCCCATCTCTGTTCCTGTGTTTGCCAACGTTGGAGAATCACGCCCGAAGAATCTTCTCCATCGCCTTTCCCTTTGCTAACTCATCGATCAGCTTATCCAAATAGCGGATTTCTCGCATCGTCGGCTCTTCGACGTCTTCCACTCGGACACCACAGACCACACCTTTGATTAGAGACCGGGAAGGATTCAATTGAGGAGCTTCCGCAATGAAGGTCTCAATGTCTGTCTGCTTTTTCACTTGGGCTTCTAACTTTTTCTGACTATATCCTGTCAACCAACGAATGATTTCATCGACTTCTGTTTTCGTGCGCCCTTTTTTCTCCGCCTTAGCGACATAAAGGGGATAGACCTTTGCGAAGCTCATTGCATAGATTCGATGTTTTGTCGTTTTTGGCATGATAGTCTCTTTCTTTACTCCTCTTGAAGGTTTGGTCCAACATCCATTGCGAGATCGCACGGGTGCCCAACACTCTACGCCAACGGCGTTTCGGCCTCCAGCCCTGGATTGCCGCGCAGCGGCTACCCAGGGAACGGGAACGCGCCTAACAAAACAACTCTGAAGGAGTTGTGTCGTTCTTCGAAAATCAGGCGCAGGGTGCCGCATACGAATAATCCGAATCAATCAATTTCTGGATTCCGCTTGCTTGTCACGAGGTCCGCTCTATTATTTAATTGTCAGTTGAGCTGGAAATCACTCCGTAGTGATGGGCCCCATTAACTCCCGACGTCGGCCGACGATCTGGATAAAGAGACAGGTTAAGCCGTGTGGCTTAACGCGATGAGCGAATGCATGGCTCACGTCGCTTATTGCTCGCACTTGGGCTGAGCAAATAGGAGAGTTGCGTTGTCAAAAAATGACAAAAACTTAACTACAAGCAGATATCGAGTGCTTTCGAAGATGTGTGTTTCTTGCGCCGTCCTGATCGCATTAGGAATCCCAGAGATTTGTCGTGCGGACGCGTGTTCCCTGTTGCCCTTTAGACGCATCTTCTTTTCCGGTGTTTTTAATTATAGCGGTGATACACACCTTCGGGACATCAAGATCACGGGCGATACGACATTCAACGTGACGGGAGACCTGTGTATCGATTCGGTTGAATTTGTCGTTGTGCATGGGGCGCCTGGCACTGGCGATGGCGGAAGCGGCGGGAGCGGCGGATCGGCTCCGAATCTAACCATCTCTGCAAATGTCGTGACTGTCGGGGGCGTTAAATTAATAGGTGGAGACGGAGGGAGCGGCGCCAACGGAACGAATAATGCTGGCGGAGAAGGCGGTAACGGTGGAGGCGGTGGAAATTTGACCATTGATGGGACCGAAATCCAAATTGGAGGAATCGATCTTTCGGGCGGTCTTGGCGGATTCGGCGGCAGTGGCGGTTCCGGGCAACGAGGCGGTGGTGGAGGTCATGGCGGATCCGGAGGAGACTGCACGTTGACCGCAGACGTCGTTGTCTGCTCTGGATTTGATGCAATTGGAGGCAATGGCGGAGCCTCGGGTCCAAGCGGATACAATTCCAGTGGGAGGCCTGGCGGCAACGGTGGTAACGCCGGTTCAATTGACATCACTGGCGGCTCAATTGAAGTCGACGGAAACTCTTGCCAGGGGCAATTGGGCTGGAGACTTCTCGGTGGCGCGGGCGGTGAAGGCGGATGCGGGGGCGGCGGCCTGGATTTGGGCGATAACGGCGGACACGGAGGAGACGCCGGCAATGGCGGCTCCGGTGGAGATATTACGCTCACAACCAATGGCAGTCCTAACACAATCAACTTTAGCGCGAGCTACGACGCATCGGGTGGAAACGGTGGCAATGGCGGTTGCCCGGGCGGAGGGACACCAGGGTGTTGCCCCCCTCATTGTCTAGAAACGAATGCCCCGGGAACGGCCGGCATTCCCGGAACCGGCGGGCTAGGTGGAAGCGGGGGCACCGTCACCTTAGACGGTGGCCTAATTTCGATTAGCGGCCTCTCTATCTGCAAACATTATACCAGCGTTGGCGGGTCCGGTGGTCATGGAGCGGCTGCCGAGCCATCAGGAGATAACATTCTTTGCGGTGGCGGTGGACCCAATCATCGCAATGGCGCAAACGGAGGAGCGGGTCAAAGCGGTGGATCATTCAATATCATCGGGACCCTGTTGACACCTCCTGGCACTTTCTGCCCATTGATAACGCTTGACGGTGGCGACGGTGGTAACGGCGGGAATGGCGTCAATGGAGACCAGTGCGATAACGGAAACTGTATCCGGGGGCCGTCGAGCGGCGGCACGCTTGGGTTTGGAGGCAGTCCGGGTTCGATCTCGGGCGCGACGTGTACCGGAGGTGTCGGAAGCTCTGGAGCCAATGGTTCCAATGGCACATCAGGTAGTTGCGGTTGCTAGTTGGTATTAAGGAAATTGCCATCGAACGCTAAGAGTCCAGTTCCGACACGATACGCCCCCCATGCCGACAAATCTACGCCGCCACGACGAGCGGCGGATCGGCGTTCTCCAATCCTTCAACAGCTCCCGGGCATAATCCTGTGATTCCAGGCGCGTCATGCCCGGGTGCTCATCCTTTGGTTCTGACCAAAGGTTGGGAAATCACGCCCGAATGAATCGAGTTCATCAAATCTAATTGAATCACGAGGGCCTGTTCATGGATACACGACTTCACCAAGATGAATAAGCACTCAAAACTTTGTTTGCTCTAGCTGCGGACAATTTGACGTCAATTCCGCAGAGTTCATATCCCGGACCAAGGAGAATATTTGCTTCGACACTCTTTGTCCGTGGACGCAACATCCTGTCCTGTGATAAGCGAACGTAAATGCAATCATGGCACGGATCGAAGGTCATGCGTTGACCTTCTTCGAATTCCTCTTGACAAGGCGGTTGCATCACATGAATTCCCTTTTTTCGAGCCCAAAAAAAGGAGTTCAATATTTCAATTCCGACGACCAAGTCGTATGGATCCAGGTCGACCATTGGCTGGAAAGCGCGAACGGCCAGATACTTTTCAAACGGCTCCAGAATAACCCGAACACCAAGCTTGGATCTGGCAAATCTTATTCGCCTGACACATTCCGGATTCATCACCATCTACTCTACGCCAACGGCGTTTCGGCCTCCAGCCCGGGACACCCGCGCAACCGTGCTTTTTTCTTTGATACCAACGTAGTCGCGAGTGGGCGCCAGAGTAAAATGGGCCTTCGTTGGTCCGACAACAACACCACCCGGAGTCAAAATATGGGGCTGGGGCTAAGATTCAGCGTGTTTCAGGAAGTCACGCCCGAACAAGTCTTATCTTGTTTTGATGCGTTCTTTCAGACGAAAAACCGTCAGTTTTCCTGCGCGGACCCGGATCATCACCTGTGGAGTCGTTGGGATTTCTACGAACCCGAGAATGGCTGGACCGTGCTCGACGTTGGCTATTCCTCATCGGTCAAAGATCGGCGTGAATGGCGCGAGTTCCAATGTGACGTCTGCGAAAAGCTCGACTGCCTGGCACTCCTCTTGTTTGTGTATGATGGAGACTACTGGGGCTATGACCTGATGGTCGGGGTCCGGATCGCGGATCAGTTCGTGCAAAACCCTGAGCAAGGCGCAGGCTATTGGGAGGACGGCACCAATCTCTCGGGCGACGTTGACCTACTCGTTCAACACCTTCCCTGGATCGCACGCGACAGGGTCGCACCGTATCTCGTCCCGAGGCCTCCGCTGGGCTGCGCGAGTCGAGCTGAATTCCAAGAGAGCATGAAGACTTGGGACGTGAAGTGCCACCCCAATGACGAACACA
The DNA here is from genome assembly GCA_022360095.1 of Phycisphaerales bacterium. Taxonomy (GTDB): domain Bacteria; phylum Planctomycetota; class Phycisphaerae; order UBA1845; family UTPLA1; genus JAKSDK01. The sequence continues at coordinate 115,652 of JAKSDK010001506.1, forward strand.
CCCGTAGGGACCAATGCGCCATCCTGGACTTCCTGCGTGTGCCCGCGAAATTGGAAAATGGATATGTCCACTTCACGGCGGATCTGCATAAGTCCCTGTGGACGAAAATGCCAAATGAGTTTGAACTCTAAGACGACAGCAAGGGACCGGGAGTGCCGTAGGGTATGCTGTGCATACCTTTGTTTGGGCGTCCATTTCGCGCTCGGCGGTATGCACAGCATACCCTACCCTACTTCGAAATCAGGCCGCAACCCCGTTGGGGTTGGATGGCGTGGGGATCACGCGAACCCAGGGTAGCGCCTGCGGCGCAACCTTGGGCTGAAGGGCACCGTTTAAGAAGTAGGCCAGAGTTCTTCCGGCGAAACGTTGAGTGCGGTGGCAATCTTTTCAATAGTGCGCTTTTGAGGGCGACACTTGCGATTCAACATCATGGAAATGGCTGGCTGCTGAACGCTAATCTTTTCCGCCAAGTCCGATTGAGTTATCCCATTGGATTCCATGATATCCTTAAGTCGCTCTGCGAATATTTGCTCCTGTTTATCATGCGATTCTATCGAAGGTTTGAAGTCGTCTAGTTCCTTACATCCAACTTCCCGTAATTCTTCGATATCGATTCCCAATTCTCCTTTGTGAGAAATCGGGAATAGGGCCTCGATGAGAGTTGAATATGCAGATTCGCACTCGTCAGGCGTCGTCTCCGGATCGTTGATGACCTCACACATTTCACGAATCATCGCCTGAACACTATCTGATGCTTCCGCATAGGCGCGGAACACTTGCGCAAACGTTTCACACAGAATTCGCTCTGCTTCCGGCTTAGCAAGTTTTTCTGTCGCTGCTTCTGGCATGTTCGATTTACTCCCTAATCGAAAAGACGGTTCTTATAGAATCGTTCAACTACCAGGGTTCGTCGAGCCTTGAATGTTTTGATGTTCGCTTTCGTCCATTCATTGCTTTTCTTCTGCAGTACCGCTAGAAGCCAGATAATAGGTAACGGCGCTTTCACTTTCGGATCACCCCGAAAGAAAATAATTCGTATGTTGTCGTGGCCTCCGATTTTGTCGTCTATTCTCAATTCCCCGACATCGAACCCCTTGAGTGCCTTTATCCAGCACCAATCTAAATCGAGCAACTTTCCGGCGGCATCCGTTGGGTTTTTCTCTGGCCAATAACGAAGCTTAAGCGCATGGCTCCTGATCTCGATGGTATCCCGCGTTCGTGGGAACCATCTTCGAACATCGCTCCACGCAGGCCGGAAAACCCGGACTCTATAGCTGCCTTCCAGTGGCATATCGTCTACTTCTTCCACTTGCCTATCACAAATATATCACATTTTTGTGTAGATTTCAAATCTTTGCCCCAATAATTATCACAAAATTATGTGATATTTTGCCTTGCTGGGCTGATCCCGATCCGGCCGAACCAATCGAACGTCATCCATGACCGTCACCTTCGAAAAAAGAACAAGGCTGAAAAAGAAAGCTTTTACCCAATATCACAACAGAAAGGGATGGTAATTTCTTCCCAGGCTCAGTGCGGACCCTACAAAGCTCATGACGTGCGGGAACCTTGAGTATAAACATCTCGTTGCTTGATCTCTTCGATCACGTCAGAAAGTCTTGAGTAGCGCTTGTCAATCTCCTTCGGAATCTCGTAGTTGTCTAGCGATGAAACATCAACCTCGTCCTCGTCTTCAAAGAAATGAAACCATTGGGTACCTTTCAACTCCCGACAACAATCCCCAATCCACTGACTTAGTTCGCGCCTTGCTTCAGCCACCTTGGGGCTTCCGGCCCCAATCATTTGCATAATGTGCCCGCGAGATTCAAAGAATTGTGGACAGTATTTACTTTTTAGATCCTCAGCGCGTTCTTGCAAACGTTTTAGCGATTTTTGCAAATTCACACGATCCGACTCTGAGTATATTCTCTTTTCCAAGGCGGCGATTTTGAGTTCGAGAGAGTTCTTTTCAGACGAGTGCGCCACGTCTTTCTCTTCCTTCATCTTGCCCGGAATCACAAATAGCTTGTACGCCAGTAGGGTGGCGAAGGCGCATATAGTGAACGCTGCCGTAACCACAAGGGTGCTCTGCCATAATCTCCATTCCTCAAGTTGCTGAGCAATCCCCTGAGTGCCCCAAAAACGGAGACCCCAGATCGCAGCGCTAGAGATCGCAAGAAATGAGGTCACTTGGAACCCCGCTCGTCGCCATGACCCCCATAGACACTCACGCGACTCCGCGCACGACCGCCATAAAACGCGACCCCAGTATGTAAAAGCCTTGGGCACCCCATTATGCTAATCCCTTGTGTCAAATGCACAATCCCGCATGCCTTTTGGCATGCCTGCCCGGGACTTTTCCGCGTTGCATTCGTCAACGAGCGGCTATTTCTTCTTCGTCTTGCGATTCGTGCTCTTTTTCTTTTTCGTTGATTTCTTTTTCTTCTTCTTTGCGGTCTTTTTTCTCTTTGTTTTTGATTTTGGCGTCTTCTTCGGGCTTGGCTCGGTTTCTGCAGGGTCATCGATCAGTTCCAGCAGGTCGCCGGGAACTATTTCCAGAGCCCGGCAAATCTTTTCGACGTTCGCAAGCGTTGTGTGATAACCAAGGATGCTGCCGATCTTTCTGAAGGTGGAATCCGCAATTCCGGTCATATCTGCGAGTTTCGCGTAGGTCAGTTTCTGGCCGGTCTTGCGGTGATAGCGTTCCATCGCGTCTTTTAGTTTGACAACTAGCATATTGTTCTTAAATTAGTCAAAAATGTTCCTTAAATCGGAACAATTTTCTTGACAGTCTCATTTTCACGGTGTATCTTACAATTAGACATAGTTAGATCATCTTTGAGCTGTTCTCAGCTCCGAGATGGTTATCGTATCAGTCTTGGCAGGTAAACCGTCACTTGTCGGCGTAAGCCGGCTATTCTATCCTTGCCAGACACCTCGCCCGGGTGAGTGTTCGCGCATTACCATGCGGACGCTACCCGGTGCGCGGGTCGTGAGGATAGAACTTGACGGTTTACCCACGACTGCAGCGCATCGGGTAGCGCCCGTTTCTTGTTTGGGCCTTCCCGTCTCATTCGACCTTGTCCTTTCCGCGGCCGCGCCGGTTCCGCGCGCCGCTGTTGGAGGTTGCTTCGATGCCACGTCGACGACAGCCGCCGCTCGTCAGAGCCGATATGCTCCGCTACAGCTCTGGCTTCGATCGGATCAGCGAGGCCCTGCGGCAGGAGGCCGACGTCCGGGCGCGCTGGCTCCGCGAATACCTCTTCGCCGTCTCGCTCATTGTGCGCCTTCCCGGCGGTCCTGGCTACAGCTACGACCATAAGTGGCCCTATCTGTTCTGCCGGAACATCTGGGACGGAGACCCCCGCTCGGCCGTGGCGGTGCTGGAGAATCTGCTCGACCGGCTCGGCATGCCTGAAATGCTGGACCAGATCCCAAGGGCCCGATCGCTCACTGGCTTCGAGCTGCCGCGGCATGTTCGGTATCGCCTGAAAAAGCTCGATGCCGCCAAGGCCCTCGAA
>JAKSDK010000031.1 GCA_022360095.1 Phycisphaerales bacterium
TGAGCCGGCATACTTGAAGGACTATATAAGAAACTGAACTGTAAACTCTCGCTTCACAAACATTGAGAGCAAGAGACATACCGAGAATAAGGACATGACTGGGAACAATTTCTCTTATATATATATATATATTTTGTTTTGTTTTCTTAAGTTTCAGTTGGGTTTAGATTCGTCATTTATCTTTGTTTTTGTTTGTCACTTGACATGACTTAGTTAATTCATTTAGTCATCACTCATCTTATAGGAAGAATGTTACATAATGTAACAAGACACCGAACACGTGTAGGTCTTGTGTCAGATTTCCCTCCCTGTGTAGTTGCTCCTCACTTGATGATCTGTTCTAATGAAGATGCTAATCAGAGAACTTAACATCTATAACACAAGTAGCCCTAGTAAGAACTTGGTACTAGAATAAGACATAAGTATGCAAAATGCAGTGACTAATCAAATGACGCAAATTGCGTAAAATTACCCGAGAACAATACTTATTATATGTATATCATATCTGCTGTCTTTAACAATTAACACAATGGTTTTTCTCTTTAAATCTCTTTTCAGCACTAACTGACTTGCCTGAGATTGCATGGTAGTACCAAAGCGTCGCGTTGACTGATGAAGAAAACCCTTATGCTTACCAGCTATTTCATCAACGAATATTACACCAGGTTGAAGTTTAATTGCCTGGAAAAATAAGAAGAATAAGTTACATCCAAAAATACTATCTCACAACTATTCCAATTATAAGATTCAGTTTTTTTCCCCTTTCTCATTTCTCCTAAACTTAGCAATGAACTTCTATTAATTTTTTACTCAAAGATTTAGATTATACATGTTTTGTTTGTTCCCCTTAAGTGAGCCATACAACTCCCCTAGCTGATGGGCTATTTAGATGATCTACTTTCAATAAATTTTTTGTCAGTTGATGCAGGCTGTAACGTTATTAACTTGAGGGCGGAGATAGAAAACCAGAGTCTCCGCGCAGGCGCTTCCTCTCCTTTTCTCCCCTGACGCGTCCAAGAGATTTTCTTCCTTCGCCCAAAAAGAAACCGGCGCCTGATACGCAGGCTAGTGTGTGAGTGGCGGCCGGGGTATTCATATTTGGCAAGTTCGACTGAGTCTTCAGCAATGTAACAACAATTATTTTCTAAACAAAAAAATCTACACCTCAGGTCTCATTTCATTAGCGTCAAAGTCTCAACCAAAATCACGGCCAACTGTTAGAGACACAAAACTAGCGAAAAATGACGCCCAAGAATTGTTCACCTGAAAGTAAAACCGTATGGATGGAAAACTCTTCCAGTGTTTTCCTGTTACCTGAAGAACACTCCTTTCTCACCGAACGTAAATGGTTGGGTTTTTGTCCCTGAAAATCCTTGGCAAGTCCTCGATGCTAGCTGAAACGCCAGACGAGGGTAGAATGCAATCGATGAAAACAACAGCGTTTCTTTTTTTCTTTTTACTTAGAGCTTAGAGGTTTTATTGACGGGAGTTTAGACGTTTCTCGTGCATATTATGACTTAAGATTAGTACCTTTTGTTCCGTTAACTCCAAAATGACTGCAAGGTTTTTCAAAGGACTGAAGATCGATCCGGTGATACTGAAACTTGTAACCTTTGGGATTAAATGATAAAAAGTGACAGGTTTAAAGTTGTCTTAACAATTGCGGCAGTGAATGCTGACTTGCCCTTTCATTATGGGACCGGACAACGTTGCATGTTAGTTGTGAAGAATTATCATCCAAACATAACCTATTTCGAAGCGTAGGCGGACGGGAAATTGGAAAGTCTCATTCTGCAAATAATGCTTATGCACGTTGTAA
>JAKSDK010000180.1 GCA_022360095.1 Phycisphaerales bacterium
GTATTTGCGGTCGTCGCTTCTCTACCTCCGAAAATTAACTAATCTAGGAAATGAAAGAAGATAAATATACAAAAAGCCTTGCCATAAATCAGGTCTATGCAATAGTTCATATGCGAGATATTACCCAAATTTATAAAGCTTTGTATAGAGACGCCCTGTTTGTGTCCCTTTCAGGGGCAATATGGCCGCCGGAAACCAACAGAAGCATCTGTTTTTTGAGTTTCCTACTTATGCGTGAATTCTTCGCTTGAGGAACTCACAAAGGTTAAAGCAATATTTATTCTACGATAAGGAATGTTTAGATAGCAAAGTCTCCAAAAATACATGATGTTTTTAACCCACTTAAGAGCTTCCCCGGCCGCCAGCCAAATGCCGCGTCACGCAAAAGCCTGGAAATTCAAGCGTCCTGTATCGCAAAACAAAGAACCCTTTTGAACCGAAAATTTGTTTGTATAAACGTTTTAAGGTGCTCTTATATCACATGAAAGTAGAAACTCAGAAGAAGCGATAGTTTCTTAGTTTTAATTTTGGTGACGTCATGTGAAAACCAAGAATACTAGCTAATACTCCAAGGGACTATGAAGATGTACCTTTGCATTTTGAAATTTGTTTATCAAAGTAGACCAATTGATCGAAATACTTTAAACGTAGACTGCACTTTAATTTTTAAGAGATCAAATGACTACTCCGCCAAGCTCTATAGAAACAAAAGGAAACGAGAAAACCGAAATCTGTAAAACTGATCAACGGGTTAATCTCGAGAGGGGGCAGTCCCTTATTTTACATAGACGGGTATGTGGCGTGCCCGGGGGGTACTACTGGGAATTCTTGGTGCAGTTGTGTCACCAGGTTCTCCAGATCCTTAACCCAATTCAGACCAAAAAATGTCATTTTTCACAACTGTCTTCAGACCTGACCTCCAAAATCCATACCCGTTTTCATACCTGGCCTTTAAGAAATTATGTCATCGTTACTTAGATTGGAACACCAAAAAAAAAAGATTTCTTAAAATCTATTTAGAATTCGCACATTTCTGTAGGGGGTTTACGAGCAACTCGTTCTCTGAGCGTACAGCTGAGCGTAGAGGTACCAGGTATCTAAGTTTACATCTTGGTGTTCCTTAATCTTTACAGCAGCTCATATGTCTTGTTTACAGCATCACTTAATGAATTCTGCTCGTCAACTAAC
>JAKSDK010001167.1 GCA_022360095.1 Phycisphaerales bacterium
AGACAAATGAGTAAGATATATCATCCTATCTTTACAAACTACTACCTTACACCAGATGGTGATATTTTGAATTCTAGAGACAGAGAGGCAAAACAAAGATTACACAATGGTAAAATGGTATTAACTATTAGAGCAAATAAAAAAATCCTGTTAAATATCCTGTAGACAAGTCTATCTATGAAGCAGCTGTAGGTAGAAATATTAGTAGTTACTTAGATATAATTCATGTGAATGGAAACAAACTAGATAACTCTTTATCTAATCTAAAACTTGTTGTGAACAAAACTGACAATAATCCCTATAAAGATAGGGTAAATATTATAGCAACTAATCTCGACACTGGCGCAAAAACTTTTTACTTTTCTATATCTTCCGCAGGAGAAATCTTAGATAGAAATCCCGAGTCTATAAGTCTTGTTCTAAACGAAAAACGAAAAAGAGCTAAATCAAAGAAAGATAATAATTGGTATACTTTTTCTTATAAATATAATAAAAAAGGATCTGCTAATTTTCTTAGAAGTAAAGCAGAGAAATCTATACAAGAACTAGAAAGTAAGAAAAAAGAATCTATAGATAGATATGATCTCTAGAGTGTAATAAGAACTACTAAATATTTTAATCTAAAATAAAAATATATAAATATTTTTTTATTTTTTCTTCACTAACATTTGTAGTACTTTTTCATCTTCTATCTTATCTCTAGAGTGTAATAAGAACTACTAAATATTTTAATCTAAAATAAAAATATATAAATATTTTTTTATTTTTTCTTCACTAATATTTGTAGTACTCTTTCATCTTCTATCTACTCTATAGATAGAAGATGATAAACACAATTATAGAATATGTTAACCATTACTTTTCACCTTATAAATCAAATCTATACTCCGATGACTTCATTCGGTGTTGTCTTTACAAGTATCTCTACAAGAAATATTTCTCGCGTAATATAACATGGACACTAATTCTCTACAGACTATTTGAAGAACGAGATAGTTTTGTAACAAACTCAAATATTTTCCGCAATCACTTAATCTTCTCTACCGCCTTTCGCGCTTTCTGGAAACAGTATCGCATGGGGCGAGGATGTGTTTATGTCGCTGACACATGTTTGCAAGAATATGAAACGCTTGGTTATTTAACTGGAATTGTTTACTGGTCTTTTCACAGAGGATTTTATTGATTTGTAATAAGCCCACCATTGCTCAAGCGATTGATTAGAAATCTTAAGATCTATTACTTGATAACCATTACATCCTATTTCCTGTAATATTTTCCTAATGAGGTAGTAAATACTTATCATTCTCTTTCTCTTAAATTTATTGTTTAAACTCGCCATTAAATCTCTTTTACTCCTACTTCGCTCACTACCACCAATCTCCATTAATCGCTTGTATAAGCAGTGTTTTTTCTCCTCTGTTAGTGTTAACCCAAACTTATTAGAGATATCTGCAATCTTTTTCTCATAGTGATATTTTCGCTGATAGATAGATTTCTTTCGAAAATGAAATCGCTCATACTCTCGTTGATCGTAGTATCCCAACACATGGCCATAACTCATATAACATTTCTCACACCAATTATATCCCATCTCCCTCCAGAATCTATCACATCCACAATTGCGGCATCTAACTCTTCTATCGCAATCTTGCTGCTTATCTGGTTTAAGAAAGGATAAATAATATTCTATTTGCTCTTCTGAGTAGCGCATACTTAATTTAAGATTTCTTTATCTAAAAGCAAGAGTATGAATCTGATCCTCCATCACACTGCGTTTATCGTCATTTGCAGATAATGCTATTTTATTAACTTTCTTTGAGTAAATAGCATGGTTTTCACTTCTAATAA
>JAKSDK010000754.1 GCA_022360095.1 Phycisphaerales bacterium
ACACTTCTTTTCTCTACTTCATGTTTTTTGTACTGACATTTTTGTCCGTCTTTTGTAGCCTCTTGTCTGCTCTTTCCTCCGTTTTTAACTGCTTGTCCTCCCTTTTCCTCGTCTTTTTTTACGGTCACATTTTTTTTCGCCTTACTTTTAGAACCATTTTTGCGAGTTGTATGTCCTTGGTATCTTGTCCCCTTTTCATTCGTATTTTCATCGAATGACACACTATCCTCTCGTGACAATGGAAGTGAGTCCTCTTTTTCAAAAAAGGCAGCACTTTTTTTCCTTGTTTCCTCTCTTGTATCATACCGTTCCGTGCCCCCGGTTTCGCTACTAACAACATCTGAAGAATCGCCAGAGCCTTCTGGTCGTTTTCTCCCTTGGGAATATCGCTTGGTTTGAAGTTTGGCTTTTTCACTTTTCTTTATCTCTGATGCTTGTTCTTGAGTTCTTTCACTTCTCTCAGATGGCCCGGGTTTGAAATTGGATGGTGGCCCATGACCTTGTGTAACATCACTCAAGGGCGACTGTTCAACTTGCTTTTGTTTTTCCTTAGGTCTACGAACTCTTCGGCCAGGCGAACACTCCATAACACCTAAAACACATTCCAGTTTTTATCCACTGTGATTTAGGAAAGTGCAAGTAAATAATCATAAATAATGGCTAACAAATAAACGATATAGGTAAGTAAATTAATATGAACGATCATTAAGTAGATTAGATAGCAGAGGTTTCTAAGAAAGCCAATTTCAAGTAGCGCCCCTTCCGGTGATTTTCTTGGAACTGAAGGTTGCGACAAATTTACTTTTCCAACCGTTGTTCACATCGTTTGTGCGACGCAAAATTTAGAAAGGCCGGAATTTGGGGAAGCTTAAATGTTTCGTAAATACATTTGCAGAATAAACAAAAATGATCTTAACAGGGAAAAAGAGACCGGTATCGACTATCAATGGGTACAACGGACCGGACTTTGAAGAAAGTCAACCTGTGTACATAGACCTTCCTTCAACCAGGTCTACCCTAATGCCTTCTAATGGCTTTGTGTTGTCAATAAAAGAAAAAAGTACGTGCAAGAGCAATGCAATGCTAAAATTATAACACATATATTCATCATTTGGATTCGCCATTGAAATTTGATATGCAGAGACCTAGCTGAAATATCTCACGCAACTATTAATAAGAACGATCAGCTAGATCGAATGATCACAAGGGAAGAATAAATCGCTGTCCTGTCTGACTTGGCCAATTAAAAAATCTTTCAGGTATCGGGATAAGTTGTGAGATATAACAAAATTAAGTGCAATGACTGAGAGTCGATCATGTGGAGTGCTTTATTGAAAGTACACTAACACCCATCGGAGAAGTACAAAATTGGAAAAGTTTGGCGATCGACACTGATGGTTTCCGGATATTATTCAGAGCTGCGACCTCAATCC
>JAKSDK010000680.1 GCA_022360095.1 Phycisphaerales bacterium
CCGGCCCGAGCCGCTGCCCGCGAAGGAGACGTCGCAGGAACGGAGAGCGAGGAAGAACAAGCTACAATGCCTTTTTTTCTAAACTTTGACAGGCAGTTGCAGAACTATGTTTATGTCCACCATACAGTTAAATGGATTTGTCCACATTATGTAGCCAACGTTTCTCTCCAACAAGGTTGCCGGTATCAAATGTACTGGATAGTTTAAAGTCAATTTTTTCTGCGATTCCTTTACACTTTAAACTCCCTGTGTGGACATGGAGAGTGACAGAGAGATGACCAGAACTGGACTAGCCTAGCCCTACTGTCCAACGAAAACAAATGTCAAACTCACGTTTGGTGTTGTGCGTGACGGTTCAGCTTGATTACACATTTTAAACATGAATATTAAGTAGAGGTTACCATGGAAGTCAAGTTCTAAAGTCACAGAGATCGAGAGTCGTCTTATAAGAATATAAACTTGGGTTGTTATGCTTTCTGGTAAAAATGAGACGACGGTTTAAAAGATGACAAGCTTAATCACTAGTCCAAGACAAGAGTTTTCTAAAAAGCTACCCGCTTTGCCAGTGATTGAACATCCTAGTTCGCGACGAACAGACGACAACACTCTCGACCTACAAATTCGTGGCAGTTCACGAGAAGAAAACAGTTCTGCTTTGCAGGAATCACATGGTCCTTTGCCGCCGTTGAAGAGAAGAACAAGGCAACGTGTATCACAAGGGCATTCAAGGGTTCTAACGTGGCCTATTGGTGAGTCATTGTTTTATTACCTCATTAGAATCCATAATGGCAGATAATAATCGCTATGGCGGTGCAAAAGTTAAAGTGTCCAGAATTAAAAAATTTGCAAGGCACCTGTGATAAAGAGATAAAGGTATTTAAGCTAATTATATTGAGCTGTTTCCTTTCTGATTTCTGTGTTTTGATACAGCTTCAGATTGATTAAAAATCTTTCATCCTTAGGAATAATATTTAATAAGCTTATTATTGAGTCGTTTTTGGTGGAAACTGCTATCAAATGCTTGCCAGATATCATAGACATTATAGATGCTGTTACGCGCGACAGATTTACAGCTAGTAGTAAATCACCCTTTTACATGTACCATAGGATTTGGTGTAGTGCGTGTGTCACCAGACTTTCTCGAGATATATTTACTATTGGATAATATATCCAATGATATGTCAAAAAGAACAAAGAAACTGCCCACGCCCCTTCCAACTTCAATATTATTTTACAGTGTATTTTATCTGGGCGTCCGGGTACAAATAGGGAGTGTTTGCAGTGTAACTTTACCACGTGGACAAATCAAAAATTACTCGTTCTTGTGAAGTATGTCACCTCTTGGTTTACATAATGGTACTTGGAAGGTATTGTGTATTTTTATGGATCAGAATCTGTAGAATTTGTCACAAACTTGGTAGAGAAAAAATAATCATTTGTATTTAAATTATTGGGTTTACATTGGGGTCAGAGTCAGTCACTCTAAAGCATTTTAATCATTGTTTCACGTCCATTATGTCTATATGAACATAAAGTTATTATATTATTTTAACATTCACTTTCTAAAAGGAGGAACTGGTAAAAACAGTGGTGGTGGATCAGCAGGGGAAACTCCTCTACATAAGCGCACACCAGAGGAAGTGAGTAGTAATTAATTTCAGTTAGTTTCCTTCCCTTTTCAGCACTTCAACTTCATCCATTCAAAAATAATATTTTTTGTCACTTTTTTTTAACCTAACTAATTGTCCATAAAAATGCAAAGATATCCATATCCAGCCATCTTCACGTTATGCATGGTCAATAATTAGCAATTAATGAATGAGGCTGTGTCTGATATGAAGAATTAAGCAGATCAAAGAGGGTGTTATGCTTTCTTATTCATTCAAAATAATTCCTAGTTTAAAAACATGGCTAAAGTATGCTTACCTCCATCGATCCATCGATTTTAAGTTCATCTTCGATGGTGCACGTTTGGGGTTGTTCAGCTCCGCAAATA
>JAKSDK010000400.1 GCA_022360095.1 Phycisphaerales bacterium
AACTTACCTTTCCAGTCTGTCAGCCAAATGTTCACTCTCTTCTTCAGGTAAAATTTGGTAAATGTCAGAATTCTCAAGGTTTTGCTTATATCCTTTCTTAAACAAATCATTCATCCACCTAGTAATAGAGAGTAATGAACCATTAATGGACAAATAATATTCGCTAGGAACAAATTCCCTAGCAAGAGGCAAATTACATGTACATGTACATGTACGCAAAACCTCCTCTTTTCACTTATTCTTAGAATTTTATCAAAGAAAGTATTTTCTACCCCCCGTCCCCTCCCTCCCTCTTATTCATAGGTCCATATTTGTTGTTTGCAATTTTAGTTATTTGGAAATAGTTGATATAGTATTTATTGTATAAGATTTCAAATAAATAAAACATGTATGTATGTAAACTATGTAGGCCCATCAACAATACATCCGGTTATAAGCCCCCCTCTAACTTGTACTGAAATGAATTTGACTTTTTATGATGTTCTGAAGCTTAGAAAAGCAATCAAATTCAAAAAGTATTTTGATCAGGAATGCTATGTACCTTGTTTTGCAACATTTTTTAGTCCGGTTATAAGCCCCCAAGCCCCCCAACCGCCCCTTACAAAGTTGCAGGGTGGATCTAGGGGAGGCTGCAGGGGGTGTGCACCCCCCCCCCCCCCGAGATGACCTGCGGTTTTCTAATACAACTGGTATTCTGCCAAAAAAAAACTATGTGGTTTATTGGTGTTGAAGTAGAGCAAGAGACGAGTGCACCCCTCCTAAAAAAAATCCTGGATCCGCCCATGGCTCCTCACTTTCGGTTGATGTTCGTCGCTGAAAGCGGTTTTGCTGAAGCTCCCCATTATTACTAACAAAAGAACAAAGGGAATCTGATCTTTACTGTGAAGAGGGTTTGGATATGAATTTCTTCAAATTTCTAAGTCACGTCCACTGATAGTCTCCTTCGCAGCCGTTATTAGGGTCGTCACTCGTCACGCAACGCTCCTCCCCACTTAGTGGGGAGGACCCACTAATAACCTAATAACCCTAATAACGGCTGCGAAGGAGACTAGTCCACTGAGGGCAGCGCAAAAAAAAAGAAGAAAAAAACAAAAACAAACAAAACAACAACAAAAAAAAGTAAAACAAACTAAAAAGATGTTTTATCATACTACCACAA
>JAKSDK010000778.1 GCA_022360095.1 Phycisphaerales bacterium
CGTGTCCAACGTGTTCAGAGAACCTCGATGAATCCCCAACGGTCGCTTCGCGCTCCGGTACGCGAGAAATCCGAGATCGACTCGCTTCAATCCTCCGACGGTGCCGAGGAACGAACCGAGTCGTGATATGAGAATCTCTGCTGCGGGGGTTCTAAGGAGACTTCCTATCTACACCATAAACGATGATTTCACGAAAGCAACTGTGAAAAAAGGCACAGGTGTCTGCAAACGACCGCGTGAAGGAGTGTTTGGTGACCATTGGCTGCCGGGACCGGCGGGGTGGCATGCCCAAACCGAAGGCGTGGGCATGTTGAGCCATACGGTGGGTGGAACCTGGTGGAACCCGCCCTACAACTTCTGCACTCGCTGCCAGGACGTCCGAAAATTGCGCGGATGATCGAATCGCCATGAAAGGTGGTTTCATAACCGCCTGAAAGAGTTGAGATGGTTGATTTTGGAGGTGATAATTGGATACGAAGCGGAGATGCTGCGTGGGGGGGACTCACGGATACGCTGCCGTGGTGCACAAGCCGTCAGCCCAGCCATGGACGTCGGCGTCCATTGACAAATACCGGAGAAACAGTAGATTAACGAGGTTTGGCGTCTGCTATGGGGGTCTCCCCGGCGGCGTCATTTCGAAGTGAGGATTAGCCGTGAAGATTCGATCGGTGCTGAACGGGGCGATGTTGCTCTCCATGTTGATCGTGGCCTCTGCGCAGGCTGCGCCCGAGCCGAGCCCGACCCCTGTGAAGTGGGAGCTTTCGTTGACGCCGAGTTCCCCAATGCGGATTGAGGTGGATCTGGGTTCGGGGCGGCAGACGTTCTGGTATCTGCTCTACACGGTGACGAACAATACGGGAAGGGAGGTCGATTTCCACCCGAACATTGTTCGGGTGAACGAGATCGAGAGCGAGGTTCCTGCCGATATGGCCTCGTCGATGCCGGAGCAGGCCTCGAGGATTACCGTCGATCCCGCGATCGTGGGTCCGCGTCCGAAGGTTTTTTCCGCGATTCGGGAATTGCATGCGAAGACCCATCCCTTTTTGGTCAGACCCGTCGATGCGATCACGACCCTTCGCCAGGGGAAGGACAACGCCCTGACAAGTGTGGCGATCTTCAAGGATTTGGATGTTCGCGTGAGTAAGTTCACGGTTTTTTTCAGCGGTTTGTCCGGTGAGCGGCTTCGAAAGCCCAATCCCGCCTACAAGCCGGACACTAAGGGCAGTGCCGACCGTAAGGACGTGAGTCAGAGGTTTTTCCTTCTGACGAAGACGTTGGCCATGCCTTACACGTTGCCCGGTGATGTGAGGACGCGGCGCTATGCGACGCCGATTCTGGGCAGGATGAAATGGGTGATGCGTTAAGAATACTCCCCTCCTTGGCATTGAGGTGGGGTCGAGTTAGTGATCGAAGAGTACCAAGGATATTCATCATGGCACACAAAAAAGGGCAGGGCTCCACTCGAAACGGTCGTGACAGCAATCCACAGTTTCGCGGCGTAAAGCGTTATGACGGTCAACTGGTTCGCACGGGCACGATTCTCGTTCGGCAATGCGGGACGCCGTTCAAGCCCGGCATGTATGTTGGACGCGCCAAAGACGACACGCTGTTCGCCCTTCGTGACGGCAAGGTTGTCTTCAAGAGCAAGCGTGTCTCGATCGAGCCGATCAGTCCCTCCAAAGAAAGCTAAGGCGATTCGCTCATCTGGAAGCGACGAACACGGCCACCTGAGTTTGCGAGCGGGTGGTCTGCGCGGTGTTCTGATTATCCATCTGTGGGTCAATGGGCCCGAAGATCCTTTGACGTCCCATGCTATTCATTGACCAGGCTGAAATCTGCGCCCGATCCGGCCGCGGCGGGGACGGTTGCGTCGGCTTTCGACGCGAAAAGTACGTGGCCAAAGGCGGTCCGGACGGCGGCGACGGCGGCGACGGCGGAAGCGTCTATCTTGAAGTCGATCCCCAAATGTCTACACTCGTAGATTTCACCGGGCACCATCACTGGACCGCCGGCGCAGGCCAGCCGGGACGCGGAAGCAACTGCACGGGCAAAAAAGGCAAGGATGAATTCGTTCGTGTTCCCGCGGGCACCCTTGTCTACGATCGCGACACGGGCGTTCTTTTGAAAGATCTGGTGGACGAAGGTGATCGGGTTTGTGTCGCTCGCGGCGGCAAGGGGGGCAAGGGGAATGCCCGATTTGCGACAGCCACCAATCAGACGCCGCGCGAGTTTGAGCCCGGCGGCAAGAGCGAGGAACGGTGGCTCCGTTTGGAACTCAAGCTGATCGCCGATGTCGGCGTCATCGGTCTGCCCAACGCAGGCAAGAGCACGCTGCTCTCCCGTGTGACGAAGGCCAAACCGAAGATTGCCGATTATCCGTTCACGACGCTCATTCCAAACCTGGGCATCGTCGCCCTGCGCGGGTATCGACGTTTCGTGATGGCCGATGTTCCAGGTTTGCTTGAAGGCGCCCATGAAGGCGTCGGGCTCGGGGATACGTTCCTCCGGCATATCGAGCGAACACGGGTTCTTCTGCATTTGGTCGACTTGTTTCCCCCCGAAGGTGCGCCGAAGCCGGTTGAAGCGTATTACATGATTCGGAATGAGTTGGAGAAATACAGTCAACTCTTGGCCGCGAAGCCCGAACTGGTGGTCGCCAACAAGCTTGATCTCACGAACTCCGACGATCCGCCTGAGTTGTGCGACTTTCGAGATGCCTTGGGCACGGACGTCATGGGCATCTCAGCGGTGGCGGGTCGGGGTCTTGAAGGCATGACCAATCAGCTTTGGGAGATGCTGGAAATTCAACGCGACGCGGAGGCCGATTAACCGGAGACACCGATCGCGCTGGCGGCGGCATAATGGTCGGTGTGCGTGATCGTCAGCAAGATGTTGGCAATGCCCAATCGGCTCGCCACCTCTTCGGTATGTCCGGTCAAAGCGACGTGTGGCTGTCCTGCGTCATCGTTGGTGATTTCGATATCCGTCCAGGCAATTTGTCCGCGCCAGCCCGTGCCGATGACCTTGAGGATCGCCTCTTTGGCGGCAAAGCGCCCGGCGATGCGCGGGACGGGGTTTTTGTGCCGTTCACAGTATTGACGTTCGACATCCGTCAGGATACGGCTGAGAAACCTTTCGGGGTGCTGTTTCCAGACCCGCTCGATTCGCTCGTTCTCGACGAGGTCGATTCCGTGGCCGATGATGCTCATGATCAAGTCTCATACATCGTTGGGAGTGTTGTCGATCAGGGCCGGCGCCATCATTCCGGCCAGACCAGATTGCCCAACGTTTTCGGATCGTAACAGTATCGCGGCGCCCTTGCCCAATCCGAATATTCGCCTCGGATCGGCTCCAGCCGGGCCAGATTGAATCCCCACACCGGGTTCGCGGCCGCGTCGGGTCCGAACGTCGAAACCGGAATGGCGATTTCTGCCGACCAGCCGCGGTCCGTCCGAGACACTTCGCATCTCGGTGGCAGTCCCGGCCAGGATTGCACCTTGCCGATCGGCGGCACCATTCGGACGCCGCGTTCGAAAACCGTGTTGCCGGTTGATTTTAAGACGATGTGGTACAGGTCTCCGCTCTGTGTTCCACTATTTGTCGGATCGATCAGGATTTCCACCAGATCTTCGCCGACGGGCATCAGATCCTTGTATTCCACGAAGTTTCGCAGGGGTGTGGCGTTCGTCGTCTCTCTTGCTTCCGGCGGCGCCGCCGCTTGAATACCGATGTATAAGATCCCCTGATCCTGACAGAGGTAGCCTGCCGTCTGACTCTCAGCTTTGCGACGCTCATTGCCCGGGCCGTCGTGTGCCGTGATCAGTCGAAAATCACCGGCTGCGTTGAACTCGTTCGGTGGCCAGTCGTCAAGGTTTCCGTCCACCTTGATCGGCCAGGGGGCTGTCGGGACCTGAACAACCGATGTCGTCGCCGCGATTTGAATGGGCTCGGGCGCACCCGAATCAAAGACAAGGTTTTGGATGGAATGACCGTCCAGGTCGGTTCTGGGCAGCTTTGGGAAGGAGGCGATCAACTTCTCGCGAGCCAGCCCCATTTCAGGGATCGGTCCGACTCGAACGACGTCACTGATACCGGCGGCTCCGGGCGGCAAGGGTCCGAACTTCAGTTCTCCTTCCAAGGGCGTGCGCTGCTCGCTCCGAATCGCCACTTCGTACGTCAGGAGAAATCCTTCGTGCTCCGGGCGGTTGTCCGTCAGCAATCGCGCCGACTCGCACTCCGCTTCAATCCGCCGAGTCTGTCGAAGAAACCGGACCCAGTCCGCGCGTTCGGCACCGTCACCTGCAGCTGCACCTTCGTTGAGAAGGCTGTGAAGCTCGTCATCCAGCATGCGTCCCGCCAACTCCCAGACGGCGGGGTCATCGACGCGACGGCCAAAAAGACCGTCCTGGTAATTATCGCCATAAGCTTCGGTTCCGGTGGCCTTGATCAAGGAACCGGCGATCAACTTGGCCGTTTCCTTCCGTCCGTTTTTTTCCAGCAGTTTCAGCCGTTGATAGTCCTGAATGCCCAGTTGCAGATGCTTAAGGCGCACGGAGGGCACGGGGGTGTCCAGACCAAACCATTGACCGGGATAGACCAGCCAACCGTCAGTCGGCTTTTTTCGGGCGCGGATCGGCCGGTCGAAGACGTCGTCAGGCCAGTTTGTCACCTGATCGAGGAAGATGGCCTCATGATCCTGCAGGAAAGCCTGCCATGCGAGGCTGCGTGCATGAATCGGCGGGGCTTCGACCGCGAGCGAACCGCTGTAGGGCGGTTGATCCGGGACGAACCAGGTGCGCTTGCCGAGCGTCTGTAGGCGCGACATGGTAGGCCCGTGCTGATAGCGCGCCGGCGTCGCCCAGATATCAATCACGGACGTGAGATCTTCATGTTTGTGTTCAAACCAGCCGAAAGGGGCCATCGACTGGGGGACGGCCCGAGTCGCAAAGCTGAGTTGATCGTCGACCAGGTGGGTGAGGATCGCGAGTTGCCGGACCTTTTCGAGGTCTTCGGCCCGAGGGTTCGGCTGCCGGATCAGATCAAAGAACACGAAGGTTTTGTCGAGCCAGCCTTTTTGCTTGAAATGCGCGGCGACGGCGGCCAGATATTTCTTCAAGACGGCGGTGTAAACCGTCGAATCCTTGCCGCCGTATTGTGATGGATCGGGTTGCTGCAGATCGATCGGCAGGGGCCACGCCCATGGGGCCCGATTGTTCTGGTATGTACGCCCGTTGATGAGCGGACTACAAAAGCGATCGTAATCCGCCCAGTCGAGCAGAATCTCGCCGCCCAGATTCTGCTTGAATCGCGGGCGAAGTTCCTGCGTAAACGGGCTGAGCCCGTGTGCGTGAAGTAATTTGAAGGTGTCTTGGAGGACCCGTTGTGCTTCAGGATCGCCCAGGACGATCCGGAGATTCTCGGGGTCCAGTTTTGTGTGGGCGGCGAGTATGGGTTGAAGTTGCACCCTTGCCAAGACCGGTATCGCCTCTTCCGGCGGCAGGATGACGTCACGCACCTGCAGCACGATGGGCGTTCTCCGACTTTGGCCCGTTGTTTCCTGCACGACGATTGCGCCTTCGTAGGTGCCGGGTCGCGCGCTGAACGGAATGTGAATCTCGACCCAGAAAACGAGGTTCGTGTTCGACGGGATGGTGAACGGCTGACCATGCGTCCTCGCGTTGATCGGCACCAATGCGTCCGGGATTTCTCGCGGCCCTCGTCGTCCGATGGAACGGAGATACCAGTTTGGGTATTGGTCGATCGTCACAGGCCAGTGACGGTAGATTTGAACGGCGTCCGGCGGGATCACGTTTGACGCGGATTTCAGCGCCTCCACGGAAACGGTCAGCCCGGTGGCGCCTTCTTCCGGGCCATGCAGCGCGAATTCGAAGGGCACGATTTCGTTGACCGCGCCGCGCAGCCGAATCCGATTTTCGTCCTGATTGTAGTAGTCGGTTTCATCGCGAGGCGGCCGGTTCAGGTCCAGCACCATCGAGGGGCCCGAAGCCCATACCTTCGGCATCGTGACGACGGGTTCGCTTTCGTTCGGGACGCACGATCCTGAAAGCCCCATCACCATCATGCAAAGGACGAGGCGGCCCTTGGGACGTCCTGGTCCATAAAGGAGAGGAAGGGATGTGCGATTACGGTTTATCACTGATAAGATGTTGGTACCCATGTGTATCACTGCGACGTTGCTGGCGAGAAATGAGGGTTTTCATTCAAGGATGGTCGGTCATGCAGGCTACAAAGTATTATGATTATTCTCCGGAAATGTCAATCAAAAAGGATTGGAGGGCCGACGGGATTCGGAAAGAGGCGATTTGAGCCGACCGGCTGCTGATGAAAACTGAAATGCCCTCATCGAAATCCGCTGCAGACAGGAAGGCAAGCTGCACCCCTCGGCCGTCCGCCAAAGAGGGAGATGTTCGCCTGTCCGTGATCGCGGTGGATCCGGTGACGGGGATGAAGAAGTCGCGATCCGGCCGCTGGCGGGCCTATTCTCTGGCGATCGTCCATCTCCTGATGGTCGGCCATTTCCTGCACTGGCTGTGGGCGGGCAGCACGCTCACGCCCATCGAACCCTCGGAATCCGTCGAGCTGATCCGTCGTGGCGAGATCAACATGGGATTGGTCTTTTTCGGCCTCGCTTTGATCGCGACATTGATCCTCGGCCGTTGGGTCTGCGGCTGGGGGTGCCACATCATCGCCTATCAGGATCTGACGCTATGGCTTCTCAAAAAGCTGCGCATGCGGCCAAAGGCGTTCAGGACGAGGTTCATGATCTACATCCCCCTGGTGGTCGCTGCCGGTTGGATGTTCTTATATCCGTTGGGAGCAAGATTGTGGACGATGGTTCAGGGACATCCGGCGCCGGAGTTCACCTGGCATCTGATGCGGACAGGCTTTTGGGATACGTTTCCCGGACCCGTGTTCGCCTGTCTGACCATTCTGGTCTGCGGCGTCGTCATCATTTATTACCTCGGCCCCAAGGCGTTTTGCACCTATGGTTGTCCCTACGGCGCCTTCTTCGGCCTGACCGACAAGCTGGCGACGGCCAGGATTCGCGTGACGGACGCCTGCAAGCAATGCGGGCACTGTACGGCGGCCTGCACGTCGAACGTGAACGTGGCCGAAGAGGTGAATCTCTACAAGATGGTCGTCGATCCCGGCTGTATGAAGTGTCTGGATTGCGTGGAAGTCTGTCCAAATGATGCGTTGTATTTCGGCTTTGGCAAGCCGGCGCTGGGCGCAAAGCCTGCCCGACCGCCTAAGCAACGTCGTTATGACATGACGCTCGCAGAGGAGATCGTGGCCCTTTTCGTGTTTTTTGCCACGCTGGTCTCCGTGAATGGTCTCTACGGACAGTTTCCATTTCTGATGTCGTTGGGGGTTGCATGTGTGGTCACGTTTGTGTGTATGAAAACCGCTCGCATCTTTTATGCCCGGGATGTCATGCTCCAAAAGCTCCGCCTGAAAACGGGAGGAAAAACTCGGCCGCAGGGAGTCGCCCACGTGGTGGTGACACTACTGTTGGTCGGGCTGCTGATTCACTCCGGTGTGTGGCGGTATCACGACATTCTCGGCGGCTGGGTCTATGACGAATCGATTCCGAACTGGCAATATGATTCCGCCTTTGTCGAAAATGCGTCACCGGAGAAGCTCGAAAAGGTTGCAGCCGGCGTGCATCACTACGAAGCCTGTGAACGATGGGGCCTCTTCGGCATGGCGGATAACCATCTTCGTCTTGGCTGGCTGTATCTGTTTACCGACGATCCGGGCCGTGCGCCGGGGCAGATGCACAAAGCTCTGGCGGCGTATCCTGATCGGGCGGATTGGTGGCTCCAGCTTGCCAAGGTGGAGACGCACCTAGGCCACCTGGACAAGGCCCGAGAGGCATTTGAGAAGGCCATTTCGCTTGAGACGGCGACGAGGGAAGCTCTGTTTCGAAAAGCCGGGCCTGTACGGCTACCGATTTCGGCGAGAATCTGGGTCGAATGGGCCGGATTTCACGCCGCACAAGGGGATTTTGATTCGGCGAGACCAAAACTGCTGAATGCCGTCCGGTTCGATCCGCAAGATCAACTTGCAATCCAGCGGTTGAACTTATTGCGGAGCCTGGAGCCTCAGGATTTCACTCAGGCAGTTTCGGATTATCGCGAAGCGATCCGGGATCAACCCGGCCTCCTGGTATTGCGTCACAACCTGGCTCATGCACTCACGATATCGCGCCGGTACGACGAGGCTGTTGAGCAATACCGTGAGGCGCTCAAGATTGCACCGGATTCGCTCCTGCTAAGGTTCGACTTCGGGGCGGTCCTCATTATTCGGCAGGATTTTGAGGGACTGGCGCGCGAGTATGAATTCATTCTCAAGGCGCAATCTCGCGACCCCGAAATCATCAAGCTCAAAGCCGAGACCGCGTTGCGGCTGGCCGTATTGTATGCGGGGAGTGGGTCGGTTCCGGATGCGCTTCGCGTACTCTCCATCGCCATCAAGACGGGCAGCAAGGAACAGCAGCAACGGGCAAAGCAAATGTGGCAACAACTCAGTAGGCAGCCACCGCCGGCCTGAGTGCCTTTGCGAGTGGCGCTTATTTACCGGCCAGTCGCCGGTATAGCTGATCCAGCCTTTCCACCATGGTCAGATGATCAAACTCGCTCAGGCAACGGCTGCGACCTCGGCGTCCATAGTCTGATCGTCGTTCCGGTGATCGGGCCAACGAGACAATGGCCGAGGCAAACCCAGGCAAATCGCCCAGCTCGACCAGTTCTCCTGTTTCGCCTGGCTGAACGACTTCCGGTGCGCCGTCGATCGCAAAGCTCACGGCCGGCTTCTCCATTAGCATTGCCTGGACCACGGCTCTGGGGAGTCCCTCCCATTGGGATGTGTGGGCGAGGATATCGACGGCGGACAGAATGCGCGGCATCTCAGACGGCGGGACGAGTCCGGTGATGATGACTCGGTCGCGCAATCCACGGTTTGCCAGTTCGGCCTCGTAACGCGGTCGATCCGCACCGTCTCCGATCCAGACGAATCGCAACCGCGGCTCGTGCTGCAAGGCGAGTCTCATGATCTCGATGAGCTGTTCATAGCCTTTGTTGACGAACAGGCGCGCCATTGTTCCGACCACGACTGCATCGCTCGCAACGTTCCACTGCGTCCTCGTGCCTTTCTGGTCATGGGCACGGGGATCAAAAAGATCGACCTCCATTCCGCTTCGGATGGTTTCGTATTGTTCCGGTCGGCCGATCTGAGATGCAAGTGCCTGTTTCGTCATCGCGTCGGCCACGGAGACGATCGCATGACTTTTTTTTGCGCAATGGCGTTCCGCCAGCGCGAAGGCGCGTTGCATCCAAGACGGCTGTGTCCGGTTGAAGCTCATGCCGTGGATCGTATGGACGATGTGCGGTACGCCCGCGCGATCGGCTGCGAGACGTCCGAGGATGCCGGCTTTGCTCGAATGCGTGTGGACTACATCGGGCCGAAGCTGCTCGCACCGCCGTTGTAAGGCGCGCATCGTTTGAATGTCCTGCCACGGATGTACGGCCCGCACGAGATCGGGGAATTCTTCGTACGCGTAGCCGCCGGAGGCCGCGCGCTCGACGATTGAGCCTTCGGGCCCTGTCGTCGGGCCGCTGAAGAGATGGACCTCATGGCCCCGGGCATGGAGTCCCTCGCAGCTCAGGATGGTGTTTTCCTGTGCGCCGCCGATGATCAGGCGTGTAATCACATGGACGATTCGCATTCGGTCCTCATTAAAGCACAACATGCCATGCCTGGCACGCCGGTGATATGGAACTGGAAGCGAAAGTAAGACGAGAACAGTGGCTTTCGAAAACGGGGGGTTTCGGAATCACTTGCAATCGGTTAAACTGATACGTTGAGTTGCCGTGGCGGAGGCCCCACGGTTCAGGCCGGTAGGGATGGTTCAACATATTGGGTTGTTTCGCGGGAGGCCCGGTGTATTCGCCGCTTGGGACATTGTTGGTGCGTGCCACCACCATCCTCCTGCTTCGGGTTCTTAAGATTTCCATCAGTGGGTAGGAGCGTTCTCTTCCGGCTTTGACTTTCCTCAGGTTGGTGGATTTCGAGCGATCGACTTTCATCGGACGTACGGTCAGAGACGGATGTGAACACCGACTCGAAACGACTTCAGAGATTGCATGTAAGCCGGAGTACATTATGACGACTGAAGAATTGAAAGAACAATTAGAGAAGGTCAGGCAGCAGAAAATCTCGGATCCGGCGACGCTCAGTCAGGTTACAGGCGAGCTGTTGCGCTTAAAGGAACATCATGGTGACTGGGGTGACGTTGCGTTAGCGCTTGAGATCGAAGACCAGATCATGAAAAATTATCGGGATGCTCTGAAGATAGAGCTTGAACCGATGACGGAAGAACAACGCTCGTCGCTCAAGATCTTCATCAGTCATAAGCATGACGATCGGGACTATGCGGACGTGGTGACAAGCCAATTGTTCACTTGGGGCTTCCAAGAGAATCAGATCTTCCAGTCAACGAGCCGAAAAGCGAAATCGCCTGGCGTTGGCCAGCCGATTACGCCGGAAATCAAGCAGTTTCTTCACGACTGCCACCTCGTCATCTTCATCTACACCCACAAGCGGCTGAACTGGGAATGGCCTGCCTTCGAGATCGGAGTTGCCGAGGACCCTAAGGTCAGCACGATGATTGTGACGCTGCAGATTTTCGACGATCAGCCGGCCATTCAGCAGGAGAGGCGCATCGTCCAACTGACTTCGGACGACGTCCATAGTTTAGTCCGTGATTTCCACACACGTCCCAATTTCTTCCCAGGTTTCGGTGCATATCAGAAGCTCGCTCCCGATGGAATCGCAAATCGCGCACAAACTTTGTACGACGAGCTAATAAAGATCAAGCAACTTGATAAATCAGAGACGGATGAGGCGCCGGACCGGGAATCTCGTTGGGGTTACGTCCGGGTTCGTGTCGATGGTGATGTTATGCGGCAACTCTACGAGAAGTGGGAGAATACCGAAGACAAAGAAGCGATCCGCGGTGAAATCCATGAGTGCCTCGCCGACAAGTTGATCATCGTTGATGGAACCGGTTGGGCGCTCTATCACAATGGCGTTGCTCAGGGTGCTGAGGAGACGCCTGTTAAAGAAAAGTGGAGCCTTCGTAAGCTTGAGTCTTTCTGGAGAGAGACGATCGAAGCCAAGGACCAGCCCGGTTGGCTTGAGGAGGTTCTTCGAGAGATCTGGCGTTTCCGCACGGCCAAGCGATCGCAGCTGTCATGGACCAAATATCCCAGCGCTTATTCAGAAAAAGACTTTTATCCTATTGTCCTACACACCGACAAGTACGAAAATGGGGCTCGGGAATACGACATTTATACGTTCACCGCTTAGGTTATGGCCCGACCATCCGTTGAATCATTTCCATACCGCTTTCTGACCGGTAAGTCGAGATCCCGCCGCTTGTGGTTTTTTCTCAGTTTGCTGCTGATCGTTGCCATCGTTCTGCCGTTTTTACTTCAGAGCTTCGATCCTTACCGTAATGTCGTCGTCATCGCCGGGGGCGCGGAGGGAAGCCGTTTTCATCGTCTGGCGAGCGCGTTGGCCTTGGAACTGAGAAAGAAAAACGGACTCGGTGAGGAGGATGTGGAAGTCCGCACGACGGAGGGCGCCGTTGATAATCTTCAACTCCTTCTGGACGGCGAGGCCCACTTTGGTTTCTATCAGCCGTCGTTAGACGGTGAGGATGCTCAGGCAGGCGGCGACATTGAGATTCGTTTCATCAGCAATCTCTATGCTCAGCCCGTTCATCTGATTCTTCGAAAGGGGATGCGGCTCAGCGAGTTGGCCGATCAGGGAGGGGTGGTCAAGGTCGGGCCAATACGCTCCGCTGATCACGAACTCGGGGGTGTTTTGGCGAAACACCTTGGCATCGAGTCGGTTGCTCCCGTGCCGCTCAAGGAAATACTGGATGCCGACGAGGCCGAGACCGACGCCGTCATCGTCAGCGCCGGCATCACCACTCCGATGCTTCCCGGTTTGCTCGACCCTAGGCTTGGTCATTTTATGTTGCATAGTCTGCCGTATGTGGGAAACCTCACTCAGCGGTTCCTTGTCTTAAGTCACTTCAAGATTGAGAAAGGTTTCTACTATTCTTCTCCCAGCCCCGTGCCGCCGGACGATATCGAGACCGTTTCGGTCAACGCGCAGTTGTTAACCGGCACGCATGTTTCGAGAAGCATTGTAGAGGACATGACGGTCATCCTGCTTGATCGGAATTTTCAGCGGCGTCATCAACTGGGAAGTCTTTACAGACAAGGTCCCGCGCACGAATTCTCGCGACAGAAGCCTCCGTTCGCGCTCCATGACGGCGCATTCAATATCTACGAACCCGATCTCAAGCCTTTTTTGAGCCCCGATTTTGTGGACGCGACGGAGGGAGTTCGCTCATTCGTCGTTTCCATTGTGATCGGGATCTTCGTAGCGTTCCGCTGGTTTCGCCATTTGCAGCGCAGGGGCCGTGAGAGTCGTCTGGACATCTTCATGAGAGACCTGCTGAGTATCGAAAGGGCGCAAGTCACTCTCGATCAAACCAATGGATATTCTGACCTCGGGCAACTGCAGAAACACCTGGGCGAGGTCACTGAGTTGAGACAGAGGGCGCTCGATTCGTTTAATACTTATCAAATGACGGATGAGCCGGGCGTCGACCTGTTCCTTGAAATGTCGCATGCGGTCAGCGAAAAGATCAGTGCGAAGATCAGCCGGCAGCGATTGGACCTTGCGCTGGCGGATCTCAAGAGGGCTTCCGGCACGACGACGTCTTCGAGTTCGAGAACATCCTGAGTCGCCGGCACGTCAATTAGCGTCGATCGTCAGTTTCGGTGGTTTTGCGTGTTTGTCAGGCGCAAGGTTCCTCCCCCGGTTCGACGCCGGGCGGCATCGGCGCGGTCGACATGGAGGTGCCGTCGACATCGGCTTTCTGGGCTCCTGCAGGAGGCCTGGCTTCGCGCGCTTTTTTTAGGAGGTCCGGTCGTGGGGGTGGCAGATTGGGAATATCGTAGCGAACCCATTGGAGACAGAGTCCGCGTGCAGGCGCCGTGGGTCCGGCCTTGGTACGGTCTCTGGCTTCAAGGATGGTTTTTGCGTATTCCGGTGCCCATTGGCCCCGGCCGATTTCGCAGAGTGTGCCGACCATGTTTCGCACTTGCTTATAAAGGAAGCCGTCGCCTTCGATGTCGATTCGGATTTCATGGCCGGAGCGAAGGAATTCGATGCGAATGATTCTGCGTACGTTCGATTGTCGATCATTGCCCGCGGAGGCGAATGACGAGAAGTCGTGCCGGCCCAGCCAGTGTTTTGCCGCTTCGCGCATCCGGTTTAGGCACAAAGGCTGCCAGCAATGGTAGGTCTGCTGCTGCAAGAGTTGCTCGCAGGGCCTGCCTTTGGAGTTGTAGAGCCGATAACGATAAAGCTTCGTCTTTGCGGACAACGTTGCATGAAACGTCAACGGCACTTCGGTCAGGTGAATCAGGGTCATGTCCTTAGGCAGGCGTGAGCCTACGCTTCTGGCGATACGTTCGTTGGGCACGGGGCTGGTCGTGTAGAGATTGGCCACGTAGCCTGCGGCATGGACTCCCGAATCCGTCCGGCTGCAGCCGAGGATGGCTGCACGATGACGGACCGTTCGCCGCAGGGCCTTTTCCAGACAGTCCTGAACGGTCCGCATTTTGGGCTGGTTCTGCCATCCGTGAAACTGGCTTCCATCGTAGGCGAGCACGAGCATCAGGTTGCGCATCATGATGTGGTCATCCTAAGGTCACGGCCGTGGAGCGGCAATGATTGGGCGTTCGGAGTCGAGTTGGTGCAGGTCGAAACGACGCGGACTTAGGGCTGCTGAGACGGCGTTGAATCCGTTGGCTCTGATGTTTCTTCCACGCCGACGTAGGCGCGATTGGTCGTTTCGCGTGAGGAATGCCTGGCGTGTCGTTTGTCCTGGTCGATGGCGGACAGCGCATCGGGGTCCAGTTTCCAATAGGCACAGATGCGGCCATGTCCGACTCTTTTCGCCTCGAACAAGGCGATGTCCGCCTGGTTCATCAGGTCGTCGCCATCGTCATTTGACGAGGCGCCGTCGAGGCGAGCCAGGCCAAAACTGGCGGTGAAGTGTTTGGGGTCGCTGTCGGCGTCGAAGGCCACGGCAGCGAAGGTTTGTCCGATCCGTTCGCAAAAAGTGAGAGCCTTGGCTTCGGTCGTGTTTCGAAGCGCCACCGCAATGGCATCATCCGTGATCCGTCCGACGATGCAGTCCGGCGACACGAACCGTTTCAGCAGGCGTGCAAAAGTGAGAATGACTTCGTCGCCGAAATCGTGGCCGTACTTCGCATTGATCCTGGTGAGCTTATCGAGATCGCCGAGCGCCAGGACAATTTCGGTATGGTCTCGTTTCGCGGCCGTAATGGCGTCGGACAGTTGCAGAAAGAATTGGCGCCGATTGTCCAGGCCGGTGTGCGGATCTTGTGTGGCCAGCTTGCGATAGGCTTCACGAAGCGATTGTTCCCGCAGGACGACTTGTAGCCGGGCCAACAGGATTGCTTTGCTGATCGGCTTGGGAATCACATCGTGTCCGCCCGCTTCGTAATAGCCTGTGATCGTTTCCTCGGTCGGGTCCGGGGCGGTGAGAAACAACACAGGGTTGTCCTCGGTTGCAAACCGGGTTTTCAATTCTTTGCAGAGCTTCGCTGCATTCATGTTCGATATCCCGGCATCGAGCAGAATGGCATTCGGCCTGTATTTCTCTGAAATTGAGACGGCGGTCGTCGCGTCGGCCGTGCTGACTGTGCGGTAACCGGTGGTTTGCAAGAGGTCCGTGACGGATTCCGTCAGATCCTCCGCTTCACTGACGATCATGATGAGCGCGGCCCCGTCTCGCTCAAGGTCTTGGTGTATCGACATCGTTGCTTCTTCCCTAGTGTCCTGCGCGCCGTCTTGGAGACCTGTCAGTCGATACATCGGGTTCTTCGGCAGACCTGGAAAGCAATATTCCTGTTGGGTGCGCGGAGGTTTTCGGAACTTGGGCGGAGTGCGCGCTCTAATCCGTAGCTTATGAAATGACAGTGACTTGCAACGAGCAACGGTTCATTTGTCGAAAAACAAGAGGGGGCTATAATGGAAAAATGGAACGAGATCTGGCGCGAATCCTCATTCCCCGGGACGAAATCCAGCGGAGGGTCGGCGAGTTAGCCACCGAGATTGCGGAGACGTATGGCGAAGAGGATGCGCATGGCCTGGTCATCGTCCCTGTTTTGGCGGGCTCCATTATTTTTGTGGCCGATTTGATTCGATGTTTGCCGTTCAAGATGAACATCGGTCTCATGACGATAAGCCGGTATCGGGGCAAGACGACCGAAGGGGGAGATACGAAGGTCGTACAGGACCTTGACGTCGATATTCGGAATCGGCATGTCCTCGTGGTCGATGACATTCTGGACACCGGCAAAACGCTGCGGACGGTCGGGGAGCAGCTCAGAAAACGGCAGCCTGCCAGTTTGCGGATCTGCACGCTCTTGAGAAAACCCGCCAAGGCCCCGAAAGACCTGGTGGCGGATTTCGTTGGGTTTGACATTGAGGATGCTTTCGTCGTCGGCTACGGACTGGACTATAATGACCAGTATCGAAATTGGCCTGATATCGGCGTGTTAAAGGCGGAGTGCTACCAGTGAGAGCAAATGGTGAACGGCCAAGGCGAATGAAGCGAAACATCGTCGCACACGCCGAGGGTTCGACCGGCACGGCGGTTCGTTTGCCCGTGGAAGCGATGGTGCCGTCCCATTTGCTGGACGGGGGCGAGGTCGTCCACTTTGCCATTAAGCCATCGCCCTGGTTCGTCCTGCTGAGTTCGTTGCGGTGGGTCACGGCCATGGTGCTGGTTGCGGGCTTGGGAATGACGGAAGTCGTGACGCCCTCCTACCGGACCTACGTGCTTCAGATGGCCATCCTGTTCGCCGGAGCCAGACTCGGTTGGGCGATGTTGGAGTGGGTTTCACGTCTTTATGTTCTGACCAATCGCCGCGTGATGAGTATCCGCGGCGTGTTCAGGGTCGAAATGTTCGAATGCACGCTTGACCGGATTCAAAATACCGGTCTGACGCTGTCATTGTCGGAGCGGACCGTCCGAGTCGGGACCATCGCGATTCAGACGGCGGCGGCCGGTAGCGGGGGGGGAACTGGGTTTTGGCGAATGGTCGCCAGGCCTTTGGAGGTTCATGAAAAACTTCGCGAAGCAATTCGTCGGGCTCTCAATCGAGGCAATATCTAGCCATGGAGATTTCAATGACGACGAAATGGTTTGTGTGTGGTGTCCTTTTGATATCAACGACCGCTTGGGCGGATTCCACCCCGAAAGTGGCCCCAGAGGGGCTTCAACAGTTGAAGAATCTTGAGGAAGAGGCGAAAAAGATGGGGCCCTGGGCGAGTGAAGCTCAGGTGATCACCGAAGCGCACCACATCATTTTTGAACAGAACGGATGGGACTCCGAGCCCGACCAGTTCATGCTGAATCTCATCAACCAGGTTTCACAGGTTGCCCCTTGGGACCCGGCGCAGCGGGAGCAGATTTTCTTCACCGGTGTCCAGGGGCGCTACAACCTCACTCAGGATCAGGTTGAGCTCGTCAAGCGGGAAGCGAATCGTGAAGCGATGATGGTGGCCGTGAAACACTTCAAGGACGTCGTTCCCATTGCTTTGGAGGTTGCCCGGACGCGGGTCAGTCAGAAGCCGTTTACGGCTGAGCAGGTCCAAAAGTGGTCTCACAAGCTGGAGCCGGTCATGGCTGATGCGCTTCAGTCGGTCGAACGAATCTCCCAGAAGCTTGAGAAGACGATGAACGAGGGGCAGCGCGCTCAATTGGAAGAGGACATGAAGGCCGTGCTGAAGCGCCATCGCGACGTCGAAAAAATGATCAAAAGCTGGAAGGCCGGCCACTGGAACCCGATGGAATGGGGCCTTCATCACGACGCCGTACACGCCGCGGCGGTGTCCGAGCACCTCAGGCTTCTCGCTGAGAGGGACGGCCTGGTGGATAGAAAAAGAAGTAAAGATAGGCCGGATCTTGCGTCCACGGCCACGGATCAGTCTGCTTGGGAGCTTTACGTCAATTGGTTTTGCAACTACTACAAATGCAATGATTTGCAGCGTGGCATTGCGAACTCGATACTAAAAAGTGAAACCAAGAACGCCGTCAACTATCTGGCCAAGTATGGAAAAGAAATAGAGATGGCCGAGGCGCTTCGCGAACACGCCGAGACCGAGGCGAATCGTAAAAAACATGCCGCTCGCGCCGAGCAATTGCGAAAACCGATCGGCGCTATCTTCAATAGACTCTGCGCACGTCTGGAAAAACAGGTCCTAACGCTCAAGCAACAGGAGCTGGTCAGCGCCGAGAAGACCGCACAGGCCCAAAAGAAAGCCGGCGTCAAGAATTAAGGCGCGCCGATGAGCGCCTTGATCAGTTCAACATGAATCTCGTCCAAGCGTTTCACGACCTGATCCGCTTTTGACAACGCTTCGGATTCGTGGCTGCCGGACAGTGCGATGCAGGGCATGCCGGCTCGACGGGCTGCTTCGATACCTGAGGGGGCGTCCTCGATCACGACACACCGCCGAGGCGGCAGGCCCAGTTGCTCGGCTGCCAAGAGAAAGACCTGCGGGTCCGGTTTTCCGCGGTTCACGTCCGCTCCGGTTATCTGAGTTTTTAGAAAAAGGTCGAGCCCCATCTCCTTGCAAACCAGTGAGACGTTCTCCGGGGGGCCGGATGAGCCGACGGCGAGACGAAGGCCCGTGGCATGCAGGTCTTTGACCAATTCCCTCGCACCAGGCATGGCGGGGACCTGACCGCGAATGATTTCGCGATACAGCGCTTCCTTACGGTCGTCATAGCGGCGAATGGCGGCCGAGTCCGTGACCTTGAACAGAATCTCGATGATGTCTCGGCTGGTGCGTCCGAAGGTATCGGCGAATTGTTCGCTTGTGATCGAGAGGCCGACTTCATCGGCGAGCATCTGCCAGCTTCTTTGGTGCGCGTCGTAGCTGTCTACGAGCACGCCGTCCATGTCAAAGATGACGCCATAGGATTGCATGGCAGTGCCGATTTGCCCTGGCATGGCCATTTTCGAATAGGGATTGGATTAGGCGGCGGACTTGGCCTTGTCCCGAGCGAGTTCGACGAGCGCGTCAAAGGCTTCGGGATCGACGATGGCGATTTCACTCAGCATCTTTCGGTTGAGGTCGATCGAGGCCATTTTGAGGCCGAACAGGAAGCGACTGTAGGAAATGCCGCGTGAACGGCAGGCTGCGGTGATGCGAGTGATCCAAAGCCTTCGAAAATCTCCTTTTCGTCGCCGACGGTCGCGATAGGAATATGCCCCGGCGCGCAGCAGCGTATCTCTCGCCGTTCGCAACAGCTTGCTACGGCTGCCGTAGTATCCTCTGGCGGCTTTGAGGATTCGCTTGACTCTCTTATGGTGAGCAACACTCGTTTTGGTGCGTGGCATCGCTG
Organism: Phycisphaerales bacterium; assembly: GCA_022360095.1. GTDB lineage: Bacteria > Planctomycetota > Phycisphaerae > UBA1845 > UTPLA1 > JAKSDK01. The sequence continues at coordinate 18,554 of JAKSDK010000778.1, forward strand.
GAACTCCGAAAGTATCGATCGATTCGCTGCGGGCTTATGACAACATCAGACGCCTTAGTCTGGCCACCATCGTGGGGTTGTCCAAATCGACGCGTTTTCTCAATCGGCGTCGACGGGAACCGTCCTTCTGACTCAATTTGTGGCCGGCGCAGCTCTTGTTATAGCGCAGCTTGCCGTTCGCCGAAACTTTCATCCGTTTCGTCAGGCCCTTGTGGCGTTTCATTTTCGGCATCGTCTGAATCCTCCTCTGCGCGTCGAAACCCGGGATGATAAGCGCAGTCTCCCAATCTCGCAAGTCGTCGGCTGAATGAAACCAACGCGATTGCCCGTGAAGTGATTGGTTGGCGCCGCGGGGCCTTCATCGAAAAGGACCGATAAACATCAATCGGGCTGGGAGGACCGGTCGCCGCTGGGCTCAACGGCTTGCGGCGGGGGCGGCTGGTTCGGCTGATTCGAAGCGACGCTCGGCTTCGGCGTTTTGCTTTGCGAACTCCCCTTGGCCTTGGGTTGGCTTTTGCCTTGGGGCGAGGCTGCCTTGATTGGGGCGAGCACCATGGTCATCCGCCTCCCCAGTGCCTTGGCCGGCCGGTCCAGCTTGGCGATTTCCTCGAGTTCTTTGACGATCTCGTCGAAGATATCGAGCCCCAGTTCCTTATGAAATCGCTCCCGTCCACGGAACAGCATCGTGAACTGCACCCGATCGCCATGCTCCAGGAACGTGCGTGCCCGTTTGAGTTTGATCTCTTTATCGTGCGGATCGGTCTTGGGACGCAGCCGGACCTCTTTGATCCTCTGTTCGTGGTGCTTCTGCTTGAGCTTCTTGGACTGGTCGTACTTGTGCTTGCCGTAATCCATGATTCGGCAAACGGGTGGGCGTTCGTTGGGGGAGACCTCAACAAGATCCAACCCTGAGTCCCTTGCCATGCGAAGCGCTTCATCCGTCGGGACGATTCCGATCATGTTCTTGTCCTGATCAATTAGTCGCACCGGCGTCAGACGAATTTGCTCGTTACATCTCAATCGAATAATAAGCGAATCTCCTTTTGACCTTGACTAAGGCAAAATATCATCAAAGAACCGCGTGACTTCGGTCTTCGCGGCATTCACACCGATCGCTCTCGCCCTCGTTTTCATTTTGCACCCTCCTTGGTCGCTTCATGCTCGGGCTGGTTTTGCTGGAGAAGCATGGTCAGAAACGTCTCCAGGTTCATGTTATCCAGTTGGCGGCCCTCTCTGTCATTGATGTTCACGGTCCGCCCGGCGGCCTCTTGCTCTCCGACCACCGCAATATAGGGGATTTTCATTTTTCGAGCCTGATGCTTCTTGGGCCCGATCCGCTCCGGGGAATCATCAAGCTCAACACGGAGCCCCGCGGCCCTGAGTCCCTCGACGATTTCCTTGGCGTAGGCGATGCTCTTTTCGCTGATCGTGGCCACGACGACCTGAACCGGCGAGAGCCACATTGGGAACGCGCCTTCAAAGTGCTCGATCAGAATGCCCATAAACCGTTCCATGCTGCCGAACGGGGCGCGATGGATCATGATCGGGCGGTGGGGTCGGTTATCCCGCCCGGTGTAATGCAGATCAAATCGCTGAGGCAAATTGTAATCGACCTGGACCGTTCCGAGTTGCCATTCCCGGCCGATGCAGTCTTTGACCACGAAGTCGATCTTGGGTCCATAGAAGGCTGCTTCGCCGACCTCCTCGGTCGCGGGCAATCCACTGGCTTCAGCGGCCGCACGAAGGGCCGCTTCGGCCTCTGCCCAACCTTGCGGATTGTCGATGTACTTCGACTCATCAGGATCGTGCAGTCCGATCCGAACGCGATAGTCCTTCAGGCCCAGCCCATCCAGCACGTACCGCGCCAATTGAAGGCACTTGGCCAACTCATCCTGCAATTGATCCGGTGTGCAGAACAAATGGGCATCGTCTTGCGTGAAGCCGCGTACACGAGTCAGACCGGAGACTTCGCCGGATTGTTCGTATCGATAGACGGTCCCGAACTCCGCCATGCGAATGGGCAAATCACGATAGCTCCGAGGCTCGCTCGCATAGATGCGGATATGGTGCGGGCAGTTCATCGGCTTGAGAAGGTATCCCTCTTCCCGTGCCAATGTCGCATTGATCTGATCGAGGGTTTCCTGCGAACAGCAACCCGGCTTTGCCTCGATGCCTAACAATTCACCGAGTGGTTCCAGGAGTTTATTCAATTGGGATGACCGTTCGTTGTCTCCGGACGCTTTCGAGGATTCGTCCGAAAGCAAGTCTCCGATGGCCTGGACGAGCGACGCCGCAGGCCGATCAAACATCGGTGGGAAGTTTCCTTCACTGTAGTACGGGAAATGGCCGCTCGTGCGATAGAGTTCAAGTCGGCCGATGTTTGGAGAATAAACAGGCTCATAACCATGGCGTACCAACTCGGTACGCAGGTAGTTTTCCAGCAGGCTTCGAACGATTGCGCCTTTGGGTTTCCATAGGACCAGTCCGGAACCCACCATGGGATCGAGCGCAAACAACCCTAATTCTTGGCCGATTCGGCGGTGATCGCGTTTTTTGGCCTCTTCAAGTCGATGCAGGTATTCCTTGAGTTCCTTTTTCGTGTGAAAGGCCGTGCCGTTGACGCGCTGAAGTTGCTTTTTGGCGGCGTCGCCATGGAGGAACGCGCCTGAGACACTCAAGACTTTGAATGCGCCGATGGTGCCCGTGCGAGGAACGTGGGTTCCCATGCAAAGGTCTTCCCAATTGGCGCCCGGCTCGGGTCCCGTGACGTAGAAGCTTAGGGAATTCCCCTTGGCTCGCTCGGCGTTTTCGATTTTGTAGGGATTGCCTTCGGCCTTGAGCTTGGTCATTCCCTCTTCGCGACTCATCTCGTAACGAGTGAACGGTCGGTCTTCCTGAACGATCCTGGACATTTCCGACTCGATTTTCGCGAAGTCATCCGGGGTCAGACGTTGATCCAGATCGATGTCGTAGTAGAAACCGCCGTCGATCGGTGGTCCGTACACCAGCTTGGTTTCCGGCCACAGCTTGGAGATTGCCTCGGCCATCACGTGGGCCGTGCTGTGTCGAAGAATGGTGAGCGTTTCCGCGTCTTTGACCGTAAGGATGGACAGTTCGCAATCGCCCGCCAAAGGGGTCGCCAAATCGAGAAAGACCGCGCCTTTGCCGTAGTTTGCCTTGGCGGCGAGGGCGGCTCGAGCAAGGCCTGCACCGATACCGGCCGCGACATCCATCGCGGAACTACCGGGAGGCATCTCTTTGATTGACCCGTCCGGGAGTGTGACCTTAATCATGGAAGAATTGGCAGCATTTGAATCAACATCGGCTCATTCATGGGATATGACGTTGGCAGATGGCCCGGGTCTTTGCGCAAGAGAGACACCCGCGTTGTATTCTCAAAATGTACAACGTTTTGCGAATCACTTTGTCCGGCGTGTGTAAATCAAGAGCCGTTATCTCGAAAGGCCTCGGTGCGTACCAACACGCAACCCGTACCTGCTACGAGACTATACCATATTCGGACGTTAGGTCAAGGCTGAGAATTTCCTAGGAGCCGATGACGACCTCGCTGCCCAGGCCGAAAGTATTGATGGTATCCGGCCAAGTTCCAGAGGTGTTCAGCACGGTTCCCTGGGGCAGCCACAGGAACGGGTTCGAGGAATCGAGGTCACCGAGGGTTTCGACGTGCCCATCCCAGAACACGAAATTCGCTTTGAATACGTTGGCCGCGGCCCCTGCGGGGGGCTCCGCGGTCGCATGCCGATAGGCATAAAATCGAGCGTCAAATCCCGTGGTGAAGCCGTTTGCCCAGCTTCGATCCCAGGACCGTGAGAGCGTCGAGTGGGCTCCCGCATCGGTGAAGGCACCACCGAAGCTGGCCGCCACGGAGAGGTCATAGTCCGGGGCCGTGGTCGTGTTGGCAAAGCGGGAACCATCGCCGCAGAAGATCTTCCTGGAGGGTTGGCCGACCCGATCCACTGCAGGCTTCCAGTTCAGGGGTATCTGCTCATTGTGGCCGGCTGGAACCGTCGTCACCCCTGCGATGCCGCCCGCTTCCACACCCTGGAAGGTCTGATACCGAGTCATGTTGTAGCTCACCATCCGGCCTGCGCCGGCATCCGGACCGCCAAAATGGGTGGAAAGAAACTTGTTGGCGGCACACAGGAAGCTCTTGGAGGATCGCAGTTCGTTGAACCGTCTGGCCACACCGTCAATGTCTCCCTGGCTGGGCTGGTACAATCCCATGTTCCACTGGCTCGCCAACTGGCCCATCCAATCCCAGACCTGAACCTGAGGGCCGAATGCGCTAGGTTCATTTAGCAGGTAGGAACCGGCCGGCGCGCCCGGCATCCAACCATTCGAGTCATCGGTGGCGTACTCAGTTCCTCCAACGCCGATCTCGCGCATGGTCGCCATGCAGGCCACGCGTTGCGCGGTTCGTCGCGCGCCGGACATCGCCGGCAGGAGGATCGAAATAAGTAGCGCGATGATCGAAATCACGACGAGCAATTCGATCAGGGTAAAGGCCGCTCTTTTTGTGCGTTGACGGGCTTCTACCATTTCTTGATCCCTTCTTTTCCAAACAAGACTCAATAGCCTGCCCCAGCGTTGGCTTTGGCAATCTGGTCATCCGTTGGCGGTGGATTGTGCCGGACCACCAATCGACCACAGTCCGGGCAATACGTTTTTTCGTCGGTCTTCGGGTCCACCGTTTTTTTGACAAGCACGAACGTCGGCTTTTCTTTGCGGTCCCAGCGGCCGCTTGCATCCTTGGTCCAATAGCATGTGTCGGCCGGATAGCCGGTGTTCCGACCGGTATGCGGTGAAGGATAGGGCGACTTATCGCCTTCCTTGATCGTATATTCAAAGACCTTGTCGGTTTCGACGCAAATAAACGCCCGCTCAGCCGCGATATTGTAGATGGACGCTCCACCCAGACGGGCCCAGGCCAAAACACCGGCTGCAATCAACAAAACGACGGAGACTCCCAGGAGGATCTTTTGCCGTCGTGCACCTGATTCGTCAGACACTCTTTGAAACTCCCAATTCAGCGGCCTGAGATAGGTTCCGGTCGAGTGAGCAATAGAACCATCCCCAATGGCAGGGCTCGCGAAGGCTCGCATGCTAGGTCGCTAAACACGTCTCATCAAGGCTATTTTATTATATTGACTGAATGTGTTGAGTGCGAGTGTTTGGCCGTTCGTTTTTTTCGAAGGCGACGACGCGACGGAGAAAAAGACGGGGTCTGAATAATCACAGCCCTGCGCTAACCCGGAACGAAAGCCCGGCCGACCACAGGGAGGGTCAATATGAACGGGCTTCCCGCGGCAAACCGGCACGATTCAGGGGCGAATGGTCGAATTTCATACGTTCTTAATTTGATGCAAATGAATAGCTGCGCCCCGGCATTTTTTGAATGATCCGGGCCAGGGAGAAATGACGACCGGGACATTTGGTTTTCCCGGTGATACCGCCGTGCGTCATGATTCGCGATCGAGGGATCCCGCATTGCAGGCTCAGGAAAGATGACAACCGAGCCAGGGCCTCCATCTGCTTTGCGGTCGGAGGATGATCCTCAAAATTGCCGATCAGGCAAATGCCGATGCCATGCTCGTTGTAATAATTGCCCGGCACTTTGCAATGCGCTCCGGTCATCTGCTTCGACCATCGCTCGCCGACGTAAATTTCGCCGTTGCCGTAGCCGATGCCGTTGCCAATGACGAAGTGATAACCCAATGCATCCCATCCGCGCCGATTGACATGGTCCGCTCGCATGCTCGCGGGCGTCGAGCGGTCACTGGCCGAGTGATGAACGACGATGCACTCCCAGCGATTGGCAATACCCCGGGAGGGGATCCAACCGTATTCGGCCGATGGCGACGTGTTGCGAGTGGTTCGCCTTGGCGTCACCGACTGCCGAGGCGTCACCGGTTGCGGCCGGGGTTTTCTACGAGGGAGTTGCCGAATGGACGGTGGTCGGCCTCCGGCGTAGGGGTCCAAGTGCACGACCTTGTTGCGAGCTTCCGCGACACAACCCGAACTGATTCCCACCATGCCCAATAACATCAGGCATACGATTTTCCCCACAAATCGACACACACCAGTGCTCCTGCTTCTTCCCACCACGCAAGGTACCGACACGCAATCAGTACGCCAGCCTAACATCGGGAGAAGAATCGGGACAAGTGAATTGAAATCACACCTACTTTCAGCATCAGGGCGCTGCCGCCCAGTCCTGCAAATATTTTCGGCTGTCTGTTTGACGCGCGGCTTCAGAATAAACCTCCAGGGTTGCCGGAAAGTCCCCATTGGTTTTGTTCAATACGGCTTCGAAGTCCGAAAGTCCTCCTTGATAGCGTATGCCGATCAAAATTCGGGCGTTGTCCAGAGGCAAGTCCCGTATAAATGTCCAGCGATCAGGGTCCGCAAGTCGAGGTTCATAATCCGTCTCGTAGGTTGCCGCGATTGCCTGAAAGACCGCATCGCGCCCGGCGATGATCGTCTCCCTCGAATCACCCCGAGCGGCTGCCGCCTCATAGTAATTGCCTGACTCGGTGAACAACGCGATCACATACTCGTCGATCACCGCTTTGTCCGCAAATCGCATTCTCGCGGCGACGGCTTCACTTGAATTCGGGCCATGAGTCTCGTCGAACCAGGCCTGAGCAGCGGCTCTGCCCACGAACGTCGCCATCGCCTCATTAAAGTTCGTATCGGAGGGCTTGAAAACCGTCGAATGCGTCATCTCATGCAGCAGGAAATCGGCCAAATCGAACTCGTCCATCCGCAGATTGGACTGTCGGACCGGATCGGGAAAAACACCCAGCGTGGAGAAACCCGCAGCCGTCGTATAGAACACGTCGTACCCTTGCTCCACCAGTAAGTCCGCCTCGCGTTGCCCCAGGGCCCGGTCAAAGAAACCCTTTTGCCCTGTCAGGCCGACGATGGGCAGGTTCCATTGAAACGCCGTGAGGCTGTCTTTCGCGGCGGCTGTCAATACGTACGCCGCAGGCTCTGTGCCGTTCGCTTCAAAGACGGTGTAGGCGTCTCCGGCAAAGAGGCCGATACGGTTTATGCCGAATTCTCGCACCTGCTGGAGAAAGACCAGCTTGTCCTTTTCGTCCTGGGTGAGGTTGGGGTCGGACAGGGCTTCCTCGATGGGGACGGTGTTGGCCAGGCTCTCGATTTGGCCGACCGCGAGCTGGGCGAAGTATTCGACCTCGCAGCCGGCAATCAGGAGAAGGAGACACGCTGCGGTCCATTGAATAAATCGGCTTTTTTTCATCGGAATTAACGTCCCCAGGCGAGGGCGGGCTCGCCTCCATTCTACGCGAAGGCGATAGTGTTCGACCAGTAGGGATGATCGGGGGTTTTGGGCTTTCGCTTCGTGTTTCCGTCGCCCAATTCGCGGGGACAAGAACGGGCCGGCGACGTGGCGACTCGAAGCAAGGCCGGCGTCGCCCCGTCGTGACGATGTGCGCACTTGAATTGGGCCCACGCATCGTCAATTGACGGCAGGTGAAGAACGCCCGATGAATAGGGCGGGCGACACCCGCGTGTGGATTATGAAAAGATCGGGGGGGCTACGGGCAGACGACCACGCCTCCGGTCAGGAATTCTTGAATCAACGGCTCGATGTCTGCTCCGTCAGCTTTGGCGTCACTGTTTTTGTCGGAAGCGACGATGCGGAACTGATCGGTCTCCGTGCCGAGCAGCACATCTACGAAGATGTCAATCGAAGGGCCGCCGCAGATCGTTCCGTTGCCTTGAAAAACGCCGCCGGCGCTGGCGCAAATGGCGTCAAACAACGTTTGACATGTGCTGTTCGGAAAACAACATGCACCGAGCATGGGGCACGTCGCGGTGACGCAAGTCTCGCCGAGGCCCTGCGGCGTTCCGCCCGCGTTTGAGCAGTCAATAGGAATCATGTCCTGGCAGCTGCCGTCTCCGAAGCAACATGCCAGCGTCGGTGCGGCGGAGTCGGGATCATCGCAGGAATCGTCTGATCCGTTCATGTCGCCATCACCCTGGCATTCGGTCAGCGCGGCCAGCGGAGTTCCTCCCATATTTGCGCAATCAGACGGGAGCAGCGCCTGGCAACTCCCGTCACCCATACAACATGCGTTCACGAATTGCGCCTGCGGGCAATCGCCGCCCGGCATGAGCGTGATCGAATCCCCCGCACAGGCCACGACCGGATCGCCATTGGCGAACTGTCCTTCGACGACGTATGTTTTTTCGGCACAGGAGCCTTCCTCACACATCAGGTACGAATTGCTCACGATGACGACGACAGCAAAATCGTCAGGAGGGATGACGATCGGTTTGGAGATGGTTCTTTGAATAAAGGTCGTAGGATCACTCGACAACGGCAAGATTCCGTTGGCCGGACAATCTTCTTCAAACGCGATGGCAAAATCATCCCCGAGATTAGGGGTCGATATGGAATAAACGCCGTCCGACTCACCGCCCGGTGAACTCGGCATTCGAGCCCGTTGGGTTGCGTCGGCCTCGAACATCAGACTGACACTATGGTTCAGGTCGTTATTGATGAGCGTGATCGTACTTTTCGTTTGCACCCCGGCGCCGCAGAGCGGCGTTCCGCTGCTATCGACGACCATATCCAAACGCGGCACGTTCGGGATGTCCGGGGATTCCTCCACAAGACAGAGGACGGTATCGCCGACCGCCGTCGCGGTGACCGGTCCCACGCAACTGTCGGCGGAAAAATTCGCTTGGACCGAGGCCGTGACCGCGCACTTTCCTCGGAAACCGCCTGGGATGACCACGGGTACGAAAACAAAGCCCGTTCGAAAGCCGGATAGCCGCGGTGGCAAGGGAGTGTTTCCAAAGAGCGGGCCGCCGGGACAGTTGAGCGTTACGGATACCATGCCTCCCGTGACGGTGGACGGTGACGGGCAATTGTTTGAGGGGGGGACCGCCCCTGACTTCGTATTGACGCGAACGGGGATGAAGACTGCACCGCCGCCACCGGGAAATATGGCAAAGGGGAAGGCCTTCACGAGATTGACCGATTTGTCGCAATCTTTCGGCGGCGTTGTCCGCCTGCACGCCTCAGCCTCCTCTTGTATCGGGATCAGAAATGTTCCAATGACAGCGATGGAAGCCAACAGTCCGAAACCGGACAGCAGCCATTTGTGTTTGGGCATCTGCGTGCCGTGGTCTTTCTTGTTTCGCGCGTTCATCAGTTTCTCCTCGATATGAATCGTCGAATGACTCGGAGTGGGCCGTGATATGGGTCTCGCACTCTCCAATCGCCCGCTTGACAAATGAAGCATACTTCGACGGGCATGCTCAAAAAAAGACCTCTCTTGAGGCGCTAGCTGCACAGGGGGCGCTCATGGAAAGGGCGCGGTCTTCATCGTTTTGGCGCATGTTCCTGATTAGGGCCGAAGCGATAGGCAGGTTGTAAAGATGCGGATGATCAGCTCTTCGTGACCGTGGACGTCGAGCTTGTTGTAGATTCGCTGGACGTGAGCGTGCACGGTGTGTTGCGAGATTTTCAGTGCTTGAGCGATGGCCAATTCCTTGGAGCCGTTGAAAATGCAGCGAATGACTTCGACCTCGCGTTTGGAAAGCTGCAATGCTTCGGCCACGGAGCCCCATTGCGCTTCGGTGAGAACAGAGCGTTGAGGCGTCGTTTCTCGAATGGGCACGCGATCAGATTTGTGCTGCCTGGCCATGGCACACGGAACCTTATCCCGAGATTGCAGAGTCGTATCCGCTCTGCGAAATCAAACTTGATTATTTGCCGTTAATTCACAGTTGTCGGCCGCTGACTTCCAAGCCCGATAGACGCGGGGGCATCGCCGACCGCGTTGACTTGCGACTCATTGTAATCGCCGTGATCGAGTCCGAAAGGGAGAACCTTACTAAGTGCAGGGAATGTCCGTCGCTTACCGATTCTCATGAGAGACGAATGACTTCGCGGCGGATTATCGGACGATACTTTGCAATTGCAGCGAAAGAACGGCTCGGTCAATACCATGTCGTGATCTGCGGCGACACGAACGACTCGGCGTTTCGCGCGGACGCCTGAGTTAGAATCCAGGCCCGCTTGGGCGGAGGGGCGTACGACTGACAATGTCAAACTCGACAAGAAAAAGCACTTCAGAAAAAAACATCACGCACGACGTTGGGGATGAAGCGCGTATGTCGTTCGGCGACCACCTGGAGGAGCTTCGTCGACGAGTCATATGGGCTTTGTTGGGGCTGGTCCTTTCAACGATTTTCTGCTTTCGCTTCGGCACCGAGATTATCGGGATTTTAACGGCGCCCTACGTTGCCGCGATGGAGGAGTTGGGCTTCAACCCGAGGATGGTTCAGCTCAATCCAACCGAGGCTTTCATGGAGTACTTCAAGATCTCTCTGAAGTTCGGTTTGGTGATCGCGATCCCTTGGGTGTTGTATCAGATGTGGAAGTTCATCGCTGAAGGCTTGTATCCATCGGAGAAAAAGCTCTTCAAGATGTTTGCGCCGACTTCCATCATTCTCTTTATCATCGGCTCGTCGTTTATGGTCTTCGTGGTTTTGTCGGGTTTGATGAACTTCCTGATCGGAATTTCAATGTGGTTTCCGCTGCCGGATGAGAATAATCCACTTTTAAGCTGGCTGCGGGAACCGCCTGCCATCGAAAGCAGTTCGACACAGCCGGCGGAACCGCCGATCCGCGTTCCGGTGACGTCCATCGATCCGAAAGAACCTGCTGACGGTCAAATCTGGTTCAACAAGCATCGCCAGCGGATAAACATCCATCACGAGGGAGAAGTTTATTACCTGAGGTTGGAGAAGAGCAGCGGTCAGCAATTCGTTCAGCCTTTTTTCAGCATTGCGGAGTATCTCGGATTCGTCGTGAATCTCGGTCTCGCCTTTGGGCTTGGATTTCAGATTCCGATTGTGGTCGTCTTTCTTGTCGCCTTGAGGATCATCACTGCCGCGCAGATGTCGGCTGCTCGCAAATACGTAATCCTCGCCGTCGCCGTGCTGGCGGCTGTCATTACACCGTCACCGGACGTCGGCACGATGCTGTTGCTGGCGGTGCCGATGATGCTGCTTTTCGAGGTGGGGTTGCTCATCGGGCGCATCATCGAGAAACGTCAGGCGGAAAAAGACGCGGAAGAACCGGCAGCATGATCCTGTTTTCGTTGGTTTTCTTGTAAATAAAAAGGGCCCGCCTGATCGGCGGGCCCCTTGCGTGTAAAGCGGATCAATTTGCGTGCGTCTTAGCTCTTCGCAAGTGACTTATTGCCGGCGTTTCTGGCCGCGGCATATTTTGCCTTGGACAGGGCGACGCGGGCCTTGTATTCGCAATCCATCTTGTTTTCACCAACGACGAACTTGACCTTGCCGGCCTCCTTCGCCTTGGGGCAAACCTTCGAGCAGCAATCGACCGGCGTGCCATCCACCAGATAGGACATCTTGACCTTCTTTATCGAAGCGATCGCGTCGTCCCGGGCCTTGACGGCATCGTCCCACTTGGCGAATTCACGGCCGATGACTCGGAATTTGTCCGCCTTGCAGCAGGCCTTGTTCTTGCTCTTGTCGGCGATGACGAACTTGGCCTTGTCGGCGTCTTTGTCGTCGACGGATTTGATCTTCCTTCCGCTGAACGGGCAAGTTTTCCCTTCGTCACCAGCTTTGGCCAGTTTGGTCTTGGAGGCCGATTTGCAGCACCCTTTGCCCTCGGCCTTGGCAACCTTGGCCTTGCTGGCGCAGCAGCCCTGACCGCCGGCTTTGACAAGCTTGGCCTTGGCCGTGTCTTTGTCGTCGTCCGCAGTGATCGTCTTGCCGCTGAGCGGACAGGTCTTGACTTCGCCCTTGGCAAGCTTCGCCTTGCTGGCACAGGTGCTGCTCTTGCAGCAACCTTCGGCTTTGGCGAGTTTAGTCTTGCTGGCGCTGCAGCCTTTGCTTTCGGCTTTGGCGAGTTTGGTCTTGCTGGCACTGCAGCCTTTGCTTTCGGCTTTGGCGAGTTTGGTCTTGCTGGCGCAACAGCCTTTACTTTCGGCCTTGGCGAGCTTGGTCTTGCTGGCGCAGGAGCCCTTGCTTTCGGCCTTGGCGAGTTTGGTCTTGCTCGCGGAGCAGCCCGCGGCCTTGGCGGTTTTGGCGGAGCACCCCTTCGCTTCGGCGGATTCGTCGCCGCAATACATCACCTTGCCGTCGACGACACAGGCGATGGTCGTGAATTGATCCACGAATTTCTCGGCTGAGTCGGCATAGGCGGACATGGCCGACTTTTCGCATTCGTAGGTCTCGCCGGCGACCACGAACTTAACGTTCGAGCCGGATTCCTTGGCCATCTTTTCAGCGGTGTACGGGCACTCGACGGTTTTGTCGCCGATCATCCGAACGAGCTTGGGAAACTCGTCCTTAGAGCTGCAAGACGACTTGGTGCTGCAACTGCTCTTGGCCACCTTCGTCAGCTTGCTCTTCTTCTTGCTGGCACAACAACCCGGCCCTGCGTAGGCGGCGGAGACGCCGAAGCTACACGCTATTGCCAAAGCCAACACTGTCGTAAATCGTCGCATGTGGTTTCTCCTAATTAGCTCACCACGGTTTTTGCATTCAACAGGGGCGACACCGCCTCTGTGCGTTCTCTGTTCCGACTTCCGGTTTTCGACGGTGTAATCGACGGATACCGGTGAGATAAACGGATTCTATCTCCGTATGTTTCAGATAATATTACAGCAACCTCGGCTCGCATTGCAAAACCCGCTTATCCCGGACCGAATTCCGCAGAGGCCAATATCGATATTCAACCTCAACGATCCGATATTCGAAAGATGGACAAGAACATAAATATCAAAGGGTTGTACGTCATGGCCACGGATTGGGTTTCATGTCGGGACGGTTTTTCGTGCCCTGTGGGGTTTCGGCGTTACACATTTGTTACCTACGGTGCCGGGTCCGGTGGGACGATTTCCGTGAAATAGGCCGCTAGGGTGACATTCATGCAGCCGACGCCTGAGACACCGTCCATCGTCCTTTTGCTCGGGGTGACCGGCAGTGGGAAGACTGCCACGGCATTGCCGCTCGCGGAGCGATTGGACGCCGAAATCGTCAGTGTCGATTCGATGCAGGTCTACCGTCGTATGGACATAGGCACGGCCAAACCGACGCCGGGGGAGCGCCGCCAGGTGCCCCATCACCTCATCGACGTGGTGGAGCCTTCCGAGGCGTTCAGCGTGGCGCGTTTCGTTGACTTGGCCGACGGCGCGATCGCTGAGATCGCCGCTCGTGGGCGTATGCCCCTGACGGTGGCGGGAACGCCGTTGTACCTGATGGGGCTGATGTACGGGATGTTCGAGGGGCCTTCGGCCGATGAGGCCTTCAGAGCGGACCTTAGCCGTCGCGCGGAACATGAAGGACTGCCCGCTCTGCACGCAGAACTGGCCCGTGTTGACCCCGAGGCTGCCGCGCGCATCCATCCAAACGATTACAAACGCATCGAGCGGGCGCTGGAGGTGTACCACCTGAGCGGTCAGCCGCTCTCGGCACAGCAGGGGCAATGGGACGCCAATGAGATGCGGTATCCGGCCACGGTCGTCGGGATTCGGCGTGAGAAGGACGACGCCTCTCGGCGGATCAACGCCCGGGTTAAGGCGATGATCCAGGCGGGGCTGGTGGACGAAGTGAGGTCGCTGCTCGATGAACCCGATGGTCTTAGTGAACAGGCCCGGCAGGCCTTGGGGTATGCGGAGATCATCGACCACCTTCAAGGGGGGACCGGACTTGAGGAGGCCGTGGAACGGATCAAGATCCATACGCGTCGTCTGGCCAAGCACCAGCGCACGTGGTTCCGGAAATTTCGGACGGTCCGGTGGCTGGATGTGACGCCGGATGAGACGACCTCGTCGATTTGCGGTCGATTAGCGGAACTGGTTGAGGCGGGGTCGGATGAGGGCTGAGGTTGTCCGGCCTTGATACTATAATATGTGAGAAGGTTCGAGACCTACGGAGTCGACATGACGAACAACGCTCAAAGTGTCGTGGTCTATGACGGTCAGTGTCAGTTCTGCATCAATCAGATCGCTCGGATCCGTGCATGGGACAAGCGGGAATGCTTCGAATACACGCCGCGCGAAACCCCCGGTCTCGACGAACGGTTTCCCAAGCTGGCCGAAGGTGATTTCAACACAGGCATGCGCCTGATCACACCGGAGGGGCAGATCCACGTCGGTGCGGACGCGGTGTATGAGATCGCGCGGCAACTTCCGGGCTGGGGCATGCTGGCCTGGTTGTATCGGGTCCCCGGCATTCATGCCTTGTCGCGATGGGCTTACGCCTGGGTCGCCGCCCATCGAAAATCGCTGGGGCGAACCTGCGAAGGCGGGGCATGCCGAATCGATCAGGGTCGGCCGACGTCGGTGGATTCAAAGTCTGCGTGAGTTTCTGTGCGATTAAGTAGAACGTGGCAAAGCCCCGGGCAGGTCTGCCCGGGGCTTTTGCGAGCCATGCTCGCGTTCTCGTTGCTGTTTCCCCCGGGAATCAATTGGGATCACTGAATTGCCGTTTTTCCGATTCCGTTCCTGAGAACATGGCCCCACATCGACGGCATATGACGAACGACTTTTTCCCTGCGCGTTCACTCAGACGAAACTCTAAATTCTCACATTTAGGGCATGCCCAAGATTTGTCCTGGAACAGATTCCAGAACAAAGAGCATCGTTCATTGTGCTCCTCCAATGACCGTTCGTGTGCTTTTTGCTGTGCTTCGTTGCGTCGTTCTTCTTCGTCGAGCAGTCTTTGCTTCGCTTCCCAGTCGACGGCAGCGACCACCACGTCGGGATGCGGAAGGTGGCGGCGCAACAGCGGCAGCACCTCGGCGAGTGTCTCTGATTCGAGCGGATGCCTTTGATACACCTGGCGAGGGTCTTTCAGCCAAGCCTGCCATCCATCAAATCCGACGCTGTATTCTAATCCAGTCGAGAAGGGCATGACCTTGATTTCTTTGCGAGACGGACTCACCGTGACGAGCACTCGGCGGTCGAGATAAGCCATGCCCCAATATGGATTGGATCGCTCGTTTTCCGCGCAGAATTCGGCATAAGACCTCGCGAATTCCTTCCGACCTTCCCAAGTCGCATAGCAATTCCAATGCATCACCGAGTCGCAGTAGCGGAATAGTGGATGGCTGTTCGTGAGCCAGACACCCGACGTGGCGAATAAGCTGGCACCTTCGGGGAGAATCTCCTCGCAGATCGAGCAGCGGCTATGTCCCTGCATCATTAAAGCCATTTTGATGCTTCCATTTCATAGGGATCATCGCTAGATCATCACGCGACGATTGTAGACCCACCACTCGAAGATCAAAAACACCAACGCTATGCCGACCGCGTAAGGCCAAAGGGGTCGGTTGGCTTTGATTTCGCCGGTGACGGTCTTTACTTCATCGGCGCCGATTGTGAATTGATTGTTTGGGGCGATTAAGGATTCTGTCGGGTCCAGGATGTTGACGGCGTAGGACTCCGTCGTGTCCTTTGCGTCATCAAAGGTCGCCTTGTAAAGGCCGCATTGCCGGGTCTTGGCATAGGTGGCCGTGGTTCGGTTTTTCACGTCAATCTCGTCGGTGGAGCCGTCGGGGCGGCGGATGGTTGCCTCCTCCGCGCCCGGTGGGACGGGGAGCGTGATCGTGTCGCCCGGAGCGACCAGACGCCCGGTATCGGTGAGGCCGCCGGTGGCGAGGTACATGACGGCATTTTGCAGGAAGATGAAAAAAGCGGGTTGCCATCGGAAGTTCGATTCCATCAGGTCGAACGCACTGATGACGTAGCGGTGACCCGGGTCTGAGATGAAGGCCATCACGGTCGAGTCCTGGCCTTCGACCAGTTTCAAGGCGTGATCCGGAAGCTTCAGTCGTTTCCATTTGATCACGTAGACCTTCTCATCCAGCGGAACGTATCGAAGAAGGGGATGCGATTCGCGCCAGTTCACGAAATACTGTTCGTCTACATTCTCGCCTCGCTCAATCCCTTCGATCTTCGGGAGTCCGCCGAAGAAGATGTAATTTCCGGGCCAGAGACGATCCGTGTCGTGGTTGTCGAGCACGATGAGATCGAACGCGGACCGCCCCTCGACCGACAGGTCCGCCGTGTCCGCCTTTTCGTATTCAGACGTGCTCATCTCCGTGTAATCCTCGATCTCCATGCTTGTGACGAAGGCGCGCTTCAGCCAAAAGAGGATCTTGCTTCTGTCCGACACGGCGAGCACACGGATGGCCCTGGGCGGATCGATCGGCGCGGTGACGAGATTGTCCAGCGCCAGGGCGTCCTCACGATGCAGCTTGACGCCGACCACGCCGCCGGCTTCGTTGGGCAGTTTGAAGATCACGTTTTGGCTGGACGGCAATGCGTCCGGGTTCTCGGCCAGGGATAGATCGGTGGGGCGCGTCGTTGCGAGCGATGCCGGGCCCAGATTGACCTCCTGGACCGAGAGCATTCGTCCGTCCAGTTCGAGGGACACGTCCGACGTGATCGGCCCGGGGCCGAAGTTCTGGATTTGTGCAAAGACGGACACGACGCCGGGCTGTTCCAACTCGCGCCGGACGTCAAACGTCACGATTCCGGCGTTGTCGGCGGCCAAGCCGGTGCGGTAATAGGTCATCTTTCCACGAGTGACATATTCCTCCGCTGCATCCGCGATCCGTCCGTCGCTGAAGAGTTCGATGTCTGCGGTTTCGACAGAGCCCGGTGCCCAGCCTTCCCCGCCGGTCGCAATTTTCGTTGAGTAGGCCACGGCGAGTTGAAGGGCTTCACCGATCAGGCTCGGCCCATCGGTCGGTTCGATCCCTTCGATTCTCCGAACGAGTCTGCGCACGTCATCCGTGAAGCTGCAGATGACATCCGCCCGATCGGCAAAGCCGATGACCATGGCCTTGGCGTCGCCTTTGAGCCCCTGCACGAAATCGATGGCGGTGTTCTTGGCGAGGTCAAGGCGCGTCTGTCCATCTTCTTCGATGGTCTTCATCGAGCCCGACCTGTCGATCAGGAGGACGATGTTTCGCTCCGAAGTTTTTGTCATGTTCGCCACGGGATTCCCCAAACTGAACAAGACGGCGGCCAGGATGAGTAACTGCAGGAACAACAGAAGGTTTTTTCGCAGTTTTTGAAAGGGCGCATTGACTTGGAGGTCCTGCACGGCTTTTTTCCACAGCAGCGTGGATGATATTTTGCGCTCCTGGCGGCGCAGTTTGAGGAAATAAAGCAGCAGCAGCGCGGGAATCGCCAGTGCCGAGGCGATCAGGAGGCTCTGCAAAGAAAGGAAATTCATCGCACGAGCCCCCGTTGACGAAGGTAGTTCAAGACCAGTGTTTCAAAGGGATGCTTGGTGATCGCAAGATAGTAGGAAACGCCTCGTTGTGTGCAATACTGGCGAATCGACTCACAGTATGCCTGTAGGTTCGCTTTGTATTTGTCCAGGAGGAGCTTGCTGACCGTGATTTCGGCCACGTCTTCGTCCTCCACATCCACCAGCCTGAGGTCACCGGTCAGGTCCGGTTCCACCTCCTGCGGGCTTAGAATCTGGAGCGCGTAGATGTCCATCTGCCTTCCCAGCAGATAACGGAACCCGGCTTCAAACCCACCCTTGTCCATGAAATCCGACAACAGGAGCACGACGCCTTTTTGCGTCTGCCTTAAGGCAAACTGTCTGGCGGCCACGGCGAAATGACTTTTGCCTTCGATCGGGATCTCATCCAGGAATTTCACAACTTGGGGCATCATCCGGCGCCCGCGAAGCCCTTGTTGGAATCCGACAATATTCTCATGATAGGCACAGAGCGTCACCCGGTCGTAATTGCAAAGGGCGATGTAGGCCATCGCGGCGGCCACGCGTTTGGCGTACAGGGCTTTGGACGGTTCGCCCGAATCCATCGATTTCGAGACATCGACCAAGACCGAGACGTTGAGGTCCTCTTCCTCCAGAAAGAGCTTGAGAAACAGGCGGTCAAGCCGAGCATAGACGTTCCAATCAATATGCCGCAGGTCGTCCCCCCGGACATAATTACGATAATCCGCAAACTCGGCGGATTCCCCTTTTCGGCGGGATCGGCGTTCCCCTTTTTGGCGGCTGGCGTGAATCTTGCGAGAAACGATCTCCAGTTGCTCCAGCCGGGTCATGAAATCCGGGTCGAGGAGGCTGTCGTCTTCTTTTTTGGGGTGCGTCGAAGCGATGACGTCCGCCATGGTCAGGAAACTCCAGGACAATCCCGACGAGAACGTATGAATGCGGCCCTTACCCTCTCTTCGGCGATTTCAGTCACGAATCGGTCGACACCGATTATATTCATATACGGCTAAGATAACAGGAGGCCGTATGAGGCTTGCTTCCCTGGAAGCCCATGAGCTATACTCAGTCGTAAGGATTTTTTTTGCGAGGGAAGTCCATGTCAGAGAAAGATCGGAAGACGATGGCTGCGACGCCTGAGAATGCCGAATCCACCGCGACGCTGCCGGAGACGACGAAGCCGCGGCATCTGCCGATGTACAAGGTTATCCTTCACAATGATGACGTGAGCGAGATCGGTCATGTGATTGAGACCATCCTTATGCTGACACCGTTGACACGTCAGGAAGCCGAAGAAAAAACCGTCGAGGCCGATCGGACGGGCTGCTCGCTGCTGCTGGTCATACACAAGGAACGCGCCGAACTCTATGCCGAGCAGTTTCAGTCCCGGGGCCTGACGATCACGATCGAGCCTGCGGATTAATCATTTCGTCCATCCCGTTTTTCTCGAAATCACCCCTCCTTTTTTCGGGGGGCGAGTCCCGGTTGTTTGGGATAGCGTTTCTTTAGGCGATTGACTCGAAAATCGTCAATGCGAGCGCCTTCGTACGCTGCGGTCCAAATCCCCGCCAAGGCCGAACCGGCCTCCAGGAGACGGCCTTCGATGAACCTTTTTCCTTCCGCTCGCTTGAGGTCTCCGGTCTTTTCGAGTTCATACAACGGTTCGACCAGTTCGTAGGACTCGTACAAATAGGTTCGGATGTCTTTCCAATAGTTCGTTGTTGAAAAGCTGCGCGGAGGTTGTTTCCGGTTTCTCAGGTCGTCGAAGTAAATGCCGTGGAACAGGATAATGCCGTCGTCGATCAAGGCATGGAACGCCTTGTCGGTCGTGTAGTGTTTGGGATTGGCGCCGACCCAGCCGTGATGATGATGCGTCAGGTGCAAAGGCTGAGACCCGTCGCCGACGAAGTGACTGAGAACGCCCATATGGTAGATGATGTTCTCTTTGGCATTCTTGATCATCGTTTCGCTGATACGGTCGCGATGATTCTCATAGGTTTTGAGCTGCGTCCAGCCGGCCGCGACTTTCCACATACGCTCGGCGATGCTGTATGGGAGCAGGCCCGGTGACAACCGGGTGTAGTCTTTGTCTTTTTCAGCCACGCGTTTTTGGAACTTTTCAGGATGCAGCGCCCGTTTTGTGGCGAGGATGTCGGTATATTCCGTGCGTAGACGCGGCAGATTTTTTAAACTCAGGCCATAGGGGTGCAGCTTTTCCTCATCGAGATAATGATCGGGATTGTTGATGTGATCCAGATGGACATTGTGCTGTCCGCGCCATCGGTCCGGTTCCGAAGCCAGATAGACCAATCGGTCCCGCACTTCCGGACTTTTCAGCCAGTCAGGCATTGTTTCCGGAAGCGAATCGCACGCCAGATACGTGATGATCGCGTGTCCGTCCTCGTCCCAGGCGGATGCACCGGGCGCAAGTGAGAGCGATATGAGCGCGACGGTCGCGGCCGTTGCGAGTCCCCTTCTTATTTTAAACATGGGGTTTTTCTCCTCATTCGTTGCGATCAGGCCGGTCCAGCCCGTAGTCGGCGGCCGAGAAGGAGACTTCCCAGGCTCGCGCAGGCGACGGCGGAGAGGACCAATACAACGCATGGAAGCCAGATCCCGCGAATCTCGTCGTTTTGTATCCACGCGTGAAGCCCGATTCCTTCGTTACGAATCAGGGCGATGAACCCATCATAGGACCAGCCGTTGATCGTGAACAGGCCCAGGGTCTGCATGAACTCCGGCATGATCCAACGCGGCACCATGCTTCCGCCGATTGCGCTCATGGCGAGGATCACGATCGTACCGATTGAATCGAGCTGCTGGGTCGTCCGGCAAATTGCGCCGAGCAGCATGCCGAACGCAGTCGTGGCCATCGTCGTGACCAGCGTCATCAGGAAGAGTCCGCCCGTGATCTGCCAGATGGCCACGCCAAAGAGCAGCCATGCGAAAATGTACATGCTGTAACATTGCAGCATGGCAACGAGCAACATCGAGAGCAGTTGTCCGCCGAGGATGTTGGCCGGAGAAATCGGCGCCGTGCGGAGTCTGGCAATCTCACCGCTATCGATTTCCTCGATCATTCCTCGGGCCGCGCCCGCGGCGCCGAATAGAAGAAACATCGGGACGATGCCGGCCAGGAAGGTGTGCTTCGCGGCGATCTTCATGCGTTGGATGGAGATGCCGACCTTTTGAACCCGAATGAGCATGGACGGCGTGTCTTTTGAAGGCTCGTCCGCCCGATTCAACGACAAGCCTTGCTGCAGGGCGCTGAATTTTTGGAACAGCCTGCGACCGGCCGCCATCTGGATCATCCCTAAAACGGCGTCCGCTTCCATGGATTGAGTCTCATCGTAGATGAGTTGGACGCCTTCGTGTGAATCACCGGACATGACGTTCGGTGCACGCGAGAATCCCTGGGGAATCACCAGCGCTACCCTGTATTTGCCGTTATCACGAATTCCGCGGCGAGCGTCGTTCTCGGTCAGGGGCCGTCCGTTCCCGTTTGCGGTTCGGATCACGTTCACATTACTTTTTTCCAGGGCTTCGATCAGCTTGCGGGATTCCGTGCTGTCGTCGCTGTCGACCACGGCGACTTTGAAGGGGCGTCCCGCCGGTCCTTCGAAAATTTTGGTGAAGACCGTATACATGACAATGCCCGGGACAAAAATCACTAACAGGATTCCCGGCATTCGGGAGAGGACTCGTAGCTGCTTTCCGGTCAGGATGAGCGTGATTCGCAATGATCGCATCATGTTCTTCGTCGCTAATCTCTCAGGGCGCGGCCGGTCAATTCAAGAAAAACGTGTTCAAGGTTGGGTTCAAGGACACGAATCGACGTGGGTTGCAATCCGATCTCGTCTGCCGCACGGGCAGCGTTAAGCAACGTATGATCCGTCCCGGCGACGTGCAGGTGCGCACTGTCGTTGTGCAATGTCCAGGGGACGCGATCAAGTTTGTCGGCGAGTCGAGTCAGCTTGTCTTCGGTCAGCCCTTGGGCTTCGATGACGAGATCGTGTCGGGCCTTGACGATCAGCGTCAGTTCGGCAAGCGTTCCCATGGCCAGGATTTTGCCGTGATCAATGATGGCGGTCCGTTGGCAAAGTCGTTCGGCCTCTTCCATGTAGTGCGTGGTGTAAAGGATGCTGCGGCCGCGTTGCGCCAGGCTCTCGACAATTTCGAAAATGTAGGCACGAGCCTGTGGGTCGACGCCTGCGGTCGGTTCGTCCATGAGGAGCAGGTCGGGTTCGTGAAGCAGGGCGGCGCCGATGTTGAGCCGTCGTTTCATTCCGCCGGAAAACTTTGAAACGAGATCGTCAGATCGGTCCGTCAGGCCGACGGCTTCCAAGGTTTCATTCACTCGTTTGTCAAGTGCGGGGCGATTAAGATCGTACAAACGCCCGATGAGCTTTAGATTTTCTTTCGCCGTGAGTTTTTCGGCCAGGCTGATGTTCTGCGGGACGTAGCCGAGCGCTCGTTTGTATTGCGGCGAGGTCGAGCGGAGATTTCCATTGAGCACGACCTGTCCTGCGTCGGGTTTCAGCAGGGTTGCGATCATGTTGATGGTGGTTGACTTTCCGGCGCCGTTGGGCCCCAGAAGCCCGAAGATTTCGCCGGGATCGATGGAGAAGCTGACGCCGTCGACCGCCTTGAGTGGGCCGTAGGACTTTTGAAGATGGGTCACTTCCAATAGGGGCAATGCGGGGCTCCGAATCGATCGAAGGCGGCATTATAGCAGCCTCCGACGGTATAACGAGATCGGAGCGAGACCTTTTCAGCCTTTGTTCGCGGGCTAGTCGTGCAGGGATTCGAGCCTGGCAATCGCCTTCTTGATCTCTTCACGATTGGGGATTTCGAGTTCGTGGTTGAGTGCCTTTTCAAGCTTGGGGATGTCGGCCGGCGCTCCGACGGCGGCCAACGCGCGGATGGCTTCCCGACGAACACTCACTTTCTTGTCGTGGATCATGAGGTGCGTAACTTTCTCGACGACTTTGGCGACGGAGAAATGTTCCCGTGGAACGCAGGCGGCAATCGCCTGGCAGGCACGTGCCCGGACCTTGGCCTTCTTGTCGTCCAATCGGCCAAGCAGCATTTCGACACTGGTTTGAGGGCTTCCGCGTGCAGCAAGGCCGGCCAGGGCCATGGCCCGGACCGTGGAGGCGTTGTCGCGAGCGGCTTTTTGCACCATGCGAAAATCCTCGGGGTTTTCGCTGAAGGCCAGTGCAAAGATCGCCGGTGCACGGGTCTTGCTGCTCTTGCTTTTTGCGATTTTCAGCAGTTTATCGCGATACTCCTGCGTAAGGGTGGTTAAGGCGTCCCGCGTTTTGTCGATCAGGTCGTAGTCGTGATTGGTGCGTCCCGTTTCCCAGGCGATGACACTTTTTCCAAGCAGCTTTTTGACTTGAGATGTTTTCAGGCGTTTCAAACGTCGCTTTGGTTTGGCGAGGCTTTCAAGCTCCTCGACGACCGGCAACCAGACAGAATCGGGCCAGGCTGAATAAAAATGTTGACATAAGGCCCTGGCGTCGGCCTTCCTGTCTTCGCGCAGCCTCTTGTCAGCGGTGGCGAAGAGGTTGAGCTGCTCGATCATCCGGTCCTGGTCCTCGGCGTTCAGGGTTTCGAGTTTCTTTAGGCTGACCTTGAGTTCCATTTCATAGTCTTCGTCGCCACCGGGCCGAAGGCGTTTGTATTCAGCTCGTGCTTCCATCTTGAGCAACGTGCGATCGAGACGGCTCCAATACAAAATGGCCTGCCCTTTGACGAAGGCATAGTCTTTTTCGAGTGCACCCTGAAAATCACCTTCGACGTACATGGTCACTCTGGCGACGACTTCTCCTTTGACTTTGTCGAAATCAACGAACTCAAACTTCTGCGTGCCTTTGAAGATACGGTCGTCGATTTTCTGATCCCAGGTGTGGCCGGCCTGAATTTTCTTCTTGGGCCAGTGAGCAAAATCCAGCATCACCCGGAGGACGGCGCGCTCGAGGGGGTTCGTGAGAGGCACCTGGTATGGAGCGTCGCGTGGTCCTTTCGTGACGCTGTGTAAACGCGCCGAGCCCTTGGACAAGTTGAAGTGTTCCGCGGAGGGGGGCGGCTTGATTTTTTTCGCTCCGCGGAAAAGGCTTCGGACTTTGGCCGGCTGATCGACCATCATTTGATAAACCGTGACGGCTCCAGGCTTTCGCTCACCGAGATTGCATTGAACCCATCGCGCCGTCTGGGTATAGCTCAGTTCCTCTTTGAAATCTTTCCGCGGCACTTTGCGTTGGATGAGGCGCGAGATCTTGTGGATGGTCAGGCAACCCGGAAGCAGGTTGTTCTTAAAGGTCATTTCGTTGGCGAGGCCCACGGAAGGCAGAGTGGACGCGATCAGGGCCGTGATCAAGAATGTTCGCTGGAGCATCGTCAAACTCCGACAAGATTGACATCACGGGCGGCAGGCCGGACGGTGCCCGTAGGGTTTGTCGTCGCCTGTTGGCGAGGTCTCTACTCATTATACCCGAAATCTCGGCATACGCGATCAGCCGTGTCCGCGTGTCGGAGAACTCACTTGATGCAGCTCCCAGGGCAGCGGGGTCGCATGGCCAAGCGAAGCGCGGCCATGTTCGTGCCTGAGCTTATGCATGCCCGTGTTTCGCTTGGGCATACCATCCGTGGACTTGGCATGCGAACCCAGCCGTGAGTGACAATGTGTGTCCCCATCTTTGTGGGCGCGTCCTGCCACGGCGGGCGGAGCCCGCCCTACTTTTCTTTTTACGATCGGGGCCTCTGCTTGACGTTCATGAGTGTCGGCTACTAGACTTTCGGCCGTCATGATCCTTCGTCGAATCACAACGTCCCTTCTCCTTCTTGCGTTTGTCGGAGCGACGATTGGGCTGCCGGTTCCTCGCCTTGTTGATAAGGCGGATGAAGATTTTCCGTGTCGGTACCACGCCTGTGGTTGTCTTGACGCAAGGATGTGCCGAACCAATTGCTGCTGTTTCAAGCCGGTAAAAGCTGCTTCATCCTGCTGCCAGAGTGTTTGTCGCGACTCGGAACGTGAGAAAACAGGCGAAGATTCGCCTGATGGCGGCCTAACGGTGACTTTGTCCATCGACGCTTTGAAATGCAAAGGCCTGACGGCTGTTCGGGCGAATTTGGGAATGTTGTATTGTTCAACAGCTTATCCAGCGGTTATCTCGGAATTGACCGTGTCAGATGACACGGCCGTTTTGCATGAGCACGTCAGGCCGCTCTGCTCTTTGGAGCCGCCTCTACCGCCTCCTCGAACCTAGGCGTTCCTTCAACAACTCATGGTGCACGGCAACAGCATTGCGTCTACCGCGATATGCGTGACGCAAGTCTGTGGTTGTGTTTGATTCGTTGAATCAGCGACCTCTTTTCACGGAGGTAATATGTCTCGAAAAGGGTTTACCCTGATCGAGTTGCTGGTGGTCATCGGCATTATTGCCGTTCTAGTGGCCGTTCTGCTTCCTGCGCTGTCGGCGGCGCGCATGGTCTCCGTGCGTGCACAATGTCTCTCGAACATTCGGCAATTGCAGACTGCGCAGGTTGCCTACGCGACGGATCAGGACGATCTGATTCTCGCGGCAGGTGACGGCTCGGTGGTCGGTTCTTGGATCGGCGTGCTCGAGCCCTACGGGGCGCGTCCGGAGGTGCGTCGTTGTCCGGCGGACCGTAGTCCATTTTTTGAGCAGCCGTTTCCCGGGACGGACCCGGAGAAGCTGCGAGCGACCAGTTACGCGATCAACAATTACGTTTCTCCGACGCACGCGCCGTTCGGCATCCAGCCGATCGTGAAGCTGTCGGAGGTGAGTCAATCATCGACCGTGATTCACATGGGAGAATTGGCCGAGACCGGTTCCTACGCGGGGAGTGATCATCTCCACGTCCAGAACTTCTATCTGACCATTGCTCCTCAAATCACGATTTCATTGATCAATCAACAAATGCCGTTAGGAAGGCACGGTGGTCAGGAGATGTCGTGGGACGCGAAATTGAACTTCAGTTTTCTCGACGGACATGCTGAATCGCTGAAGATTCGGCAGGTCTATACGGACCCCACGACCAATCTTTTTGTTCCGCCTCAATTTATTAAACAATCAGACCTGGAAGAATAGGGGAAATTCTGATGCGACAGTTTGCAATTTCGACGGCCGCCGTCCTGGCGGTCATGACTTCGGCCTATGGCCATGGTGTTCAAATTCAAGTCACGCATGATTCGGTCAGCGGGAAAATTCAGACGCGCGAGGTTCTGAGTTCCTCGGGTTCTGCACCCACGACGATCTCTAATCTCAAGCGAGTGTACGTTATGCCGCTGTTGCCCGTGTTGGGGGGCGCGGGCGACGGTTGGTACACGCGCCCGGAAGGGGCTCTCAATGCACTCGGATTCCCGATCCATCCGACCGGTCCCGGTGTGATGTATCAATACGACAGTCAGATTCCAGGAACGGGCTGGGCATTTTCCGGATCGTCTTCATTGCCGAATTTGGAAAACAGTCAATTCGGCTATCAGTTTGCGAGCGGGCTTTCCGAGTGGAACGGCAGCAGCTTTGTCGACCCCGGAACCGAGCAATTGCAGATGTTCTCGGGTGACGGGACATCCGTGCCATCGAGTAGCGCGCTCACCAGTGACGCAGGCCCATTCGATGCTTTCAGTTTTTCGAATATCAGTGTCATGGGCGGGAACCCGCATCGCAGCGCCGGATTCCGATTGTTCGGAGACGGTGTCGGCTCAAGTCTGGCGGGGCCGGCGGCAGGCGATGATGGCATTTATCTGGCGTCGCTTTTAGTGACAAGCACGGCCGCCGGGGTCTTCGACTCCGATCCGATTCACTTCGTCATGTTCAAGAATGCCAGCTTGGCCAGTGCGATCACGGCTGCGGAAAGTCTGGGGTTTGATCCGTCGCTGGTGGAGATCGTGCCTGAACCGAGTTCGCTTGGTTTGCTTCTCGTAACAGGTTCGATGGCGTTGACCAGGCGTCGAAAGCGAGCGTGACCGTCGAATGATTCTTGTCCCATGCCGCCGCCGTCCTGTGCTGCGGCGGCGTGGGCCTTATTTTTCGCGTTCTTTT
Source organism: Phycisphaerales bacterium (assembly GCA_022360095.1). GTDB lineage: Bacteria > Planctomycetota > Phycisphaerae > UBA1845 > UTPLA1 > JAKSDK01. The sequence goes on from JAKSDK010000778.1 coordinate 44,926, forward strand.
TCGTGACAAGAAACATTGACCACCAAAGGAGTCATTTCCGTGAAGCGTACGATTTTGATAACGGCATTCATGATTAACGTTGCATCCGTTTCACTTGCCCATGAGGGGCCGAGGATCTGGATTGGAAATGTTGACGACAAGCTCACGACGTTTCGTAGCGACGATGACTTGGCGCCGTCGGATTACACGCCTTGTCGCCTGTTTCGCGGTGAAATGGAGTCGTTCTTCAACGTCTTTACGACCGAATTTCCCGGTTATGAGGTATTACAATCCGGTGGAAACATTCCAAGTGGAACAACGTTTCGATTTGATATCACGGGCCCGGCCCTCTACTTTGACGAAATTAACGGAGCCTTTGCATCAACAACCGACATATTCGGTCCTCCGGAACCGGGGCCGATTCCGGAACTTGCGCTGTCGCTGGAAGCGATGCTGCGGGTGACAGGGGATCAGCCGGTTTCCGGATTCGATTTCTTCACTTTCTTCGCCATCGGAGACCATTCACATCTATCCTATACGCTCCTCGGCGACGGCGAGACGGCGAGCGACGGACCTTCCGGAGTTTATGCCGTGTCCATGATGCTTTCGTGCGATGCGCTTGAAACATCGGACACTTATTATTTGTTGCTTGGGAAAGACGTGGCGATCTCGGATCCGATGTTTGATGCCGCCTTCGACGTTGCAAAGGAAACACTCATCGGCCTCGGAAAACCGGGTGATATGGATTGCAGCGGCGAGATCGACGGCAACGACGTATCAGACTTCATCACCGCAGTCCTCACGTCGGATTCGAGCGATGAGCCTGCCGGCTGCTGCAACGTCTTGACCGCCGACATGAATCAGGATCAGGAGGTTGACGGTCTGGACATCTCGTCGTTTGTGGACGAGCTTTTTTCTCAACCGTAGGTCGGGCTCCTTGTTCGAATCAGGGACTGGTTTCGGCGTGATGACCAACCTCTTTTTCCACCTCCCACGACGTGAACTCGGCGCCGATCTCGTGGACGGAGCCTTCGATCCATCGGCAACGTCTGGTGACGGCTTCCTTCTCGACGAGCTTGCCATTGGGGCCAATCGGCAACTTGACCTTAAGCGGAATCCCGGGCGCGATTTGCCGTCCGGACAGGAACGCAATCCCATGTCGAGAAAAATTTCTCAATCGGATGCCAAGATTTATCGGGGGATTGTCCGGATCAACGACGCATACGACGGAGGACAGTCCTCGCAAAGGCCTTCTTAGAGACCGGCGTTTCGAAGTCGTGACGTTGGATTCGCTGGCATCAAGCCGATCTAGAATTCTCTTGACATCCTCTTTAGAGATTTGTACGTCGAACAGTATTTCGTCAGGCGTCGTCGACACGGATTCCTCCAGTTTTATTGCGTTAACCTTCCTATAGTTCAGCCCTTTCCTTCATTTTGACGGTGGAACTTGGAGATCCCTCCCTGTACCAAAGTCGGCTCCTCGAATGTATTGCGAACGCCCAAATGCTAGCAAGTGTGCTGAGCCGTACGACTGAAGTCGCCGGGTGCGATCAACTCTCCCTTGCTAGAAAGGACGGACAGATAGCAAGCCATCGTTGGTGTAATGATATTGTTCAGGCCTGGGTTTGCGATACGGCACACTCCCCCGAAAGCCTTGGTCGCACGTTTCGATTGTGCCGGGCATGCTAGACGACTATGAATCGGTGTACAACAAAAAAATCGAGAATTAGACAGCATGGAGTTATGGCGTCCGTCTTAATAATTCTATCTTTGTGAGGAAACGATTTAGCGGAGGAGGGCGGAGACTGGAATTGTGAATATGGCGTTGGCGAACAAAACCGCACGAGAATTTCAAATGCAAAGATGGTTCATGGGCAACTCGCCATATACTCAGGATTCTCCTTGTACTCGGCAATTATGGTGGGATGCGCCGAAGCGTTTACGGCATTTTTGGATTGTTAGCCAAGTTTGAGGCCTAGCCTGTGAGTTAACTCGGCAAATGGTGTATTTCACAAATTCCAGCCCCGGGCAGGCATGCCTGTCCCGGGCTGGGAATTCGAACGACGTTGCGTTGGCTAATTCTTCTTGGTTTGTTCGTCCGATTCTTCATCCGCGTAGACAAACGGTACAGCCCGTGGGCTGTACATGGGCAACCTGTACATGATCCAAAGCCAGATGAGACCGATTGCGAGGGTGGTCAGACTGATGCCCTGGGAAATGGTCAGTCCGCCAAAGGTATCGAGCGGGTTGTCGGACCGGATGGCCTCCAGAAAAATGCGCGAGATGGAATAGAGCACGAACAGCCAGCCCAGGATCACCCCGTGACGCTTGCGGTAGTAGAATATCGTCGAGAGGACCCAGTAGATGATAAAAGCGTTGATCACGGCATAGAGCTGGCTGGGGTGTGCCGGTTTCGACGGGTAAAGCGCGGCCAGGTCACCCAGTTGCCTCGGTGTGAGGCCGTATTTGTGACCGTGGCTTTCGATGAAACCAATCTCCGTTTTGAGATGATCGGAGATTGCCCGTCCGGCGGCTTGACGTGCCTGATCGAGTCGGGTGAGCGCCGTTTTGTCAGCCCCCGCTTTTTTCTGTTTTTCGTATTCGTCAAATGCTTGTTTTTTGGCCGCATCCAGCTGAGCCCACGTCTTTCCGTCATCTTCCACGGCCTTTTCAAGGGGTTCTCTGGGAAGCGGGAAGCTTTCGCCGGAGTCCAGAACATGGATCAGCTCCTTGGGCAAGGTGAGCTGTCCGAATTTATATTGCTGAATCACGGCGTTGCTTCCAAACGGAAACTCTACGGCCCACGGCAATGCGGCCTTGTCCGGATGGTGCTCGTCAAGACAAACGGCGCCCCAGCAACAGCCGTTCAGAAAGCAGCCGACTCTCGTGATTGCGAGCCCCCACGCAAGGGATGGGAGACCGATGTCGAGATACCATCGGAGCGAGGTCTTGGCCACGAATCGGAGATAGATAATGCAGGCCGGAATGACGAGCAGGGGGCCGCCCCAGAATTCCAGACCGCCCGCGTGGATATTGATGATGGCGAGCAGCGGATCGGGCTGATTGGCGAATCGCGTTTCCCAATAGTGGATGACGAACATCGCACGGGCTCCGATGACGCCGAAGATCAATGAGATAAAGCCCAGATTGAGAACGGTATCCGGATTGGCCTGAGAGCGGTCGGCGCGCCGACAGGCGAGCCAGATGCCCGTCAGGAAAGCGATCATCATCGCGACGCCATAGCTTTTGACTTCGCCGAGCCATTCGGGCAGGAACGGGATGGTGAAAAGAACGGGTTTCATGGACGGTGACCTATGGATAAAGGGACCGGGGTTTGCTTAAGAATTGTCGCGGGGTTTCGATTTTGCACAGCTTGAGATCGTACACCTATCTTCTGTCCGCCGGAAGGTCTATGAGAAGATTGTCTATCAACCGCGTTTCACCGATTCGAACGGCGCCGGCGAGCATGACGCGTCCTATGGGCTTTGTTGCAGGCTCGAGTGTTTCAGCGTCCACCACGGTCATGTAGTCAATCGTGACAGGTTCCGGCTCTGGGCTGGCAACCTTGGCGACTGTATTCTGCATCGCGTAGACGACATGCTGAATCCCCTGATCCCCCGATCCCCCTGTCCCCCGATGCAAGAGCATGTCACGACCTTCACACAAGGCTCGATACAAACAGAGCGCCCTGCTGCGCTGTTCAGTGCTCAGATAGGCATTGCGGCTGGACATTGCGAGGCCGTCCGGCTCGCGAACGATGGGACAGACCTCGATGCGAACGGGGATACACAAATCCTTCACCATGCGGCGAATGATCAACGCCTGTTGGGCGTCTTTTTGACCGAAGTAAGCGACATCGGGCTGGACCAAGTTGAAGAGTTTTGTGACGACCGTGCTGACGCCCTCGAAATGACCCGGTCGAAACAGGCCGCACATCGTCTCGGCAAGCGGGCCTGGGTGAACACGTGTTTGGTCGCCGGGCGGGTACATCTCCGCGTCGTCGGGCGTGAAGATGAGGTCGACGCCGGCATCCCGACACGCGGCCCGGTCCGCATCGATGGTTCTGGGGTAGGCAGCCAGATCTTCATGGGGGCTAAATTGTGTCGGATTGACATAGATGCTGACGACGACGTATGCGCCGGAGTTCTCTGCAGCCTCGATGAGGCTGATATGTCCGGCGTGCAGGGCGCCCATCGTCGGGACGAACGCGATGGTTCTGCCGCTGCTTCTGGCTCTTGAGATTTCCTCTCGAAGCGCAGTGCTCGTATCTACCACGGGGGGAAGAAGTTTTTGCTTTGTTTCTTGTGCCGACATGGACGCAAGTCCTCGATTCTTCTGAAGCTCGGTTCTCTCAGAAGGAATCATAGGGACTCCAGGATCGACCGTGCCGTCCGCTCCAGGACGGGGTGCATGAGGTCCGGTGCGACTTCCGCCAGGGGTTCCATCACGAAACGGCGTTCGTGCATCATCGGATGGGGCAACGTCAGTTCGGGATCGGACCGAATCTCCTGGTCATAGCAGAGGAGGTCCAGATCAATCGTGCGCGGCCCCCAGCGGATCGTCCGTTTTCGTCCCAGCGATTCTTCGATGTTTCGGCAAACGGCCCAGAGTCGTTCCGGTTTGAGAACGGTTCTGATGTGAGCGACGGCGTTGATGTAATTGGACTGGTTCTCAGGCCCGCCGACGGGTTCGGTTTCGTAGAGGCTGGAGACCGAGGTGACTTCGATCTCACGCGTTGTTTGCAGAGCGTTCAGGGCCGCGGCGATGTTCTTTTCGCGCAGGCCCATGTTTGATCCCAGACCGATGTACGCATCGTGTTGGTCTTCGCTCACCAGCTTAGTCCTGCCAGACGTCGAGTGGCCTCGGAAATGCGCTCCTGCTCCACGGTGAGCGCGAAACGAACGTAAGCGTCGCCGGGCTTGCCGAAGCCGATGCCCGGAATCGCCACGATGGCGGCTTCTTCCAGGATCTTCGTTGCACATGCCATCGAATCATAACCCTGAGGGCACCTGGACCAGACGTAAAATGTTGCCCGTGGCGGTTCGACCTGAAAGCCGGCCTCGCGCAGCCCTGATACGAGCAGGTCGCGTCGTTCCCGGTAGAGCTTTCGAATGCCGAGGATTTCCGGTCGATCCGTTCCCTGAAGCGCCGCGATGCCGGCATGCTGTATCGCGTTGAAAATGCCGGAGTCCATATTGCCTTTGATCTTGCCCAACGCTGCCAGAATATCGGCATGCCCGGCGGCAAAGGCGACGCGCCAGCCGGTCATGTTGTAGGTCTTGCTCAGTGAATGCATTTCGATGGCGACGTCTTTTGCGCCGGGGACTTCCAGGATGGAATGCGGCCGATCCTGCTCGTCGAAGTAAAGCTCGGTGTAGGCCGAATCGGAGCAGATGATGAAATCATGCTTCTTTGCAAGGGCGACACATTTTTCATAGAAATCCAACCCCGCGACGGCGGCGGTGGGGTTGTTTGGATAATTGATGAACATGAGTCGCGTTTTGTCCAGCACGTCGATCGAAATCTCGTCCAGATCAGGCAGGAACCCGCGCGATTCGGTGAGCGGCATGACGTGCGGAATTCCACCGGCGAAGATGGTCGAGCTTTCGTAAACCGGGTAGCCGGGCGATGGGACCAGCGCCACTTCGCCGGGATTCAAGACCGCAAGGGGAAGGTGGCCCAAACCCTCTTTCGTGCCGATCAGGGCAAGGACTTCGGAATCGGGATCGACCTTGACGCCGAAGCGACGGTCCAGAAATTCCGCGGCCGTTCTCCGAAACGACGGCATACCGGAGCCAAGGGCATAAGGATGATTCTCTGGATCGTAGATGGCTTCGGCCATGCGATCGATGATGAACTTCGGCGTTGGTCGATCAGGATCACCGACGCCAAAGTCGATGACGTCTTTGCCCGCCTGAATCGCCTCACGCTTCTTCTTGTCGATTTCGATAAAGAGGTAGGGTGGAAGCTGGTCGAGTCGTGTTGCGCGTGTAAATGACATGGTTGTTGCTCATTCTCCGGAAGTTATCTACTAAACCGAGAAGCAGTAGGGCGGGCTCTGCCCGCCGTGATGTGGCGCGCATGCGTCATCCGAGGCGGCGGGTGGAACCCGCCCTACGACTTTGAGCAAATTCTATGGAGACACCGTCGTTTGCGTCAACTTACGCGTCCGGGCGAACGTCATGCCGGCGCTGATCCATTATTCGATATTCAGGTCTACGACGGCATAGGCTTCGTTCGAGAAGGCCGGTTGGAGTGGGCTCAGGTTGTGCCGGTGGTTCGGATAGGTGACGACATATCGAGCGCCGAATTCGCGGGAGAGTTTTTTGGCACGGTCCGTATCCAGTTCGAGATAGCTTCGGTTGGCTTCGCCCAGACTCTGAAATTGACGGCCGCAGACGAACGTCAGGCGACGATACCATTCGACCGTATCCTGAGGCCGTATCGGCATGCATTTCCAATCCGCAACGACGGCTCGACGGGCGCTGATGCGAAAGTCGATGAAATCCGGCGGCACCACAAAGATCGCATCTTTGTCCGTGCGGGTCTGACACCAGTCGTACAATTCCGCCAACTCGGGCGGTTTTTTGCGCCCGAAGGTGTCTTTCCGAACAAGACCCTGTCGCGTCAGAAGGGCGATTGCCAAGATCACGGCCACGGCCGGTCCGAGACGAAGCGGCTGCAATATTCTCTGTGTGTGCAGGGCGGAGTGCGAGACGATGCGAATCGCGATCGCAGGCAGCATCACCTGGGCCATTAATTTCAGGCCGACGACGCTGATTCCGCAATAATACAGGCCCGCCACGAGCAGCGTGCATAAGCCAATCGACTTTAGCAACGACAATCGATTCGAGACGAGGCAATCGATCAGGGCCGCCGCGATCGCAATCTGAGCGGCCAAACGCAGAAAGGCGGCGATTCGATAAGGAAACAGCGAGACGACGAGCGGTACGCGCACCGGAATGGTCAGGAGCGCGCCGACGACCACGATCCCCAGGCAAGTGCCCAATGCGATCATGGCGCGGCGATTGAGCGGTCTTTTCGGAGGGCACACTTTGAGAGCGGCATAACCCAGGATCATAAGCGTCGCGAATTGGAGAAAAGGCGTCGGGCCCCAGGTCCGCGGCGCGAAATGCTGCGGCACGAAGATGTGATGAAGCACGTGGGAAGCTTTTTGGAAAATCTCAGGGTCACTCGTGGCCGAGAGGAGAAGCGGGGCGTGATACGCGAATGGACCGATCAGCGGAAGGCAAAGGAACATCCGCTGAGACCAGGAGGTCTTTTTCCAGTCGAACACGACGATCGCGGCGACGAGGACGAGTATCCACGTCAAATAGCCTGCATGAAAAAGTCCGGCAATGGCCAACACGAGTGATGCCGCAAGGTGACGCTGATGGATCAGCAGGGCGATGCCCATCAACAAACCGACGCCTCCGATGGTCGACGGTTGAAAGTAGTTGGCGATGATATAGCTCCAGCCGAGCGAATTCAGTGGAGAGAATACGATAATGAGCAGGACCGTCCCCAGGGTGAGCACGGGGCGCGAAAAGAATCGTACGATCAGGGAATACACCGTCATCGCAAAGATCATGGAAAAAAGACCGTTGGCCAGCCCCATGACGATGTTCAGTGGTCCGACTTTGCTCAAGAGAATGATGACCCCGGTGAAAAGAGGATGAACAGGCGGCGTTTGCGCGGCGAACCAGTCGTTTGCCAGGAACGAGGGATCAAGCGATCGTAATCCGTGAATGAGGTATTGCCGGAGGTTTCCGGCTCCGTAGTTGAGTCCGTTGGCGAAGGCAAACGCTGCCGCCAATACCAGCGCCGGCGCGAGTTTCCAATGTGGGGATCGAGTCTGCATTTAGGTTTTGGCGATCAGGACGGCCTGATTGACGTAAATCGGGCCGAGCCATCGTCCGCATCGGTCGAGTTTGCGTAGCAGCGGGTTGAGACGGTGAACGACAAATGGGAACAAATGGATGCCGGTTGAATCAATCTGTTTTCCACCTGTCGCCTTGATCCATCGACGAAGCTGGAACCAACCCGGCCAGTTTTCGAGACCGTCGTACGCGCGAATCCCCAAGGCATTGGCCATAATGCACGACCATTTCCAAAAACGGTTCGGACAGGTGATCACGACATGTCCGCCGGGGCGGCATACGCGCAACAGTTCCATGACGGCCGTTTGCGGCGAGGGTGTATGCTCGATGCATTCCGACGAGATCACAACATCGAAGAAATCGTCCGGAAAGGACAAACGCGTGATATCTCCACATACCGGTTTGGCCCGACAGCGTGCACGGACTCTTTGAAGCAGTCGGGCGCCGATGTCCAGGCTGGTCACCCGGCCGCCGCGCTCCACCGCGCGTTCACTGAAACGGCCCGTTCCGCACCCGGCGTCCAGGACGTTGCGCCCGTTCAGATCAACCTTTGACAGGAACTCATCGAAGACGACGTCCAGGCGGCGCATGACGTCGTACTCGTTCATGACGTCGTCGAACGTGTCGGCAATGGTATCATAGAAAAGTTGTTTTTTTTCGACAACTGTAGACATTATAAGGTGGTCATCGTTTCGGCGAGATTCAAACGGTCATTGCCGGTGCCGACAAATGGATCCGTGATGTTTCTTTGTTCGGGGTTCGCGGGATTTCGCGCGATTGATATCAGTTCCTGCACGACGAACGGCGGCCTGCCGAGGTTCGCGTTGTAAAGCCTGCCCAGATATTCGCCTAAAAGTCCGATGCAGAACAATTGGACGCCGCCAAGCAAGGCGACCAGCCCAGCCGTTGACGCCCAACCGGGCACGGCGGCATCGTGGAACAAACCTGTCCACGTGATGTAGGCGAGGTATGCGAAGGCGAGCATGGAAAATGTGAGCCCGGTCCAGATTCCCAGTCGCAAAGGGACGATGGAAAAGCTGGTCAAGCCGTGAACGGCAAGGCGCAGCATTCTGGCAAGCGAAAACTTTGTTTCGCCCGCCGCCCGTTTTTCCACTTCATAGGGTATCTCGACGACGTGACAGCCGAGCCAGGGAATGAGTCCGCGCAGGAAAGGGACGCGCCCCCGATTTTGAAGCACAAGGTTGAGCACGGATCGATCGAGCAGGCGGAATTCCGCTGCTGCGGGAGAGATCGGCACTTCGCACAACATGGAGAAGATTCGATAGAACGCCTTCGAGGTCATTCGCTTTAACCATGGGGTGTCCTTCGAATCGCGCCGGATCATCTGAACGACTTTCGCCCCTTCCCGCCATTTTTCGATCATTTTCGGAATGAGGCGAACAGGCTGCTGTCCGTCGGCATCCACGGTGACGACGGCCCTGCCACGTGCCACGGACAAACCGGCGAGCAGGGCCGGCTGGTGGCCGAAGCGACGACTTAGTCGAACACCTTGCCAGTTCGGATGACGTCGAAGGCACGTTTTGATCACCTTCCAGGTCGAGTCGTCGCTGCCATCATCCACAAATACGACTTCATAGTCATTGCAATTCGGCAGTGACTCGATCTGCTCGATGATGTGCGGCAGGCTCGCCTCTTCGTTCAGGGCCGCGGTCACGATGGAACAGATCGGCCGAGAGACCGTCGGTTTCGTTGTCGACCGGTCCGTCGGCCCGAGTCCGGGGCGGTCCATGCGGAAGGAGTCGAAGGTATTGGAGGTCCAGGTCATCATGGTCCCAAGTTTGTCCGGTGAAAGCTGCCTTTATCTTTATCGGAGTTCGGGGGAAATAGGCGGAATCCTTCGTTGGGGGCCGGTGGGTTTTGTGCAACGCGCGAGTTTTGCGCGAAGTGGAGACCGCGGTCGGCTGTCCTCTGCACTGGTATTCGGGTCAAGAAGCACGCTTGGCCATGCCACCCATGCGCTTTATGCAAATCGCCCGTTCCTTCGCCTGAAGTCCTTCCAATGGTCCTTCGTGGGGAAGGAGAAGTAGCTGGCGTTGTTTCCGTTTGAGACGGGGACGAAGTCGTTCTTCTTGACTTTTTCCAGTGCCTCGATGACGACCTCCACGCTGAGGTCAAAGCATTTGTCATACAGGTCATACAACGGCTGCCCCGATCGGATGGGGGTTGCTTTCTGCGCCAGAACGGCGCCGGCGTCGATCTTTTTCGTCATGACGTGCACGGAGGCTCCGGTCCGTGGTTCTCCGCTCCGGTACGCTTGAAAAACCGGCCAGAGCCCCCCGTAGGACGGCAACAGGGCGGAGTGTCGATTGATGCAACAGATTCGCGGCAGGTCCAATAGGCGCTCTTTGAAAATCAGCGAATTGGACGAGACGATGACGTCGGGGTCTTTCTTTTCGATCCAATTCAGATGACGGCTTTGATTGATGTCGTATTCGACTTCGATGTAGTCAATGTTCCAGTGTTTGAGGACCGACCGAACGGAATAGAACGTGCCGTTTCGACGCACGGGCAATTTGTCGCGCAGGACCAGCCCGAATTTCCGAGACGCCAGCTTGAACATCTCCGAGAATTTCAAATAATACCAATGTCGTTTCAGGTACGTATCGATGTTGCTGCGGTCTGAGACTTTGGTCACGACGGCCGCGCCGACCACCGTGTCCGTGCATCGTTCGAGCACCCGATGAAGAAACTGAGGGTGGAAAAACGCAATCTCGTCAAGAACGAACACGATCCGCATTAGAAAGATCCTGAAGGTCACGCACCATGGCGTTGATCACCTCGTCCTGCATTGCCTGTTGTTCCCTTCGTCGATAGGGCGAGAGATAAGATTCTTCATATTGAATTCGTTCCGCATCTCTCTCGCACTCTCGCATTCCGCCCGGATGCAGCAGAATTTCGACCGAGCCGTTTTTCGGCACTCGGCATCCGACCATCTTCAAGGCGGACGTCACGACCGGCGTGACCATTCTGCCAGTGAACAGGACACCTAGAAAATGATCGGCAGATTCGGCTGGATGACTGTTGAGCCGTTTGGCGGCGGACCGAGAGAGGAATCGAAGCAGCAGATGCTTAACAACATTGATCGGCCGCACATAAGGCAGGGAAGACAGCCCCAGGCGGTACATGAAAAACGGCTCTCGGGGGATACGAATGTAAGTGACCGGGTACTCGGAGGCAATCTCCAGGACACAGTCGAACACGAAGGGCACCATGTGCGTGTGCATGTGGCTGTCGAGGCGCAGAGGCGTGTCTGAGGTGAGCGTACGCCGAACCCTTTCGATCTGGGCGACGAGCTCATCTTTCACCTGGTCCTTCAAACGACTTCGCGCATCAGCCGTGGAAAGGACGTATCGGCGCCACAGCGAGCCGAAGGTGTTGCGAAGGATGCCCGCCGAATCAACAAGCATGGGAACGCGATCGCGCGGGAGGACGGGAACGCCTTCTACCAGATTAAGGTGGATGGCCAGGGAGACGCCTTTCGTCTGCCTATAACGTGCGACGGCGTATTCGAACGCCGCTCCATTGGCCACGATGCTGGTGCTGTTGAGGCATCCGCCGTTCGCGCATTCCAGAATAGCGTCGGTGATGTTTTCGGAAATGCCGAAGTCGTCCGCATGAAGCTGGAGCTTCATTGGTTGTGAGTCCCTTCACAAGAAGCGGCAAACGGTCCATTCGTTCGCTCTTCGTGATGTAGTTCTACACGCTCCGGTCCCCTCTTTGCAAATGTGATTGACCGTCGTGCCGACGATTGTGTGATCTTGCCGTAAAAAAATGGGCGCCCGGCTCTGTAGGAGGCAGCCAGAGCCGGACGCCGCTGAGAATTAGGGATGATTGCAGGCCTTCTCAGTAAAGGCCAGGGTATGGGTCAATTGTTACTGCCAACCCACATGTCGTTCTCGTCGATGATCGAATGCCGATGTTCACTGCCGCTTGCGGTGAACACTTGAAACTTAAGATATAAAACCGCTCTGCGCCAAACGTATCTCGAGATTTTTTCGAAGGGTGATATTAATGCCGCGCGTCGATTCAAAATCATCCTGATCGCCTGATAACGCGTGTCATTGCATGCGACGATGAGTGTCCTTTTTCCTTGATGGAGGATTCCGAGAGATGGTCGTTCGATCAGCCTTGGTATGCGCGCCGTCTTTCTAGCTGGTTTTATTGGGCACTTCTCTCCAGAAAAGGATTCGACGCTTCCGGGCTTCCTGGATGGTGATCATCTGTGGAATCGTGGTGGAGCCGATGGTGGTCGAAACGTTTTGCGGTACGACGTCCACTTCATAGGGCGCGTTGTTGGCCAGGCTGTGCAAGTAAACCCGCAGCTTGTATTGCTGGGACGGGTCTACGCCACCGAAATGGGCCCAGAGCGGCTCGCTGCCGCCGTAGCCGCGTGCGACGCCGATATCTCGCCGTGCAAGGAAATTTGTGCCCGTGGCATCATACAGGTCTATGCGGACGCCCACGGCCGGCTTGTTGGTTCCGCCGCCGCCGCGTCCGACGATTCGGACCTTGAGGTAGTTTGCGTTGTTGGTCCGATTTTCGAGCAGAACGGTCGCCGCGCTCTCTCGTGTGATGGCGATGTCCAGATCGCCGTCGTTGTCGTAGTCGACGAACACGGCATCGTGTCCGGTGCCGTCGATTCTGGTTCCTTCGTCGGTCAGTCTGAACGTGCCGTCGTCCTCGTTGCGGTAGAGCATGTTCGCGCCCGTGTGCGTGACGACATAGAGATCAAGGTCGCCGTCGTTGTCATAGTCTCCCCAACAGCAGCTTCGCTGACCCGAATCGTCGAGAACGTAGGCGGACGCGGTGACGTTGGTGAACGTCCCGGAGACGGAGGGACTCCAGGTCACGCTGTTCTGCCACAAGTAGCCTGTGTTGTTTGCGTCGCGGCGGGGGGCGAAAAGATCGAGATCACCGTCGTTGTCATAATCGCCCCAGGCGGAGCCGAATTTGTCGTTTGTTCCCGTCGTGACGGAGATGCCGCGGTTATTTTCGGTGTAGGTGCCGTCGCCGTCGGAGATAAAGAGTTTTCCGCCGCCGTGGTGATAGAAGAAGTCGAGGAAGCCGTCGCTGTTGACGTCTCCGCTGCTGCAGAAATCGCCGTCACCGACGTCGCCGGAATCATTGAGACCGAAGGAACTGTCGTTCGAGCCGGCGAGTTGAGGCGTTGAGACGCCCGGGTCGCCCTGGTGTTGACCGATCCAATTGCTGTTGACACTGAACATGACGACGTCGCACCAGCCGTCGCGATCGACGTCTGCGGCGGCGACACCTTCATTACCATCGGGATTGCCGAAGCCGAGGTTGCCGATGTTACTGAGCGATCCGGACCCGTTGTTTTCGAATACGGCTTCGTTGAGGGTTCCGCCGACGCAGCTCATCCAGTAGTCGATATCGCCGTCGTTTTCGATGTCGACGAAAGCGCCTTGCCGTCTTCCGTCGCTGAGCACCGATGCGGTAAAGCTCTGTCCGACATTGTTGTTGATCACGCGCCGAGCGGTGTTTCCGGTAACGACGGCGTCGAGATCTCCGTCGTTGTCGAGGTCTCCCCAATGCAGTCCCGATCCATAGGATTCGTTGGTGGTCGTCTGCATGTTGAAGGACTTCGCGATCGAGACGTTGCGAAAACGGGCGAGATCGACCGTGATGTTGTCCAGGCCCCAGGACTCATTTGCAAACGCCTCCAGGCCATCGGCGATAAACGTGATGTTGCTTACCGTGGAGGTCGCGACGAATGCGAGACTGACGCGGTAGATACCGTCTTGGTAGCTCCCGTATCCAAAGTTCCCGACTTGTTCAGCAGGGTTCTTGAAAGACGGGGAGTCGGTGGAGCGATTGGAAAAAGTTTCATGAAACACTTGGGTCCCGTCCACATCCACATTGACGTAATCGGGGCCCCACGTGTTACTGGACCCGTCCCATGAGTCGATGATGTACAGATCGAAGACGATCTCGTATGTTTCACCAACCTTGGTATTGAGTGCCAGTGTCGTACTGTTCAGCTCACCGAACCGTCCGAGGAACGTTGTGAGAGTTCCATTCGTGTTGGTGGCGGAAGTCGACCATTCCGCGCCGACACCGGACTGGAAATCCGTTGCATAGGGGATGTTCGCCGGGACGATCAATCTTGGCGTTGGCACCGAGATCATGAATTTTTCGGTGGCTTCCGAACCTCCGCCATTGTCCTCGATCTTTGTTTTCGACGACATCGATGAGCCGGTCCATCGAAGAGCTTCGACATCGTTTGCCCCGGATTCGTCGGAAGCGGCGACGAAGATTTCGCCGGTGTTTGCGCCGGTATGAAGCTGAACCACGCGCGGTTCGGCGAGGATGTCCGTTCCGTTCTGCTCGCTCGACCAGCTTGACCCGTTCCAAGTCCGATACTGAAGTCGGTATTCGCCGTTCTCAACGTAGGCCAACAAGGCCTCGTGACCCTCTGCTTCATAGACGATGTCAAATTGACATGAAGTGTAGCTGTCGGCGTTGGTCTCGACCTGCGCATTGCTGCCCCAGCTTGAGCCGTTCCAGGTGTTCACGTTAATGTCGTTATTTTGGTCGAGTGCGCCGAACAGGATCTCATCGCTGGCCGGATCGGCCGCCAGGCATACCCAACGTCCGTCACTGCCGATGTTCGGCATCAGCAATTCGGATGACCAACTCGAACCATTCCAGGTTCGATAGCGGGGATTGTTCTGCCCGTTTTGAATATAGGCGACCAGCAAGTGGCCTGACAGGCTTTCGTAGGCCGCGGCGAAACACTGTTCATTAAAGGTCTCGGTGTTGGTTTCCAGTGTCGTGACGCCGCTCCAGCTGCTGCCGTTCCAGAAAGAGGCATATAAGTCGTTTCCCGTGTTCACTGCAAGCAGGAGGATCTCGTTACTATTCGATTTTGGATACAGGGCGAGGAATCTGACACTTGAAGTGGACGGCAGCGATAATGTGTTCTCACCGGACAGGGTGCTGCCATTGTAGGTGCGGTAGCCGATGGTGTTGGCGTTGGAACCGCCGTCCTGCCAATAGGCGAGCAGCAGGTCTCCCGAATCCTGCTCATAGGCGAGATCCATGGCTCGCTTGGAATTGGTGTCGGCATCGCTGCAAACCTGCGTGGCACTGCTCCAGGAGCTTCCGTTATAAAACTGGATGTTGACGTCGTAGTTTTGATCGAGCGTGCCGCAGGCTTTTTCGTTGCGCGTCGGGCAATCCCGCAGAACGACCCAGTAAGGCTCCGCTCCCACCGAAGACATGGATAAGATCGAGCCCCAAGCGCTTCCATTCCAGATGGAATAGCGAGGCGTCGAGCTGCCGTTTCGGCTAAAGGCGATCATGACCGGCGATGTGCTGTCTGCATGAAGATCCTGGCCGTAAATCACCGATAATAGCGGCGAGATCGCCAGTGCAATCGCATACGGTCGCCATGTTCTGTTCCCACTCCGCATCTCATCACCCTCCCATTGGGGTTGATCAGCGCCCACGAAAATCCCATGAGCCTTATCGTCAATATGCAATCTAGATTTGGGATCGGCAAAAGGCACGTGGGTATCGGACGCAGTGACCGTTCCGGCATCCGTGGGGATAATCGGACCGACGGCGACGATATGCTGCCAGGTTGTGGACTTAGAGAACGATCTCGAATCCTTCGAAGACCGGGTGGCCAAGATAGGTCCCTTCCGGGGCACGGGCCTGTCCGTGGGCCTTTCGGAAGGCGTCGGAATTGGTCCAGGCTTCAAATGCCTCACGCGAATCCCAGACTGTATGGGACGCAAAGAGCGTCGCCTCTTCATCGGTGGGGCCCCTTAGAAGATTAAACTCACGAAATCCCTGAACGCCTTCCAGGTAGGAATCTCGCTTTCGCCAGAGGTCTTCAAAGTCGTTTTCACGGCCGACGGCGATTCGAAAACGGTTCATTGCGATGTACACGGGCAACACTCCCATAAAATGCGGTCAGGTGACGAACTCGATCGGCACTGATTCTCCAGTCAGGCGTGGCGGCGTCAAGTATGAAACATGGGCCCGTTCGGAGTATTTTCACAATGTCGCGACGACGACTCCTGATATTGCGTGTAGGCTACGTATACCCATTCGGAAATCTCGATGTGCTCGATGTGCCTGTTCTTCGGCGCGTCCGTGAGTCAAAACAGTAATCGAAGGAGGTTATTCTTGGCTGCAAAATTTGAAGAAGTAAATCCGGTGCTTCCGGTCCGGGATGTTCGTAAGTCGGTCCGGTTTTATGTGGATAAGCTCGGTTTCGCCGGACTGTTTCAGGATTCGGAAGACGATCCCCATTATGTCGGCGTCAAACGAGACGCCGTGGAGTTGCACCTTCAATGGCACGATTCGGAGGAGTGGTCGCGCGTTGAGAGGCCGATGTTGCGTTTGCGAATTGAGGACGTCGATCGATTGTTCGACGAGTACAAGGACAAAGGTGTGTTTCACGAGCACACGCAATTGCGCGATACGCCCTGGGGCACACGCGAGTTCGCGTTCTTTGACCCTGACATGAACGGTCTGACGTTTTACCGAGACAATCCGTCATCGTGACGGTCATGAGGTTTCCAGTGAATCCTCGCGGAGTTTTGGCAGCAGTGATTTTGCGTGATCGACGAGGGCCTTCGGGTAACGTTCCGCCTCGAGGACGCGCAGGGCGTTGCGGCTTTGAGCCGGGCCCGAGTGCAGCCGGTAATCGAAGACGAGCTGTTCTTGCGAGAAAGCTTCGGCGAAATGATGGTTTTCGGCATGGCCGGTGTCGCCGAGGCTGGTGAGGGCGGCATCATGCGTGGCGATCAGGTGGAGGCCGCTGCCCTCCATGAGGGCGGTGATGACGGCCGAGGCGGCGGCAACACGCTCGGCGGAGTTCGTTCCGCGGAACGGCTCGTCAATCAGTGCGATGACGGGCCGGTCCGATTGCGCGGCCTCGATCATGCGACGAACCTGGCGAACCTCGGCAAGGAAATAACTCTCTTTGCGCGAAAGATCGTCCCTGATTCGAAGATCGGTCATGATCTCCAACGGCGACAGCTTGATGCGTGTCGTCGTGGCGGCCGAGCCGATCTGGGCCAATAGAACATTCGTCGCCGTCATCCGGAGAAACGTCGATTTGCCCGACATGTTGGAGCCGGTGATGATCCAGGTGCGAACGTTGTCGTTGAGTTCGAGCGTATTGGTGACGGCTTCCTCAGGCGGAATCAGCGGATGCCGGCCGTTGACGATTTCCAGGTGCCAGGGGCCTGGCACGAATTCCGGCTGACAGGCGTCGGGTTGTTCCCAGGCGAAGGCGCCCAATGAGGTGAACATTTCGCACTCACCGAGCGCGGCGATGGCGTCGAGCAGTTGCGTTCGATGATGAATGTAGCATTTCTCCATCAGCCAGAGGACCTGCAGATCCCAAAAGACGAGCACGTCGATGATCGTGTGCATGAAGCCGGAGAGGCCAAGGAAGAGAAGCGGAATGCGCCGCTGCAAAGCGGGGAGGCAGCCGTGGCCGAGGGCGGCGTGGAGTCGTTGCTTCTGCTTGCCGAGAACACCCTCGTCCGGAAGGTGTTCGACGGACGTTTCGCAGAAGAACTTCAAAGCCGCCACAACATCGTCGAGGTCCAGCCAGGGCCGAATATGTTCGCGCATCGGCTTGAGGAACAACTGAATCAGGATGGCATTGATCATCACGACGGCCACGAGCGGCCACCAACCGATGTGAATCTGGGTCCAGCCAAGCTGATTGGCGATGCCAAGGACCAAGGTGATCGGCCCGACCACACCCCAGAGTCGCAGCATGCTTAGGGCGCCTCGATTCGGCATCGGCGTGGCATCGCGGATCGTTTGATGTAGATGGCCGCATTGCTTTTGCAACGGTCGCATCCCCGCGGCGGCGGCCGTCACCAGAAATCGCGCGGCCGGGTTGTTCGCCAGCCACTGCACGGCCGTCTGGCGATGATGGATGGCCTGCATCGACGTGGAAGGATGGGTTAGTACATGTGCCAACCGTGTCGCGCCGATCGGCGACGACGTTCGATTCAGCAGCCCATAAAGGCTTAACGGTTCGCCGAAGAGATCGAGATCGCCGATTTCCTGGGCAGACAATTTTTGAAACTCACCGTCGCCGTCGAGTTGTTGGAGGACGGCCTGCCATTGCTCGGTCTCCGTCGGTTGTTCGCCGCTTCGGATGATCAGGACCTCGCCGCTGAGTCGTCGTTGTGATTCCGCAATCACGTCCTGAAGAAATCGCAGCGTCCGGGCGCGGGCCTGGACTCTTTTATGAACGCGCACGGAGAGGACGAACAAAATCAATCCGAGTCCGACGAGGATTGGCCCCCAGCTTGCTTCATAGGTCATGTAGAAATAGGCCCCGACCGGCATGGCTGCGAAGGTGAGGAACCGGGTCCAGGCCAGCACGGCACTTCGCGTGCTGACGGAGCGATACTGTGCCTGGGTCGCTTCGGCGACCTGATCGAGCCAGCCTGACTTGGCAGCATGCTCCGACGGCGGCGGTGGGAAGAACGAGAGATCCATGTCGTGCAGGATAGTGGTTTAAGTCGTGTGAACAAGATGGGGGAGAAGTTGAGGAGCAAGGGTTTGGGGAGAGAAGGGGGAGGGGGACAAGGGGATTGAAGGCATAAGGTATGGTTTGCGGACAATTTCTGCCCTCAAAGCCCCGGACCACCCTGCCCGGGGTGGTTTGGGAGCGAGAGCGCGAATGCTGGTTGGTACGGTTTCAAAACCCCGGGCAGGGCGGCCCGGGGCTTTCTTTCGCAACGTTCTCATCGTCACGGAATAACTCGACGCTTTCGCGCGTGTTATAAAACGGAGCGTGCCAATTCTATCTCAAACCGAGCCGACGTTCGTAAGAAGCCGAAGGCGCGCAGCGAATCGCGATGGTGATCTTCTCGATCGCTTTGCAGGGTGTGATGCACATGTCACCTGCGGTGAGCTGAGGAACGGAGGGGACATCTCGGGGATTGGGTTCTTCCCGTCGGTCTGTGACCGACTTTTTTACAAAATCTGAGTTGTTGGAAACGTGGACGCCTTGAAACAGAGGCCGCCCGCGTTGCGCCTGAGGTGCGCGAAAGTGATGGCACCGTCGATCTGATCTTGGACGTCGGTCTCTGCGCTACGAGTGATGGTTGCGCGCGTTCGGCCCCTCTCGCTGTCGTTCGGTTTCACAACGTCAGGTGAGCCGTATTGGGAAAAAGGAGGCGTATCATGGTTAATCGTTTGCAGACCGTTCTCTTGATGTTGTCCATTCTGCCGCTCACGACCACTTCACAGACGTCCGCCGCGCCCGTGACGAGAACGCAGACGTTCAATTTGTCCGGTGTGTCGTTGGAATTCCCCGAATTCTTTTCCGGCTTCGAAAGCAGAATCGACTTTTCATTCAACGTTCAGCAGGAATTCCTGTCCATTGAGACGCTGGCCGTCGAAGTCGTCGGCTCGGGTCAGGAAGGGTCCGCCGATGTCGGTGTGGGCGAGCCGGCCCGTTCCTTCGGCCCAGACTTGGACGTCTCGATCGGCAGCCAGCTCTCGGACAGGATCGGTCCATTCGGGTTCAGCGGCACGGAAACCGTGGTGTTCAGCAGCCCGACGGATGATTTTTCCAACGTGCTCTCAGGCGAGGGCTTTTTAACACTGGAGCTTGCCCCGCCTGGTTTCCCTTTTGTGGATGTTTTTCAGTCGGCACGGCTGGATTTCAGCAGCGCGACCCTCTCCATCACCGGTGAACCGATTCCGGAGCCTGGAGCAGGGATGTTGGCCGTCACGATCGCGGGTTTGATGCTTGCCAAGCGACGATCACGTCTCAGCACCGGATCGCTTTGAGTCCTTCGATGAATGCCCGGGGTGGCCGCGACACGGCCGCCCTTGGCTGGGCGGCCGGAACGCTTTGGGCGGGCCTCCCCTCATAGGCTTTTGACCATCAGGACCCAATTTTGCCCTTCGTGTTCCCAGTCTTCTTTCACGATCGGGCGCGTCGCGTGCTCCGCGTAGCCGTTTTTTTCGTAGAGTCGCTGTGCGCCTGTGTTCACATCGGTCCTGATCAGACTCATGCTCGTGTTTCCGGCGTCGCGTGCCTGTGCCTCGGCGATTCGCAAAAGTTCGGTGCCGAAGCCCTTGCCGCGATGCTGCGGGAACGTTGCCAGAACGTTGATATACCAACTCGTGGGCACCAGGCTTTGCAAGTTCAGCAAGGGGACGACCGGGGGAGGGATTTCTCCGTCAGGGGGCGGCGGCGCGTCGCTCAGAGGACAGCCGGTCAGGCATGCGGCGACCTTGCCTTGCTCTTCTCGAACGACCGTATAGTGGAAGGCGAAGCCGCCGAGGCCGAGTCTCGCGCGCTCACGCCCCACATCCCATGCCGATTGCCCGGGCGGTGCGGACTTTGCCCAGAGGTACAGCGACAGTCCGTCGCCGGCGATGTTGACGAGTTCGGCCATCTCCGACGCATCTTCACTCGTCGCGCGGCGAAATGGTTGAGTCAACTTTGTCACCGGATCCCTCCGTTTCACGAGCCGAGCAATGCGGTGATGAAGAGCGGCAGGTCGGCGGTGGTCACAAACGTATCCTGGTTGAT
This sequence comes from Phycisphaerales bacterium, assembly GCA_022360095.1. Lineage (GTDB taxonomy): Bacteria > Planctomycetota > Phycisphaerae > UBA1845 > UTPLA1 > JAKSDK01. Next base: position 65,362 of record JAKSDK010000778.1, read on the forward strand.
GTCGGCGGCGCAGTGGGCGTTGCTGAGCGGATCGGGCAGCAGCACTTGATCGACGAAACCCGGAATGTCCCGACCGTCGAGCAGGCCGTCGTTGTTGATGTCGCCGGTGCCGCGCGGAACGAAGCTTCTCCAGGCCGTGATTCGATCGGCGGGTTGGGCAACGTTGGTGGTGAACGTGCCGCCGACGTAGAGGGATTGTCCGGCCCCGTCATCAAATGCCGCCAGCGCTCTGACCTGTCCGTTCAGCGGCGACGCGGTGCCGACCTCACTCCAGGAGGTTCCGTCGTACTTCGCGATGTTAAGGACCGTAGTGCTGCCGGCAGCGTTGAACTGGCCGCCGACGAACAGGGCAGGGCCGTTACCGTCGTCGAACACGGCCAGGGACCAGACGTGGAAGCCGATGCCGTTGCTGAGCCCGCCTGCGACGGGCGACCACGCGCTGCCGTCCCATTTCGCGATTTTGGTGGCGGCGACGACCGTGCCGTCGGTTTGCGTCACCTGGGTGAAGTGGCCACCGCAATAGAGTTCATCGTTAAAGAAGGCAAACGCCTCGACGTCGTCATTCGCTCCGCGACCGAGCGGCTGGAGCGTCGTGCCGTCCCATTTGAACACGTTGGCGGCGTTCGCGTTTCCACCTGCGCTGTTGAACGATCCGCCGACGTAGAGTGCCTCGCCGCCTCCGTCGTCGTAGACCGTGAGGGCATGGACCACGTCGGTGAGGCCGAGGGGGTCGCCGGGCAGAGACGACCAGGCTGAGCCGTTCCAGCGGGCGAGCTTATGCGCGACGATGCCGCCGATCTCGTTCAGAAAACCACCCGCATATAGATTGTTCTGGAAAAACGCAAAAGCCCGAATGCCGGCGTTGTTTTGCGACATTCCGCCGCCGACATCCGACCAGGCGTTGCCATTCCATTGGGCGATCCGGCTTGTCCCGGGAATGCCGCCCATGTTGCCGAATGCGCCGCCGACATAGACGATCGAGTTTGACACGGCGATGGCATGGACGGTGCCGCCGTTTTGCGCGCCGGTTCCAAGCGGGGACCAGGCATGGCCGTCCCACGCGGCGATATTCCTGACTAGAGCGCCGCCGGCGGTGGAGAATTGTCCACCTACGTAAAGACGCGGGCCGACGGCTGTGTCTTCCTGCGCGGCGGCCAGGCTCCAGACTGTCGAGTTCATACCGGGGTTTCCGGCCGTGTTGTCCCACACCGGCGGGCAGGGCTGGGCCGTTAGGTTGGCCACTGGTAGTGATAGGACACCGAGGATGATCAGCTGGCGGATTCGAGATGTAATGGCTTCTCTCCCCCGTTCATCGTAAGTGGTTTTCGACCGTGCTGACACGGTTTCGCAATGCATCCATCGTACGAAAACGAACCGCTCAGTTCAAACGAATGGCGAAGGGTGAAGCGCGGTTTTGCGTGTGCGATCAGAGTCAACGTAGGGCGGGTTCCACCTGCCACCACTGATGAGGGTGGGTGCCCTGTCTGTCTGTAGGCGCACGTCATCATCACGGCGGGCGGAGCCCGCCCTACAGGTCAGCACTTGATTGTTTTGCGTTTTTTGCCGGCCCTTCCGGATTTTTCGATCTTTTCGATGTACTCCGTCGCAAGCGGAACTTTGCATGAGGTCCCGTGCATATCCACCTCGACTTTTCCCAGTTTCTTGGCGGTCGCTTTCGCTTGTTTGCTGAGGGGCACGACATAGGCGCCGACGGCAATGACGAATCCGTTCATCGTGTAACGCACTCGGTTGGGGACGGAGTCAATCTCTTTTTCGACTTTCTTGAGCAGCGATTTGATTTCCGCCATGTCCAGGTCGTCGTCCGGTGTCACGGTGACGATTCCGGCGTACGTATTCCAACCTGAAGAGGCGACCGATTCTTTCGTCGATTTGATCCACTTCATGGCCAGGTCACGGGCATGTTTACTTTCGGTCGCAACGCCTGGAACCGTGTATTCCGAAATCATTTGCCAGTTGGCATTTTTCGCCCATGTATCCAACTGTTTCTTGGTCATCTGCGCCCCGTCGGCCACCATGCCCGCCAGATACATGGCGTCGCCGTTACCGGTTTCGTAAAGCTCACAAGCCAACGCCTGCTCCCCTTTGATCTTTTTGGCAATCACTTTCATGTCGGCAACGCTGACACCAAACAGGTTTTTCGGCGCACCGTGTGGTGCAAAGGCTTGTATCCGTAACGGGTTCCCCTTTTTCTTTAGTTCAGTCATGACCTTGGTGACCGTGTTCATGAGTAGCTCTCCCAAAAAAGGCGATTTGATATTTTATGCCCCCCGGTCGAACAGCAGGTCCGAGAGGGGGACTTCCAGCTCCATCGTGCCGATGTTGACCGAGGCCCGTTGCTTTTCGAGATGCACGCGGAGGACTTTGGCGGGATCGTCAAAGTTGCGGACGCGCACGGCGTCGCCGGGCTGGAGCTTCATGATGCGATCGACCCATGCGGTATAGTCGTGATATCGTTTTTCCAAAGCTTTGGCTTTGTCGAGCGCCGCGAGCGTTTCGCGGGCCGCCTGTTGGCGGGCCTGATCCGCGTCACGACGGGCGCGTTCGGCATGCCGCCGGGCCTGCAGGGTACCGGAGATCGCTTTTTGTAATGCGCGATGCTGACCGGCCAGTCGGCTTCTCGCCACCCGAACCATCGTCTTGGGCATGCCGAGACGCGAGGCGATCGAAATGGCGTTGCTGTTTCCGGGTTCGCCGATCCGTAGTTCGAAAGTCGGCTTCAACGTTTCCGTGTCAAATTGAACCGACGCATTGTCGGCGCGGGACGTTTCGAAGCCCAATGCCTTCAGCGCGCCCAGGTGCGTCGTGACCATGGCGAGACAGCCGGTGGACAGGAGATGCTCGATGATCGCACGGCCGATGGCGGCGCCTTCGTCGGGGTCGGTCCCGGCGCCGAGTTCATCCAGAAGGACCATCGTCGATTTTCGAGCACGCTTGATGATGTCCAGGATACGAGCGAGATGCGCGCTGAACGTGCTAAGCGACTGTTGGAGGCTTTGCTCGTCACCGACGTCGATCCAGATCCCCTGGAACACGGGCAGCGTGGCCCCTTGGTCCGCGGGAATAGGCAGGCCCGATTGCGCCATCAGCGTGAGCAGGCCGATGGTCTTGAGTGTTGCCGTCTTGCCGCCGGTGTTGGGGCCGGTGATGATCATGATGTCAAAATCGTCGCCGAGCCGGACGTCGATCGGGACGACGCCGTTCGCTTTGCCGGGCGGCGCCGTTTTGTGATCATTCTTGTCGTTGCCTTCATACATCGCCATCAGCACCGGGTTGCGGGCCTGTTTCAGCTCGAGTTGGTTCTGTTCATTGATTTTCGGCAGGCACATGTTGAAACGTCTGGCGAAACTCACCTTGGCGGACAGCAGATCGATGACGGCCATGGCCTCGAGCGTGTGCAGGATCTCTTGCTGGTTGAGATGCACCAGGTGAGTCAATTCCCATAAAATGCGATTGATCTCCTCCTGTTCGGATTGCATCAGGTTGATGCGCCGATTGTTGAGTTCGACGGCCTCCGCGGGCTCGACAAACAGCGTTTGTCCGGTGTCGCTGCTGCGATGGATGATGCCGGGGATGCGCCCGTGCTGGTCCGCCCTAAGAGGAAGAACCATTCGATCCGCGTGAAACGTCGCGCTGGGATATTGAAGATATTTGGTCACCGATGGCAGTTTGGTCAGTTTGTCGAAGACACTACGTGTTTGTCGGCGAACCTCGTCGATCTCTTCGCGCAAGCGCTGCAGGCGATCCGTCGCATCGTTTCGTATTCTTCCTCGCGGATCGACGACACGGTTGATGCGTTCGGCGATCACGCGGAGGTCCCCGACGCGAGCGGACAGTCTGGCGATCATGTCAAAGTCATCACCGATGTCGGCAAAGTAGACACGGACGGCATCGATGCCGTTGAGCGTGGAGGCAAGTTCGCCGAACTCCTCGGGCTCCAGCTTCGCGGGAGGAACCGCACGGCGAACCTGTTCACGGACGTCCTTGACCCCCCCCAAGGGAGGGGGGCCGTGAAGATCGGTCCATCGCTGAAACTGGTCGGTTTGGTTCAACCATTGCGCGACCTGTGTGGTGCGCTTGGACGGTCTGATGCGCAGGGCCAGGCCACGGCCCAGGGCAGAATGCGCGTGCTCCGACAACAGCACGCGGATACGGTCGAACTCGAGCTTTTCGAGTGTGTGGTCGTCCATGCCGTCTATGATATCGCGTTTTGTTGAATGGGCCAAAAACAGACAGGCGGATCATGACGGAGGCGGAGACCAGTTTTGCCAGTCGGGGACGTAGTGTGGTCCGTTGTTCTGTCGCACCGATCCGATCATGAAATGCGCGGACGTGAGCCAAGGTCGTTCGGCAGCGTAACGTCCGACGTGGCCGTCTACATGAACCGCTTGGGTTTTGCCGCGATGTCGGAAGGACGTGGTGGGATTGCTGTTCGGTGACCAGCTTCCTGCGAAGAAAAGCTCGGGCGGGTCGAGCAGGGCGTTGTTGAAGGGGGCGGCGCCGCCGAGGTCGATGGCCGTGTCGGCGAATGCGAAGACGCGAGCGGCGTCCTTGACTTTGGACAGGCTGAGCCATGGGCGGTGACCGATCGAAAACCCCCAGGCGGGCGTGTGTTTGGGGGAGAGATAGTAACCGTTGTAGCCATAGGTGCTGGTGACGGACTTGGCGGCGCCTTGAGGCCGATAGGAGCCCCAGGGTTGTTCGGGACATTCGAAAACGCTCCCGTTGCCCGGTGGGGTTTGCAAGTAGGGCCAGATGAATCCTTTTTCGTGGTCGATTTTTTTTGTTTCGTTGGTACCCCACCAATAGACGACGGGACCCGTTCCGATCGTCTCAAACGACCAGTAGGCGAGGGGGACAGTCCGGCCGTCGTAGTCGTTTGCGTAAAGTTGCATCGCGTGGCCGAGTTCGCGGAGTCGCGCGCCGCAGGCGGCGGCCATGCCTTCTCGCCGGGCGGCGCCGAGGCTCGGGAGCAGGATGGCCAATAGAAGGGCCACGACGGCAACGACGACGAGTAGTTCCAGGAGAGTGAAGCCGGGTTTTCTATATGCGAGTGTCGTCATGGTCACTCCAACATCTGATCAATAAAGCCCGGCATATCCATTGTGGTTAGTACGCCGTCTTCATCAAAGTCACCGAGTTCAATTTCGCTTTCGCTTGGTGTTCCGGAAAGCAGCGCGTCAAGGAAACAAGCGATGTCATTTCCGTTGACAAGTCCGTCGGCGCAAAAGTCTCCGCGCGCGGCGATGGCGTAGAGTCCGCCGGGGCCAACGGTATAGAGTCGGCCGTCTGAGGCGGCGGGACTGCTGCCCATGCCGGCAAGGTGGTCGATGACGAACTCGGGATCGGCGGGTGATCTTGTGACGTCTAATAGGAAGAGATCGGTGTATGCGTCGAAGGACAGCGGGTTCGGCGGTATCTTCCCGATGTACAGGACGTTTCCGTCTAGAATCGGTTGGTGTGTCCAACCGCCGATGATGAGTGTGCCGCCTGTATCAACAAAGGTATCCCAGAGTTTCAACGCCGAATGGATCTGGTCTTCAAATGCCTGCACTTTCGGTACGGAGCCAAACCCTTGGACGCCGGCGGCGAGATATATTTTGTTGCCGTTGATCACCGGCATTGTGTTCGTGCGTTCGCAAGGAATCGTCCATTGCTCCGTGCCGTCTGATGCTCGAATTTTGACGAGCGTCGAATTTTCTCCGCTGCCGTTGAAATTGTAGCTGGCGGCGTAGACGAAACCGTTGTGATGGACGACGCCGCCGAAGAACCCTTCAGCCGTCGGGAGTGACCATTGCCAAAGGAGACGGTCGGCCGGGGCGGCATCGATGTCGAATGCGTAAATCTGTCCGTTGGAATCGCTCAGGCCGCGCGACGAGGCGACATAGATCACGCCGTCGTGAAACGCGGGTGAATTTCCGCTCGAACCGCCGATGGGCTCCTGCCAGACGATGTCACCGGGCTGGTACGGATTATCCATGGCGTTGAATGGGGATGTGTTGACGCAATACAGTGAAGCGCTCGTGCCGAATCCGTCGTAGTCCGTGACGAATGCGCGGCCGGGGTTCAAATCGGGTGGGATCACGGGCGAGGAATTGACAATCGATCGATCCAACGGTGCCGTCCAATTCGGCGTACCGGTCATTGCGTCGATGCTGTAAAGATTGGCTCCCGTGCCGAGGAGAACCGCATTGTTCAAGAGGTCTACGGCAGGGGCGGACCAAAACTCGAAGAGCGGCTTATCGACGATGGTTTCCCAGAGCCATTGGCCCGTCATCGCGTCAAGCGCGACCATCTTGTTCTTCGTATGCAAGTTGTTTTCGATGTGTTTCGCGTTGACGAACACGCGACCGTCGTGCACCACCGGGCTTGAAGGGCCTTCGAATTCAATCGGATTTCCCAGCAGGTCCTGGTCTGCCAGCCAGAGAATCGCGGAAAGTTGCGGTGGAGCCTCCATCGCAACGGCGTTTCTGGTGGAATGGCCGGCGTAATGTGGCCAGCCTTCAGCGCGAACAATTGCCGGGCCAGCCAAAAGCAGTCCGATGAAGATGACGAGCGATCTCTTCCAATTGCGTGTGATGGAGATGGTGTTAACGGGATTCATCGTGATTCAACCTTCCGAACGCATCCGTGCCCCCGTCCCTGAGGACGGGGGCCTGTGAGACGGATGAGTATGAAATCAACTTTGTCGGCGGCGCCGTCGACTTGCGACGGTCAGGCCTGCCATGAGCAACAAACTGATCGAAGCCGGCTCGGGAACGTTTACGAATGCGTCGATTTCGGCGTGAAGGGAGGTTTCAGCGTCTCCGTCGTCCGCGAGACTGATGCGAACGTGGGAGATGCTTGTCAATCCCGACGTGCCGATGTCAATGGGCGTACCGCCGCCCGATCCGTCGTAAAGCGCGAGTGCTTGGGCGTAACTAAGTCCGTCGAAGTCGGACAGGGTCAGTGACGGGTCCATCGGTTTCCGAAAGTCGCTTTCCACAATGCCCGGCGTCGTTTGAAAGGGGGTGACATCCAGATAGCCCTGTGCGGGAAAGAGGCCGTCGGCGAGGCCGTCCACGGAGAAGAAATTGGTCCCGTCGGCGGAAACTTCGACCGTGGCCAGCCCGCTTCCGAATACGCCGGCCGGGTTGCCGAGTTGGCCGTTCGGAAAATTTGAGTCGATGAAGCCGGTGTTTCCGAAGATGATCAGATCGACGCCGTGCAGATTGCCGGGATCATCTTGCACCGGTTCGTCAAAGCTGACGGTCAGGTGCCCGCCTTCGCCGATGCTGACGATCTCATCGGTTCCAAAGGCGGGATTGAACATCGTCACGGCGCCGGGGAAGACGCCCTCTCCTGTGAAGCGTTCGGGCGCCCCGAGTGCGGTTGTCGGGTCCGTGAAACCAGCGACCGGGGTTGTGCCGGGATCGTAGGTGACGGATGTCGGCCAGGGTCCGGCGAACGCCGGGGTTGTTAACAAGAAAACCGCGCCGAATGCTAAGCGCCCACGGCCCTTGGCCAAGCGGGTCAACGGTGGGTGTTGCGGGACACTTCCCCGATTGGGGATACGACAATGATGTTGTGTTGGCACAACAAGCCTCCTTCCTGCGGCAATCTCTCGTTGCCACAAAAAAACCTTCGCGTCCTCGACGAGAACTTGCGAAGGTTGAAGGCCGGGCTGTTGTGTCTTGGGAAAACGAAGGGAGTTCGATCACCCCGACTGCGCGGCTATTCGCACTTCGCCCTACATCCGAGGCGACGCGACGAAACAGCGAATGCCGGCAGGTCTTCTGGCTTTCGGATCGTTCTACTGACCGCGCCTTCTCCTCGTACGCGAGAATGGCCTATGCGGCGTTCGTCCCCGATTACAGCGGCGGGACCGCGGTGGACTTTCACCACCTTCCCTATTTGATCTCCTACGCAGGAGACCGGCATCGAGCAATATTCGAATGTCAATCGGGTGAGAGTGTCGCGAAATGGAAGAGCGTGTCAAGTGGAGTCAGATCGTGACGATGAGTTTTTTGAAGGGTCCTGTTGGTCTTCGTCGGATTGTCGGCGTAAAAAAAACTGGGTCGCGCCGTCTCCCGCCGACGCGACCCGTCTTGCTACTGAAAGCAGCAACCCGCTGGGCAAAGTCCCCCAAGGACGACACGAACCTCTCCCAGAACCGTGCGGCCTGGATGGACTCTGCCCACCGAGTTACCGTTTCTAATCCCGGCAAACCCGGTCGATGGTTTCCCATCTGTGGGTTTTCTTAACCAATCCACGTGCCACGATGGCCTGATGGACCGCACTTCTTTTTGTGCGGGCCGTAATCTATTTTTTTTCAATGAGTTATGATTTAATTATTCCGGATCGGGTTTTCTCGTGTCGGCCAGAAATTGCCGAGTGGGGAAAAACTCCCCAAACGTAATATCGGGCTAATGAGTAAGGCACCCCATTTCCGGGGCGTGTTGGACGTTTTCGCGTTCAGCAAACGCTGGCCCCACCGTCGTAGGGCGATGGCCAATCGGATCTTCAGCTGCGATGTGTTCTGACGCCGTGTGGAGCTTGAGCGCGGCTTGAAGAACCGACAGAGTGAACCGATGTGAGCGCGTTATCGGAAGAACTGCTCACAATTGACATCTGTTGTCGGCGCGAGCTATATTAGTTAAGCGATGTTGGACAAAACCTTACATTCTTTGTTCGGCCTTTGGACCCGCCTGATGGGCGTCGGCAAAGAGTGCGCTTGTTGTTGCTGTTGTTGTACCTCCCTTGTGAGAGGAGCTTCCTGACGGCAACAGATCGATAGTTAAACCCTATTGAATGTAAGACCCGCAGGACAGTTCCTGCGGGTTTTTTAGTTTTTACCTTGACTCGACAGGTATTCACACGCGATCAGGAGAGGTAGTTGTGGAACTTCAAATTGCACCCACCGTCGAAGCGGCACCGATCGGAGAGACCAGTCCGCCGAAAGAGCTGGTCGCCTGGAGCCTGGAGAAATTCGCCGATCGCCGGATGGTGATCACGACGGCGTTTGGTATGGAAGGCTGTGCGTTGATCGATATGTATGCTCGTCACGACCAGTCTGTCAGCGTGGTCTATCTCGATACGATGTTCTTTTTCCAAGAGACGTACGAATTGCGAGACCGACTGGTCGAACGCTATCCGAATCTGGAGTTCGTCAATCGCGGGACGACATTGACGCCGGAGCAGCAGGCGAAGCAATACGGAGACAAACTGTGGGAGCGTGATCCGGATCTGTGCTGCAAGTTGCGGAAGGTGGACCCCATGAGACCCGTCTTGCAGGAAGCGGACATCTGGATCACGGGCCTGCGAAAGAGCCAGTCGAAGTCACGTGGGCAAATCCGCGTGGTCGATTGGGATTGGCAATATCAGGTCTTAAAGATCAGTCCTCTCGCGACGTGGGACCGAAAACAGGTCTGGGAATACGTGAAGGCGAACAACGTGCCTTACAACGCACTGCATGAGCAGAGCTATCCGACGGTCGGTTGCACCCATTGCACGAAGCCGGTGGCCGGCGCCTCGGTGACCGACTACAGCCGTGAGGGTCGCTGGAACGGGAAAGAAAAGACGGAATGCGGACTCCATGGCGACGGGATTTGATTCCGGATTTCAAGACGGCCCTGCAGGGGCTTTTGGACATCTTGTTAATTTGATCGGGACGAGGCCATGCCGTCGAACAACGGGAAGAAAGAGTCAAAGGTCGAAGCCGCGAAAAAGAAGAGCAAGCTGCTTCGAGGGAAGATCGCCGAGACGCTGGCGTCCGAGGCGACGCACTTCGAGCACGACGACACGCAGGTTCTGAAGTTTCACGGTGTTTATCAGCAAGATGACCGAGACGTGCGCCGGGAACGAAAGCAGGCGGGGCAGGAAGCGGATTATTCTTTCATGGTTCGCGTGGCCTTACCCGGGGGGCTGTTGAGTGGCGATCAGTATCTTTCGCTCGATCGGATTGCGGACGACTATGCGAATGGCACGTTGCGAATCACGACGCGCCAGGGCATCCAGTTTCACGGTGTTTACAAGAAAGACCTGAAGTCGACGATCGCCGGCATCAACCAAAGGCTGATGACCACGCTGTCGGCTTGCGGTGACGTGGAACGAAACGTCATGGCGTGTCCGGCGCCGCTTGGGGATGCGGCCCACGTTTTGTTGCAGGAAACCGCGCGAGAGATCGCCGTGCAACTGCGACCTGCCAGCCGGGCCTACCACGAAATCTGGCTGGACGAGGAAAAGGTCGTTTCGACGCTGGAAAAGGAGCCCTTTTACGGTGATCAATATCTGCCGCGCAAGTTCAAGACAGGCATTGCGCTGGATTCAGACAATTGCATCGACGTTTATTCCTATGACTGTGGTCTGGTCGCGGTCTTGAAGGATGGACGCATTCAGGGTTACCAGGTGCTCATCGGCGGAGGGATGGGCATGAGTCACGGCAAGGCGGATACGTTTGCGCGGCTGGCCGAACCAATGGGTTACATCGGCCCGGAGCACGCAGTCGAAACGGTCCGAACTGTCGCGGCGGTCTTCCGCGATCACGGGAACCGTGCGGACCGTAAACACGCGAGGCTCAAGTATCTTCTGGAGGAGTGGGGAATCGACCGCTTTCGCGAGGAATTTCGCCAGCGTGTTGATTTCGAGTTGGCACCGCCCGTCTCGCTTCCCACGCCGGAGTTTCACGATCACCTCGGTCGCAACGAGCAAGGTGATGGAAAGTGGTTTTACGGCATCTTCGTGGAGAACGGTCGTATTGCGGACCGTGACGGTTGCCGGCTCAAGTCGGCCCTACGTTCCATCATTGAAACGCACCGGCCCGGCGTTCGTCTGACGTCGAGTCAGAACCTGTTGTTAACGGATTTGGATGAGTCGGCGCTCGTTGAGATTGAAAAGGGCCTGACTGATCACGGCGTTGCGTTCGTGGGGGAGCTTTCGGCGGCACGCCGGTACTCGATGGCGTGTCCCGCGTTGCCGACGTGTGGCTTGGCCATCACCGAGTCGGAACGCGTGATGCCGTCGGTGGTTGATCGAATCGAAGCAGAATTAGAGCGTTTGGGCTTGAGCGACGTTCCGCTGACCTTGCGGATGACCGGTTGTCCGAACGGCTGCGCACGCCCCTACACGGCGGATATTGCCTTTGTGGGTCGCAAACCGGGCGAGCAATATAACGTTTATGTCGGCGGCGGACTGGCCGGGGATCGTGTCGCCGACCTTCTTGCGGAAGACGTGCCGGTCGATGAGTTAGTCGCGGCGATTCGCCCCCTGTTGGAACGGTGGGCCGGGCAACGCCGTGACGGCGAAGGCCTCAGTGATTTTTATCAGCGCCTTTTTCCGCGTGAATTGCCTCGAATGAAGATTACCGGTGCCGAGGAACCGACCCAGGGCCGCATCTCGCTGGAGGTGCTTCGGTGAAGGAAAAGCTGGTTTGCCTCGAAGTCTCGCACAAGACGGCGCCGTTGGCGGTTCGTGAACGTATCGCCATGGACCGTGACGCATTGGTGGATCGATTGGCGGTTCTGCGCCCTGTTTGTTCGGAGTGCGTCATTCTCAAGACTTGCGGACGATTCGAACTCTATGTGGTCTCGAATGAACCATGTGGCCGTTGGTTTCGGTATTGGGCCGACCTTGTTGATGTGCCCGTTGCGTTGTTTGAACCTTATTGCCGTGAATTTCGAGGCGAAGCGGCAGTGGATCATTTGTTCCACGTGGCGGCGGGCCTGGAATCGCCGATTCTTGGAGAGGATCAGATTCTCGGTCAGGTACGCGATGCGTTTCTTGTTGCAAACGAAGTCGGTACCGTCGGGCCGATCCTCTCGTCTCTTTTTCGGGGGGCGATTCACGTCGGCAAGCGAGCACGGCATGAGACGGCGATCGGCCGCACGGCCCGTTCGTATGCCGAGCTTGCCTTTGAATCATTCAAGGACGCGTTTTCTCAATCTCGTAAGGTGATCGTTCTGGGAAGCGGAACGCTCGCGAGAGAAGTCGTCCTGAATTTGGCAAAGGACGGCAAACATGACCTCACCGTGGTGAGTCGACATGTCCGGCGCGCCGAAGTGCTGGCCTCAAAAGCGAACGGCCAGGCGCGAAGCCTTGACGAATTGGCGACGGTCATCGGTGAGTCGGACATCCTAATCGCCTGCACGTCGTCGTCTCGCTGTCTGGTTAAGGCATCGATGCTTCGAGGTGTTCGCCGTCCGCTGATCTTCATTGATTTTGGAATGCCGCGAAACGTGGATCCGGACGTGGCTTCGTTTTCAAATGTGCAATTAAGGTCGCTGGAACAGTTTGTCAGTTACAGCCACGTGACGGATGAAGCGATCGGGGCCGCGCTGCATATCATCGAAGGTGAGCGATCGCGATTTCTTCAGTGGCTGGCGGCACGACGAGTCGCGCCGTTGATTGCCGAGCTCAGGAGTCTTGTCGACGGGCTCGATGCGGACGCGGCACGGTGCATGAAACGGGTTGTGCACGATTCCATCCGGCGGTTGCGAGAGGGAGCGGCAGCATGATGCGCACCGCCCTGATCCTCGCCGCCCATGGTTCCGGCGACGGTTCGGCGGCCAATCAACTGGTGCGCAGTCTCGCGCAACAATTGGACTCCGACGAACTGTTTCATGAAGTCAAAGCGGCATTCAATCTCGGTGCGCCGAAGTTTGCGGATGCTTTGAATGATATTCGCTCGGATCGTGTCGTCATCGTGCCGGTGATGACCAGTGACGGGTATTTTCGCGACGTGATTCTCCCTCGCGAGCTTGCTCGAAGTCGGCGTTTTGCAGACGTCGAGCTTCATCTCACCGCGCCCGTGGGGACGCATGCCGGTGTTGCGGACATCCTGGCGCGCCGGGCTGAAGACGCACTGGGCATGTTTGAACTCGATCGCCATGATACGGCAGTCATTATTGTCGGTCATGGCACTGAACGGCACGGTCGAAGCCGCGCGGCCACGATATCCTGGCGCGATGTGCTTGAAGACAAATCGATTTTCGCCCGGGTAGAGGCGGCCTTTCTTGATGAGTCTCCGCGCGTTGAGGACCTGACCGACTTGGCGGAAAAGAACTTGGTCGTGATTCCATTCTTGATCGGCGGTGGGCATCACGCCACGCGTGACATTCCCGTACGGATGGGGCTGGAGCCCTCGGCAGACGGGGCGTTGCCGCTGGCCGGTTCGGTGGATGGGCGATTCGTAGTGTGTACGGATGCGCTTGGTGGTGATTCCGCATTGGTTGGCGTGATTCGGGATTTGGCGACGAACCTCCCCCAGCCCGTCGTTGGCAAGAAGAAGAGAAGAACGGACCAGCCTCAGCGACTTCTTAAGAGGCGAGTGCTTCGTCTTGGTTCGCGCCGCAGCGCGCTGGCGCTTTGGCAGGCACGGTATGTGGCTGAGCAGCTTCTAGAGTTGGGCTGCAACGTCGAGGTTGTGGAGATCGACACATCCGGTGATCGCGATCTGAATCGTCCCATTCATGAACTTGGTTCTTCTGCGCCTTTTTCGGATGACATCGAGCAGGCGCTCTTGGAAAACGAAATTGATCTTGCGGTTCATAGCCTCAAGGACTTGGCCGTCAAATCGCCCGACGGTTTGACCGTCGCGGCGGTGTTGAAGCGCGGTGATGCGCGAGAGACGCTTGTTTCTCGTGAGAATGCCAAACTGATCGAATTGCCTGTCGGCGCGGTCATCGGTACGAGCAGCCCCCGGCGAGCGGCCCAGATTCGACGTTTTCGTCCTGACCTTCGTGTTGCGCCGATTCGCGGGCCTGTGGAAGATCGTGTTCGTCAGGTACGGCGTGGGGATTTCGATGCTGCGGTGCTGGCGGCGGCCGGTTTGGAGCGACTTGGACTTTCGCACGAAGCTGCCGAGATGTTTTCGTTGGATGAGTTCGTTCCGGCTCCGGCCCAAGCCGCGTTGGCGGTGCAGACCCGTGCGGGTGACGACGAAATTTTGAGTCAATTCAAATCTCTGGACCATTTGTCAACACGCCGCGCCGTGACGGCGGAGCTCGAATTTCTTCGTCCCTTCGAGTCGCGCATCGACGTGGTGGCGGCGGCCTACGGGACGTCGCAAGCCGTGATACGCCTGCATTCGCGCTTGCTGACGTCGACAGGCGAATTGTTGTGGGACATGATTTTAGAAGGCGAGGATCCTAATAAACTTGCCGCCGTGGCGCTGAAGAAGGCCATGACAAGCGCCCATTCGTTCCTGGAGGTCGGTTCATGAGCCGTTCGGTTGGGATCGTCTACCTGGTCGGAGCCGGTCCCGGCGATCCGGGTCTCATCACGGTCAAGGGGCTCGAATGCCTTCGTTCGGCGGACGTGATCCTGCACGATCGTTTGACCCCGCTGGCCTTACTGGAGGAGGCCAAGGTGGGTTGCGAAATCGTCGATGTGGGGAAGACGCCGGGTTGTACTTCTTTTTCTCAGGCTGAGATTTGCGCGTTGATGGTCGAGAAAGCGCGGCAGGGCCACGTGATTGTTCGACTCAAGGGCGGTGATCCATTCGTGTTCGGCCGCGGCTTGGAGGAGCTTTCGGCATGCCGGGAGGGTGGGATCGACTGTGTGGTCGTGCCCGGTGTGACCAGTGCCGTGGGCGTGCCCGCTTCGGTTGGGGTTCCGGTGACCCATCGAAAAGCCGGCCGTTCCTTCGTCGTTGTGACGGGGAGAACGGATGACGACGCCGAATTGCCGCCGCACGATTACAAAGCCCTGGCCGGAATCGATACGATTGTCTTGTTGATGGGGCGATCGAATCTAAAACGAATTGCCGAGGCCCTGATTGCTGCCGGTCGCGATCCCGTCACGCCGGTGGTTTGTATCGCCTCCGGTACAACAGATCGAGAGCGGTCCGTCACGGCGACGCTGGAGACGATCGCCGAGGCGGCAAGCCGGGAGGATTTGCAGTCGCCTGCCGTGACGGTGATTGGGGAAACGGCGGCGTTTGCCGAGGAACATTTGGCATGGTCATTACGCCGAGCTGATGGTCGCTCGTTGGCCGGCAGGCGCGTCGTGATTACGCAGGCGCTCTCTTCGTCGTCCGAATTGCAGCGGCTCTTGCGCGTCGCGGGAGCGCGCGTGGTGCATTGCCCGCTGATTCAGATTACTTATCCCGAGCGGACACCTGAGCTTGATGATGTTTTCGAAAAGCTCTCCGATGTTGATTGGGTGGTGTTTTCCTCGGTTCATGGCGTTCGCGGTTTTTGGCGGTGTCTGGATATGCAGGGCCTCGATGCTCGTGCGATCGGTCGATGTCAGGTTGCAGCGTTGGGGCCGGGGACGGCTCGCGCACTCGAGCGTTACGGCGTCCATGCGGATTTGATCCCGGATGTCGCCACGGCGGAGTATCTGGTCGATGCGATTCTTCTGCGCGAGCGTCTCAGATTACAGTCGGGCTCTTTGAAGGTTCTGTTTCCTCACGGCAATCTGGCGCTGCCGACGGTCGCCGACGGACTTCGCGCCGCCGGGGCGGATGTGAGAGAAGCCGTGATTTATGTCACGGAAGATGCGACGCCGTCTCCGTCCGTCCTGGACCAAGTGAAGGTCGGCGTTGACGCGATTCTGTTTTGCAGTCCGTCGGCGGTTCAACGTTTCGCGAAATTGGCGCTGGCGTCGCCGGGTGCCGTTCTTGGTTGTATCGGTCCGACGACGGCCGCCGCCGCGAGTGAGCTGGGTTATTCGGTCGATATCATTCCGGATCGTCCTGGATCAGCCGGTTTGGTTGATGCACTGGCCGATCATTTTCAGATGACGGGAGTGGAGACATGAAACCGATCGCTCGTCGGATGCGGCGGATGAGAAGAAGTGAAGCGATTCGGGCGATGATGCGCGAGACGCAGCTAAGTGCAGCGGATTTCATTTATCCATTGTTCGTGGCGGAGGTGGGGAGCGATGCCGGCCCAGTGGCGTCGATGCCGGGCGTCGAGCGACATTCGCTGGAGTCACTGCCTCGTGAACTCGAGGAGGTCTCCGGTCTCGGCATTCCGTCGGTGATGCTGTTCGGCATCCCAGTGCACAAGGATTCGGCGGGCAGTCAGGCCTATGCTGAGAGCGGCGTGATTTGTCAGGCGATTCGACGGGTCAAAGAGACCTGGTCCGATCTTGTTGTTGTCGCGGACGTGTGTTTGTGTGAATACACGGACCACGGGCATTGCGGCGTGGTGCGCGGTGAGACGATCGAAAACGACGAGACGCTGGACGTGCTGGCTCGGACGGCGACGGCATACGCAACTGCAGGGGCGGACGTCGTTGCACCCAGCGGCATGATGGACGGCATGGTCTCCGCGATTCGACAGGCACTGGATGAGTCATCTTTTCAGGACGTCGGAATTCTTTCTTATGCCGTAAAATATGCCTCGGCCTTTTATGGCCCTTTCCGTGATGCGGCGGCCTGCGCACCGAAGTTCGGTGACCGCCGAACGCACCAGATGGACCCGGCCAACGCAAACGAGGCACTGGCTGAGGTCGATCTCGATATTACGGAGGGGGCCGACATGGTCATGGTGAAGCCCGCGATGCCCTATCTGGATGTGGTTCGGCGATTGCGCGAGCGTTATCCGGCCGTGCCGTTGGCAGCCTATCAGGTCAGCGGTGAGTACAGCATGATCAAGGCGGCGGCCGCTCAGGGTTGGCTGGATGAGCGCAAGGTCGCTATGGAATCTCTGCTTGCCATCAAACGCGCCGGCGCGGATATTATCATTTCCTATTTTGCGAAAGAGGCCGTGAGATGGCTTCATGGAACAGATTGATACCGGCCGATGAACACGCCGATTTCGGAATCGCAACGCCTTTTTGAACTTGCCCAGGGTCTGATGCCGGGCGGGGTTAACTCACCGGTTCGTGCTTTTTGCAGCGTGGGGGGGACACCGCGGTTTATTCAATCCGCGCAGGGATGCCTTTTGACCGACGTCGATGGGAACCGGTACATCGACTACGTCGGCTCCTGGGGTGCGATGATCGCCGGTCACGCCGCGTCAGAAGTCGTTAGAGCGGTGGAGGAGACGCTTCGCCGGGGGACGAGCTTCGGCACGCCGACAATGCTGGAGGTCGAACTCGCGCAGGAGATCGTTGCGCGTGTCCCTTCCGTCGAGAAGGTTCGCATGGTCAATTCCGGAACCGAGGCGGTCATGAGCGCGATTCGATTGGCAAGGGCGGCAACGGGTCGGAATAAGATCGTCAAATTCGCCGGTTGTTATCACGGACATTTCGATTCACTCTTGGTGCAGGCAGGTTCCGGGGTTGCGACACTGGGGCTTCCGGATTCACCGGGTGTGCCTTGTGAGACGGTCTGCCATACGTTGACGGCGGATTTTAATGATCTCGATTCGGTACAAGCCCTCTTTAAGGAGCTTGGAACTGAAATTGCGGCCGTGCTCGTGGAACCGGTGGCCGGAAACATGGGCGTCGTGCCTCCCGCAGCGGGTTTTCTCTCCGGGCTTCGTGAAATCACGGTCGAGTCAGGCGCGTTGCTGGTTTTTGACGAAGTGATGACCGGCTTTCGTGTTTCTCGCGGCGGGGCACAGGAACTGTACGGTGTCATGCCGGATCTGACCACGTTCGGAAAAGTGATCGGTGGGGGGGTTCCAGTCGGCGCCTACGGCGGCTCGAAGGAGCTGATGGCTCAGATTGCCCCCGAGGGGGCGGTGTATCAAGCGGGGACGTTGTCCGGGAATCCGCTCGCGATGGCCGCGGGTCTGGCGACACTTCGCCTGCTTGACGAGGATACATACCGCCGTCTTGAATTGAAATCGGCGCGACTGAAAGAGAGCATCGATGAATTGCTTCGCGATGCTGAAATCCAAGCTGTCGTGCAACGTGTCGGTTCGATGCTCACGCTGTTCTTCGATACGAAGGCCGTTCGATGTTTTTCAGACGCGGCCCGTGCGAACCATGCCCGCTTTGCCGATTTTTTTCAGAACATGCTACGCCATGGTGTTCATTTGCCGCCCAGCGGGTATGAAGCGTGGTTTCTCTCGCTGGCCCATGATGATGCTGTCGTCGAGGCGACGCTGGAGGCGGTACGCAAGTCGCTCCATGGATCGTCCGTTCATTCAGGTTGACCTTGTTTCGCGACGCTTCGAGAATACGGGCATGGCAGAAGGTGCGGACCTACCATTGCGGTACCAGACGCCCGACGTATGGGCGGCGCAGGTTCTTCGCGATCCGGCCGCACTCTTGAATGATCATGCCCATTTGGAAAAGAAGGCCGCGGCCAATGCTCTGGAGCTGTTGAATCGATGGCCTGAACCGAATCCGCCGGAATATTGGGTGGAGAAGATGACGGCCATTGCCAGAGACGAGGTGGAGCACCTTGCGGTCGTGTCTCGACTTCTCGCACGGCGGGGTGGGCGGCTGACAAAATATCATCGGAATCCGTATGCACAGGCATTGCGTGAATTGGTCCGACGCGGAACGGGTGTGTCGGAACTACTCGATCGGTTGATGGTCTCGGCACTGATCGAGGCACGGTCCTGTGAACGGTTCGAGGTCCTCTCGCGAAATTGTGGTGACGCCGAGCTGGCCAAGCTTTATTCGGAGTTGTGGGCTTCGGAGAACGGGCACTATCGTATTTTTATTGACCTGGCGCGACAGTTGCCGGAGATGCGCGACGTTGAGGGGCGTTGGTCGGAGCTGCTGGACGCAGAGGCTGCAATCATCACCGCCCAATCACCGGGGCCGCGGATGCATAGTTGTCCTGCGAACGTTGGATAGAACGGGTTAACTCGTGAATCCCGGGTAGGCCTGCCCGGGGCTTTCAGTCTTGGGGTGGGGCCAGGAACGCGATTTTTCGGAGCGGTAACATGGCTTTGTCTTCCTCGGCCAATTTGTCGTAATACGTTTCCCATAGGTCCATGAGGCGGTCGAGATCGAGCGTTTCAATGTGCATGGGTGAATGTCGAACTTCGCCGTAGGCGTCGGCCGTGAAACCTGCCGTGGAGACGAACAGGCCGGTGTCCCCTTTCTTGTTAAGCAAACTCGCCATTTCACGGACTTCTTTGGCGCTGACCTTGGCTTCGCGGCGATGTTTGACCTGGACCTTGATTCGAGGCTCCACCGTACCGAAGGGGTCACGATAAGCCAGAATGTCGATGCCTCCGTCACGACCGGGTGGTGCGACAAAAGGGGTGTGGTATCCCATACTGCGTAGCAATGCTGCAACGAGATCCTGGAACTCATAGGCGTCCATCGCATGAATGTGTTCCTGGATAGCGGTATGGGCGAGATCGACCGCTTGCTCAAATGCGGCCGTGGAACGGGTGATGGCGTTTTCCTCATCGACGCCTTCGTCATCGATGGGGGGCGACAGGCCTTTCAATTGTTGTGATTCCCATTGTCGGTATCCATCGTCCAATGCCTCGTAAAGTTGCTTGACCTCGAGTTGGACGTGTTTTTGCCCCTGCTTGGTGAGGTACCAGATTCCCCGGCCTTTGCGCAGCCATCCGGCCTTGACGAGGCGGACTGAATCGAACTGGAGCGACTTCTGCCATCGAATCATCCCCGATCTCTCAAGGCGGACGGATTCATGTGAGGTGGGTCGCAAGCGGCGTTTGACTTCGTGCATGACATGGCGCGATGACATTTCGCACCCGTGGTCGTTCAAGACTTCAAGTGCACATTTCACAAACAAAGGGCGCCGGCTTGACGTTTTCGTGGACATGTCAACGACGGACATGATAACGGAAACGAATGTGTTTGTGAGGAATGCTTTAAGGATCACGAGAGCGGCGCGGCGGACGGTGGTTCGTCTCTGTCCAGCGCCCTGCCCTTTGAAGAAACCGTCCCGGCAGCAGGATTCGGCGACGATTCGCAGGATCACATGTTGCCGGAACGGGTTGTGCCTTCTGACCTCGGCAAAGCCATTGCTCATTCATTTATCCGCATCGTCCGCGGCAATTCTGACAGGAGATTCGAAAAATCAGGTGAGGGGTTGCCTGGATATGCGGCGGAAGGCAGCAATTGAGTCCTTGGGAGGGGCGCCGGGCGTATTGCCCAGGGATTGAGCTCCGACCTGGTACCACGGGTAAAAATGAGGTCGGGCTGTCCAATTTGAGAAGTTGTCGGCGGATATTTTAAGAGCCGGGTGGGATTGCACCCGGGGCAAATGGGACGGCCTACTGAGTTGTCAGGTGTGAAAGGAGGGCCTCAATCCGGGGTGGTTATGGATAAGCAGGCTCTGATATGGTTGTATACACCATTACGGAGCACCGAATGTCCACGACCCATCAGACTACAACCGCCTTGCTTGCGGGGCTTTTCGATCCTGACAACCATGCCGTCTGGGAAGAATTTCACAGCCGTTACCGGCCGATCATCCTGGCGGTGGCACGACGACTGGGTCTCAGCGAGCAGGACGCGGCCGACGTTGCTCAGGAAACGCTGGTCAAGTTTCTTCAGGAGTATCGAGCCGGGAAATACGATCGGGATCGAGGTCGGCTTCGCACGTGGATTGTCAGCATTGCCAAGTTTCGTGTCGCGGACCTCTACCGGGCGAAGGCCCGGCAACGTGAACGGCGGGGAGAATCGGCCTTTGAAGAACTGCCGGAAGAAGACCATCTCAACAAGATGTGGGATGAGGAATGCCGGCACGAGATTCTCCGTAGAGGTTTTCAGGAGCTTCGAGAGAGCACGAAGCTCGATGACCGAACGATCGAAGTTTTCAAACGGCTGAGCATTGATCAGCGGAAGCCGGCGGACGTTGCGGAGGAGCAGTCCATGTCGCTCGATGCAGTTTACAAAGCGAAACGGCGTTGTCTCGAGCAGCTCCGCGTGATCCTTCAAAGGCTGAATGATGCGTACGAAATACACGAGGTTGCCTGAGCCGTGACTGAGACCTCGCACATCGAAGAATGCCCGGGCGATGCGGAGCTTGAGGCGTATTTTGACCGCCGGCCGGATGGGCGGGACGAGTCCGGTTCCGAGGTTTCGCGCCACCTGAATGTCTGCGAGCGATGTCGGGAGCGATTCAAGACGATCCAAAAAGACAATGAACTCGTGGCTGCCGTGGCCAGCGCTCATGCCGTTGCCGGCGGTCCCAAGAATGAAGCGGGTTCGTCACGTTGTTCCATTTCGATTCCAGGTTACGAAATCCTTTCAGAAATTCAGCGTGGAGGTCAGGGTGTCGTGTTTCGCGCGATCCAACGCGCCACGAAGCGAACCGTCGCGCTCAAGGTTCTGTTACAAGGGGCGTTCGCGTCGGTGCGCCAGCAGCAGCGTTTCGAGCGAGAGATTGATCTCGCCGCCGGTTTGCAACATCCGCGGATTGTGACGATCTATGATAGCGGCACGGCTTTGGACGGCAGTCATTTCCTTGCCATGGAATACATCGAGGGTGTTTCACTCGGTCAATACATGCAGTCAAAGCGTTCTTCCCAGACGTCGGACCATCCGGAATCGGTGAACGACGTGCTCAGGCTGTTCACGAAGGTTTGCGACGCGGTGTATTACGCGCATCAGCGTGGCATCATCCATCGCGATCTTAAGCCCAGCAACATCCGAATTGATGGGGACGGAGAACCGCATATTCTGGATTTCGGTTTGGCCAAGGTCGCCGATTCGGAGGAGGCCTCCGACACGTCGTTCAGGACGCTGACCGGCGAATTCATGGGGACGCTGGCCTATGCGTCGCCGGAACAAACCAAGGTTGATCCTCATCTGATCGATGTTCGTACCGACGTTTACTCACTCGGCGTGATTCTCTACGAGATGTTGACAAGTCATTTGCCTTATCGAGTCAAGGGCTCCATGGCGGAAGTGCTCAAGTCGATTGCGGAGTCCGATCCCGAACCGCCGAGCTCTTGGTATCGCCGGAGTCTGGCGGAGGACGCATCATCGAAATCGCCTTATAAAATCAACAACGAGATCGAGACGATCGTATTAAAGGCACTGACGAAGGAAAAAGAACGGCGTTATCAATCGGTCGATTATCTTCGCCTTGACATTGAGCGCTATCTGGCCGGTGAACCGATCGACGCCAAACGTGACAGCAAGTGGTACGTGATTCAAAAGACGGTTCGTCGTCATAAGACGCCCTTCTCCATGGTTGCGTTGTTTGCCGTCATGGTCATGGGCTACCCGTTTTTCTATTCGCAAGGACTGGCTCAGGAGTTGGACACTGCCAATCGGTTGGTTGCGGATGTGATCCAGCTTGTGGAGCACAACAATCCGGCAAAGGGCAGGGGCGCCAATCCGGGCGCTGTTTCCGTCCTGGACAAACACCGCGATCGCCTCGCCGCAGATCCGCCCCGTTATCCTCGACATGAGGCAATCCAACGAATCGCTTTGGGGTATGCATACAAAGAGTACAGGCTGTTCGAGAAGGCTGAGCGAGAGCTTTTGGCCGCACGTTCTCTTTTGGAGGACGACACCGACGGTCCGGACGAAGATCTTGCCAATGCGATGAACAAGCTGGGCGACGTCTACTTGTTCCAGGGCAAGTATGGAGAAGCCGAGTCGCTGTATCAACAGTCACTGGCCATGCTGGAGAACCATTTCCCCGAGGCGAAAGAGGCGATTTCCGAAGGGTTGAACGATATCGCAGCCTTGAAGCGGAGGTATGGCGATTTGGAAGGGGCTGAAGAACTGGATCGCCGAGCATTGGATATGCGGCGAAACCTGGACCGGATTCCTTCTGAGGAAAAAGAGCTGTTGGTCGCAAAGAGCTTGAACAACCTGGCGACGTGTTTGCGACGGATGGGCCGATACGTTGAATCGGCAGATCTTTATCGTGAGTCGCTGGACCTGCATCGAAATCTGGGTTTGGAGCAATGTTCCGAATCCGCCTGGGTGATGACCGGTCTGGCGGCTTCATTGACACATTTGGGAGAGTATGAAGAGGCGCTAAGGTTGCACGAGGGCGCGCTTGAGATCAAGCGTAAGACGTTGGGACCGACAAACGAGTCTGTCGCGAATTCGCTGCATTACCTCGCCGAAACACACTATGCCCAGGGCCACCTCGACGCGGCGCAGGCCGTGTGTGATCAGGCGCTGGCACTCAGGAAGAATGAGCGTGTCCTATCCGCGGGGCATCCATCCATTGCAGACTCGTTGGGATTACGTGGCAAGATTCTTCTTGCGCAACAAGAGCCCGAGGAGGCCAGAGCGGCATTCGATGAAGCGGTGGAGATCCTGCTGGTCGCGCTTGGCGATGATCACTATCGGACCGCCGAGGCGCAAGGTGATTTGGGCGCGTGTCTGTTGGTCCTGGAAGATTATGAAAGCGCCGAAGCCTTGTTGAAACAAAGCATCGATCGGCTTCATGATACGCTCGGCCAGGAACATTCTGAAACCCAGCTTGCGATCAAGCGCATGGTCGCGCTTTATGAAAGCTGGGGAAAGTCGGAGGATGTGACCAAGTATTCGAACATGCTCTTGGATCTGGACACGGCCTCTGAATCGCGCATCCCGTAAGCTGCCGAGATACGAACTCTTGCTCCAGTACGATGTCGGTCTTACGCCGCCAAGACCAGTCGCCGTCGACCAAAGAGAATGGTGCCGGCCGTCATCAACAGCAGGACCATGATAATCAAGCCCCATTCCGAAACCGTGGGGATCGGTTCGAGGAAGCCTGCGCCGGTTAATGCGATCGTGTAGTCTCCGACTTCTCCGCCACCGGTGTTGTCCCAGCCTTCTTGAGGGTTGTTATTGATCATGCCGCCCGGTCCTCCGTCCGGACCGGAGATTTCATTGGGATCTTCCTGATTAAAAATGGGTTCTCCGCCTCCGGTCGGATTGTTGTTGCTCCCGGTGATGGCCAGGAAATAAACACCCGGTTGTGTGACCATCGCGCCAC
This sequence comes from Phycisphaerales bacterium, assembly GCA_022360095.1. Taxonomy (GTDB): domain Bacteria; phylum Planctomycetota; class Phycisphaerae; order UBA1845; family UTPLA1; genus JAKSDK01. The sequence continues at coordinate 89,138 of JAKSDK010000778.1, forward strand.
TTCCGTCGTTGGCGGCGTTAAGAAGCGTGGAACCGAGGTTGCCATTGGTGTCGTCATTTCCGAGGACGCCTCTGCCGCTGGCGTCAAATAGGAACAGCTCCGTATTAAAGTCGGCAAAGCCGGACATCGTGGGCACGGTGGAGGCTGAAAAGATCACGGGATCGCGGATTTGGAACATGTAAACATCCTCGAAGTCGCCTGCCGGGCCCACCGCAAGCGGAAGGGGGGCTCCTTCAAGTTTTCCGGTGATGGTGCTCAGCGGTCCGGACCCTGCAACGGCAGCGGCGGCACTGACGGTTGACCCCGCATCCAAGATGGTCGACTCGTCGTAATCGGGACCCGCGAAGGTCGATGCCGGAAAGAATGCAGCCAGAATGATCGCAAATGACAGTGTGATTGTCTTGTGCATGGTTTTCTCCATGACTCGATAAAGGGAATTGCCCGCCGAGTTCATAAAAAAACAATAGGTTATGACAGGGAGATCCGGCGCACCTACTTACTGACCCCCAAACCGTCCGCCTGATATGACACCCTCTTGCCAACTGGGCCCAGCACACTTTCCGAAACTATTTTATATCATCTTTCAATAATCGACTCAACCGATTTTCCATGATTCAAGACAGGCGTTTCTACTCAATTGATATCGCAACTCGTTATCTGGCAAGCAGTTCTTCGATGATCGTTTCATAGTGGCGGCGGAGCCGTCGGTGCGCCTCTCCGGTGGCTGGGCCCGAGAATCCGGTGTGGACGGCATGGATCGTCCCGTCGGCTCGAAGGAAGATCGTGGTCGGGTATGCGCGAATCTCGTCGAGAATTGGGAGTGCTCCAGATGCCTTTTTCTTGTCGGCGAGTCCGGCGATCAGAATGGGGTATTGGACGTTGTGACGTTTTGCGAATCTGCGAACCTGTTTGGCGTCACGGTTGAGGTCGCCGGTGACCTCGAAAGCCAGGCCGACGATGGACAACCCGCGGTCTCGATAGCGACGATCGAGCTCAACGAGATGGGCGGAGGAGTCGTGACAATTGGGGCACCACGATCCGAAGACCTCGATGATGCGAGCTTTGCCCGCAAAAGCGGGATCGGCAGGAGAGCGAAGATTGCCGTCCAGATCGGGGAAACGCAGGTTTTTCAGCGCGGCACGGTTCGTCCACTTCGTCAGTGAGAATCCGTCGGGCAATCGGACCTGGTCGTCCCGTCTGGCAGTCCAGGTTTCATGCCAAACATCGCGGGACCAGAAATCTCCTTTGAGCACGCCGTCGGGCTGCATTTGGGCGTCAAATAGGAATGCATGAGCGCCGTCGAAACAGGAAAGCCGAAGCCGTCCGTATTCATAGCTGCCCGAGAGATAGCGATAGTCCCCTGTGTTCGTGAGGAACGTGCCTTGAACGTCGCCGTCGGGCGATTCCTTGAAGAGACCGATCGCGGTTTCTTCGGATTTGGAGAACTTGACGGACCAGCGGCCCGAAACGGGGGGGATCTCCTTTTTGAGATGGGCCGGTTTGGGGATGGGCTTGAAGCGATATTCAGGGCCGAGCCGGGCTGAGAAATCAAGTTGTGTCCATTGGTCTTCGCCAATTCTTTTTCGCCAGACCCCGCGCAGTGGCTTCCGGCCGTTGTTATTTGAATGTTCGGGCCGCAAATCGCGCGTTGCTTCAATTTTCGAATCGTAATGATCGATGCTCAATACGACCTTGTTCGCAAGCGTGACCTCGGGGATTTCGATTCGCTCGGTCCCGTTGATAATCCATGCGCGCGAATTGGCCTTGTCGAGTTCGAGAAAGAACGGCAATTCGCCGCCGGGGGAATGTAAGACCGAACGATATCTTAGTGTTTGACTTTCGCTTGCCTCGGTTTTGGAGTCCGGGGACAGTCCGGGAAAGGCCGTGATGAATAACAGGCAGGTGCAGATCATGGATAAATTGTAAAATGGGTTCGTAGGTCCGCCAAGGAGCGGAGCAGAATCTGAGATGGAACTGCTTACACCGCATATCCTGGTCTCCGCTTACGCCCAGGGCATTTTTCCAATGGGCGTGGACGGGCAGATTCGGTGGTTTTCGCCGGACCCCCGGGCGATTCTGCCGCTGGAAGACTTTCGCGCATCGAAAACCCTGAAGCAAACCTGTCGTAGCGGAAAATTTGAGATTCGGCTGAACACGCAGTTTCGTGAAGTCATGGTGGCGTGTGGCGATCGTCCGGAAGGGACGTGGATTACTTCTGAGATCATTGACGTCTATGTTCATCTGCACCGTTTGGGGTTGGCGCACAGTGTGGAGGCCTGGAAGCGTGACAAGCTGGCGGGCGGGTTGTACGGCGTCGTTCTCGGCGGAGCGTTTTTCGGGGAGAGCATGTTTCATCGTGAGCGCGATGCGAGCAAGGCGGCACTTGTGGCTTTGGTTGAACGCATGAAGGTCAGGGGCTTTACGCTTCTCGATGTTCAGTACGCAACAGGGCATCTTAGTCAGTTCGGCGTTATTGAGATTCCGCGCGAGGACTATCTGCGACGGCTTGCTCATGCGCTGGAACTGGAGTGCAGCTTTGTAGACCAATGACGATTTTTTTTCAGGTCCGATCTTGATCACGCGTTCTGTTTGCGCAGTAAAAAAGCCCCGGGAGTGCAGCGGCATCACGGGGCTTTTTGATGATGTCAGCGTAAGCTTATCTCTTGCCGGGCAAGATGGCGTCTTTGGCGGCCTTGGCAATTCGGAACTTTACGACTTTTTTCGCGGGGATCTTAATGGATTCCCCGGTTGCCGGATTTCGACCCATGCGAGCCTTCCGCTTGACGAGCACGAGCTTGCCAATGCCGGGGAGCGTAAAGCCGTTTTTAGCCTCTTTGTAAGCTGTTTCCAGCAACGTATCCATGAACGCGACGACTTCCTTGCGCGTCATCTCATTTTTCTCGGCCAAGTGATTGATCAGGGCGGACTTGGTCATCGACTTTGATTTCGACTTTGTAGCCATGGCAACTCCTACTTAATGCTCTTGAACTGAACCATCCGTGGCGGCCGCGGCGCCGCGGCCTGACGTAGGGAATTTACCATATGTATTAGGGCGGATCATCCCCAAAAAGTGGTTTTTTTCCAGCTTTTTTGGGCCAATTGGGCCAAGCTTGCTTCAGGGGCGGGAGGCAATGGCCTGGGCGAGCGGGTTGACGACCAGCGGCACGACCCGTTCCGCGGCCCAGTCGAACGCGCGCTCGTTCAACTCTCGGTGAACGTCTGTTAGCGAATCCATTTGCGAAAACCCCCAATAGCGTCGAAGGGTGAGAAAGACGCTGAGGGGCTGTGACTCGTATTGTGCCGTTCTCACTTCGTAGGTCGAGGTTCGGCTCTTGACTTCAATGTAGACCTGAGTGTCGCAGGACTCCGTCACGGCCGCCCCCAGAAATGGCTGGGCATCGATGGAATGCAGAACCGAGTGATGATTGAACAGACCTGCAAGGGGGCCGTCGGTAAAAAATGTGTCCGCGACGAGCTGATCATGGTTGCCGCGATATTCCAAGTCGAAACCCAGGACGACTTCAAGGTGATCGTAATCCAATTCACCCAGAGTAAGGTGATAAGGGGCCATTTTCAGGACCACCTGCCCGAGTTGTTCGGCCTGATTCAGTTGTGACGGATTATGGTGCCCGAATCGAATAGCGGCCTCATCCAGACGAAGCCACCGGCGTTCGCCGTGATCGTCTTCGTCTTCCTCGAGTACAAGCGAGGTATCTTCCCGGCGGCGTAGCTTCCGCATGGTGGGGAACTCGCGTTTGACGCTGTCGAAGAAATGGAGCACGGTCTCCCGCTCCATCGTCAGGTCGAGTTTGAGGAAGAGACGGGTCGCGATATGAAAATCGTCGCAGTGGGCACCAAAGGCGAGGCTCATGCTCTGGTCCTCCATGGACCGACCAAGCCGACGGGCTTGCTCTTCAAATTATTATGCCGATTCAATTTCGATGGATCAACCTTTGATGCCAAAATGATCATCCTAAAAATAATGCAGCTGCGTATTATAATATGCACACAAAGAACAGAACGCAGGCTACGGGGTTATATCGTGCGGTGTTCGGGCAGATCAAGCCCGGCTTTTCTCACAAAGGCGAAATCTCCCGGCGTCGTGCCACCCATGATTTCCGCAGGTTGACTGGTTCCATGCAGTGGTTGACAATCCTCTTTTTTGAATCCGACAAGATGAGTTCTCCAAAAGGGTCATTTTGCCGACGTCCTCGTGTGGGTGGCCGTCCCAGCTCTTTTTAAGCGCTTGATTCAACGCGTTTCTTGATGACGGGAAAATGTTATGCCGAAGCGCAATCTCGCATGGATCCTCGTCGTTGCCGTGATTGCCTTGTTGATGTGGCAGTTGCCGCAAACGATCGCTCGGCGGGATTCGGTTCTCAAGGCTTTTGGTGCTCTGGTCGACGCCAGAGCACAAATTCACAGACGCTACGTCGATTCAGTGGATGAAAGCAAGCTCGTGGATGCTGCCGTCGATGCCGGCATTCGGGCCATGATCCACGACCTGAATGATCCCCATGCGGTGTACTTGAATGAGAATGATTACAAGCGGTTTCAAGACCGAACGGACGGTCGTTATGGCGGGATCGGTGTGGAGGTCTGGATCACCGAACTCGGGTTGGAGGTTTTGAGTCGAGAGCCCAATTCTCCCGCCATTCGGGCTGAAATCCTGCCGGGCGACATCATTACACACATCGACTCCAGGCCGACCACGGGAATGCCCCTGGCCGAAGTCGCAAATATGTTGCACGGTCCTCCCGATACGGCGGTCAAATTGACGGTCATCACACCCTCGGACAAGGCACGAGAGGTTACCCTTTTCAGAGCCATCATCAAACTGGACCCGATTCATGGTTGGTCGCGATCCCCGAGCGGCGGTTGGCGATTCATGTTGGATCCTGAATTGGGGATCGGCTATGTCCGGCTGGTCAAGTTCACGCCCGATTTGGCCATCAGGCTGGACGAAGAGATCGATCTGTTACTTCGCCGGAACCTGCGCGGGCTGATTCTGGATTTGCGAGAGAACACCGGCGGACTGCTGGACAGTGCGCGTGAGGTGGCGGACAAGTTTCTGGAACGTGGGCTCATCGTTCGAACGAGCGGGCGGAAGGCGGATGAGAAGCAGTGGTTCGCCATGCGGGAAGGGACTTATCCGAATTTTCCGCTAAGTGTCCTGGTCAACGGCTCCACGGCGAGCGCCGCGGAGATTGTGGCCGGCGCGTTGCGAGATCATAAGCGAGCCGTCGTCGTCGGCGAACGCACGTACGGGAAGGGCAGCGTTCAGGAAGTCGTCGAACTGAACGACAACAATGGGGCGATCAAGCTCACCACGGCCTACTATTATTTGCCCAGCGGTCGATGCATTCATCGGGCCGCGAAGGCGAATCGAGACGGAGAATGGGGTGTTGAACCGAACTTGCCGGTCAAGCTAAGCGATGCGCAACGGTCGAAATGGTTGGTCGCCTGGCGGGACATCGGTCGAGAAATCGTGGACGACGCCCCGGACCGCCCAACGACGATGCCGACTTCGGTGAAGGAATCAGAAGGACGCGAGGCGGTGGAAGCGCTTTTGAATGCCGATCGGCAGCTGAGGAAGGCACTGGAGTATCATCGGGAGCTTCTGAAGCGGGAGGAAAATCCCGAATCGGCATCCAAGGATCAGCCGGTGCTGGATGACATCAACTAACCAAGTGTTTCGTTTCGGGAACGGGCGGACCCGACGCCGGCTTTATGTGGATGATGACCTGACGTGACCAGGCTTCTTGGTATCGAGACATCCTGTGATGAGACATCGGTTGCCATCGTTGAGGATGGGTACGACGTCCGTTGTAACCTCATCGCGACCCAATACGACCTTCATGCAAAATACGGCGGCGTCGTGCCGGAGCTGGCTTCGCGAGCGCACATTGAGACGCTGGATTTGCTCGTGCATGAAGCGCTTGATCAGGCCAATTGCCGTCCCTTCGAGATCGACGCCATTGCCGTCACGCATACGCCCGGCTTGATCGGTTCTCTCTTAATCGGCGTGACTGCGGCCAAGACGCTGGCATGGGGTTGGAGCAAACCGCTGGTCGGCGTGAACCACATTCATGCTCATGCCACGAGTGCTTCGATTGATGCGGGGTCGGCGCCATGGCCGGCGGTCGCGCTTGTTGTTTCCGGAGGTCATACCAGTCTATTTCACGTTGACGCTTATGATGAGATCAAACTGCTTGGCAGTACGATCGACGACGCTGCGGGCGAAGCCTTTGACAAGGTGGCTTCGATTCTGAGCCTGGGTTTCCCCGGTGGCCCGGTGGTGGACAAACGGGCGCAAAACGGTGATCCGGACTCGATTCGGTTTCCCCGAATCATGCTCAAGCGCGGCTCACTTGATTTTTCCTTCAGCGGTTTGAAAACGGCCGTGTTGTACCATGTGCATGGCCCGGGCAAAACGAGTGGGGGGTTGGATAAACTAACGCCACAGAATCTTGACGACCTTTGTGCGGCCTTTTCGGCCGCGGTTGCGGACGTTCTGGTCGATAAGACGATGCTGGCGGTCGATCAAACCGGCGTGGGGACCGTCGTTGTGGGCGGTGGTGTCGCAGCAAACTCCATGTTGCGGAGGCGCCTGACGGCCCGTTGTGATGAGCGGGGCGTTTCTCTTCTTCTTACACCATTCCAGTATTGCACGGACAATGCCGCGATGATTGCCGCGTTGGGTTGTCATTTGTTCCGGCTCGGCCATCGGGACGACTTGGGACTTACCGCCCGTGCAAACCTAGCCGGATAATTGTGTCCTTGACTGGGACGTTCCGAGGTCGGCTTGATCCCATAAATCAGCCGTACTTGATTCTGTTTGATTGCGATTGACTTTACGCTAGAATTCATGGGGTAGCGTATTTGCCCGCCCTTGGAGTGATAACATTCGGCTTCGAAGCTTTTGATTCGGCACGCCCATGCCACGCAAACGACAAAAACTCGGTGAAATTCTCCAGGAATGGGGATTGGTTTCGAAAGAGGACGCTGATCGTGCCGCAGAGTATGGACTGAGCAGCAGCAAGCGGATTGGCGAAGCCCTCGTGGAGTTGGAACTCGTGTCCGAGGAGGACGTCACGAAGGCGCTCGCTCAACAGCATGGCATGGAATACGTCGAGGTGAACCGAAGCACGATCAGTCCCGAAGCCGTGAGTCTGATTCCGGAGAAGCTGATCAAACAGAATGACATCCTGCCGATGGGCAGCGACAACGGCAAGCTGAAAGTGGTCATTCCCGATCCGTTGGATCTGGATACGTTGGATATGTTGCGGTTCAGGTTAGGGGTGAGTGACGTCGAGCCTGTGCTGGCGCCGCGTTCCAGGATTCGGAACTACATCGAGAAGAACCTGAAGGGGCCGGAAGCTTCGCTCGACGAATTGTCCAAGAGTCTTGATGCCTCGGTCGACGCTTCTTTGGACCAGGAGGCCAGGGAGGAAAAGCGTGAGGCGGTGGACGATGCCGACGCTCCCATCATCAAACTCATCAACATGATGATTGCCGAAGCCGTTCGCACACGGGCGAGCGATATTCACATTGAGCCGATGGATGATCGCGTGCGCGTCCGTTATCGAATCGACGGCGTTTGTCTGGAGCGGGAAAACATCCCGAAGCGTCTGCAAAACGCCGTGTCGACGCGTATGAAGATCATGTCCGGCGTGGACATCGCGGAAAAGCGCCTGCCGCAAGACGGGCGTATCAAACTGCGGATCAGCGGGAAGGATGTCGATTTTCGCGTCAGCTGTTGTCCGGGCGTGCACGGCGAGTCGATTGTTCTTCGTATTTTGCGGCCCGAGTCGGCATCGATCGGTCTTCAGCAGCTCGGATTCGATTTGGAGGACTACGAGCGGTTTGTGAAGATCATCCAGCGACCCAACGGAATTTTTCTGGTAACGGGTCCGACGGGTTCGGGCAAGACGACAACGTTGTATGCGGCGCTTCAGGAGCTGAACCGGCCTGATAAGAAGATCATTACGGCGGAAGACCCTGTGGAATATGTTTTCCCCGGCATGAACCAATGCCAGGTGAAAGAGGAGATCGGCCTTAACTTCAGCCGGATTCTTCGCTCCATGCTTCGCCAGGCTCCGAACATTATTCTCGTGGGCGAGATTCGAGATATGGAAGTCGGTGAGATCGCGATCCAGGCTGCCCTCACCGGTCACTTGGTTTTTTCGACGTTGCATACGAACGACGCTTCGAGCGCATTGACGCGTTTGATCGATATCGGCATTAAGCCGTTTCTAGTGGCGAGCAGCGTTCAGGCGATCATGGCCCAGCGTCTCGTCCGGGTTCTTTGCAGCGAGTGCAAGAAGATTGACGACAACCCCGATCCGGCGGCGCTAAAGCTGTGTGACTTCACCGAAGAACAATTGGAAGGCGCGCAAATTCACAAACCTGTCGGTTGTCCTCATTGCAACAACTCCGGCTATCGCGGCAGACAGGGTATTTTCGAGTTATTGCAAATGAATACCGAGCTTCGTGAGTTGGCGTTCAACCGTGCCGGGATTTCCGAGATTCGACGGGCGGCGCGAGCCAGCGGCATGAATACGCTGCTCGAGGACGGCCGGCGTAAGATTCTGTCGGGCAAGACTTCCGTCGAGGAAGTGTTGCGACTGGCGCAAGCCGAGATCGAAGTGGAATAATGAACTAGAGCTAGAGAACTCTATCGCGAGTTTCTAGAGGAGATGGTATGGCGACACTTCACATTGACCGCATGTTGGAAACGTGCATCAAGCGCGGCGCTTCTGATATCCACCTTTCCGTAGGGCGTCCGCCGATTTTGCGGTTGCACGGCCGGTTGCGGCAATTGGAGACCAAAGTGCTCGAGCCGGAGGATTGCGTGGCGTTGATGAAGTCGATCACGCCCGACCGTAATCAGCAGGAGCTTCAGGAGGAGGGCGGCACGGACTTCGGGTTTGCCTTCGGCAACCAGGGGCGCTTTCGCGTCTCTATCTTTCGTCAAAAGGGCAACATCTCCATCGTCTTACGTTTGATCCCGAGTCGTTTCCTGAGCTTTGAGGAAATCGGTCTTCCGGCGATTATTCGAGCTTTATGTCGACGGCCCCGAGGTTTGTTTCTCGTGACCGGTCCGACGGGGTCCGGCAAGACAACGTCGCTCGCATCGATGATCAACTACATCAACAACGAACTCGATCGCCATATTGTTACGATTGAAGACCCGATCGAGTATTACCACACACACAAAAAGAGCATCATTAATCAGCGTGAGGTGGGCAATGACGTGCCCAGTTTCGCCGAGGCCTTGCGCCGCGTTCTCCGAAGTGACCCCGACGTGATTCTCGTGGGTGAAATGCGAGACCTGGAGACGATCTCGAATGCGATTCTCGCGGCCGAGACGGGCCACTTGGTTTTCTCCACGTTGCACACTACGGGTTGCCAGGGAACGGTGAACCGTATCATCGATGCGTTTCCTCATGAGCAGCAGGATCAGATTCGCGTTCAGCTTTCGACCTCTTTGATCGCTATTTTGTCGCAGGCGCTGATGCCGCGGAAAGGATCGGGTATGGTCGCTGCGTATGAGTTTCTAGTGGTGACGCCCGCGATCGCGAACCTGATCCGTGAGAACAAGACGTTCCGAATCGACTCTGCCATTCAGACTGGAAAGAAGTACGGCATGCAACTGCTCGACGACCACCTCTGGCAATTGTACGAGGGCGGAATGATCGAGGCTGACGAGATGCTGGACAAGGCCCGTCAGGCCGGCGAACTTCAGGACAAACTGGAACAGGCCGGGAAGCTGCACGAAGCAGGGGATGCCCTGGTTCGCGGCCTGGAAGGCATGGCCGAAGACGAAGCGGCGGAAGACCAATAGTGGAATTGATCTGACTCCGTCGTAAAAAGCATTTGGGGTAAAGACGATGTCCTCCATCGCTCCACAAACGAAGAAGCGTGGAAGCTACAAAGGCCGTCCCCTTGGTCGCATCCTGATCAAGATGGGGAAGGTCAATCGCCAGCAGGTTCACGAGGGTCTGGCGGTGCAGAAGGCGAAGCGCGGTCCTTTGGGGCAGATTCTGATCGACCTGGGTTACATTCAGGATGCGGATTTGCAGTTGGCCCTGGCCGCGCAAATCGGCATGGAGCCGGTGAATCTGGATGCGATCGACATCCAGGAGGACGTCATCAAGCTCGTTCCCAATCAGATGGCGAACACGTATCGAATCATTCCTGTGAAGTTCGATGAGACGGCAAACGTCCTCGAAGTGGCCATGGCCTCGCCGGACAACTTTCAGGCGACGGATGATCTTCGCAAACTCCTCAGTTTTGAAGTTCGTCCCATGATTGCTTCCGATGATGAGATTGCCGCTGCGCTGGGGCGGTATTACCCCGAAGACGCGGGTCAGTCCATCAACGATCTGCTCGATGAGATCGGTCAAGATGAGGATCTCGCAAAGTTCGAGGATCGCGGCGAGTCCTTGGACCTTGAGGAGTTGAAGGAACTTGTCGAGTCCAACCCGGTGAAGCAGCTCCTGAATCTCGTGTTGCTTCAGGCCATTCGAGATCATTCGAGCGACATTCATTTCGAGCCGTTTGAGAACGAGTACAAACTGCGCTATCGCATTGACGGTGTGCTCTACGAGATGTTGCCGCCGCCGCGTTTCCTTGCCATGGCCATCGCGAGCCGTATCAAGGTCATGTCCAATCTGGACATCGCCGAACGTCGCTTGCCTCAGGACGGCCGCATCAGCCTGACGGTTGGGGGAAACCCGGTTGACTTGCGTGTTGCGGTCCTTCCCACCATGTTTGGAGAGTCGGTCGTCTTGCGAATTCTGGACCGCAGTAATGTGAATCTCGACCTTGACCGGTTGGGTATGCGTGAAGACGACCTTAATACCTTCCATCAACTGATCAGGCGTCCACACGGGATCCTCATCAACACCGGGCCGACAGGTTCTGGAAAAACGACGACCCTTTATGCGGCCTTGAATACATTGAACGACCCGAAGGTCAAGATACTGACGGCCGAAGATCCGGTGGAATATGACATCGACGGAATTATCCAATGTCAGATTGCGCCGGATATGGGGCTGACCTTTGCCCGATGCCTGCGTAGTTTCTTGCGACAGGATCCGGACGTGATTCTGGTGGGTGAGGTTCGTGACCTTGAGACGGCTCAAATCTCGATCCAGGCCTCTTTGACGGGACACCTTGTGTTTACGACGTTGCATACGAACGACGCACCTTCGGCGATTGCCCGATTATTGGATCTCGGCGTGGAGCCGTTCCTGATCACGGCGACGCTGGAGGCGGTTGTTGCCCAGCGGCTTGCCCGGCGGGTTTGCACGCATTGCAAGGAAGAATACACGCCGTCCGAAGAACAGCTCATGGAACTGCAACTGCGCCCTGAGGACGTCGACGGCCGAACGTTTTGCTTCGGGATCGGATGTGACTATTGCAACGGCACGGGCTATCGCGGTCGTGTCGGCATCTATGAGATTATGTGTTTTGACGACGATATCCGCGAACTGGTCATGCAGGGCGCTTCGACCGGGGTCTTGATGGAAGCTGCCGTCAAGAAAGGGATGCGTACTCTGCGTGAAAGCGGCCTTTTGGCGATTTACGATGGCATCACGACCATCGAGGAGATCGTTAAAGAAACCGTCATGACGGAATAACAATCCCTCATCGCTTTCCGATTTTCTCAGCCGCCATACTCAGACCGGCAACAATTGCGGGACGTCAAAGCGTATGGCGAAGCCTACTCGGTGTGCTTCCTCGCGGCCGGCATTGATTTCAAGGCGTACGATCGTCGCGTAACCAAGCGACGGGGCCAGACGCGGTGACGTTGCCTTCAGATTGCTCGCGTTGGCGATTCGGGCCTCAAAACGTTGCCCTACAGCCAAGCCGTAGCCGATGGGCGATGTTGCGTGCAGCCCTGCATCAGAAATATCGTCTGTCTTGCAGCGGACCACGGTTTGGGACGCAACATCGATCAGCCACAAGTCGAAATGTCCCTTGCGGCGGGAATAGGTTCTCTGCTCGCGGCGATCAAGCTCGCCGGAAAGCAAACCCCACCGATCAAACATCGGTGGCTTGCTGACGTGCGGCGAACCAAGCGGAATCGGTCTTGGCGGATCGGGTAACATGTGGGTCTCCTTACCTGTTCGTTGGCCAGGACAACCGTGCCGCTTCGGTGCTCCATTACCGAAATCGTCAGGCACGCGCCCGGATAGAACACTACAACCACTGCTCAAACAAACGACCCTGACGGAAGGCCGACAGTTGAGCAACCCAACTTCCTCACCCTGTTTCCCTGCCGTGACATGATCGTAGCGACGATGAACTTCAGGCCTCTGGGACCCCGGGAAGTCACGATCAATACGGTTGAACGGTTATTATAAGCCGTAATCGGAAAGCGTCAAGGCGGAAAAATAAACAGGACTTCTTGTAAGTCGTTTATTCTCGATAGCTTATGGTCAAAGAAGGGCTGGCGATGTCGATTCAGTTGCTCACGACATCGCGCTTTTCATCGCTGAAAACCGGCTTGATTGAGCCCCCGACGATGGTATGGCTGACTCGGCATTTTAGACTTCTCCCGTTGTACGGGCAATTTTTGCTCCTTGAACGGAACTTGGTGTCGTCGACGATCCAGCGCTCCTCCGGGTCGAAGATCGTCACATCTGCGTCGGCACCGATCTGCAACGTGCCTTTCTCCAGCTCAAGGACACGGGCCGGAGCCAGGGTCATTTTTTCAATCAACGCCGGCCAATCCAGATGGCCGGGCACCACCAGGGCCTCGGCAAAGAGAGGCAGCGCCACTTCCAGTCCAATGATGCCAAAGGGGGCCGTCTGGAAATCGAAATCCTTGCCCTGAGGGCCGTGTGGTGCATGGTCGGTGACCAGGCAGTCGATCGTGCCGTCCACGACCCCGGCGATGCAGGCGTCCACATCGCTTTGCGTGCGCAACGGCGGATTCATCTTGTAGTTCGTGTCGTAGGTCTCGACGCACTCATCCGTCATGAGCAGGTGATGAGCACAGACCTCCGTCGTCACGGCGATTCCCCGCTTCTTGGCCTCTCGAACCAGTTGGACCGAGCCGGCCGTGGAGATGTGTGCAACGTGATAACGGGCGCCTGTGTTTTGCGCGATGAGCAGGTCGCGTTGGATCATGACTTCCTCGGCGATCGCGGGAATACCTGGCAGACCCAGCCGTGTCGAGGTGACGCCGGCGTTCATGCAGCCTTGGCCGGCCAGATTATGATCTTCACAGTGCTGAATAATCGGTTTGTTGAACATGGCCGCGTATTGCATCGCACGGAGCATCACCGAGGAGTCGGCCACGCCGCAACCGTCATCGCTGAACGCAACCGCGCCCGCGCGAACCATCTGGCCAATTTCCGCAAGCTCGTTCCCAAGGCGTCCTTTTGTCAGCGCGCCGATCGGGTAGACGTTGCAGAGCCCGGCCCGGGCAGCCTGACGATAGATGAAATCGATCATGGCCTCGGTATCGATGGCCGGTTCCGTATTGGGCATGCATGCGATCGAGGTGAACCCTCCCGCGATGGCCGCGGCGCTGCCGGAGGCGATGGTTTCCGCGTCTTCGTTGCCGGGTTCGCGCAAGTGGACGTGCATATCGATCAGGCCGGGACAAGCAATTTTTCCCTCGGCATCTACAATATGAGGTTCGTGGGCTGAGGCTGAAGACTTTGGATCGACCGGGCCAATCTCGGCGATCTTCCCGGCGACAATCGTGATGTCCGTGACCTCGTCTAGTTTCTGCGAAGGATCGATGACTCGTGCGTTTTTGATGACAAGCGCGTTCGGCGACATTTGAGTTTCGTGTTTTGGAATCGGCTAATCCGACTTTTTGTCAGGAGGTGACTTGGTCTTTCCCTGTCCGGCCGACTTCCAATCCGAGCTTTTCGGTCGATTGACCACGACCTTCGTGGCGATCAGCTTTCGATTGGTGCCCTCGCCTTCACTGTATCCATAGACCTCGACTCGGTCTCCGGGCCGAACGTCCTTGATGGTTTGACTGCGCCCGTTGACCAAGACCTCGGTCTTGTCGGTGAACGTTCCCTCAATGGTGTGCTCATCGCCTTTCTTGTCGATCCAGACCATCGACACTTTTCGATTTTCCACGTCGACTTTTTTGGCGCGTCCTTCTTTTCTTCGAATCTTAGGCTTACCGCCGTCCTTTTCGGAGCATCCGCTTGATTGGCAAAGAACCAACGACACCAAGGAAACCGTGAGCAAGCGACCAATTCTTCTCGCCAAGACTTTCTCCATAATCATTTCACCAATAACTCCCAGGCCGGTAATCTATCTGTGGTCGGCGGTGAAATCAAATCGCTTGATTCGGTGTCGTGGGGCTTCTAAGGTGGGGCTCGGCATGTCGAATCGTCCCCTCCAGCCCGAGTCACCTCCGTCCGCCTCACTGGCGGCGCGCCTGAAATCGTGGTGGCTGGCCCTCGGAGTCGCGTTTTGCCTGCTCGCCGGGCTCGATTGGTTGTTGGCCCGATTGGTATGGCTGCCGCTGTATTGCGGGCTTTTCTTTTTCCTCGTGGCCGGTCTCCTCGTTGGCGGCGTGTGTTTTCGACTCGCCAGGGCGGCCCGTCCGATGACCAAGGTTCGCATCGCCGGAGGGGTCCTTTTCGTTGCGTTTATGAGCACTGCCGTGACCATCTTTTGGGAATATCAATATATTGCGGGGTCGATCGGCGGACCGCCGGAATTCGCGGCTTTGCGGAATAAAGCGGTCCGTGAAGCAGGTTCTTCGGCAAGGATTGACAATTTGGCGACCGAACAGTTCAAGCAGCAGCTTGTCAATGACTTTTCTCCCGGTGGTCCCTTAGGTTATGTGCGCTGGACGATTGCTTCCGGTGAAATGAAACTCGAAGTCGAAAGCGTTACGGAAAACGTATCCATCGATCATCGTGGTTTCGCCTGGCTCATCCGGACGATTGCTGCGCTGATTCTGACCGCCGTGGGATTGTGGCTGAGCTTTGAGGCGCTTCAGTCGCCCGGGCCGGTTTCGAACGTCTTGGCTCCCGGCGAGGAATATGAGGAAATCGACTAGGTGGTCAATGGTATGGGAGATGGTTCTTTGCTTACGGGTTGCGCGCTACCGATAAATCCGCGACCATGCTCTTGCCCACCGCCGTCATCGGCCCTATATTTCTAATGACTCTGCAGTGTGCGACAGCGTCGGCTTTAATGTGAAGGGCGTTCTTCTCACCTCTCCCATCGCCCGAATTCGAACGAACGTTATCGGTTTAGCGCCGCATGATTTGAGTCAATCCCGGTGAATTAACCTAACGTGATCACCACGCAAGCCGATCAAAGGGATGAAAGATGCCTAAGTACAGCTCTATTGCGATGTAACGAACGGATCCGGTGTTCGGATCTCGGTTGTAACGGAGTTTTGTACAAAGGCCTGAAGCCCTCATCCAAAGAGCTGCCAGCGCCTGCCGTCGCCCGCTTCTCTTGACGGTTGTCGTGCGAGCCGCCGCTCTCGTCGAGGATTCGCGAATGCGTCGCTCAAAAGACGTCCTGACCACAGGGGAAGTCGCCAAGATTTGCAACGTCGCGCCACGGACGGTCTCAAAGTGGTTCGACAGTGGCAAATTGCGTGGCTACCGCATTCCCGGCAGCAAGGATCGACGTATTCCGGTGCAACAACTCATTCGCTTTATGCGAGCCCACGGCATTCCGGTCAACGGCCTGGAATCTGGAATTACGCGCGTGTTGTTGGCAGAGAGTGATCAGGCGATGGCGGATCTGCTCTCCAAGGCGCTGACCAACGACGCCGGATATGAAGTCCGTGTCGTGCAGTCGGCGTTTGAGGCCGGTGCAGCGGCCCAATCGGAAAAACCCCATGTCATGCTGATTGATATTCGTCTTCAAGGCCTGGGGGGGCGTGAAGCCGTGAGAGCCATCAAGAACGTGTCCGACTTAAACTCCTGCAAGCTGATCGCCATGACAGGTTCTCTGCGAGAGGGCGAAGGGGAAGGAATTCGGCAGCAGGGTTTTGATATGGTTCTGCAAAAACCCTTCGAAGTGTCCCAAGTGGTCAAGGCCATCGAAGACACGTTGGATGTGGTCTCCGCAGAGTGACCGCAAAAGGGGATCGAACGACGACTCCTGCGTTTGTTTGTTTGTTTAGGGCGGCAGGACGTTGAGCGATTCGGGAGGTGGGAAAGAGATGTCAGTCATATCCTCTGAACCGGCTCAGGGCCGTTTGAAACCGATTGAAGAGTTCGAAACGGTTCTGGCGTCCTTGCCTCCGAAAGAACAGTCGCGCATTGAATCGCTCATGACGCTGCTATACCGCACGAGTTCGATCGGCGCGGCGGAAACGGCGGCTGTCGTCGGAGAAGACGTGACGTTGGCTGCGCGTCTCATTCGCGTTGCCAACACCGTTCACTATGGCGCCGGGATTCCTGTGATGAATGCAGAGGCGGCCACGGTCCGGTTAGGTGCGGATCGCACCAAGGCCCTGGCGATTGCATCGTACGCAGGCGACTTGCTGGGTCAGGTGGCGGACACGACGTTTCAATTCAACAGGTTCTGGCAGGTTGGCTTGATTCGGGGCTCGCTGGCCCGGGCGATCGCCATGAACTGCGACCGGCGTCTTGCAGGCAAGGCCTTTCTGGTCGGCGTTTTGCAATCGATCGGTGTTCCGTTGATGACAAGCTTCGGTGCAAAGTATGCCTCTCTGATTGAGAAAAGTCAGGGTTGCTTGCAACGTTTGGCGATTTTGGAATGGCAGTCCTTCAATTTCAATCACATTCACGTGGCGCTGCATCTGCTCGAACAATGGAAGACGCCTGTCGACGTCAAGACGGCAATTGCCAGGCATCAGACGAATCCACCTCTCGGCTCCGATGTGGATGCCGTCCTGCGACTTTGGCAGATCGCCTATTTTGTGAACGCCGTGCCGCTCGGAATTGAACGCCCGACGACATTCAAAGACGCCTTTCTTTCTCAGCTATTGAATTCCTGCTTCGGTGAAATTGGAACGTCGATTTCGAGGCTGCTCGAGCAGGCTCGCGCGGAGTACGAAGACGTCGCAGGGTTGTTCGAATCCTATCTTTCCCGCGATGTCGGCGTCGAGGAACAATTGCGGCCGATCGGCCTGTTGCTCCGGGGTGAGTGCAACTCGTCGGGTGTCGAAGGACCGGGCCGTTCGAACTGCGAATTCGACTCGAACAGCGACGCAGGTCGCTCGCCGGGGCGGGATGGTTCATCACAAACCGTGCCCGTGGCGATCAAGCCTTTGTAACACGCCGTTATTCGATCGGTCGGGTTTGCTCCAACAGCTCGGCAAGTTGCTTGGCGGTGTTTGCTGCGGCTCCAGTCTTGACGATCGGCCGGATCGTTCGGTTCAAATCTTCCCGTATCTTATCGAGACCCTGGGGGGCCGAGAGCCATTCGACGACTCGGGCGATGATCGGGTCCGTGCTTCGATAATACGGCATGAATTCCGGGACAATCTCTCGTCCGGCGATGATGTTTGGAATGGAAAAATGCTTCGTGGTGATCAGCCACCGTCCCAGGAGCAGGTAGAACCAACGACTGGCATTGTACATGACGATCATGGGGGTGGCGTGGTAGGCGACTTCAAGGGTGACGGTTCCGGAAGCCACCAGCGCAAGATCAGCCGCCCGAATCGCTGCCGCACGGTCCGAAGCACCTGATAGCACGTGTACCCGGTATTCGGTCGAGGGCCCCGTCTTCTCCAGACCGGTTTTCCTCGCGCCGGGTTTTCTCAAGCCGGTCTCGATGTGGGCTTCCACTAAGGTTTTGATCCCCTCGTTGGCGGCGACCACCAAAAATCTGACACGTGGAAACCGGATGGCCAAGGCTCGCGCGACTTCGAGCTGTCCCGGCAATACTTCCTCGACCACATGTCGACGTGACCCCGGCAGGATCGTGATGATCGGGGAAGCCTGGTCGCGAAGCTCATCGATGCGGCGTTCATCCACTTTGAGGCCGAGTAGCCGATCAAAAGACGGATGTCCTACATAGGTCGCATTAATCCCGGCTGCGCGAAAATAGGGCTGCTCGAACGGCCAGAGGCAGGCGAGGCGATCGACGCGGCGGCGAACTCTCGTGTTGCGCCAGTTGCGAGGTCCCCAGGCCCAGGTCTGGGGCGCGATGTAATACAGCACCGGGATATTGAATTTCCGGCAGAGCTTGGCGATCGGCAGGTTGAGTGCTGGCGAATCGACCATGACGGCGGCGTCAAAGGAATTCTCGGCGAAGTAACGCTTGAGCTGATGAAGAAGCTTCAACGCCTCGGGGACCCGTCGGAGCGCGGCCATCGCCATCGCCGATTTGGACGTCATGTCCTTCAGGCACTCGCAGCCTTCCGCCTGCATGGCAGGCCCCGCAAGGCCGTGAAACGTGGCCTGGGATTCGATCGCTCTGAACGCCCGGATGAGAGCTGCGGCGTGTTCATCGGCGCTTTGCTCAGCCACGGAGACGAAGATTCGTGGGTGGGGGATGTCAGCCATTGGTATGCCCACTATATATTGGGGGTAACATGGACGAAAGTCCCATAAATATTGAAACGATCGGTGGTGGGTGCGTTCCTGCTGCGCCAGTGTGCTAGATTCAGCGTGTCTTTTTCTAGAGGTTGTTTCGGCATTTGTTCCCCTCTATTTTCCGGCATCGCGCAGCTCGGGTCCTCGTCTGCAGTTCGTGCTTCGCCGGGGTTGCGGATTGATCGTGGACGGCGAGGTTCGTTTTGGCTGACGGCTGTGATGAACTCGGACTCATCGGAAGTTTATCGCTGTGTTTGTCCGAATTCGCTTGACTGCTGAAGAAGCTCGGTTTACTGTGCATTGTTTGGTGTTCTTTCTTAAAGTAAGTGTATGTCGGCAGATAAGCCGGGAGGTGACTTTTGGCATCGGCGTTGGTCCGCGAGTTGATTGATGCGGGCATTCACTTTGGGCACCGAACAAGTCGGTGGAATCCAAAGATGTCCCCGTATATTTTCGGCAAGCGGAATTCGATTCACATTATTGACATTCGCCAGACCGTAAAAGGTTTGCTTCGAGCGAAGAAGTTTCTGGCCGCGCTCGTGAGTCAGGGACAGGACATCCTGATCGTCGGCACAAAGCGGCAGGCTCGGGACAACGTGGCAAAGCAGACCAATCGCGTAGGCATGCACTACGTTTGCGAACGGTGGCTGGGCGGCACCCTAACAAACTTTAAAACGATTCGATCACGACTTTCCTATCTGGAGCACCTCGAGGAGCTCGAGCGCACCGGGGAAATCAACAACCTGAGTAAGAAAGAGCGAGCGCGGCTTAACCGTGAGCGCGAGAAAATCTCAAAGAACCTCGAAGGCATTCGCAACATGACGCGTCTCCCGGGCGCGCTGGTGATCATCGATGTCAAGCGAGAGCACATCGCCGTAAAGGAAGCGCGAAAGCTGAATATCCCGACGGTTTGTCTGGTGGATACCGACAGCGATCCTGACGGCGCCGATATTATTATTCCCGGCAACGATGATGCGATGCGTGCCGTCGATTTGATTCTGACGCAGTTGGCTGATTCGGTGGAAGAAGGCAAGCGCGGAAGGAAGTCGGTGGACGAGACGTCCGGGGACCAGCCCGGCGGGCCGGGTCGCGGGCGCCGCTCCAAGCGTGCGACCACATCGTCGTTAGCCTCGCAGCAGATTGAATCCGAATCGCCGGATCATGCCGAGGAAGGTGCTGTTGAAGCGGTTACTGCTCCTCCGGTCACGGAGTCCGCGGCGCAAGCGCCTGACGAAGCGGCTTCGCCCGCTTCGGAGGTCACTGACGGCGTGTCATAGGACTCCGCTGATGTCGAATCATCGTGTGGTCCAGTCTGAATTCGATTCCTTCAAACAGAGGAAGTTGCGTTAATATAGAAACGGCGGCGGAAGCCGAGATGCCATCGAGCCTCGGTTTCACCCCGCCCCAGACGGAGTGGATTTACCTCAGGAGAGTGACAACGATGGCTGAGATTACTGCCAAGCAGGTTCAAGCCTTACGAGCCGAGACCGGCCTCGCCATGATGGATTGCAAGAAGGCCCTTGTGGAAGCAGGCGGCAACAGTGACGAGGCGAAGGGGATTCTTCGAAAGAAGTTTGCGGACAAGATGACCGAACGGGCCGCCAAGGAAACCGCGAACGGGCGCATCGGCGTCTATGGTGGGGATGAAGGCGGGGCGCTGGTCGAGCTTCGATGTGAGACCGATTTCGTCGCCACGAACGACGACTTCAAGGTCATTGCGGACAAGCTCGCCGCACACTGTGCGAAGTCCGGATTGACGGATGTGGAGGAATTCAAGCAATCGAAGATGGACGAGGGTCAAACCGTTACGGAATTCCTGACGGATGCGTTCGGTCGAATCAAGGAAAACCTTCAAATTCGACGTCTGGCGAAGGTGGGCGGGACCGGTTCGTGTTATGTGCACCACAACGGCAAGGTCGGCGCGGCGATTTCATGTGACAAGGCGCCGGGGGATGCCGGCCGGAATGTGTGCATGCACATTGCATCGACGGCGGTGATTTTGGGTTTGAATCGAGAGCAGGTGAATCCCGAGATGGTCTCCGAGGCCCGCGAGCAGGCCAAAGAGGGCGCCAAGGGTAAACCCGAAGACATCCTCAACAAGATTGTGGACGGCAAGATGAACAAGTGGTATGCAGAGCGCGTTCTCGTTGAGCAGCCGTTCGTGATGGACGACAAGAAATCGGTCGGCGACTTTGCCAAGGAGAACGGTTTTTCGATTGAGGGATTCCTCAAATATGAAGTGGGCGGTATCAACTGACGCTCAAGAAAAGCCGCGAAAGGCGGCTTTTTTTATGCGCATTCCCGTGGGACGGAAAACCGATTGGCGCGGGCAGGCCGTTCCGATGTGGCACTTAAAATGACGAAGAAGACACAAAATGACTCGGTTGCTCCAAGATACCAGCGCGTCGTCTTGAAGATTTCCGGTGAGGGTCTGGGGAAGCCTGGAAACTGTGGAATCGACGGCGAGGCCATTCGACGGATTGCCATGGAAGTGATCTCCGTCCGAGAGCTGGGCGTCGAAGTGGCTGTCGTCGTGGGCGGCGGAAATTTCATCCGGGGTTCCACCGTGGCTTCGGAATCGGGCATTCAGGAAGCCACGGCCCATTACATGGGGATGCTTGCCACGGTGATCAATGCGTTGGCATTGCAGGATGTGCTGGAAGAACTCGGTCAGCCGACGCGCGTCCAGTCGTCCATCGCCATCCACAGCGCCTGTGAGAATTTCATCCGGCGCCGATGCATTCGCCATCTGGAAAAGGGTCGAGTGGTCATCCTGGCTGCAGGCACCGGTCGCCCGTTTGTCACGACGGATACGGCGGCGGCCTTGGCCGCGGTCGAAATCAACGCGGACATGCTGCTCAAGGCTACGAAGGTGGACGGTGTGTACACGGCCGATCCCGTGAAGGACAAGGACGCGAAGCTTCTGGCCAGCCTGAGCTATAATGATGTGATCGACGAACGTCTCGGCGTGATGGATGTTTCGGCCGTGGATATGTGCCAGCGGAACGGTGTTCCCATCGCCGTCTTGAACCTCATGAAGCCTGGGAACATGAAAGACGCGATCCTTGGTCAAGACGTTGGCACGATGATCAACGACTGATGAAGCGCAACCAAGAGCATGGCCTATGATTCGTTCATCCCACCACTTAGCCCGAACTCATCTGCTGTCCTTGACGCTTGATGAATTGACGGGGACGTTGGATGACCTGGGTCAAAAGGCGTTCCGGGCTCGGCAAGTCGCTCAATGGGTTTACGAGCACGGCGTTCAGACATTCGACGATATGACCAATCTGTCGAAACCGTTGCGAGAATCTCTGGCCGGACGATTCGACATCTACCGTTCGAAAGTCATCCGCCGGGCCGCTTCGAGCGACGGCACGGTCAAACTGCTGTTGGAATGGCCTGACGGGGCCACCAGCGAATGCGTGATGATTCCGGCAGATCGTCAAAAGACGGCTTGTCTCAGTTCACAGGTCGGTTGCCCCGTCGGTTGCCGATTTTGTGCCAGCGGTCTCGACGGCCTCCAACGTAACCTGACGCCCGGCGAAATTGTGGAGCAGGCACTGCGAGTTCGTGCGGAGGCCGCGTGCAATGGCGGTCGGCTTACGAACGTCGTGTTCATGGGACTCGGGGAACCCCTGGCAAACTACGAAACGGTGATGCAGTCCGTGCGAACGATTAATTCTTCCTGGGGTCTGGCGATCGGGGCAAGAAAGATCACCATCAGCACCGTGGGTCTGCCGAAGCAGATTCGAAAGCTTGCCGACGAAGGGTTGCAACTTAACCTGGCCTTATCGCTTCACGCGCCGACCGACGATTTGCGCGGCGCGCTGATCCCCTGGGCCGAGCGTATCTCGATCGAACAGCTTGTCGAGGCTTGTCGGTATTATTTTGATCGTACGGGCCGTGAGATCACACTGGAATATACATTACTTCGCGGCACGAATGATCTGCCGGAGCACGCTCGCGAACTGGCGCACTTCGTCAAGAAACTCCGCTGCAACGTCAATCTTCTGAGGTACAATCCAGTCGAAACGTTGCCTTACCGGCGGCCAACGAGTGAGGCCTCGCACGCCTTTCAGCAAGCCCTGCGACAACACGGTGTAAATTCTCATATCCGAAAATCGCGTGGTTTGGATATCGAAGCCGCTTGCGGCCAGTTACGTTATGCGGAAATGAATCGCGGCATTGAGCGGAAGAGTCAATCGTTGCCCGTGCGGAAGATCGAAATCAAAGCGCCTCACTCCTGCTAAGTTGGGTTTCCTGAGGACTGGCCTCCGATGGATACACGCCGGTTTCACAAGCTACTGTTTGACGCGGTCGGCCGACTGATGCCTCCGGACGGTATCGCCGTTTGCGCCGTCTCGGGCGGAGCAGACTCCATGGCGATGCTGCATGGTCTTTGCGAGGTCAACCGGATGCGCAGATGCGGGTGGATTCTGCATGTCGCGCACCTGGATCATCATCTGCCGCATGACTCGTCGGCGATGATGGCCTTTGTCAAGCAGACGGCTACATCTCTGAATTTATGCTGCTTCACGGATTGTGCCGATGTGCCTGCTCTGTCGAAGGAGACAGGCGAATCCATTGAGGAGACGGGTCGTAAGGTGCGATACACGTTTTTGGAGCGCGTGGCGTTGGAGGTCGGCGCACAAGCCGTGGTGCTCGCCCACCATGCCGACGATCAGGCCGAGACGGTCTTGCATCGCGTTCTGAGAGGCACCGGTTTGCGCGGCTTGTCGGGCATGCCCGAGCGACGGCCGATTCGTGATGGCAGCGAAATCGAGATTATTCGCCCGATGCTTTCTTTGCGCCGAGCCGACGCCCGATCCTATTTGCAGCGTCGCGGTCTTTCTTTCATGCATGATGCAACGAACGATGATATTCACGCGGCGACGCGAAATCGGATTCGTCACGAGATTTTGCCGAGGGTCGGGGCGTCCATTAACCCGGACGTCATGACGGCGCTCGTGCGCCTATCGAAACAGGCGGGAGGTGCAATCGATGTGATTCGTGATGCAGCCGCCGAACGGTTTGCCGAATCCAGGCTTCGTGATGATGACGATCATAAAAGTGTCGTTCTCGACGTCTCGGCACTGCGAGATTTGCCGCGGGCCATCCAAAGTGAAGTTGTTATTCTGGCGCTCGAGCATTTGTCAGAGGGATTCAAGTTCATCGGTTCCGAACGTATCGAGGCGGTCACCGAACTCATCTCCGGCGATGGCAAGTTGCGAAATATCCAATTGCCGGGAGGAGCGATCGTCCAACGGCGTGGGAAGCGGCTTTGTTTCTTGGGTTCTCGGCGAGGCTCTTCCATCACTGAAGCATCGTCGTTGACCAGGAACGTGCAATCGTGAAATCCAAATTCGATTTTCATGGCAGTCTTAGCCGGCTTTGGTACAAAGGGCTGGGTACGATCGTTCTTGTCGGCCTTTTGCTCAGAGTCGTCGTCGTCGTTTATACGGGATTTCACCCCGAGCTCTTTTATTTTCCGGACACACAGCGTTATGTCCGCGTCGCCGAGAACATCGTGAAGGGGCACGGTCCGATCGAATCCGACGATGTGCTTGCAGGTACGGACCCTTTGTATCCGTATATCCTGGCCCATCTTGCGGCGCTAACGCCCAGCGTCTCCGACAGTGCCTGGAATTCGGGGCTTGCGGTGAACTTATTTTGCGGCTTTTTTTCAATTTTTTTGCTGGGCGATACTGCAAACCGACTGTTTGGCAAACGGGTTGCGTTGATCGCGTGCGCAATTCTTGCGTTTGATCCGATTATCCTGTTCTTCCACGGGCTCGTTTTGACCGAAGTGATTTATATCATGCTGATGCTCTGTGGTTTCAATGCACTGGTCCGATTTCGACGACGGAATGATCTCCATACCGTTGTGTGGGCCGGCGTATCTCTGGGCCTCGCCGCCCTGACACGTAGCAGCAGCATTCTCATGTCGATCATGCTGCTGCCCTTCATTTGGCATTTCGTCAAGCGCGAAGTCGAGGGAACGAACCGAAAGCGCATATTGGCGACAGCGTTTTTTCTGCTGACGATCGCCACGATTCTTACACCGACCGTCGTGAGGAACTACAGGCTCTTCGGCCGATTCGTACCGGTTCGCACGGGTGTCGGCGCGAGTATGATGGAAGCGCTGGGGCCATGGGCCGACGGTGGGCCGGGAATGGACCGGATCGTTTACCCGGAGTTTCCTGCGGGCGCAAATGAATACGATCGTGACCGACTGTGTCGTCAAGCTGCCCTTGCGTGGGTGAAAGCCAACCCTGGGGAGACGGTGCGGCTGGCCTGGGCAAAGCTGAAACGAACCTGGTCCGTGACCATGAACGCGACAGGCTTTTCCTCTCTGAAGTACGACTTGGTCTGTTGGCTGACGGTGGCACCGGTATTCGTCCTGGCGATCGGCGGCCTCTGGTTGTTGCGGCAGCGGCCTTGGGACATCGCCCTCTTGATCGCCCCGGCGGCCTATTTTACGCTCCTTCATGTGGTGTTCGTAGGATCCGTTCGTTACCGATTGCCGGCCATGCCGTTCCTGTTTGTTTTGGCGGCAGTGGCGTTGAGTCGTATTCGTTTCCCTTCGGCCCGCACTCGAGCCGCCTGAGGTACTCTGGTGTCGTTTGCCTTTGATTCATCCCCTCGACCGCGGCGGACCTCGTGGCGCGAGTTTATTCCAAGTAATTCTCTCGTCCGGCATCCCGTCTCGGTGGCACGTCAGCGCCTTGGCATCCTGCTCCTGGTCCTGATGTTGCTTGCCTTCGGTCTTTACAGCTTTTCGACTCGAGATGAGGCGATCCGCAAGCGCGCCATCAATTTCATGATGAAGATTACTCCCGGTGGTGTCGAAATCGACGTCCAACGAGCGAGTTTCGAAATGTTTGACGGAATTACGCTGCATGACGTGTGCGTTTCCGTGCCCTATGACAAGCGGCTCGATCCCAAAGCCGTGGATTCGAAGTCGCGGACAATTTTTTCGTCCCGTGCGGTGAAGCTGATTCATAATCCGTGGCGCCTCCTGTTGGGTTCGCTCCGGGTTGAGCGTGTCGTGGCCGTTGAGCCGACGATTATTCTGTCTCACAACGTTGATACCGGTCTTCGAAACTGGGATCTGTTGTCGGATGACACCAAAAAGAAACGGACCCTCAAGCGACAATATCGACCCGTGGTCACGCTGCGCTCTGCGAATGCGAAAGTCGTGAGCATCGATCGTTATGGCAGTCACGAATCACTCATCGAAAAGCTGGACGCCGACGTCCGTCCCCATCCTCAGGCCGAGACGGGTTATTACATTGAAATACGCCGATATTCCGAACCCATTGAACGCACGAGGGTCTTGTTCGATCCAGGCGAGCGGATGGTTGCCAACACACCGTATGTGGACGCCAAGACGATACGTCTTCAGCTTCCCAAGGCGGCACAACAGTTCTTTGATTGGATTTCACTGACCGGTGAAGTCAAGCTGAGCCGGCTGAACTACGACTCCAATGTAAGAGAAGAACTGGATACGGAGATCGAGTTACGCCATGTCGGATGCGAAATACCGCTATGGTTGCTCAGCTCGAGGGAGGCCGCAGAGGCAGGCACGGATGGCGATGCAGGCGAGCCGAACCCCCGAGTCGGTGAGAGCGTGCTTCGTATGAAGGATGTTCAAGGCGTTCTCACGTTGCGGGAGAATCAACTGAGGCTGGACGTCTCAGGGCTGATCAATGGCGCACGGTGTGGTGTCACGGGAACGGTGGACCGGGTCACCGACGGAATGGACGTCGCCGGGATCAATATGAGATTCCAGGGCAAAGGCGTGCCGACGCCCGAAGGGAAAGTACGTAAACGACTGCTTACCGACGAAGGCGTTCCCTCCGTCGTTCGCAAGTACTTCGAATATTATGATCCTCATGGTCTTCTTGATTTTGATTTAAGATTCGACCGGGAAGCAGGGCAGGATCAGCGTCTATTTGTCACGGGCACGGTTCGTCCCAGAGGAGTCCGGGCCAGTTGCAAGTGGTTTCCTTATCCATTAGAGGACGTGGACGGCACACTTCGTTTTGAAAAAGAACGAGTCGTGCTCGAAGACCTTCACGGCCGGCACGCGGGGGGGCAGGTGGTCATCAACGTCGATTTTGATCGTCGAACGGCATACTCGGATATCAAAGTCGACGTCAAGGCGTCGACCATTCCCTTGGATGAGCAATTGTATCAAGCACTTCCTGAGCACTATCAGTCGGCTTGGCGGCAGTTTCCTCCCCGGGGCATTGCCAATATTCACGCGAGTTTACATCGGCCTGGCGGGACCAGAGAGGCCGGCCGGCCGCGTTGGCAGAAACGAATTACGATTGACCTGATCGATTCGCAAATTTCAGTGCCGTCCTATCCGCATCCCCTCGAGGGCGTTCATGGTCGCCTGGACGTCGAGTCGGATCGCATAAAAATCGAAGAACTCACCGGACGCTGTCAGGGGGCGTCGGTTCGTCTCGACGGTTATGCCATTCTCAAGGCGACGGAGAGTCCGCAGGTCGAGATCCGTGTGGATGCCAAGGGAATTCGTATCGATGAATCCTTCGGCGCGGCCTTGCCGCCGGACGGGCGTGGAGCCTTTGCGCAGTTTCAGCCAAAAGGCTTGGTCGATCTCTCGGGAACCCTATCTTATCACGATGAAGCCAGTGGTCTGATTTGGGACCTGAATACGCATATCTATGATACGAGTATCCGCTACGATCATTTTCCGTATCGCGTTGAGGGTGTCTCCGGGAAGGTTGCGATTCGTCCCGACCGCATTTCGATCGTCGACGCCCACGGTCGCCACAACGCCGCGCAGATTAACGCGCATGGTGAAGTCCGTCGTCACGAGGATGGTTTTGCCGCTGATCTGACGTTCGACGCGGACAAGCTGACGCTTGATCAAGAGCTTTATCAGGCCATGCCGCCTTCGTTGAAGGACGTTTGGAATCTTCTGAAACCGGAAGGCCGGGTGAAGGTTCGGACCGGATTGCACTTCGTTTCGGAAGCTGACCAGCGACGACGGAGACATCGAACTGAGATCGTCCCGCTCGATGCGAAGATTTGTTTTCGCGGCTTCGCGCTTCCGCTCTCGTCCGTGACCGGTCGAGTGCTGGTGACGAATCGACGCGTCGAGATTCTTTCATTGCGAGGAGAAACCGATGGTGGGGTGATCGAATTGAGCGGGGAGATCGAGCTGGAGGGGCCTGGTCATCGCGGCACACTGATTGTTAATGCGACGGACATGACCTTTAACAAGAAGCTGCTCACCGCCATGCCGCGGGCGTTACGCCGGTTCTTTCAGCCGATGAAGCCGCGAGGCCGTTTTAATCTTCGATTGGACCCGCTCCGTTTTGAAACCGACATGGCGGGCCGGACCCGATGGGATTTTGACGGACAGATCGAGTTGACGGACGCTCATGCCGATCTTGGCGTCGAGCTTCACAACTGTAACGGCACGCTGGCGGGAAACGGAACGATTACAAAAGCGGGTCATGTTTCGGTCGAACTCAACGCCGATCTTGCGCAGACGCTGCTCGCAGGTTGGCATCTCGAGAACGTCAAGGCCCGCATTCTAACCGATCCGATCACGAACGTGATTCATGTCGAAGATGCGCGAGCCAATTTGTATGATGGAGAGGCAACAGGTTTTGCGGAGATCGTACGTCATCAGGGTGACTCCTATTATGAGGCGTCGTTCACGATGCGCGAACTTCAACTGAGCGAGTACTTGAAGAAGCGTGTCAGGGCGTCGCGAGCCGAAAGTGATTTTGACCGCAGCGAGATGGCACGTGGTTCTGTTGCAGGTAATCTTGTCCTTCGAGGAAAGACGGGCAAAGGCGGTTATCGTGAAGGGGCAGGCGAAGTGTTTGTCAGCGAAGCGCAGGTTTGGAAACTTCCCATCATTCTGGCTATTTTTCAAGTGTTGAACCTGACGCCGGATGAGAATGTTTTTCACGATGGACGTTTGAAGTATTACTTGTCCCGAGACAGACTGACGCTGCAGAAAATTGATCTTCAGGGCAAAGCAATATCCTTTATTGGAGGTGGTTCGCTGGACTTGCGGACGGATCAGCTCGACGTCACGTTATTGGCGGGTAGCCCGGTACGCATTCGGGTTCCGCTTCTAACGGATATTCTGGAAGGTGCTTCCCGTGAGATCATGGAGGTTCAGGTCACCGGAACGCTGGGTAAGCCGACGATTCGACCACAGCCACTGAAGAGTTTGACCGCGGCCTTGAAGACGATATTTCCCGAGGTTCCGCGTTCATTTCGTGAGCGGCCCATCTCCCGGCCGCAGCCGTAATTCAAAACCGAATCACCAGGAAGTTGATCTTATCCTTTCGTGCCGGAAGGCCGTTCCCGATCGCTTTCGCTGAGACCGAACGTGGCGCAGATGACGGACATGAAGTCTGCTTCGAGCAGGACGCCGATACTGCCCAAGGCGGCGTATTCCAAAGGCACCGGTCGTGCGAGAGATGAGAGCGTGACATACGTGCCGGTACTGTAGGCGCCGTCAGGAATCTCGGGCTGACCGTAGACGTAGCCGGCCGTCGCCACCAGGGCAACGGCCAGGAGTGTCCAAACTCGCGCCGACATCTGGAAGAACCAATGAGCAACAAGCGACGCCAGGAGGAAGGCGAAGATCAAGGCGAAATAGATTTGGCCCTTAAGCAGCGGCGCTTCGTAACTCCCCGTCGCAAACGACACGATCGTCCAGGCGATAAAAAAAGCGACGGCGACGGTGCCGACGCCTTGATGGATGTCGGTTGCGTGGTTGACTTCGTGTTGGTGTTGTGCTGCGTCCTCCGTTGCTGAGTCAAACCAGCTCTCGACCCAGCGACCCACGACGAAGCCGACGCCGATCAATGCAATCCACAGCCATGTCTCGGCGATGAAACTCCAGACAGGGTAGGGATCGAGAACGGTGTCGTTCGCAGACGTTGAAGTGAGTCGATGCAGGACAAGTCTGTCCATCTGGCCGCCACGAAGACCCAACGCGGCTAGACCGACGGCGACGGCAAGAGGTCCGCGTTCCGCTGATCCTGCGCCGCAGATCGCCACCGCGAGTCCACTGACCACGACCGCCAGGCCGAGCATCTCCGCCATGGTGACGACGCCTTGTTCCACCATAAGCAAGGTGACCGGTCCCTTGGGATCATTTGGCTTGGCCGCCCACCAGCCGAAGTACCAAAAGACGAGCGCCGAAACGACCATCGCGCTGAGCAGCCGTATCCGTTGCACCAGGTGGTAGCCGCTACTCGCCCTTGCGGTCTGCGGTGGCTGGTCGTCGCGGGAAATGGCAGGAGCCTGAGTCAAGCGATTTGCCTCGCCACTTCATTTGTGGTCGTTTGAGCCAATATGGACTGGAGTCGTTCTCGTTTGTCCGCGTCCAACCGACACATCGGTAGCCTGAACTCCTCGGTCATCATTCCGCGCATCGCCAGCGCGGTTTTGATCGGAATCGGATTGGTGTCCAGTTGTAGCAGGCCGTTCATGACGGGAAACAGTTTTCGATGCGATTCTTTGGCTGCTTCCAGATCACCTGAGAGCGCCGTGTTGACCAGCGAACTCATATCGTGCGGCAGGAGATTGGCCACGACGCTGATCAGCCCAACGGCCCCGACACTGATCAACGGCAACGTGAGCGAATCATCGCCGCTCAAAATGGTGATATCGCTCATCGAGGATAACAGGCTCGCTCCATCGATCGACCCGGTCGCGTGTTTGACGGCAACGATGTTCGTATGATCTTCGTGCAGCCTGGCAATGGTTTCCGCCGAAATCTCGACACCACTGCGGCCGGGAATGTTGTACAGGATAATCGGCACGTCCACTTGGCCCGCGACCGCGCTGAAGTGCTGATAAAGTCCGGATTGATTCGGTTTGTTGTAGTAGGGTGCCACAATCATGACGCCGTCGGCGCCTGCCCGGACGGCGGCTTTCGAATGTTCGATTGTCTTCGCCGTAGTGTTCGTGCCGGCGCCGGCGATCACGGGAACCTTTCCGTCGGTGCGTTTCACGACCGCTGCGATCACAGCCTCGAATTCCCCGCCGGACAGCGACGGTGCCTCGCCGGTGGTACCGCATGGCACGAGACCGCTGACTCCGCCGGCGATCGTATAATCCACCAGTTCATCCAGTGCCCTGGTATCGACAGCGCCGTCCCGAAAGGGCGTCACCAGAGCAACAAAGCATCCTCGAAACATGACTTCCTCCATTATGAAGCCGAACGACCGGACCGGCCCGCAAGTCGCTTATGGTCTCATGCAGCGGCTCGCTCAAGTTCAACCAAGACCACGCCTTCCTTTTCAGACTTGCGAGTCCCCAACTCTCTGCATTATAGAGATCCTGTGATTGTACGAAAAGGATCGAAATACGTTATACAATGAGGCCCTGTGGAATGTTTCCGCGAAATAAGGAGGCATGGTTGGGTGCAAAGTTACTTGGAAATCCCCGTCGGGCGAGAGAAGTTGGCCGCGTGTTTGCATACGCCGCCACCGGAGCGGCTGACGATGGCCGCGCCGGTCGTGGTCTGCTGTCATGGATTGACGGGCACGCGCATCGGCACATCCTATCGCTTCGTCACATTGGCCAGGCGTTTGGCCGAACAGAACATGGCCTGCCTGAGGTTTGATTTCCGGGGTTGTGGGGAGAGCGACGGGCAGTTTCAGGACCTCACAGTCCGTCGTTTGACGGAGGATCTCAAGGCTGCAGTCGCGGCGCTGGATCATGCGCCCAGATGCGATCCAACGCGGATCGGCATCGTCGCCAGCAGTTTTGGCGCTTTCACAACATCCCTGGTTTCCGACGAGCTAAGTTCCCTGGGTTGTCTGGTTTTTTGGGCGCCCGTGGCGAATGTCCGATCTTTGGTCGATCGCGACATGACGGACGAAGCGTGGGCATTTCTCAGGGAAAACGATTGGGTGGATCATCGAGGATTGCGAATGGGTCGGGCATTTCTCGAGGCCGTTCCGGACACCGACGCGCCTGAAAAGCTTGCCTTGCAGCCCCGTCCGCTGTTGATCTTTCATGGAAGTGGAGACCAGCATGTCCCGCTCGACCACGCAACGGCCTATGAGGCTGCCATGCGCAAGTCAGGGGTCGAAGTTCAATTGGAGGTTCTGTCCGTTGACGACCACGGGATGCGCTCGGTGTCGGCGAATGACCGGATCATCGAGGGCAGTGTTTCGTGGCTGCGCTGTTTTCTTCACCCTGAAGCGCCGCCCTTAAGCACCGCTTGAATGATTTCCGGAGGGGCGCCGATCTCTGCCACATGGATTTCGCCCGTGTACTCCGCCGCACAGCCAAGCAAAAAGCCGACCTTCTTTGCCACGAACGTCACTGTCGTGTTCGCGCGCACGGTGGCATTGGACGGCTGCCCGGAATCGCAGTCGAGGCCGGACGGCACGTCGATCGCGACGATCCGTGCGTTGCTGCCGGCGTGGTTGATCGCGTCGATCGCCTCGTCAAGTGACGGCCGGACCCTGCCGGAAAACCCGGTTCCAAGAACGGCATCGACGATGATGGAGGCTTGGTGGAACCGGTCCCTCGATTCGGCGATCCGCTCCGGCGTATCGAAAGCATGTCGCGGAAGACCCATCTTTTCCACGATGCGGAAATTTGTCAGCGCGTCACCGGTCAGGCGATTGGGGTCGCAGGCGAGAAGGATTTCCGCGCGAATACCCATATTGTTCAGATGACGAGCTATGACGAAGCCGTCTCCGCCGTTATTGCCTCGCCCACAGATCAGGGCGACGCAACGTTCTTTTTTCCCCTCGTCATTGTAAAGCCGTCGAACGATTATCGCCGCGTTCCGGCCGGCGTTTTCCATGAGAACGATGCCTGGGATGCCGTATTCTTCAATCGCGCGGCGATCCACTTCGCGTATCTGCTGGCGCGTCAATGCGATGTCGTCCTTGGGCGTCAAGGTCGTGTCCCTTGTTCGGATTTGTTTTTCGTACGGTCACCGGCTTCCTGAATCGTCTCCCGATAACGCTGGGCCGCTCGCTCAAGCCGACTGACATCTTTAGCCATTTGTCGCACTCTGGCGATGTACTCTTCATATTCAAGAAGCGATTCCCTGGGCCGGTTACATTTGTGCAGAGTTTTCACAAGCTCGTGGCGTATCTCAAGGATACTCGGATCTTTGGAAAGCGCCCGGCGATAATACTCGATTGCCAACTCGCAGTTTTTTGCTTGAGACATGGCTACGCGACCGACTCTCGCAAGATTCCGTGGCGAGTCCACGCCTAACGTCTCCGCATGTTGCATGGCCTGTCGAGCTTGTCGGATATCTCCCATCGCGATGAATGCTTCGGCCAGCGCGATGTAGGCTTTGTTTTGACTTGGACCGAGCCCGATCTCCATGGCGGCTCGGATTCGCTCAAGCGCCTGGTCGGGTTGCCCGGTGTGGGTCAGCGCCATGCCGAGTTGGTAGTGATGATTCGCATTGCCCGGGTCCGCTTCGACGGCTTTGGCAGCGGCGTCGCGGGAGGCCTTAAAATCACCTTCGACGTAGTGAACAATGGCTACGTTGTAATTGGCCTTGGGTAGTTCGGGGACGGCCGACTGAACATGCAGCCATAAATTGCGCGTATTGGCCCAAACCTGTTGTTGGGCGCGCGTCAGGATAAGAAGCGGCATCGCGAACAGCACGACGCAGACCCAGATTGTCGTCGTGTCCTTGGGTCGCACATGGCTCAGGCGTTGGATCAGCGCGCCAAAGGACAGTAACACAAAAACCAGCGGCAGGTAGAGGAATCGGTCGGCCACGCAGGAGGCGGCGAACTGAACCCCGCCCAGCGCCGGGAGCAGGATGACGACAAACCCCATCGAGCCCACGAAGAATGGCCTGGACCATTTCCAGCTTGTGACAACGGCCGCGGCGAAAGCAATGGCACCTGCCATCGAAAGCAGAATTTCAGGATGATCGATCGAAAGGCCCGTTGGAATCGAACGGTAGGGCGAGAGGTGCATCGGCCAGACGATGTTGCCGAAATACAGCATCAGGTTGTAACTCAGCAGGCCCAACCACTTTGGCAGCTGGCCCACGCTCAGCACAGGCTTTCCGAGACCGACAGATGCCTGGGAGACCCAGGCCACATAAGCGGTCAGCAGCATCAAGGCCAGGAAAGGCAGCTTCTCCGGCAGTGCCCTAAGCACCGGACGTTTCAAGGGCCAGATGTCGAGGAGGATCAACACGAGCGGAAGTAGCATCAAGGTCGGCTTGGCGAGGTTCCCGAGCACGATCAACACGAAGGTCGCCGCCAAAAGATGATATTTCCGCCGCTTTCCATAGTGCAGGTAGGTCAGGATCGCCGCCAGCGCGAAGAATGTCGCAAGGACCGTTTTCCGCTGGGATATCCAGGCCACGGATTCTACCTGAACCGGGTGAATCGCGAAGAAGAGTGACATGATCGCTGGGATGATCATTCCCCCGAAGATCGTCCGCATGATCACGAATACCAGCACAACGTTCAACGCGTGAAACAATACGTTTGTCGCGTGATAGACAAATGGGTGCGGGACATCGGCGGCGGCAATTCGTGTATCCAACATCAGGGACAGCATGGTCAGCGGTTGATAGTAGCCTGCGACGGTCGTCGGATGCGTCACTTCCTCGAAGAAACGCCGGACTCCGCCCCAGCTCGGACGTCGAACTTCTACGTTGTCGACGACATATTGATAGTCATCCAGATTCAGAAACTGGCCCGAAAGGCAGGGCAGATAAACAATGATCGAGCCCAGAAACAGACCGGCGGCGATGATGTAGGGCTTTAATGACGTCTGCATCGTGTCAGTTGAATCATCCAACGGATTCGGCTTTTCTCGGACAATGTGAGTCACAATACAGATCGCTACGAACCATGTGCCCGTCGGGCGGCAGGGGATTCCAGGACGTCATCAAGGACCGCCTCGCCGGAGTCTTCGATCAGGGCCTCAAAACCGGGAAGATGTTGGAGTCGGCGAAGATGCTGTGAACGGCCTGCCTTCGTGGCCATCTTGGGGTCCTTGGCAATCGCGGCGGTGAGGTGCCGACGAGCATGCTCGGGCACGTTGTTGGCGGCCCAGGCGATGGCAAGGCCGAAGTGGGCCGACGAATCGTTACGATGTTTGAGTGCTTCTTGAAATTCCGCTCGCGCCGATGCAAAACGATTCACTTTCAAATACGCGTTACCGAGGCCGATTCGAACGCCTGCGGCACGGGGTTTGAGATCACGCGCTTTTTCAAAATAGTCAATGGCCTCCTCCGTGCGGGCGCTTCGCGCCAGCGCGACACCGAGGTTCTGAAGGCATTCGATCCAGTTCGGATTGGAGGTGAGGGCGCTTTCGAGTGGTGCGATCGCTTCGCTGCTGCGTCCGTCCTGATGTAGAAGCAGAACCGTGCCGATGTAGAACTGCGTGGAGGGGTTGTCCGGTTCCACTTTGAGGGCCCGTTCAGCGGCTTTCAGAGCGGCCTCGTAGCTGTTTTCGCGGATATACGACTCCACCAGGCTGATATGACCAAAGCTCCAGTCGGGATAAAGCGAGATCGTGTGTTTGAAGAGAGCACGACTGCTTTGCCAGACTTGAGTCTGGGCGTAAGTCTGTACTGAAAAAATGACGAGGACGGCAATGAATAAGATCGCCGTCCATCGGCCCCAGGTCTTTTTGAGGGCGTCAGGGCGAGATTTGAGCCATGCGGCGAGCGCGATCAGGGGAATGATGAGTACGCCATAAAGATATTGATCGCTGAGCAGCAGCTTGTTAAAGGGGGCCTGGAGCAGCGCGGGAAGCGTCAGCACGAGGGCGCCGGCTAACGCGGCGAAGACGGGTTTCCAGCGCCAAAAAGACCCTACGAGAGCGACAACGATGAATGCCAAAACCCCGATGTCGAACAAGCGGCCAAGCGCGGTGCCGCCGACGGTTGTGGCGAGCGGATGATAGGGGGAGAGCTTGAGGGGAAAAACCAATCGTGATGCCAAGGCGGCCGCGTTGTGTGAAATAAGCTCGGCGCCACTCACTCCGTCAGTATGCGTCACCGTGTTTTCCGAACGGATGTTGAATTGAATGATCGCGCTCAGCAGCATAATGGCGAACAATGGTGTTTTTTCGACGAAGGGCCGCAAGAAGAGGCGGCCGTCCGTCTTTTTCTGGTTTCGATGGCGCTCATGCCTCCGAAACGGCCAGACATCCAGAATCAGAAGCACGATGGGCAATCCGATGAACAGTGGTCGGCACAATATCGCCGCGGCGAAAAACGGGACGACCGGAATGAGCCACCTTAGGCGAAGCGCCTGGGCGTAGCGGACATAGCAATGGAGCGCCAGCAGCGTGAATGTGCATCCGAGCAGCGTCATTCGCTGCGCGACCCAGGCCACCGACTCGACCTGAACGGGGTGCAACGCAAACAACAATGAAAGCAGAACCGCCCACAGATGAGAGGACGAAAGACGACGCACAAGGGCGAAGATCAAAGCTACGTTGGTCAAATGCAGGGACAGATTCGTCAGATGAAACTGGAACGCTCGTGAGAGCCAGTCTTTTGTCAGGTAGGCGTCCAACATGAACGTCAGGGCAACGAGCGGCTGGTAATAACCGCTGGTATTCGAAGGGCGGTGAATTCGTCCGCCCGTCAGTGTTTCTTTCAGGTCTTGCAGGGTCGGCGGCCAGCCGAAGCGTCCTTGTGTGAAGACATTGCCTACCTCCTCCAAGCTGGGCGACCAGACACGGCCCACTTTGAAGACGTAATGGTAATCATCCTGGTTGACGAAATCGGCAAGCAGCACGCCGTAATAGACGAGTCCTGCAAAGAGCATGACGCCGATGCACGCGCAGATTGAGATCATTGCGGGGGATGGTCGCCAGCTGTGTGATTTTTTTTTCATCGATTAGGCCATTTCTCGTCGTTCATTGTACGTTTCACACTCGTACTCTACAATTCCGCTATGCGAGTCCTGCTATGCAACGATGACGGAATATTTGCTCCGGGTCTCCTGGCGATGCACAACGCTTTGGCCGAGGAGGCTGAGGTGCAGGTCGTCGCACCAGAGACGGTGCAGTCAGGCGGTTCTCACGCCATTACGATTCGCCATCCCGTGGTTTGGCGGACCGTTCAAGTCGGGGACCGTTTTCGTGGAACCAGCGTCGTCGGAACACCTGCCGACTGCGTCAAACTTGCCTTGAACGGCCTGATGCAAGAGAGACCCGACGTCGTGATTTCCGGGATCAACGCCGGCCTGAACACGGGCATTCACATCCTCTACTCCGGCACGGTCGCGGCAGCGATCGAGGCGGCGATCTTCGGTTATCCCGCGATTGCGGTTTCCTTTGAGCTGCACCGAGACATGGATTACGACGCCGCGGCGCGAATCGCCTGGCGCGTCATTGACCGAATTCTCCAGAACGGCTCGCTTCCGGGCCGCGTGTTCAACATCAATATTCCTGAGATCAAGCCGGGTTGGCCCAAGGGCGTTCGGGTACTCGAGCAATCGACGAAGGCCATGGTCGAACGATTCGAAAAACGATCCGATCCCAACGGTCGGGAGTATTACTGGATCAACGGCGATTTCAAAGACATCGGCGACGAATCGGACACGGACCGTCAAGCGCTGGGAGAAGGCTATGTCTGCGTCACGCCTTTGCAGTTTAATCTGACGGACAGGAGTCTGCTCGAACAAACACAAGCGTGGTCCTGGCCGGACCTGACCTGACGAGGGCCTACATCGGTCAAGAGCGAGCGGCGTGCGTTTTCGTCGCCACCGTTCATCCTTCAATCTTACGGAATTTGCCCCGGCACGCCCGAAAGGGTCTCGACCTTGATGCTGTCGATTGTCAACGTTTGGAGAGACAGGATTCTCCATGCGCCGGTTTCGCGTACCCAGTCCACTCGCCAGGAGCCCAGATGCGACTGGCCGACGG
This sequence comes from Phycisphaerales bacterium, assembly GCA_022360095.1. GTDB lineage: Bacteria > Planctomycetota > Phycisphaerae > UBA1845 > UTPLA1 > JAKSDK01. The sequence continues at coordinate 126,562 of JAKSDK010000778.1, forward strand.
CTCCTTGACGGCTGGCCGTCGCGGATGCATTGAAGGTCATTTGGGCCGTGTGGCTGCCGACGTTCACGGTGCACCCATAGATGCGGGCATCACGGACGCTCCATACTTCGAAAAAGAATTCAAGCCAGGTGACGAGGCCCTCGCGGTCCATCGTACGAGTCTGGAAGTCCGGGCTGATGAAATTGGAGGTCGCAGCCAGATCCTCTTGTTCAATTGCGGTGACAAAGTGGTCCAACGTCAGGCGAACTTCTTCCCGCTGTGTGACGACCAGCTTTTGCATGACAAACAACAGGATGATCAACAATAAGATTCCCGGGAGCGCATATCGGCGGGCGGTTTCGGACTCCCATCGCATCCTCGTCAGCAATACGACGGCAAACAGTAGGAAGGAAAGAGCACCGAGCCAGAGCGGGCTTTCGAACAGGACTTGAGTCATAAAGCCCATGGGGTAATCCGATTAGCCTGCGCAATCCATCACAGCCCCGGCAGCCACGAGTGCTTCAGGGCGGAGACGCCGGCGGACAGGCGGGTAGTCGAACTCGTTGCCGTACCAATCATCGAGCACGTGTTGAAAATCATCGGGGTTTTTCACGGCGACGTAGGCCATTTTCACGTCCCGATGGCAGGGATGGAGTTCGCTGTAGCGGACTCCGAATTTTCGGAACAGGACGCATGCCTTCGGCTCGCCATGCAATCGAGACATGAGTTCGAAATGCCTTTCGATCGCGGTGCGTTGCTCATTGATCGAAGGCGGCGATATTTCATCGAACGTCTGTCCGTTCAACAACGCGCGAACCTCACGGAAAATGAACGGGTTGCCGATGGCGCCTCGGGCGATGGAGACGCCGTTCACACCCGTTTCACTCAGCATGCGGATGCAATCGTCGGCGGTGAACAAGTCGCCGCTACCGAGGATGGTGTGGTTTCCCGCAAAACGTTTGACCCGGGCCAGGAAAGACCACTTGCTGGGGCCGACGTAACGCTGAACAACGGTTCGACCGTGAACCGTGACGGCGGCACAGCCGAGCTCAAAAGCGGATTCGAGAATCGTGAAGAAGTTTCGCTCACTCTCCTTGCCGTCATCCATCCCCCGTCGCATCTTGACGGTGACCGGCACACGACGGTCCACGGCATCTTGTACCCTTCGAATAATTTCGGTTGCAGTCTTCGGTTCGGAAAGCAGGTACCCGCCTCGACAACGGCCGAGCACTTTCTTGACTGGACAGCCGAAGTTAATGTCGATGACGTCATAACCCAGATGGACCATTTCATCTGCGGCGCAAGCGAATTTTGCCGGTTCGCTTCCCATAAGCTGGCCGCCTACAGGATGCTCCTTCGGATCGATCGCGAGCATCCGACGCATTTTCTTGCCGCCTTGATCGATAAATTGATCGAGAACGACTTCGTTAATGGTGTAAGGGCAGCCGTAATCCCTGGCGAGCCGGCGCATGCCCCGATCGCTGTAGCCGGACAAAGCCGCTTGGACCATGGGGGCGTCAAATAGAAGGGAGCCGATGGACAACGTCGTTTGCATGTCGTATCCCGCCTTGATGGTACTCCGAAATGAGGCTTGCAATCAGTCGTCGGCCTTGGCCTTTTTCTTTTTCTTTTTCTTCTTCTTTTTCTTCTTTTTGGAGGGGTCTTTGGTCTCTTTCTTATCTTTTTTCTTGGATTTGATGCCGAGGTTTTTCTTGACGAACTTCATGATTTTCTTCTGGACTTTTTTTCCGTAGTCGGCATCGAACATGCGAGTCCCGTGGTTTTCACTTCCGCCGGGATATTTCTTGGACTTGGCCTTGCCTCCGGAGGCTTCGACCAGCTTCTTGACGGGTTCATATTCTTCTTCGGGAGAAATCAGCAAGACCGGAACGGACGAGCATGCTTTGATGTGTTCAATCGAGTCCAGTTCCATGTAATTTGTGCCCGGTGAGAGACAGACGACGGCCTTTGTGGTTGGATTACGATGGGCATAATCCAGCGAGATGCTGCAGCCGACACTTGCGCCGATGACAGTCAATCGCTTCACATTGATGTTTCCCTGCTTTCCGAGCCAGTTTTTGGCGCCCTCGACGTCCATCCAGGCCAAGCTGAAATGTGTCGCATCTCGATTTTTGTAGCCTGTTTCGAGGTTGCGTCCTTCGGGTTTGATGCTGCCTCCCGTGCCGCGAATGTCATAGGCCAAAACCGCGATGCCTGCATCGCGCAGCATCGGGACAAACGGCTTCCAACTGCTGCGGTCCAATGGGTACATATGGATCAGGACCGCCACGGGCGTCCTTTTTCCGCCGGAGACCTTGACGGGATAATAGTCGGCTTCGATCGTGACCCCGTCCAGCGATGGGAATGTGACGACGCGGTCAGTGAAGTCCACGGGATCTTTCTTGGTGGATCCTGTGACGAGCGTGGGTTGGGCCGAGACCGTGGAACAGATCGTCAGGCACAGGAGTATCGGAAGGACTCTATTCAAGGAGGACCGTCGCCATTGCCTCGTTTTTCCTAAATTCATCGCAAAATGCTCCCGTTTCATAGGATCGCCAGCTCAAAGAAATCGGCCGCCCCTTCTCAAAGAATAAATTTGCTCAAATCCTCGTCCTTGATGATGTCAATTAGTCTTTCGTCCACGTAAGATCCGTTGATCGTGACTTCCTTCCCCGACATCTCCGGGGCATCGAACGACAGCTTCTCAACGACCTTCTCCATGATGGTTTGAAGACGCCTCGCACCAATGTTTTCCGTCGTTTTGTTGACGTCGGCCGCAATCGTGGCAACGCGCTCGACGGCGTCATCGGTTAACGTGAGGGTGACGCCCTCAGTGCCCAGCAATGCAATGTGCTGCTTTGTGATGGCATTCCGAGGCTCGGTCAGAATCCGTACAAAATCTTCCTTGGTCAGATCATCCAATTCTACACGAATTGGCAGCCGGCCTTGAAGCTCGGGCATGAGATCGCTGGGTTTGGCCGTGTGGAAGGCGCCGGCCGCGACGAACAAGATATGGTCCGTTTTGACGACTCCATGCCGGGTGTTCACGCTGGCTCCTTCGATGATCGGCAGTAAGTCGCGCTGAACGCCTTGTCGACTGACGTCCGGACCGTGCTGGGATTGACCACCGCAGAGCTTGTCCATTTCGTCGACGAAAACGATGCCGCTGTTTTCCGTCCGCCGGATCGCCATATCGACCGTCTTCTCGCGGTCGATGAGCTTCTCGCATTCCTGATTGAAGATAAGTTGTCGAGCTTCGCGGATGGTGACCTTTCGGTCTTTCGGCTGGCTGGGCATCAGGCGCTCCATGAGGTCCTGGATTTCCGGTCCGATCTGATCGGGGCCGATCGTTGTGGCCAGCATCCCCATTGGCATCGCTTTTTGCTCGACCCTCAGCTCAATCATGCGATCTTCCAGCTCCCCTTCGCGGAGTTGGGACCGTAGCTTTTCACGGGTTCGCCGCCGGCGCGCTTCGGCGTCGTCATCGGACTCGGATTCTTCAGAGGGACCTCGGGGCAGCAACTCGTCGAGGATTCGTTCCTCGCAATGTTTCTCGGCCTGTTCGCGAACAACTTCCGTCTGCTCTTTTTGGACCATCGAAATCGCCAGCTCGAGCAGATCTCGGATCATCGAGTCCACGTCGCGCCCCATATAGCCGACTTCCGTGAACTTGGTCGCCTCGACTTTGAGGAACGGCGCATTGACCAGAAACGCCAGGCGCCGGGCGATCTCGGTTTTTCCGACGCCGGTCGGGCCGATCATCAGAATGTTTTTGGGTCCGATCTCTTCGCGCATCGACTCCGGCAACTGCAGCCGTCGCCAACGATTGCGGATCGCGATGGCGACCGCACGTTTGGCTTCGCGCTGGCCGATGATGTACTTATCGAGTTCCTCGACGATTTGTCGGGGAGGTCGTTCCGTCATTTCGCTCATTGCCTCGTCGTGGGTCTTTCATGACGACCCTCATGTCGTCACGTTACTCAGGGGCTACATTGTTTGTTTTCGATTTCCGTGATCTTCGTGATTCGCCGTTCGTGGCGACCGCCTTCGAACGGCGTTTCAAGCCAGACTTCGACGATCCGACGCATGAGCGCTTCGCCGACCAGATCGGCCGGCAGGCAAAGGACGTTGGCGTTGTTATGACGCCTGGACATCTCCGCCGTCAACTCATCGTGGCAAAGGGCCGCCCGAATGCCGTGAAGTTTGTTTGCCGTGACCGACATGCCGATGCCCGTTCCGCAGAACAGAATCCCGACTTCACACTCACCCGTTTGAACCGCTCGTGCCGCGGCAAAGGCGGGTTCCGGATAATCTGTGGACTTGGTGGAATCCGTCCCGTAATCGGCCACGTCCTTCCCGAGTTCGGAGAGCAGTGCCCTGATGCGCTGTTTCGCGTCGTAACCCCGATGATCGGCGCCAATGGCGATTTTCATATGACAACCTCGTTCAGTCGCCCTTCCAGGGCTTGGGTGATCCGTTGGGCCGTATTTTCATAGTCGTCTGTCGTTCCGCCGATCGGGTCCGCAATGTCTCTGCTGTTCGGTTCAAGCAGCATTGCTTTTCCTGCATGAGCGGGCGCCATGGAGCGGATGGCGTCGAGGTGATGCCCGGCCATCGCGAAAATATAGTCGGCGGAATGGATGAGTTCCGGCGTCAAACCGCGGGAAGCGTGATCGGTGAGATCGACGTCCCGCCGTCGGCAAACCTCGACGGCTTCTCTCGAAGCCCGTCCACCTGACATCCCCATCGTTCCGGCAGATTGAACGATGATTCCCCATTCCGCGAGCGTTTCCACCTCGCAGCCGAGTTTCTCCGCGAGCATTTTCTTGAAGATCCCTTCCGCCATGGGCGAGCGGCAGGTGTTGCCCGAGCACACGAAAACAATGTTGACCGTCGAAAAACGATGGATCGTTCGTTGATCCCAGACGCCGTCCCGGATCAGTCTGTAACCGTTGCCATTCAGTTCGACGATGGTTGAGTTCTTTCGATATCGCGTCGGTCCATCGTCGAGGATCAGGTCCACTTTGTCCCCCAGTTCATCCTGGATGGGGGCTGCCTCGACGGGAGCCGGGCTGCCTGTCACGTTGGCGCTGGAAGCGACGACGGGCGTATTGGTCCCGGCGAGAATGGCGGTTGCAACGGGATGATCGGGGAACCGTACGCCGACGGTATTTTGCGTGTAAATCGAAGCCGCGCTGGTTTTGCTGAGGAGACCGTGGGCTTTGGCCGACGAGGGATCATCCACGCGAAAAATCAGAGTCAACGGTCCGGGCCAGGCCTTCTTCATAAAGCGCCGCCCAAGCGTGGTGATTTCCGGGACGAAGTTTTCACAGTCTGACGCATGGCCAATATGAACCGTAAACGGCTGATTCGAGCCGCGCCCTTTGACTTCCCGCAAACGGTCCATGCTATCGGAGTTGGCGGCGTTCGCAGCCAGTCCATAAACGGTCTCGGTCGGAAACGCGACGAGAGCGCCTTCCGCCAGCGCCTTCGTTGCATGTTCGATGGCGGACGTATTAGGGGCGTCGGGTTTCAGCGAAATGAACTCAGCGGACATTTAAGAACATATCTCCATTGGAATTATGAAACACCTACATCGCACTGTCAAGAAAAGCAACCTTTCTCAATGTCGTGATCGAACGTGGCCGGGCCGTCGTCAAACCGAGCCGAAGGTCAGTTATAATGAATCGATATGGATTCAATCTACCTTGATAACAACGCGACGACACGCATCTCGGATGAAGTGCTCGATGCGATGCAACCCTACTGGCGGGATCATTTCGGTAATCCGTCAAGCCTGCATCTGTTGGGTCAGCAGGCACGGCATGCCGTCGAGACTGCCCGGGAGCAAGTTGCGGCGCTGATCGGCGGCGTTTCACGGGAGATCGTATTCACAAGCGGCGGAACGGAGGCGGATAATCTGGCGATTCTCGGCACGCTGGCTGCTCATCCAAAGAAGCGTCACATTGTGACCACGGCCGTCGAACATGTCGCGGTACATGACCTTTGCCGACGCCTGGTCAAACAGGATTATCGTGTGACCTTTGTCGCCGTCGATTCGCAGGGACGCTTGGATCTCGATGCCCTTCGGAATTCTCTTGATGACGATACGGCTTTGGTCAGCGTGATGCATGCAAACAATGAAACGGGGGTTGTTTTCCCGATTCGTGAGATTGCGGAGATCACGACATCACGGGGTGTGCCTTTCCATACCGATGCCGTGCAGACTGTGGGGAGGATGGCGTTCGATGTTCGGTCTTTGGGCGTGAGCGCGGCCAGTCTTTCCGCGCACAAAATACACGGTCCCAAGGGGGTCGGTGCGCTGTATGTCGGCCGGGGGTTCCGGCTGCGCAGCCAGTCGGTCGGAGGACACCAGGAGCGCGACATGCGACCCGGGACGGAGAATGTTCCCGCCATTGTCGGTTTCGGGGCTGCCGCCGAATTGGCGCGTTCAAGGCGTGAGAGTGATTTGTCGAAAACGGCAGCGCTTCGGAACGGATTCGAACAAGCGCTTTGTGAACGTGTGAGTTGTGCTCGCGTCATCGGTGCGCTTGATTCGCGTATTTGCAATACGACCAACATCGCTTTCGAAGGGTTGGAAGCGGAAGCGATCCTCATCGGTTTGAGCGAGCGCGGCCTATGTGCTTCGAGCGGGTCCGCTTGCAGCAGCGGCTCTCTGGAACCGTCGCATGTGCTCCAGGCGATGGGGATTCCTGATCCTCTCACTCGAGGTGCCGTTCGTTTCAGTCTTTCGCGTGATACGACCGAATCGGAGATTGACCGTGCGAAGGAAGTCGTCTCGGAGGTCGTCAACAAGCTCGCCGCCTTTTCCGCCTAGGACTCGAGACGATCAGAGCTTGCGCGTGCATGAAAAAGCCCCGGTCAGGCATGCCTGACCGGGGCTTTGATCACGCTGTTTTTCGACGCCGAACGTTGTTCGCACGTTGTACCGCGCAATATGTGTCATGGGGCGCGGCTTTGATCCGACGGGCGCGGCATGCCACCCTGCGGCTCTTGGGTCCTGATGCTTATTGCATCAACTCGTTGCATGATATTTGCCGTCCGCCCGCTTATGGCGGATAATCCGAGCCATGGCCAAATCACGATCCCAGCGCTTACGAGAGCTCATTGCTGAGAAGACCGTTCAGATCCCCGGCGCGTTTAATGCGCTGGTCGCCAGGGCGATTGAGAAGTCCGGCTTCGAAGCGGTCTATGTTTCCGGCGCGGGCTTGTCCAATGCCGTTTATGGCCTGCCGGATGTTGGGCTCATCACGATGACCGAGGCTGTGGAGCACGCTCGGCGGATCTGCAATGCGACGACTTTGCCTGTCATCATCGATGGCGATACGGGCTTCGGTGAAGCCATGAACATGGCGAGGACCGTTGCCGAAATGGAGGCGGCGGGCGTTTCGGCCATCCATTTCGAGGATCAGGTCCTTCCGAAGAAATGCGGGCATCTCGATGGGAAACAGCTTGTTTCAGCTAACGAGATGGTGCAGAAGATTCGTGGCGCGTGTGCCGCCCGGACCGATTCCGACGTGATGATCATTGCCAGAACGGATGCCCGCGGCGTGATTTCCTTTGACGACGCTGTCGAGCGCGCCAAGAAATACGTTGATGCCGGTGCGGACGCGATTTTTCCGGAGGCGATGCAATCCAAGGACGAGCTGGCGGCGTTTGCGGACAACGTCAAAGCGCCGCTGCTGGCCAACATGACGGAGTTCGGCAAGACCCCGCTGCTTGGTTTGAAAGAGCTGGCTGAGATGGGCTATCGCATGGTCATTTATCCGCAAACTGCATTGCGCGTCGCTTTCGGCGCGATTGATTCGATGTTGTCGGATTTGAGAAAAAGCGGTGACCAGAATGCATGGGTCGATCGGATGCAGACACGTGCGGAACTCTACGACCTGCTCGACTACGACGGATTGACTAGAATCGATCGCGCTGCCACGGAAAAGACGGATTCATGAAATTGCAGGATAGGCCGATTTAGGAGAACGACGATGAGCGAAGCAAAGACGAAGGCCAGTGCCGGGTTGGCGGGTGTTATCGCGGGCCGGACGTCGGTGGGTGAAGTCACTCAAACAAGTCTCCGGTATCGCGGTTACGACATCGACGATTTGGCCCACAACACTTGTTTCGAAGAAGTCGCCTATCTGTTGCTGTACGGAGAACTGCCGACGAAGTCTGAATTGGGTGAGTTTCGCTCACGGGTTCAAGGTGCGATGGCGCTCCCTCGGGAGGTCGGCAGCGCCATCGACGCCATGCCGAGCGACATTCCGCCCATGGATGTGCTCCGATCGGTCGTTTCGCTCTTAGGGCATTACGATCCGGATGCGCAGGATAATTCGCGCGAGGCCAACCTGCGGAAGTCTGAACGGCTGCTCGGTCAACTCGCGGCGGCGGTGGGGCAATGGTCTCGGAAGACTTCCGGGGTGGCCGTGGTTGAGCCCGATCCCGATGCGACTCACGGCGCGAATCTTCTGGCGATGATGCTCGGCAAGAAATCTGGCGAATTGGCGGGCCGTGTCGTAGACGGCACGATGGTCCTTTATGCGGAGCATGAGTTCAACGCCTCGACTTTTACGGCGCGGACCATCGCTTCGACATTGGCCGACATGCATTCGGCCGTGTCCGGTGCGATCGGTGCCCTCAAGGGACCGTTGCATGGCGGCGCCAATGAAGCCGCGATGCGGCAGTTTCTCGACATCGGCAGCGTGGACAACGTCGAGACGTGGTTTAACGATCTCCAGGCCCACAATAAGGCGCACCCTGACAACAAAAAGCTCATCATGGGATTTGGGCACCGTGTTTACAAACATGGTGACCATCGGGCGTCGATTCTTCGGGATTGGTCCATCGAGCTTTCAAAGGAGACGGGTCAGGGTCATTGGATCGAGATGGCCGACAGGCTGCAAAAGCTGATGCTTGAACAGAAAAACATCCACCCCAATACGGATTATCCGGCGGCGCATGCTTACTACCAGATGGGCATCCCGATTCCGCTGTATACGCCGATTTTCGTTTGCAGTCGAGTGACCGGTTGGTGTGCGCACGTTTGCGAGCAGTATGCGGATAACCGAATCATTCGTCCCGGTAGCGAATACACAGGTCCCTCACTGCGCGAGGTCGTGCCGATTCAGGAGCGTTAGGGTTTCTTCTTGAACGTCAGGACATGTGATTTTCTGTTAATGGTTTCTTAGGATAGCCTGGCCATCCGAAAAGGAACATCTCTTCGCAAACAACTCTATCGGATAATATCGGAACTGCTTTCGTCGATGAAGGCCACGCTCTCGCGCGCCGGGAATTCAATTGCAACGACCGATTATCTTCGTTAGGCTGAAAGGGTAATCGTCGCCTTGCAAGGGGAGTTCCGAAACATGAAACGGTTTGCATTGACGGGTACCGTACTTGCGGTGCTGGCATGTTTTTTATCGGGTTGTTTTCTGCTGCCATTTTTGTCCGACCTTTTTGGTCCGGGGGATGACGGTCCGATTGCACCGGGCGTATCGGGCCCACTCGGTAGTCCCATGCCCTCTTTGTCGCCGGAGGAGCTTCAGACGTTTGAGCGCGGCATCGCCGTCATGCAAAAACGTTTTGATCTTGCCGAGGGGTTGGGCCCGGCTTTCAACGTCGTGTTTTGCGGCGGTTGTCATGAAAAACCGACGCCCGGAGGCAGCGCCGGTCTTTATCGCAATTTCTTTCTCGGCGGTCGAATGTCAAACGGACGGTTCGTGTTTAGCGAGTCGGCCGGGGATGCCGGCGGCGTGATCCGCATGTATGACTACGATCCCAATCGGTACGACCGTCCGGAAGTTCCCGACGACGCGACGATTTTCGCCCAGCGCAGCGGGATCCCCATGTTCGGCGTCGGTCTCATTGCCGAACTCAGCGACGAGGAAATCCGCTCAAGGGAAGATCCGGACGACGCAAACGGCGACGGCATCAGCGGCCGGGTCAATATTGACCGTGGTTTCGTCGGGCGTTTCGGACGAAAATCTCAGACCGTGTCCATCGAAGGTTTCGTTCGCGGTCCCTTGTTCAACCATGTGGGAATCACCACCAACCCCTTGACCAATCAGCAACGAAGCGAGTTGCCCGTGACGGCCGAAACGACGGCCAAGCTCAAGGCCGTCAGCCGTATCCCGGTTCCCGACGAGTTGAAGCGGGGGCCGCATATGCAGGCCGCTGCTGCGGACGGACCGAACTTCGACAATGACAATGCACCTGATCCCGAGATGAGCGGTCAGGAATTGTTCGATCTCATCAGCGCAGTGATGATGCTGGCCGCGCCGGAATTTGAGGAACCCACGGAGCAGACCAATCGTGGCCGTTTGCTGTTTCACGAGGCGAACTGCTCTGACTGTCATACGCCAAGATTGAACGGCCCTCGCGGCCCGGTGCCGGCGTATTCCGATTTGCTGTTGCATGATATGGGCGACGAACTCGCCGACGGTATTGTGATGGGCCTGGCGAGCGGTTCAGAGTTTCGGACGCAGCCCCTCTGGGGCATTTCGACGACCGGGCCCTATCTGCACGACGGTCGCGCAACCACAATCCGTGAAGCGGTCCTGGCTCACGGTGGTGAGGCCACGGCCTCACGGAATGCGTTCGATGCTTTTACCGAGGCACAGAAGGATGATCTGATTGAGTTTCTGCTGTCGCTCGGCGGTCGTGACCAGTTCACGGCCGGCCTGCTTCCGCCGGATGCGCCGTTGCCGGGCGTCGGTGAATACGGTGGTCCCTTCCGTGCGCTGACGGCGCAAGAGGAGGAACAATTTCTTCGCGGTCGGGCGGTGTTTGATTTCGACTTCGGATTCGTGGACGGCGCCGGTGGTTTGGCCGGGCCGGACGGGGTGGGTCGCTTCAATGGCGACAGTTGCCGCGCATGCCATTTTGATCCTGTGATCGGCGGTGCCGGGCCCCGAGGCGTGAACGTGATGCGTCATTGCATTGTGGACAACGGCGGCGCTTTCTCCGCGCCGCCGACGACGCCCAACACGATCCTGCATAAGGAAATCCGTATCGGTCACGGCGTTGTGCAGGCGACCGATGACATCAATTTTTTCGAGCAGCGCCAGACGCCGCACGCTTTCGGGCTTGGTTTGATCGACGCCATCAGCGAGGCCACGATTCTCTCGAACGCCGATCCAAACGACAATGACGCCGACGGCATCAGCGGTCGGGCCCACGTGCTCGGTGACGGGCGTATCGGCCGTCTTGGATGGAAAGCGCAGGTTCCGAACACCGGTGAGTTCGTTGCCGACGCGATGGCGGCTGAAATCGGACTGACGCTTCCTGACGCCGCCGGTCTAAGCTTTGCATTGGCGGCGGATCAGGATGGTGTTGCGGACCCGGAGTTGTCTTTGCGGCAGACCGAGGACATCATCTTTTTCCTGAGCATGCTGGCCGGACCGCCGCGTCGGCCTGTTGCGGACGCGGCGCTTGTCGCTCAAGGCGAAGCCTTGTTCGATTCGGTCGGTTGCACGAAATGTCATATCCCGTCGTTGCCCGGTGCATTGGGGGACGTACCTTTGTATTCGGATTTGCTTCTTCATGAGATTTTGCCGGCCGGTACGCCCGGAATTGAAGACGGCGATGCGGGCCAGCGGGAGTTTCGGACGGCGCCGCTCTGGGGCCTGAGCCAGACGCCGCCGTATTTCCACGATGGTGAATCCGACACCATCGACGATGCGATCCGACGTCACGCCGGCGAAGCCGCCGCGATTCGAGATGATTACGTCGGGCTCAGCGCCGCCGATCGAGCCGCTTTGCTCGCCTTTATGAATTCACTGTAACTCGCGAGCCAGTGTGAGAACTCATCAGAACCGTTTGACGGTCCTCGCAATTGACAGGAGAAAGTAGAGTGTTTGTCAACACTGAGAAAACGGCCGGACATCGCATCGTTTGGAGAAATCGCCTCGCCATTCTGATTCTGTTTGCGTTTCCGGTGCTGCAAGGCGCGAATTGTGAAAATGCGGGGACGCCGGACAGCGTCGCCGGGCCCAACGCTTTCACGGACGCATCGGACCGACTGGGTGCTTTCGGTGCGATCGAGGGATGGGGCGGTTTGGCCGCGTTTGACTATGACAACGACGGCGACGTGGATCTGCTCGTGACGAACGGTCCCGATACGCCCAATCGGCTCTTTCAAAATGACGGCAGCGCGAACTTCACCGAAGTCGGCGCCGAGTCCGGTCTCGCCGTTTCCGAGGACAATTGCATGGCCTGTGCCGTCGGTGATTTCAACAATGACGGTCTGTTGGACTTGATGTTGGGGCGAAGCCGGGTCAATCTTCCGGATGGCACGCCTGCAGGACCTGTCATCATGATCAACAACGGCCCCGACGCGCAGGGTGTGGTCACTTTCACAGAAGTCTCCTCCGCTCAGACCGGGCTCGTGAGCGAAGCACCGGCGATGGCTATTGGTGTCGGAGATCTGGACAACGACGGGCATCTGGACATCGTCATCGGTCGTTACGATATGACCGTCATCAGCTTTCTCGAAGTGCCGATCTACGAAAGCCAGCCCAACGAATTATGGCGATGCACCGGCGTTAACGGTGGGATTCCTCAATACGAGCAAGTGTTGGATGCAGGCATCGAAGGCACCGAGCAGAACGGTTTTTCCCCGGCGACCGCCGATCAGACGTTCATTCCCGGCACCCTTGTCCTTTACCTGACCGACGTGGACGAGGACGGCTTGTTGGACATCTTCGATCTTCACGACATCCCCGGCGGTGTCGACTACTTCCACAATGACGGGAACATGAAGTTCACGCGACGCCAGATGGACCTTTTGAACATGCATGGAGGATGGATGGGCATGACTGGCGCGGACTATGACGAAGACGGTGACATCGACTATTTCCTCACGAACGTCGGTGGCGATTTCACGACCATATTTCCACCGAATTCCGTGGCCGGCGCTCACCTGGAGCCTGACGCGACGTTCTTCCACCGGCTTCTGCGTAATGACAACGGTACGCTGACGGACGTCGCCGCGAACACGGCTGTCACGGCCTCCACCGTGCTGCCGGCGACCAACGGCATTGGCGGTTCCGGTCTTCAGGGGTTCGAATTCGGTTTCGGCACGACCTGGATCGATACCGACAACAGCGGCCGACCCGATCTCTATTGGATTGGCGATCTGATCTCGTTCATTCAGCCGGGACTGTCCATCAACTGGCATGGTGTCGGCCGTTTTCTCGCCAACAACGGCGACGGTTCCTTCACGGACCGTACCGCGGAGCGCCGGTTGTTTAACATTCCTGCAGACGCGACGATCGCATTCGGGCAGCAGGATGCCGGTCGGGCCGTTGCCGCATGTGATCTCAATGGCGACGGTTTTCAGGATCTGGCGTTGACCAATGCGTCGTTGCTTGGCACGCCGACGGCTTCGGCACGCGTATTCCTGAATCCTGCCAACACCGGAAACCACTGGCTGACGGTTCGGCTTCGCGGCGCCGCCAGCAACAGTTTCGGCATTGGTGCGCGGGTACGCGCCACCGTGGGCGGGAAGACACTCGTCGGCGAAGTTCTCTCGACCACCAGTGCTTTTCTCGGTGTTCAACCCCAAGCACACTTCGGCCTCGGCACGGCCACGACGGTCGACACCCTGGAAATCCGTTGGCCTTCCGGTGCGGTGACGACTCTGAACGACGTCGCCGTCGACCAGGTTCTCACGGTTGACGAGTGATTTCGGCGTCGAAAAGCAGCGTGATGAAAGCCCCGGTCAGGCATGCCTGGCCGGGGCTTTCCGCATTGACGGGCGCCTTGGGTGGGGTGGCCAAGCGGCGCGCGGCCCCCTATGTTGGTTATGACTTGGGCCGGATTTTGCGCTATAATCCCTTTGCTTGTGATCTGGAGTCTTGTCCTAACCGGGAATTCGATTTTCGTCTCTTGGAGATGTGCGAATGCGTGCCATCGTTGTCGTGATTGCCATTGCCGCCATTGGAGGCGGAGGATGGTACGGGTACAAGGAATACTACGGAGGCGAAGAGGCGGACCAGTTTGTCGTCGCGCCACTGGATGTTGGTGATATCATCAAGACCGTATCGGCCACGGGCACGATCGAGCCTCTGGTCAAGGTGATTGTCGGGTCCCAGCTCAGCGGCAACATCAAGAAGTGGCACGCCGATTTCAATGCGAAGGTGTCCGAAGGAGACGTCCTGGCGGAGATCGATCCGGACCGTTTTCAAACCGCCTATGATCAGGCCCAGGCCAATCTGGCCCTGGCTAAAGCACGCGACGAGGAACTTTTGGTTCGCTACAAGGATGCTCAACGAGAGCACAATCGGTTGCAAAGGCTCTTCGAGCGGAATAACGCCGCCAGTGAAAACGAATTGTTGCTGGCAAAGACGGAAGAGGACGCGGCCCGTGCGGCGTGGCACGGTGCGAAAGCCAGTGTTCAATCCGCCGAGGCTGCTCTAAATGCGGCGAAGGTCGATCTCGATCGGGCCATCATTCGCTCGCCCATCGACGGCGTGGTGATTGCTCGGAACATCGAAGACGGGCAGACCGTGGCTGCGTCGCTTCAGGCGCCGGAACTGTTCGTCATTGCCAACGATCTCAGCCGAATGCAGGTCAATGCCAATGTCAGCGAATCCGACATCGGCCTGATCCAGGAAGGGATGCCGGCCAGTTTTCGGGTCGACGCCTATCCGAACCGAACTTTTACGGGCACGATTTCGCAGATTCGATACAACGCGACGGATGTCGACGGCGTCGTGACGTATGTGACGTTGATCGAAGTGGGAAATGACGATCTTGCGCTGCGTCCCGGCATGACGGCGAACGTTACTTTTGAGGTGGCGAAGGCGCGAAACGTGGTCAGGATTCCCAACACGGCCCTTCGATTCAACCCTTTTCCTGCCAGCCGGATGATGGGGCAGCGAAAAGAAAAGCGCAGACCGACGGTTTACGTCCTTGACGGGGGCAAGCCGAAGGCGGTGGAGCTTGACGTAGGTCTTAGCGATGGAACCTGGACGGAGCTCAAGGGCGGAGAGCTGAGGGAAGGAGAATCGGTGATCACCGAGCGGAACTGGCGTAGCGGCAAAGGCCGTAAGGACCTGACCCGTACATTGCGCAGAAGGTAGGTCAGATTGATCAAAAGCCTACAACGCAAAGGCGGTGCGTCCGCGGCGGAGGACCGGTCGCAGGTCCAGGTGTGCGACGTCTACAAGACTTATCACGTCGGCGAAGTGGACGTTCCGGCCGTTCGCGGCATCAGCCTGACGATAGGCTCGGGCGAGTTTCTGGCCATCATGGGGCCGAGCGGTTCGGGCAAGTCGACGCTCATGCATATTCTGGGATGTCTGGATCGTTGCGATCGGGGCCAGTATCTGCTCGAAGGTGCCGATGTCACGCGCATGTCCAAACGGGAGCTGGCCAGGCTGCGCAATCAGAAGCTCGGCTTCGTCTTTCAGAGTTTCAACCTGCTGTCGCGGACCACGGTGTTGGACAATGTAGCCTTGCCGTTGACTTATGCCGGTGTCAGTCGGCGTGAACGACGCCGACGGGCAGCCTCCTTGCTCGATCGGGTCGGCCTGTCGGACCGGTCGATGCATCTCAGCAACCAGCTTAGCGGTGGACAGCAGCAACGCGTTGCGATCGCCAGGGCGCTCGTCACTGAGCCGGTCATTCTTTTTGCCGATGAGCCGACGGGGAACCTTGATACTCGCACCGGTGCCGAGATCATGGCGCTACTCGAGGAGCTGAATCGTGAGTCGGGTCTTACGATCGTGATCGTCACCCATGAGCCGGATATCGCCGAGTGTGCCCGGCGGGTGATTGCTGTTCGTGATGGGAAGATTGCTTCGGACAGGTCGAGCGGATCAGGCGTTGATGCTGAGCCGCGCGATACTGTGCACGTCGGCACATGAGCGGTATGCGAACATGAACACGTCGGAATGAGGTTGATCATGGCCGCTCGAAGTTGCATCGTTTGTGCTCGTCTTGGATCTATGATTGTAAAGTGTCTGTTGGCGTCCTTTCTGTTTTTGCCGATCATTTCATGCCGCGAATCAGGGCGAACGGAGACGGCCGGTCGTGAGACTTCCACGGGAGAGTCGGGGGAGGCGGTAAGGCAGACGTCCGTGGGATCGGCGACGGCTCCGCCTCGAACGCAGGAGCGTGCGGAAGAACGCTTCAGCATGGTGCGGGGCCAAATCAAAGCGCGTGGAGTGAAAGATCAACGCGTTCTGGATGCGATGCAAAACGTGCCGAGACACTGGTTCGTGCCTTCCGCCTTCCAGAATAGCGCCTATGCCGACCGTCCGTTGTCCATCGGACATGGCCAGACGATTTCGCAGCCCTACATCGTAGCGTTGATGACAGAGCAATTGTCTCTCCAGTCAGGTGAAAAGGTTCTCGAAATCGGCACCGGTTCCGGGTATCAGGCCGCCGTGCTGACGGAGTTGACGGATCAGGTTTATACGATCGAAATTGTCGAGACGTTGGCGAAACACACGATTGAGCTATTGCGGAAAAAAGGCTATCACACGATTCGCGCTCGAATCGGCGACGGCTATCGTGGCTGGCCGGAGGCGGCGCCCTTCGATGCGATCATCGTGACATGTGCCCCGGATGACGTGCCGAAGCCGTTGGTGGAGCAGCTGGCTGTTGGCGGCCGCATGTGCATCCCTGTAGACACTTCAGGCTGGGCCGGGCAGGAGCTGATTCTGCTCGAGAAACAGCAGGACGGCCTGCTCAAACGCACGGGTATCATTCCGGTGCGGTTTGTCCCGATGACCGGTGAGGCGCAGGACAAATAAGAAGTCAGCCGTCTGGATCGGTTTTACTTTAGGTTTTCAGGGTTAAGCGGTTTTAGATCATCCGCGACGAATTCTCCATCTTTTCGGATGAGTTCCCCATCGAAGTGAATTTCACCGCCGCCGTAGTCCGGGGTCTGGATCATGACCATGTCCCAGTGGATGTTCGACTGGTTGCCGTTGGAGGCCTCGTCGTAGCAACATCCCGGCGTCAGGTGGATCGAACCGGCGATCTTTTCGTCGAAGAGGATGTCCTTCATCGGCTTTGTGCAATAGGGGTTGAAGCCGATTGCAAACTCGCCGACATAGCGGGCGCCGGCGTCGGCATCGAGCACTTCGTTGAGCTTGGCGGTATTCGTGCTCGTGGCATCGACAATCTTGCCGTTTTTGAATTCAAGGCGGATGTCGTTGTGGGAGTCGCCTCGGTAGAGCGTTGGCGCGTTGAAGTGAATGACCCCGTTGATCGATTCGCGGACGGGGGCAGTGAAGACCTCGCCATCGGGAATGTTCAGCTTGCCGTCGCAAGGGACGGCGGGAATTCCCTGGATGGAAAACGACAGATCAGTATCGCGCGGGCCGATGAGCCGGACCTGGTCCGCGCGTTCCATGCGTTCGGCGAGCGGCCGCATCGCTTTCGCCATTTTGGCGTAGTCGAACGTGCAAACCTTAAAGTAATATTCTTCGAATGCCTCGGTCGACATTTCCGCCATCTGGGCCATGGACGGGCTCGGCCAGCGTAGAACAACCCAGCGTGTTTTTTTGACCCGTGTCTCAGAGTGCACGCGCTTCCAGACCGTGTTTTCATAGAGCGCCTGTTGATCGCCTGAGACGTCGGACAGCTCGCTGACATTTTGGCTTCCGCGAGCGCCGATGTAGCACTGAACTTTCTCCATGACAAAGTTCTCGGCGTCGGCGATAAAATCCCAGCCGTCGCGCGATCCATTGAGCATCATGGCACGCTGTATTTGGTTGGAAGTCAGCTTGACGATTGGAACACCGCCGGCCTCTGCGGTAAGGCGGATACACTCGCTCGTGAATTCATGAGGGACGTCGATTGCTTCGATCAGAATCCTCTCACCCTGCTTGACGGCGCAGGAGTAATTGATCAAGACATCCGCCAATTTCGTGATTCGAGGATCGAGCATGTTACCTTTCCTTTCTTGATGTTCCGGTTGCCAACGTGGATGGCCGCGTTGAAGAGTCCAGCATAGCCGAATTCTTCACGAAATACAAAGTTTTGGATGGCGTGTTGTGTCAAATCGGTTGTATGGATCAAGGAAGCTTGACAATCATGTAAGGATGCTGTGAGCTTTTGGGCTCGCCTTGTTGCCCGATTTTCTACGGAGGCGGATTTCCATGAGTGCGCTGGTTGCGCTGGATTGGTTTGTCATTGCCGGGTACTTCGCTGCGGTCTTCGGTCTTGCTTTTTGGGCGGTCCATCGTGAAAAGACGACCCGCACCACATCGAGCGGCTATTTCCTGGCCGGACGCAATGTCGGCTGGTTCGTGATCGGAGCATCGTTGTTCGCTTCGAACATCGGGTCGGAACATCTGATCGGGCTGGCCGGGGCGGGCGCCGATCAAGGAGTCGCCGTTGCGCACTACGAGATCTGGGCTTCGCTGGTTCTGGTTCTTCTCGGTTGGTTGTTTGCGCCGTTTTACTTGAAGAGCGGCGTTTTTACGATGCCGGAATTCCTGGAGCGCCGATACTCCCCGGCGGCTCGCTGGTACCTTGCCGTGATCTCCATCGTGGCCTACGTCTTGACGAAGATTTCAGTCACCATTCTGGCGGGAGGCATCATCTTCAAGACGCTGATGGGCTTTGAGTCCGTGTGGACCGGGGCATTGATCGTGATTATCGCGACGGGCATCTACACGATCTTCGGCGGGCTTCGGGCGGTTCTTTATACCGACATGATGCAGATGTTCATCCTCATCGGGGGGGCCGTCGCCGTAACCTTCATAGGCCTTCACGAGCTCGGCGGCTGGGGTGAGATGACGCGCATCGCGGAACCGGAGTTCTTCAGCATGTGGCGCCCCACGGACCATGCCGACTATCCGTGGACCGGCATGATGATCGGAGCGCCGATTCTCGGTGTCTGGTATTGGTGTACGGATCAATACATCGTCCAGCGTGTGCTTTCGGCGCGCAACATCGACAATGCTCGCGTGGGGACCATGTTCGGCGGGTATCTCAAATTACTGCCGCTCTTTATTTTTGTCGTTCCGGGTATCATCGCCTATTGCCTGAAGCAGCAGGGCGCGTTGGATTACGGCAAGACGAACGCCGCATTACCGGCCCTGATCGGCGCGTTGCTTCCTGCAGGAATTCGTGGCCTCGTAACGGCAGGCTTTCTGGCGGCACTGATGAGTTCGCTGTCGACGGTCTTTAATTCCTGCTCGACCATCGTGACTTGTGATATTTACAAAAAGATAAATCCGCAGGCCTCTGAACGCAGGCTTGTTGTCGTCGGCCAGCTTTCCACGGTTGTCCTCGTGTTTCTGGGCATGCTGTGGGTGCCGATGATGGATGATATTGATGATCGACTTTTTCAATACCTGCAGGCCGTGCAGGCCTATGTCGCGCCGCCGATCACGGCGGTGTTTCTTCTCGGTCTGTTCCTGCCCAGGCTCAACGGCATCGGGGCCATGGTCGCTTTGATTACAGGTTTCGTTCTCGGCGCGGGCAGGTTTGTTCTGGAGATCGTCAAGAACAGAATGAATATTGGCAGCAAAGACGGCGCGGGCGAAGCATTTGCCGCGAGGTATGGATCATTTCTTGCTGATGTCGTGAACATGCATTTTCTACATTTTGCGGTGCTGATGTTTCTTGTTTGCTCAATTCTGCTTGTCGTCTTCAGCCTCTTGACGTCGTCGAAGAGACGTGAAGAACTGGCCGGGTTGACGTTCCTTACAACCGGGTCGTCTTCGGTCGAAACCGACGAAAGACTCAGAGTGGATGCGAAACTGCTGGGTAAGCACGTTGTGCTGACGCTCATTCTGGTCGGCGCGGTTTGTTCGACGTGGTGGTACTTCAGTTGATGGTAACCAGATATTCGTATGACTTTTAAGATGGCTCTCTTATCCATGATGTTTGGTGCGCTTGCTGCCGACGCGGCCGGCAACCGTCCTGATCCGAAGGCCGATCCCAAGGCCGTGGTCGTGTTCGACAAGGCCCGTTTCACCATACTGACGCCTCGTTTGATTCGCGTGGAGTGGTCGCCAAGCGGACAATTCGAGGACCGAGCGTCACACGCTTTCGTCAATCGCCGCTTAGCGGTTCCGGCGTACGACAAGTCCGTGGGCGAGAACACGTTGATGCTCAAGACGGATCGAATCACCGTTCGCTATGAAAACGACGGCAAGCCGTTCGGCAAAGGGAATTTCAAAGTCTCGGTCCGTGTCGGTCCCGGTGAGACCTATTGGAACGGTGCTCCACCGTTTGAGCAGCGCATGAATCTCGGCGGCACGACGCGAACGCTGGACGGCATTTCGGGCGCCAGTGATTTGGAGCCGGGCCTGCTGACGCGTGACGGCTGGAGTTTCATCGATGATTCCAAGCGGTTGCTGTTTGATGACATCACGTCGGATCGGCCGTGGGTTGCGGAGCGGGAAGAGGGTGCCCTGGATTGGTATCTCTTTTGTTACGCCCAGGATTACAAGCAGGCTCTTTATGATTTCACACAAGTGGCCGGCCGAATTCCGCTGCCGCCGCGTTATGTCTTTGGAGCGTGGTGGTCGCGCTACTGGGCGTATTCCGACGAGGAGTTAAGACGGCTTGTCGGTGAATTCAAGGAGCATGACGTGCCGTTGGACGTGCTCGTCATCGACATGGACTGGCATCTCGACGGCTGGACGGGGTACACCTGGCACCCGGAGTATTTTCCCGATCCTGAAGGTTTCTTAAAATGGGTGCACGAGCAGGGTCTGCGTGCGACGTTGAACCTGCATCCGGCCGATGGTGTCGGCAACCATGAGAAAGCGTTTTCGGAAATGGCGGAGGCGATGGGGCTCGATCCGAAGAAGGTCGACCGGATTCCGTTCGATTGCACCGACCGAAATTATATGGACGCCTATTTCAAGGTGCTGCACCATCCGTTGGAGAAAATGGGGGTTGATTTCTGGTGGCTTGATTGGCAGCAGGGCACGGAGACGAAAATCCAGGGCCTCGATCCGTTGTGGTGGCTCAATCATCTGCACTGGGCCGACATGCAACGTCGGGCCGAGGAAACAGGGCGCCGACCGTTGATCTTCAGCCGCTGGGGCGGGCTGGGCAATCACCGATATCAAATCGGATTCTCCGGTGATACGTTTTGCAACTGGCCGTCGCTGGCGTTTCAACCCTATTTTACGTCGACGGCCGGAAACGTCGGATTCGCCTATTGGAGCCACGACATCGGCGGTCATCAGCCAGGGCCGGTCGAACCGGAGCTGTATGCCCGGTGGATTCAGTATGGAGCTTTCAGTCCGATTCTTCGGACGCATACGACCAAGAACCCTGACGCAGAGCGGCGCATCTGGAAATTCCCACCGGACGTCTTCGAAGCCGCCCGAAAGGCCTTTCATCTTCGCTATGCGTTGATTCCCTACATCTACACGATGGCCCGTAAATGTTACGACACCGGCCTGCCGCTGTGCCGGCCGTTGTATTATGAATGGCCCGACCTTGAGGAATCCTATCGTCATTCGGATCAGTACATGTTCGGAGACGATTTCCTCGTTGCCCCGGTTGTCGAACCTGCTGATCCCAGCAGCGGCTGTGCGATGGCGAAGGTCTGGCTGCCGCCGGGCCATTGGACGAACTGGTTCACGGGTCGAGCCTACGAAGGTCCGACCTATGCCCGTCTGTTGGTGCCTTTGGATGAAATACCGTTGTTCGCTCGCAGCGGCGCGGTCATTCCGACGATGCCGGGAATGAGTCGCAGCAATCAAAGCCGCGTCGATCCGCTGATTCTTAACATCTTTCCAGGCAAATCAGGTCACATGCGGGTTTATGAGGACGACGGAGTCGGTCCGGGATACCAAAAAGACGAATACAGGTGGTTACCCGTCACACACAAGTTTGTTGACGGTCGCCGACAGATCCTTGTTGGCCCTGCGGAAGGATCATTCCCGGGCGAACTTAAAGCTCGAGACATCGAGATTCGGATTTTTGATGATTTGTCGGTAGTTAAGCATGTGAAAATCAATGATCGCGAAGTCCGTCGTGTCGATCCGGCAGTTGAACGGTTCAAGTCGGGCTGGCGCTTTGACGGGCGCAACATGGGGCCTCGAATCAAGCTGTCGGATCGTCCGGCGAATGAAAAAACAAGCGTTGTCATTGAGTATGGGGAACAAGAACGAAAAGCGAGATCGGTCGTATCGGGACTTCGAGGTTTTCTAAGGACGGAGTTTTACTGCGCAGACCTCCTCGGCCTGGACGGCAAACCCAGCGCGCCGATGAATGCGGACGTTTTGCTTGCTCTGCGGGATTCATCGTTACGAAAAGGGATCGCGCAATCGCCCGAATGGAAGGATGAGTGCCTCCTTAGATCGATCAAGACGATTCAAAAGGCGGTTCTTCCGGAAGCGTCGAAGAAGCGCGCATTGTTGAGGCTCCTGGGCATTATGCAGAAGCTGCGAGTCATCGCAGGCGATGAATCCGGCCGGAGGTTGATGGCCCATATCGAATACGCAAGCACGTTTCCATCAAAGATTTTCGATGATATGGCCGTCGAGGTCGAAGTGGCGATCGATACGCCTGAAGGAATGACGGAAAAAAAAGAATTTCAATTCAAGGGGCTCTCCGAGCGGCGCCCTTTTTTAGAAGATGTTCCACTGACGGTAAACCGTGAGTTGAATACCGGGATCGTCAGGTGTAAGGCGATGTTTCGGCGACAGGATCTTGAGTTCGCTCTTGTTGCCGAACACATCTTTCTGCCTTCGATTAACGCCTGGTGGGTCGTCGGTCCCTTCGAGGGCGGTCCATTGGATTCGAGCCTGTCCAAAGTCCTGCCTCCGGAGGCGAAAATCGATCTCCAGGCGTCTTACAAAGGCAAGGATGATCGAGCAATTCGTTGGCGACAGATCAAGCGAACCATCAAACCCGGCGATGATCTCACTGACGAATTCTTCATCGACTTCGACGACGTTTTCGGGAGCCGAGTCTATGATGCCGTGGCTTATGCGTTCACTTACCTGGATGCGCCGGAAGACATCGGTGCCAGTCTTGCAATCGGCAGTGACGACGGTGTGGTCGTTTGGCTCAACGGCGTGGAAGTGCATCGAAACGACATCGGTCGGCCTTATTCGTCGAAGCAGGATCGCGTCCCCGTCAAGCTCAAAAAGGGGGTCAACACGTTGTTGCTCAAGATCAACCAAGGGGGTGGGGATTGGGGGTTTGGTGTGCACGTCGAGACGCCAAACGGCAGGCCGCTGACGGTGGTGCGGCCCAAGCTCCAACCGGATTGATGGGATCGCTGGTGCAATTCGTTGTGTAGCAATGACTAAAGTCCGTGTCCCACGTTGATTGAATCCGGGAAGTCGAAAGATTATGCTAAAAGGTGAGGAAATGGTCCGTGTGGACCATTTTTTGTTTGTTCGCTAGATAAAACGTTTTACTAAGTCAAAATGAACACGAGAATCCGTTTTCTTCTTGGCATTCTGGCCCTTTGGTTTCCGGTGCGGCTGGTGGAGGCCGCACCGGATTTTGTTTTGCACGATCCAGGCTCGCAGGTTTTTGATCAGCCGTCGGGCGTGACGATGCGAACGCCGCTCTCGCCGCGCGAGGACGAAGGCGTCAATGCGTACATCAAGATCGGTCCGTCCTTCACTTACAACGCCGTGGCCGTTTATTACACCGACGACGGGACGGAGCCGCAGGGCTCACTCGGGATTCCACAGCCGGGCACACTCGTGCTTCTCAGCTTCGGGCCAAATCAAAATGTGTCGTTCCTTTACAACGAGCCGGGGCAGAATGGCAACGACGATTGGTGGCGCGCCGATTTCCCGGTGTTCACGCGCGGATACCAAGACAGGATTCGCTACAAGATCGGCGCCTGGGATTCGAACAGTCCGGTTCCGGAAGTTCTTGCCGGGAGCGGGACGACCTACGAATGGACGAATCTCCTTGCCTGGCCCGGTGCCGGAAGCGGCTCGCCGACGCCGAACGAGGGCTATCCGCCGGTCCATTTCTGGAAGGAAGAGGGGGTTGTCGGCAACAACTACATCAACGTCATGGTCGACCAGAATGGATCGGTGTATGACATTTATTATCCGTCGGCCGGTTGTGTGCAGGGGATGAGCACGAAGAACGAGGGTTACGCGGACGGATTGGACACGTTTCCGCCGGGCTTGCCCTTGGACCATCGAGGGCAGATGAACCTCAATCAGGCACTGTGCGGCATCCGCGTCGACGGTTTGACTTATTGGCTCAGCAATGAGACCGGCGGAGACTTCACGGACGTCACTCAGTCTTACATCGACGACACAAATGTCATCGAGACGTCACAACGGCTCGTTGCGAACGGCAACAACATCCTCGTGGAGCAAAGCGATTTTTCGCCGAAGGACATTGTCTTTCCGAATGATGACGGCGGGCAACCCAATCGAGGCATTTACGTCAAGCGCGTCGTGTTGACCAACAACGGGCCATCGGCGAAGACGGTCAATTTCTACTTGTTCACCGATTACGCCTTGAACGGCGGGGACGGCTTCGACGGGACCTTTACCGACGCATCGCGCGGTGCGATGGTCGGTTTTGACAACACATTTCGAATGACTTCCGGCAGCGGCGAATACAATCCGACGACTTTTTCCGACTATGAAAAGAATGTGTCGGTCTACATCGCCGCAGCGCTAAAATCAGTCGCTAGCATCGGCGGCGCCGCTGGTCAACCGGCGCAGGATTATTGGAGTGATACGAGCAGTGATCAGGGATTGGGTTGGAGCGGCGTTCAGATCGAGCTGCCGGTCGGTGTCTCGAAAGAAGTTAATATCGCATTCGTCGGTGGTTTCGACGCCGTGGCCGGCGCGACGGGAACGTACGATTATTTCATCGAAAATGCACTGGACTGGTTTCAGGCCAACAGCATGAGCATGGCGCAGACCGCGACGGAAAACTATTGGTCGGATTGGCTGGCCGTCGGTGTCACCATCGATGTCCCGGATGATCGTTACGACGAAACTTTCCGGCGCGGTTTGCTGGCGACGGCATTGCATCTCGACGGTAAGAACGGCGGAATCATCGCCGGGATGCACAATGGCGCGTATCCGTTTGTTTGGCCCCGTGATGCGGCATGGGCAGCCATCACACTGGCTCGTGCCGCGCATGTTGACGATGCGAAGAATATCTTCGGCTTCCTGCGAGATGTGGCCTTTCGTGACGTGGAAGGCTGGGGGCGCAAAGGTTTCTGGAAGCAGAAGTACTCGACCGACGGTTACACGATTTGGGGCACGCCGCAAGTGGACGAAACTTCATGTTATCCCTGGGGCATCAAGTACATTTATGACGTGACCGGGGAGATCAGTTTTCTTGACGGGCATTACGACGAGGTCTTTGAAGCGTCAATCGCGTCGAGCACCGATAGCACGGTGGACAGCCGTCTTCGTTATGAGGAGGCGGTCGATCTGGTTTTTTCGATGAACCTGTGGGAGGATTCGTTCGACGTCTTCAATTATTCGAATGCCTCGGTGATCCGAGGGCTGGAGGACGCGGCTCACATCGCCACGATTCTGGACCAGAACGTCTGCCCCGGCGGGCCCGGAACGTGTGGCTATCATACGGATGCCGCCAATTTCACGAACACGGCCAACGCCATTCGCGGCGGGCTCGATGCACGGCTCGCCTGGGACGGCGAGAACACGGACATGTCCCAGGTCGGAATTACCTATCCGTTTGAGATTTACCCTCCGGGTCATTCACGAATTGAACACATCATGGATCGCATCAATGGCGTGGCCACGGACGGTTTCGGCAATACTCAGCCGCTGATGAACTTTGCTTCAAACGGCGAGTGGGAAGGGCTGGTCAATCGTTACTGGGGCGACGGCTATTGGCACAACACTTCTGGGCCGAATGCCAATGCAAGCCCCTGGTTCCTGACGACGATGTGGTACGGTTATTACTACGCCATGCGCCAGGACATCAACCCGGGCAAGAGTGACATTGACAATCATAAATTTCGAATGGATCTGTTGCTTGATCGTCTTGGTCCAATCGGCTTTGGCGCGGAACAGATCGGGCCGAGTAACAGTCTTCTCTATCCGGGGCAGACGGACTTCCTGCTTCAAACCGCCTGGCCGAACGCCTGGGAGTCGATGTCGTTTTTTGTGGATGCGATGATGGTCTTTCTCGACTACGCGCCCGACGCGCCCGGCAACACCCTGCGCGTCGAGCCGAAGCTTCCCACCGACTGGTCTATGATGACGTTCAACAACCTGAGACTCGGAGATCACCGGATCAATGTCACTTGCGAGGAGGCCGACGGCATTCATCGTAACACGTTCACGAACGTCACAGGCAATGCCGTGGGCTATGACACTCACATTCGCGTGCCGTTCGGCTCGACTGTGATCGCGGTCACGCAGGACGACACGCAAGGTTGCAACTCGGTGGCTTTCTCCCACGATCCGGCGACGGGGCGCGTGCATGTTTCCGGAGCGTTGGATACGGGTCCGGGCAACGTTACAACGGTTCGAGCCCACTTCGGCCTTCGCGGTGACTTCGATGTCTTGAACGGTGTGGATCTTGCCGACTTGCCGGTTTTGGTGGATGTTCTGTTGGGGGCGACGTCGGATTGCGCGGCGCTGGCCGTCGCCGACATGGATGGCGACGGGCAACGTAACGGGGATGACATTCAACTGTTCATCGACGCGCTGCTCGGACCGTAGTCTTTGTATTACAACATATTTAGGGCGGGCTCTGCCCGCCGCGACTGTCGATGCATGTACGCCTTGCTGGCGACGGGTGGCATGCCCAAGCCGAAGGCGCGGGCATGGTGTAAGCTTAGGGACGAACATGGCCGCACTTCGCTTGGCCATGCCACCCGGCCGCTTCTGACGGGCGCGCCTCTGATCGGAGTGATAGGATGAGCAGTTTTCAGAAAATCGATCTTCAACACGTTTCACTACTCATCATCTCGTGGTTCATCTTGCCGACCGGTTGCCAGTCGGGCGAAAGATCGCGTGTCTACCGCGCGCATTATGAGGCTGACGGTCGCTATTTGACGGTTGAGGTTCTGGATGACGATCTCATCCACTTCGAATTGACGGAGCGCGCCCCGAATGCGGAGGGACCATCACGGATCTACACGACACCCATGGTGTTCAAAACAGATTACAACGGACCATCGGTCATTCGAGACGACGGCGACGGAACACTGGAAACGCGCGATGTGCGCGTCGAGGTCAATCAAGCGACACTGTCCGTGGCCGTGACAGACAAGTCCGGTCCATCCGATGTCAGGCTGACAACATTGTCGCCGCTGGATGTCGAGGGAGATAAGCAGGGTTTGGCGATTGCGCGGCATCAGATGCAGCACGCCTACGGCCTGGGCGAGCAGTTTGGCGCGCCGGGTGAGCCCAATGGGAACTGGGTCGGCCGGCTCCGCGCGCCGGGCAACGAATTCGGCAACAAGCTGGTGAACTTCGAGGAGGGAGCCGGCAGTGTCGGCAATGCTCAGTTTCCGGTTCTTTATGCATTGGGTCCTGCGACCGACGGCTATGCGCTTTTTGTCGACCATCTCGACGCGCAGCGCTGGGATTTCGTGAAAAGCGACTGGACCATGGAAATGAGAGGGGAGGCGCTTCGATGGTATGTGATGACCGGTCCGAACCTCGTCGACTTGAGACGGGACTATATGGAACTGGTTGGCAGGCCGCCAGTGCCGCCGAAGAAGATGTTCGGTTTGTGGATTTCGGAATACGGATACGACGACTGGTCAGAGCTGGACGATAAGCTTCGGACGCTCCGGGCCAATCGTTTTCCTGTCGACGGTTTCGTCTTGGACCTGCAGTGGTTCGGCGGCATCGTTTCGGAGTCGGAGTCGACGCAAATGGGGTCGTTGACCTGGGACACGGCGCGTTTTCCCAATCCGGCGCAGAAGATTCGGCAATTGAGGGAGCGGCATGGCGTCGGCCTGATCGCCATCGAGGAGTCTTATGTTGGCCGTGGTCTGCCGGAGCACGACACGCTTTGGAGATGGAAGTTTCTGGCAAGCAAAGGCGGTGATGATGAGCCGGTTTTTTTCTCGACCTGGTGGGGTGCGGGGGGCATGCTGGACTGGACGAATCCTGTTGCCGCCGACTATTGGCACGATCTTAAACGCCGCCCGCTGATTGCGGACGGGCTGCTCGGCCATTGGACGGATTTGGGCGAGCCGGAGCAGTTCGATCCGAGCGCACGGTATCACGGTTTTCCCGATCTGAATAAGAACAAACATCGCGATGTTCACAACATTTACAATTTTCGCTGGGCTGAAAGCATCCATCGAGGTTATGAGCGTAATAAAGTGAAGCGCAGGCCGTTTATCATGTCGCGTTCGGGCACGTCGGGCATTCAAAGGTTCGGCGCCGGTATGTGGTCGGGAGATATCGGTTCGCGACTGAGCCAACTCGCGGCCCACTTCAACGTTCAAATGCATATGTCGTTTTCGGGCATCGATTATTTCGGCGCAGACATCGGGGGATTCAAACGCTGGTCGTTGGACGGTGATCTGGACGAGATGTATACGCAGTGGTTTGCCAATGGCGCGGCGCTCGATATCCCGGTCCGGCCGCATACGGCGAACACGGAGAACAAGCATGAAACCGCTCCGGACCGTGTCGGCCACCTGAAAAGCAACCTGGAAAACATCCGCGGGCGCTACGAGTTGACGCCTTACCTGTATTCTCTGGCGCATCGTGCCTATCTCTACGGCGACCCGGTGATGCCGCCTTTGGTTTTTTATGATCAGGGCGATCCGGCCGTCCGTGACATGGGCGATCAGAAACTCATCGGGCGCAACGTGCTGGCGGCGACGGTTTCCCGTTATGGGCAGGCCGAGCGAGACGTGTATCTGCCGGCAGGAGGATGGGTCAACTATCACACGAACCGTTGGCACAAGAGTCGCGGCCAGTGGGTACGGAAGCTCCCGCTTTTGATCGATGGAACATTCAAGCTTCCGATGTTCGTTCGAGCCGGCGCAATTCTGCCGCAGATGTACGTCGATGAAAAAACGATGAACGTGACGGGCGAACGCCTGGATGGCAGCCGACGGGATGAGCTCATCGTACGGGTGTATGCGGATTCCTCACCAAGTGAGTTTACGCTCTATGAGGATGACGGGGAGACGATCGAGTATCAAAGCGGAGTCCTTCGCACGACGATTATTTCGCAAGTCCTGTCGGATCGTCGTGTCAAGGTGAGGATCGATCGTTCCCGCGGAACTTATGAAGGAGCTTTGACATCGCGTGATAACGTCGTAAAACTGATCACGAACTCCCTTGGCGGATGTGCATCGGTCAAGGTGAATGGTGAGACACTGAAGTCGTTTTCTTCTCGTGATGATTTTGAGGCGGCGGATCGTGGCTGGCATCAGGTGGGGCGCCATCTCATCGTGGCGAAATCGGGCCGCTTGAACGTTAAGAAACCCAAGAACTTCGTGTTCGATTTTAAGACCAAGTGAAAACGGCCACGCCAGCCGATGTTGGGCGCGGGTGCCACGCGCCATTTACGCTATCCGCCGAACAGGGCGGTCAGAAACATCTGAATATCGCTGCCGTCTGGTATGCCGCTGTCGTTCATGTCTGATGCGATGGCGGACCGCGTCTCTGGATCAAGTCCGAGAAGGGCATCGACGAAACAGGGAACGTCGTTCGGATCGACTCGCCAGTTACCGGTGCAATCCCCTTTGAGAATCGTCTTGAAGGCGACGTATTCGCCCGCGTCGATGTTTCCGTCATCGTTTTGGCTTGCAGGCACTTGGGACGCGGACAGCAGTGCGCCACCGTCGGCCGACGAGTATACGGCGACCGTGAGGTGGATGGTTTCAGGTATTGAACCATAATGCTCGGCGAGATTGATCGTCCCCTCGAGGACGCCGCCGTTGAGTCCGGTCATGGCTTCGGTCGTGCCCGCGGCATCGAACCAGCCTTCAAAATCGTTGTCGTTTTCGTCCGCGAGAAAGGCGTCCCATCCTGCGACCTGGCCGACCTTTGCCCATGGCGCTGATGTTAGCGACGCGGGGACTTCGGCCACGAAGATGAAGTGATCGTTTCCTTCGCCCGCGTCATCGGTTGCGACATACAGGACGTCTCCTTTGACACCCGCCCAGAGTGACAGGCCGTTGTTGCTTGCAACTGGGCTTGCATCCGTGTCGAGCGTGCCATCCATTTGCCACTGTTTCTGCGGGGAGCCCCCGAGCACATTGAAGTGCCAGTCCTGGCCGTTGTTGTTGTCCCAGGCGCCGGCGCCGTCATTGAACGCGAGGTCAAGCTGATTCGCCGTCGCCGAGATTGGCACGTTTGCATGCCAGACGGACTCGGCGGCATTCCAATTCATCGCCGGATCGGGAGCCAAGACGGTGGACCAGTTGTCGAATCCGACATGCAGGTAGACCTGGGCGGCGCCGTTGAGCGGTCTGTTCGCCGGATCGTATGAGACGGACGCCATCTGTCCCGCCTGGGCAGGGTCGGGTTCGACGGTCACGGCATCGTCACCGGGCCCGCCGCTGCCGGAGCCGTCGCCGATGAACACATGCTGAATGGGGCTCTTTCGAGTATGGCCTCTGCCGTCCGTCGCCTCGACGTAGTAGTCGACCAGGACGCTGTTGAGCTCCGTCACTTCGACGTAATACTGATCGGCGATGTAGGCGGGCATTTCAAAGAAGTTGATTGTCGGGTCGTTGTGAACGTTTCCGGCGGGAAACGTCCGTCGGGTCATGGCCAGGCTCTGCCATGCTCCGACCTCCGGGCCGCCGGCATAAGTTTCGTTCTGGATACTGTCGAGCGGATTCGTTCCGTCGGTGTCCACGCGATACTTCAGTGTCACTGTTGTGACATCCGAGACGTCATAGACGAATGTCCATATCCAGAAATCTCCGTCCGACAGGAACTGGGTGTAGCCGTATTGCGGGCCGAAGTTTGCCGAGCCGGGGTTCCACGGATGGCGTTGGGGAATCCAGATGGTAGGCGGCGTCGCGTCGAGCGAGCCGTCTCCGATGATCGTGTCTGCGTGCTCGACGGCTTCGTTGCAGGCGACCGCTGGTTTGACCTCGAAGTCGAGGGAGGTGCCGAAGTACATGTATCCTGAGTTGAGCGCCCCGAGAAAATAATGCCAGGCGCGCTCTGCAGCGGACGTCGTTCCGTCCGGGTGCAGGATTTTGTTGATGTCCACGCCGCCGGCGATTTGTTCCGCCGTGTCCACCCGGTTTTGGGCGGCCGTGATCACGGCCCAGTTTCGCTCGTCTTCGGCCCAGCCGTTTGGGATGTCGATCTGACCGGACGCGTCGACCAGGGGCCAGTTCCAGTTGAGCATGATCGGCGAACCGAAATCGCCGTCCGCATTCACCCATGCGCCGTCTTCGACGTGCACGATGTCGTCCGCAGGCACCGGATGGTCGGCCAGGTATTCCTCGACGACCGTCGTCGTGTAGCCGGCGGCTTGTGCTGCGTGACTCAGGTTGGGCGTCGCTTCCATGTAATAACTGAAACCGCCTCCCCAGGCGTTGTCGCCGTCGTGGGCAAGGACGACGAGCATCGGTCGTGCAG
This sequence comes from Phycisphaerales bacterium, assembly GCA_022360095.1. GTDB lineage: Bacteria > Planctomycetota > Phycisphaerae > UBA1845 > UTPLA1 > JAKSDK01. The sequence continues at coordinate 158,040 of JAKSDK010000778.1, forward strand.
GGTCGTTCAGCGTTTCGAGGGTGTCGAAATGCCCGAGCCCGATCGGCGCGAAGCCGTCTTCCCATCCGATTCCCTGTGCACACGGCACGGCGATGATTTCATAGGGCGTGCCGGTCTCCGGATTGATGTATTGGGTTCGATGGGGCGTGTAGCCAAAGGGGTAGGCTTCGGCAGGTCCGCAGCCCCGCGAGATGCTGAGTCGATAGTAGTTGCCTTGCGCGAGGTTGAGTTGGTCGGCGGCGTTCGGCGGATCGCAATTCACGCCGCCGCTTCCGAAGACGACGGGGAAGTCCGCGCAGGCTCGGGACAGATGCTCTCCACTGACGAACACCCAGTCGATGCCTTCTTCGGCGAGCACCTGGATGAGGCGCGTACTGAATGCCATTTCCGGAGGGAACATTCCTTTGGAGATTCCCGGCGACGTGCCCCAGGCATCGGCGTAGGCGGCCTTATAGAGCTGGATCTCCTTGCGAACGGTGCTCTCGTCGCAGAGTGGGAGCAACGGATGGTGAAATGGAAAGACAACGATGTCACAGCGCGGCTTCGATTGCCCGACGGTGTTCCAGTTTCGCGCTTCACGTAACCAGGAAAACCAGTTCGAGCCATATCCGAGTTGGCCGGCCGTGGCGAGGCTTTGCACGTTTTCGATGAGCCCTCCGGAGTAACTGATCTGTGCGCCGGCCTCGGAGTGTGCGAGCATGGCAGCAATGCTGTCGCGCGCTCGATATTGGTAGACGGCCACACGATCCGCCAAGCCGAAAATGTCTCGGAGGTTGTTTTCGGGATGTGTCGCCCCGGCGTCGGTGCGGAGGATGGATCGCCAGGCGGTTTCGTAACGGTCCTGACCGGACGTTTGCTGATCGGGCCAGTAGATCGGTTGTTCGAGATGCCAGAGGTAGGTGTAATGGAGTTTCTCGGCCCTGGCTGCGGATTGGAACCCAAGCAGGGTCAATAAAAGCAACGTACATTGTCGGGCGATTTTCAGCGGCATGGTTTGAACGACCTCCCCTCGATATTGTAGAGATCTTATGCTAAAACATTTTATCAGTATTGAATTGGCGGAGCAAGTACACCTGCTGCATGGAAGGAGGCTCAGGCCATCCGGGAATCTCCCATCGCGCATCAAACGACTTATACTTCGCGGTCATGAAGAACGTTGAAATCTATAGCGACGGTGCCTGTCGAGGGAACCCCGGTCCGGGAGGATGGGGCGCGCTCCTGATTTACGGTGAGACGCGGCGGGAAATCTCAGGGGCGAATCCCGAGACGACGAACAATCGCATGGAGTTGACCGCGGCAATCGAAGCTTTGCGGGCGCTCAAAGAACCGTGCGAGATTCAGTTTTATACGGATTCCGAGTATGTGCGGAAAGGTATGAGTGAATGGTTGGACAACTGGAAGGCCAGGGGATGGAAGCGCGGCAATAAGCCGGTCAAGAACGTCGATTTGTGGAAAGCCCTCGATGCCGAGGCTCAGCGGCATGTGATCGAATGGCATTGGGTGAAGGGGCATAATGATCACCCCGAAAACGAACGCTGCGACGAATTGGCGAACGAGGCGATTGATCGACTTTATGGGTAAGTCGAGATGTTGTTTTTGGGGTGAGACCCCGGGCAGGCCTGCCCCGGGGCTTTGGGTTTTGAATTTGAATTCCGCGCTCAAAAATCGGTAGATCGCCGCGTCGAGACGGCCTAGGCTTCTTCATCGTGTATGCAACGCCGTCACAGAATGAAATGACCCGAGCGATGCTCGGGCGCGATGCGTCGTATGACGGCGTGTTTTTCACCGCCGTCAAGACGACGGGAATCTTCTGTCGGCCTTCCTGCCCTGGGAAAAAGCCGCATGCGAAGAATGTCGAGTATTTTCCGACGGCCCGAGAAGCATTGTTGGCAGGGTATCGGCCATGCAAACGTTGTCGGCCCATGGACACGAATGGCAGGCCGCCGGAATGGGTGGAGCGATTGCTGGCAGAGGTCGAACGGAAACCGACCCGGCGATGGCGGGATCGGGACCTGCGTGCCATGGCGATCGATCCGGCACGGGCACGACGCTATTTCAACGAGCATTATGGTATGACGTTTCAGGCTTACAGCCGGTCGCGGCGCATGGGGGTCGCGCTGGCGCAGATTCGGGAGGGCGGTCCATTGATGAAAGTCGCGATGGAACACGGGTATCAGTCCAACAGCGGATTTCGGGATGCGTTCGAGAAAGTTTTTGGACAACCGCCGGGAAAGAGTCAAATGGTCGATCACATTGTGGCGACCATCATCGAGAGTCCGATCGGCTCGTTGCTGCTTGGAGCCACGGACAAAGCACTTTGTTTGTTGGAGTTCTCTGATCGTCGGGCTTTGGAGACACAAGTCGCGACGTTGAGGAGGCGATTCGATAACTCGATTGTTCCGGGGACGAACAAGTGGACGGAACAGGCGGTGGATGAGTTGACGCAATACTTCGAGGGCAAGTTGAAACGTTTTCGAGTGCCGATCGTTTATCCCGGGACGCCGTTTCAGCAGACGGTGTGGGATCGGCTCCGTCAGATTCCGTACGGTGAGACGATTTCGTACGCAAGGCTCGCGAAGGACGTCGGGCAACCGAACGCCCAGCGGGCGGTGGGGACGGCCAACGGGAAGAACCGTCTTGCCATCATCATTCCCTGCCATCGGGTCGTGAACAAGGACGGGAAGCTCGGGGGCTATGGGGGCGGGCTGTGGCGAAAGCAGTTTTTGCTGGACTTAGAGCGCGGAATGGGGAAAAACGGCTTGTTTTAGGTCCATGCACGTGCTCCTCTTGCCGACACTTGGGCCGGGGATATAAACAGGATATAATCGTCGGCAGGAGAGCTTCGGAAGGGTTGGGCTCCGTCCGAACATCTGGTCACCCTCGCGCAATTTAGGAGTTTCGGCATGTATTCGCGTCGTGCGTTTCGTCGATCGGTTGTGACGAATGTGGTCATCGGTCTTGTCGGTCTGATGTGGGTCCATCAGGCAGGGCAACGAGCTGAGGCTTGCGGGGGTTTCTTCTGCAGTGCGACCCCGATCAATCAGACCGCTGAGCAGATTATTTTTCACAAGGACGGCAACAACGTCACCGCGATCGTGATGATTCAATACCAGGGTCCGGCCGAAGATTTTTCCTGGGTCGTGCCGGTGCCGGGCATCCCCGATCTGGCGCTTTCGTCTTCGATGCTTTTCAGCTCCTTTGAACCGGCGACGCGGCCGCAGTTTAATCTGGATGTTGAGCGCATCGGCTGTCCGATTCCCCCCATTTTTTTTGATGCAGGCGGAGTCCCCTTGTCGCCGGCCGCCGACGGCGGATCGGCAGGCGGGGCGCCACAGGAGGTCCAAGTCCTGCAGCAACTGACGGTCGGGCCTTTTGATATTCAGATCGTCAACAGCCAGAACCCCGATGCTCTGGCTCAATGGCTCGTCGACAACAATTATGATCTCAGCGATCGCGGTCGCGACTTGATCGCGCCTTACGTGGAAATGGGCATGAACTTCGTGGCTCTGCGTCTTCAGAAGGACAGTGACGTCGGTGACATTCAGCCGCTGAAAATGCGGTATGTGACGGACCGGCCGATGATTCCGATCAAGCTGACCGCGGTGGCGGCGGAGCCCGACATGGGCATTATCGTCTGGTTGTTCGGCCCGGCGCGTGCGGTACCGCTGAACTTTCTTCATGTGGAAGTGAATTATGCTCGTCTGAATTGGTTCCTGGGAACTTTTGGCGGCTATTCGAGCTATCAGCAGTTGGTGACGGAGGCCATGAACGAAGCGGGGGGGCAGGGATTCGCAACGGATTACGCGGCTCGCGACTCGTCTTTGCGCGAGCAGTTGCCTGATGCTGCCACACTGCGTGAGTTTCTGGACGAACGTCGGGCTGAAAGCGACGCCGCACGAGCGCTGGTTAACTTGGGACGTAATCTGACGTTTCCTCAGGCGACCATGAGATCCTTGTTCGCCGCAGCGCTGCCCTTGCCGGAGGGAGAGTCGTTGTTTGCCTACGGCAATGCAAACAGGCTGAGAGCGTTGTTCAGCGACGCGGAGCTGGAGGCGGCCCGGGGTTCGATCCTGGATGCGTTGAAAACATCGGTCCTGGACCCTTACGAAGATTCACTGACCATCTTCGACGGAGATCCGTACATCACACGGATGTACACCACGCTTTCTCCTGAAGAGATGACGCTTGATCCGGTCTTTTCATTCAATGCGGATTTGGCCGGCCAGCAGCTCGCTCGAAACGCCAAGCTTCGCATCAATTGTCTCGTTGAACCCCCCGAGTGGGAACTGGAGCTGGGCGAAGGCACGGGGCGAGACGGTGAGATTGTTCTCCGCGGCACCGGTGATCAGCCGTTTGCCGTGCCGGAGGAGGTCACGCGTCAATCCGCGGTCAAGGCGACCCAGTGGCTGCGCGAGTCGGGTCAGCCCGAGGCCGTCACGACGAACACGTTTGGGACGGTGGTCGTCGGGGATCCGATCAACATTCTCGCCACGCTATGCGGTCTCTTCACACTCCCGTTCTTCGCGGCCACGATGTTTGGAATCGGCTGGATGCGGCACCGTCTCAGATCGAAACATCAATGATGGTCTGATTCTTCCAGATCCTTTAGGATTCTCTGCCGTTGAGACAGCGATTGGTGCAGGAGGTTTCAACGGCGGTGGAAACGGCTCGACTGTTAATTTCATGTCCGGATGCCCGTGGCATCATCGCGACGGTGGCGGGCTTTTTGGCCGAGCATCACGGCAACATCCTGGATGCGGACCAGCACACCGACAAACAGCACGGTGAGTTTTTCATGCGTGTGGAGGTCGAGCAGGCGGGGTTCGATCTCGATCACAACACGTTTGCACGTGTATGGTCTCCTGTCGCTGAGAAGTTCGACATGCGATGGCAGATGTATTGGGGTGACGAAATCAAGCGCATGGCCGTGTTCGTCAGCAAGGCGGGGCATTGCTTGAACGATATTTTGTGGCGGTGGAAGTCCGGGGAGTTGCGGGTTGAGATCCCGTTTGTCCTCAGCAATCACGAAGATCTACGGGCGGACGTTGAGTCTCTGGGGCTTTCGTTTCATCATCTTCCGGTGACGCCGGAGACGAAAATGCGGCAGGAGGCGGACGTTCAAGAGCTGCTCGACCAATCGGGCGTCGATTTCATTGTATTGGCCAGGTACATGCGGATCCTGTCGCCGTCATTCGTGGCTGGGTATCCTGCGCGGATCATCAACATCCACCACAGCTTTCTTCCGGCGTTCGCCGGGGCCAGGCCGTACCATCAGGCCTATGATCGCGGCGTGAAGATCATCGGGGCGACGAGTCATTACGTCACCGACCAGCTTGACGAGGGGCCGATCATTGCACAGGAAACGATGGCGGTGGACCATCGAGACACGGTGGACGACCTGATTCGCAAAGGCCGGGATCTCGAACGCATCGTTCTTGCACGGGCTGTGCATTATCATGTCGAGGACAAGATTTTAACGAGTCAGAATAAGACGGTGGTGTTTAATTAGTGTCGTTCGCGCGTCACGAAATCACTTAGTCACCTTTTCTTCACAATTCATCAACAAAGAATTCACTTGATCGCATCACGTGGCGGACTTAAGCTTGCCGGTGAGCTGGTGAGTAGAGAGGTCCACGATGGCGACCATTTCTGCGGAAGCGGAATATGCGGATTGACACTCGGATTGCGCTGAGTTTGCGCTTGGGTAGAACGCAGGAAGTCATGAAAGGAGACTCGCAATGAAAGCAAATCATGTCGAAATGAGGCTCGGGCTGGGGTTTGTTGCACTATTGTGCATGACGGTCATGGCACAGGCCGCTCCGCCAGCGGGTTATTACGATGATGTGGACAGCACGGATTCCGACTCGATGCGGGACAGCGTTCACGGCGTGATCGATGATCATACGCGCTTCCCCTACACCTCCAGCGCGACGGATACCTGGGACATTCTCGATGATGCCGACGAGGACCCCAACAATTCGAGCAACGTGCTCGATATCTACAAGAACGCGTCTTACACGAAGGAAGGCGGCGGCAATTCCAATTATCAGCGAGAGCATTCCTGGCCGAAGTCCTACGGCTTCCCCAAGGACAACAGCTCGAACTATCCCTACACCGACTGCCATCATCTCTTTATCGCCAACGGCAGCTACAACAGCTCGCGCAGCAACAGGCCGTACGATACCTGCGACGGCACCTGCTCGGAAAAGACGACGGAAGTCAATAACGGACAGGGCGGCGGCAGCGGCACTTATCTCGGCAATTCCAACTGGACCGCCTCCGGCATCTGGGAGACCTGGATCGGCCGGCGCGGCGACGTTGCCAGGGCCATGTTCTACATGGACGTGCGTTATGAAGGCGGCACCCACGGCGGCACGAGCGCGTCGGAGCCGGACCTGATTCTGACCGACAACGATACGCTGATCGTGTCCGACACTTCGGAAAACAAGTCTGTGGCCTACATGGGTATGCTCTCGGTCTTGCTGGACTGGCACCTGGACGACCCGGTGGACGACGTCGAGCGAGACCGAAACGACGTCGTCTATACCCATCAGGGTAATCGCAATCCGTTCATCGACCATCCGGAATGGGTCGAATGCATCTTCGAAGACAAGTGCCGACTGCCGTTCATCAACGAGCTGCACTATGACAACACCGGCGGCGACACGAACGAATTTGTCGAGGTCGCCGGCTACGAAGGCACGAACCTCTCAGGCTGGAAGCTGCTCGGGTACAACGGCGCCGACGGCACGGTCTATAAGACGGTCAACCTCAGCGGAACCATCCCGGACCAGGAAGGTTGCATGGGCACGCTCAAATTCGCGTTCGGCAGCTTTCAAAACGGTCCTGACGGCATCGCGCTGGTGAACGGCTCCAACGAGGTGGTTCAGTTCCTCAGCTACGAAGGAACCTTCACCGCCACCGACGGCGCTGCGGACGGCATGGAATCCGAGGACATCGGCGTCAGCGAAACGAGCAGCACGCCCGTGGGCCATTCGTTGCAGGTCGACGGCACGGGCGATCATCGGAGCCATTTCACCTGGCAGGCCGCCGCGGCGGACACCGACGGCGCGGTCAACACCGGCCAGACACTGGACGGTTTCTGCGTCACAGGAGGGGGCCCGGTGTATGACGATCCCTGGATCAACGAGATTCACTACGACAACGACGGCAGCGACACGGGCGAGTTCGTCGAGGTGGCCGGTCCCGAAGGTCTGAGCCTCAGCAATTGGAAGCTGATCGGCTACAACGGCAGCAACGGCAAGAAATACAAGACCGTTACGCTGTCCGGGACGATTCCCAACGATTCGAACGGTTTCGGGGTGATCGCCTTTGCTTTCAGTGGTCTGCAGAACGGCGGTCCGGACGGCATCGCGCTGGTGGACGATTCGAACAACGTCATTCAGTTCCTCAGTTATGAGGGTTCGTTCACGGCCACCGACGGCGAGGCCGATGGTGAGACCTCGACCGACATCGGCGTGAGCGAGTCGAGTTCGACGCCGGTCGGGGAGTCGTTGCGGCTTTCCGGCACGAACGGGTGCGCGTATGCCGACTTCACCTGGCAAAGCCCGGCGGCGGAGACCGAAGGCAGCATCAACACGGGCCAGACCTTTAGTTCGTCCTGCCCGTAACGGGATTAGGTGGGGATAGGATTTATGAACGCGCAGGGCGCGCCTTTTGGCGTGCCCTGTGTGTTTATGGAAACGACTATGGTATCAGGAGTTTGCTGAGGAACGGCTCTATATCACGGCCGTCGAGAAGGCCGTCGCCGGTTCCGTCAAGCAAACAGACGAGCGCCGGGTCCGGGGTGTCGAGAAGCAGTTGGCTTACAAATACACCCATGTCGCTGCTTTCGGATTCGCATTCGTCCGGCACGCTGTTGAGGTTGCAGTCCTGACTGCCGCCGGAGATCGACGCCAAGGCCCAGATCTGGGTAAACGCCAACGCCCCAACTGGCGTGGCTGCGCCTGTGACCGGGTCGATCGTGAGCAGTTGCTCGTTTCCGGTGAAACCGAAGTCCGCTCCGTATAGGGTGTTCGTATCGGAGTCGAATGCTAAACCAAGGACGGAATCAAATCCCAACGCCCCGACTGGTGCGGCCGCGCCCGTGGTCGGGTCGATCGTGAGTAATTGGTCGGTGGCCGCGTCCGTTCCGTAGAGGGTGTTGGTATTGGGATCGAACGCCAAGCCCGCGACGATGCCAAAGCCCAAAGGCCCGACGACCGTGCCGGCGCCTGTGGCTGTGTCGATGGTAAGCAATTGGTCGGTACTGATATCGGCACCATACAGGGTGTTGGTGTTGGAATCGAACGCCAAGGCCGAGACGTCAATTCCTACCGCCCCCACCGTCGTGGCCTCCCCCGTGGCCGGGTTGATCGTGATCAAATGGTCCCTGTTTCCTTCCACTCCATAGACAGTGTTCGTATTGGGATCGAACGCCAATGAAAAGACGGAATCAAATCCCAACGCCGCAATCGATGTGCCCGCGCCCGTCACCGTGTCGATGGTGAGCAAATTGCTGGGTCCGTCCGGCGCGTCCGTTGCGTACAGCGTGTTCGTATTGGGATCGAAGGCCAAAGCTGAGACGTCCAAAAACCCCGGCGGCCCGATTGCCGTGCCCGCGCCTGTGGTCGTGTCGATGGTCAGCAATTGGTCGGGGTTGGCATCTGTGTCTGCTCCATACAATGTGTTTGTATTTGGATCGAACGCCAAGGCTGGGACGCGAGAAAACCCCAACGCCCCAACCGCCGTGCCCGCACCTGTGGCTGTGTCGATGTTGAGCAATTGGTCGGTATTGAGGTCCGTTCCATAGAGGGTGTTGGTATTGGGGTCGAACGCCAAGCCAGCGACGACGTCGAAGCCCAAAGGCCCGACGACCGTGCTCGCGGCTGTGGTTGTGTCGATCGTGAGCAATTGGTCGGTACCGAAATCGGTACCATACAGGGTGTTGGTGTTGGAATCGAACGCCAGGCCCAAGACGCTGGAAGAATCGAGCGTCCCGACTGTCGTGCCTATTCCCGTGGCTCGGTCGATGGTGAGTAATAGGTCGCTGAATATTTCAATTCCGTACAGGGTGTTCGTGTTGGAATCAAACGCCAAAACCTGGACGCCGAAGTACCCCATCGCCCCGACCGCCGTGCCCGCCCCTGTGCCTGGATCGATGGTAAGCAATTGGTTGTCGAATCCTTCAACTCCGTACAGCGTGTTCATATTAGGATCGAATGCCAAGCACTGAACAAAATTGAATCCCATCGCCCCGACCGTCGTCGCCGCCCCCGTGTTCGGATCGATCGTGAGCAATTCGTGGGTACCAATGTCTGTTCCGTACAAGGTGTTGGTATTGGGATCAAAGTCCAATCCCTGGATGTTAGAAGATCCTAATGCCCCGACCGCGGTCCCCAGCCCCGTGGCCGGGTCGATCGTGATCAGTTGATCAGTGTCTGCATCTGTTCCGTACAGGGTGTTGGTATTGGGATCGAACGCCAAACCCTGGACGTTAGGAGATCCTAACGGCCCGACCGCGGTCCCTACCCCCGTAGCTGGGTTGATGGTGATCAGTTGGTCGGTGTTTACGTCTGTTCCGTACAGGGTGTTGGTATTGGGATCGAACGCCAAGCCATGGATGGTGGAAAACCCTAAGACCCTGGCTGACACGATTGTGCCCGTCCCCGTGGCCGGGTCGATGGTGAACAATTGGTTGAGGAGTGAATCCGTCCCGTACAGGGTGTTGGTATTGGGATCGAACGCCAAGCCTGAGGCTCGGACTCCTGGTAACCCCAAACCGGACACCGCAGACGCGGTGCCCACGGTAGGGTCTATTCTCAAATAGCGTAAAGGATTCGTGCCAATCAAGCTCGAGACGTCAATGGCATCGTCGATGCTGTTATTGTTACAGTCGGTCGCGGATGTCGTGCTCGGGAAAAAGACAAGGGCTGTCAGAACGACGATGAGTAGACGCGAACGAGCAAACATGAATCAAACTCCAATTCGGGCGTACTTATCAGGCCGGTCATCGTGCGCCCAACGATACCCATGATGGACCGATGTCGAACAGAAAGATCCTTTGCGCCCCTCAACTACAACGCAAAGCTTGTTCCAGCCACTCATAAATTGTCTCTAGAGCGGATGCGTAGGTCAAGGTTTTGAGGGCGGAGATCGTTCGAATTCGTCGTCATCGGAGATGTACTTTAAAAATGGCACATGCGGTCAGTCTTGTTGTAGGGCATGCACAACAGACCCTGCGTTTGTCCAGTGCGACTTGTAGTGCATGCTGTGCGGACCTATCCTATAGCTGCGAGAATGTTGTCGTCGCCGAAACGGGCCACGGCGAAGCCTATGAGGAGTGTTGAGATGTCTGTGGCCGCGATGGTCGAATCGGAGGATGAGGATGGAACCGCGGACACGTCCGGTCTAGCCAAGGTGCGCAACATCGGCGTCGCGGCCCATATCGACGCCGGTAAGACGACGACGACCGAACGAATCCTCTATTACACCGGCCGGACGCACAAGATGGGGGAGGTCGACGACGGGACGACGGCGACCGACTTTTACGAGCAGGAGCAGGAGCGGGGAATCACGATCTTTAGTGCCGCGGTGACTTGTCCGTGGCGGGACCATACGATCAATCTGATCGATACGCCGGGCCACGTCGATTTCACGGCGGAGGTGGAGCGATGTCTGCGCGTGCTCGACGGGGCGATCGTGGTGTTCGACGCCAAGGAAGGGGTCGAGGCCCAGTCGGAGACGGTCTGGCGGCAGGCCTCGAAGTATCACGTTCCACGGATCTGCCTCATCAACAAGATGGACAAGATCGGGGCGGACTTTTTCATGTCTGTCGAGTCGATGGAGAAGCGACTCGATGCGCATCCGGTGCCGGTGCAGATTCCGATCGGAGCGGAGAGTTCGTTTGAGGGTGTGGTTGATCTCCTGCACATGAAGGCGTACCGGTTTGGCGGTGAGCGGGGGGAGAAGGTCGAGGAGATCGACATTCCGGCATCGTTGGCCGACGACGTGAAGATGTGGCGTCACCATTTGGAGGAGAAGGTCGCCGAACACGACGACGCACTCATGGAGAAATATCTTGAAGAGCAGCCGTTGACCGACGACGAGATTCGTCGGGCGTTGCGAAAGGCGACGATTGCGAGCGCTTTGAATCCGGTCTTTTGCGGGTCTTCGTTGAAGTATCTGGGTGTGCAAAAGCTTTTGGACGGCGTGGTCGACTATCTGCCGTCGCCTCTTGATATGCCCCCGGTCAAGGGTTTGCGGTCATTGGAGGACCATACGGAGATCGAGCGGCATCCGGATCGCAAGGAGCCCTTGGCGGCGATGATCTTCAAGATCGTGGCCGAGAAGCCGTTGGATCTTTTTTATATTCGGGTCTATAGCGGCGTGCTCAAAAGCAACATGCGGGTGTTCAACATCAACACGGGTGGGAAAGAGAATTTGAGCCGGTTGTTCCGGATGTTCGCCAAGCGCCGTGAGCAGATCAGCGAGGCGGGGCCCGGTGAGATCGTCGCGGGCGTCGGGCTGAAGGAGGCGCTGACGGGCCATACACTTTGCGACGGGAACAAGACCATTGTTCTGGATAAGATCGAATTTCCGACGCCGGTGATGAGCGTGTCGGTGGAGCCGAAGAACACGAAGGACAAAGACGATCTTGTCGAAGCGCTGTCCAAGCTCGCCCGGCAGGACCCGACGTTTCAACATAAGATCGATTCGGAGACGGGTCAGACGATCTTAAGTGGTATGGGTGAGTTGCATCTTGAGGTTTTGTCGTACCGGCTCGAGCATGACTTTCGGGTGCCTGTCAACGTCGGCAAGCCGCTGGTGGCTTACCGGGAAGCGGTGACGGAGGCCGGTAAGGCGGAGGGCAGCTTCATTCGGCAGACGGCCACGGCGAGTCAGTACGGCGTCGTGACCCTGCAGGTCGAGCCGTTCGAGCCCGAATCCGGCAAAGAGCCGTTCGAGTTTGTGAACAAAGCGACCGGCGTCGTATTGAGACAGGAGTATATTGAGGCGATCGAGCGGGGCGTTCGAGACTGCCTGCAGGTCGGCCCGCTGGCGGGTTATCCGTTGTTGAACATTCGCGCGACGTTACTTGGGGGACAGGAGCACGAAACGGACAGCACGGAATTGGCATTTGAGACGGCTGCGCGAATTGCGTTTGACGAGGCTGTGAAGAAAGCGGGTCCGGTGATGTTGGAGCCGATCATGCGGTTGGAGGTGTCACTTACGGATGATCATTTTGGTCCGGTGACCGGAGATCTCAGTGCGCGGCGGGGGGTCATTCAGGATACGGAACTGCGTGGGCGGGATCGGGTGATCCATGCTCACGTTCCCCTGGCGGAGATGTTTCAATACGCCACGAAGCTCCGAACGCTCACGCAGGGTCGTTCAAGCTGGTCGATGGAGCCTTTGGCCTATTCTCCGATGCCTCCGGTTTTGGAAAAAGAGCTTTTGCGCCGGTACGGCTACAGTGATTAGAGGTCTAATTTTATTTTTTTCAGGCAGTTACACTTATTTTCCCGGTTTGGCCTCAAACATTCGATGGTGGCTTGACAGGGATCTCAGACCTGATAGGATTGCCCAGCTCGGATTTGTCATGTGGGCAATCCCGGTTAGGTGGATTTGTTGAGGGCGACCGTTGGCCTTGGATCGTATTCGAATTCGGATGGAGGCTTACGACCATCGAGCGCTGGATACTTCAGCGGTTGAGATCGTGGACCAGGCAAAGCGGACCAGTGCTCGGGTGCGTGGTCCGGTTCCTCTGCCGACCCGGATCGAGCGATACACGGTGCTTCGCAGCCCGCACATCGACAAGAAATCACGAGAGCAGTTCGAGATGCGGACGCATCGGCGGTTGATCGATATTTTCGAGCCGACCGCGAGAACTGTGGAGGCCTTGAACCGGCTGGTAGTGCCGGCGGGAGTGTTTGTAAAGATCAAGGCATAGGGCATGAACGGATGAAGGTGGTCTGCATCTGTTCCTCTGCTTGATCTCTTTGGACCCCCATTTAATTTTGGTTGAATGACGCGTGAGCTTTTATCGCGCGTTCGTGCGGATGTCCGCAGGTGATTCAGGGGTAGTGTGCCTCATGAAGGCGGCGATTTTAGGAACAAAAATCGGCATGACGCGGGTGTTTGCCGGCGATGGCACGGCCATTCCCGTGACGGTGGTTCAGGCAGGGCCGTGCGATGTTCTCCAGGTCAAGACCAAGGAGACGGACGGCTACGAGGCGATTCAGCTGGGCTATTTGGACAAGAAGCCGTCGCGCTGTCTGCGTCCGGAGATTGGTCATGTTCGTAAGGCGAACTCGAAACCGAAGCGATTTGTGCGCGAGCTCCGGCTGTCCGAGGCCACTGACAAGAAGGTCGGCGATGCGGTGACGGTCGAGATGTTCGCGGATCAGGAGATCAAGTTCGTCGATATCGTGGGCACCACGATCGGCAAAGGGTTTCAAGGCGTGATGAAGCGCCATAATTTCCGCGGCAAGGAAGCGTCGCACGGTGTGGAACGAAAGCACCGGTCGGCCGGAAGCATCGGCGGAAGTGCGAACTTGGGCAAGGGCCGTGGTGTGAAGAAGGGCAAGCGAATGGCGGGCCAAATGGGTCGCGTTCGACGAACTGCCCGCAATCAGGCGTTGGTCCAGGTCGATAAGGATCGTCATCTGCTCCTTATCAAAGGCGCGGTTCCTGGCCCGAAAGGCGGGTTTGTGATCGTGGCGCAGGCAAAGACAAAAGGATAGATGTTTTGGGGTCGCTGACTTTTAAGGTTCGGCGGCCCTTTTGCTTTTGATGGTAGTTGTGACGCGATGATTGATATACCAGTCCTCGACACCAAGGGTAAGAAAGTAGGCAGCGAGCAGGTCGACCCTGAGCAATTGGGTGGGCGGGTTCGTTTCAGTCTGCTCAAGCAGGCCGTGGTCGCCTACCGGGCGAATCAGCGTCAAGGCACGGTCATGACCAAGAGCCGGGGCATGGTGCAGGGTTCTGCCCGAAAGCTTTATCGTCAGAAGGGCACCGGTCGAGCTCGTGCCGGGAACCTTCGGACGCCCGTGCGTCGCGGTGGTGGACGCACGTTTGCGAAGGTGAACCGTGATTTCTCGCAAAAGCTGAATCGCAAGATGCGCAGGCTGGCTCGAAATTCGGCGATTCTGGCGAAGGCGATGTCCGGCTCGGCCTTGATTTTAAACGGTTTGAAGTTGGATGCGCCGAAAACGTCGGAGATGGCCAAGATCATGCGTGCGACCCAGACGAATGCCGGGGCGCTCATCGCTTTGGCGTCTGCCGACCCCAATCTGCAGAAGTCGGGTCGGAACATTCCGGCCCTGGATATGAAGCTGATACAGGACGTCAACGCGTACGACATTTTGCGGGCCCGACATTTGGTGTTCACACCGGAGGCGTTCAAGGCGCTGATGGGTGATCCGTTGAAAGCCGGGCGCTCGGCAGAGGCATAGACGAATACGATGGATATTTACCATGTCATTAAGAGGCCCCTGGTGACGGAGAAGGGGACGCATCAAAGTCGGCAATCGTACGAGGCGACGCGAACACGGCCGGGTCGAGGCGGCTCCTACAGTTTTGAGGTGCATCCTGAAGCCAGCAAGCCGGAGATTCGCAGCGCAGTGGAGAAGATTTACAGCGTGAAGGTTGCCAGCGTGCGGACCAGCATTCATCGTGGCAAGCAGAGGCGATATCGGGGTCGAGTCGGTACGACGGCCCATTGGAAGAAGGCGATCGTCGTGCTGAAGCCGGATTTTCATATTGATTTGTTTTAGTGCGAGAGTCGTAGCGAGTTAGATCATGGGTGTGAAGACATACAGACGGACGACGCCCGGCCGACGAAGTGCCAGCGTCAACGACTTTTACGAGTTGACGGACAAGCATCGTCGCCCGGCGAAGTCGCTGTGTCGCCCGTTGGTCAAGACCGGCGGCCGGAATAACCAGGGTGTCATTACGTCACGTTTTCGTGGCGGCGGTCATAAGCGACTTTATCGAATCATCGACTTCAAGCGGAACAAAGACGGGCAGCCCGCGACCGTGCAGTCGATCGAGTATGACCCGAATCGAAACTGTTTTATTGCCCTGCTCAAGTACGACGATAACGAGATTCGTTACATCCTTGCACCATTCGGTTTGACGGCTGGTGACAAGGTGGAGAGCGGTCCGGAGGCCGAGCCGAAGGTGGGCAATGCGATGCCGCTGAAGAACATTCCGGTCGGCATGGATGTTCACAATGTCGAGATGCATGCCGGTCAGGGCGGCAAGCTGGTTCGATCGGCCGGTGGTGTGGCCCGCTTGGCTGCGCGTGAGGGTGATTGGGCGACGTTGATTCTGCCTTCCGGTGAAATGCGGCAGGTCCGCGTTGAATGTCGGGCGACGATTGGTCAGTTGGGCAACCTTGAGCACAAGAACATCAAGCTTGGTAAGGCCGGCCGGAAGCGTCACATGGGACGACGGCCGCACAATCGTGGTACATCGATGAATCCGGTGGCTCACCCGCTAGGCGGTGGGGAGGGGCGAAGCGGCGGTGGCCGTCACCCTTGCAGTCCGACGGGCAAGCTGGCCAAGGGCGGTCGGACGCGGAAGCCTCGGAAGATTTCGAATCGTCGGATTTTGCGACGGCGGAAGAGTCGTCGATACGGTCAGGTGTCGCTGAAGCGGCGTAAATAGTCGAACGTTGGTTTCGAAAAGCGAGTGAATGCGTCATGGGACGAAGCTTGAAAAAAGGGCCTTTCGTGGACCCGAAACTCTATCGGAAAGTCCAGAAGGCGATCGAAGCCGGGAGTCACGAGTCGATCAGGACCTGGGCTCGGCGCAGTACGATTCCGCCGGAGTTCGTGGGGCGAACGTTCGAGGTCCACAACGGAAAGATCTTCAACAAAGTGTTTGTGACGGAAGATATGGTTGGCCACAAGCTGGGTGAATTCAGCCAGACGCGGATTTTCAGAGGCCATACAGCGGCCAAGCGAAAGCAAGGCTAAGGATACTCCGGCAGTGTGCCGGTTTTTGGAGTTTACGAGCGATGGCAGCGTGGACGTCGATTCATCGATATGCCAGGATCAGCCCGAGGAAGGCCCGTCTGGTGACGGGTTTGATCTCCGATCGCCCCGCGGACGAGGCGTTGGACCTTTTGAAGTTCACGCGAAAGCGGGCCAGCGTCTTCGTTGACAAAGTCCTGCGTGCGGCAATGGCGGATGCGGATGAGCAAGAGGCGGACGTTCGCAGTCTTTATGTGCATGAAGCTCGTGTGGATGAAGGCCCGACGATCAAGCGATTTCGTCCGAAGGATCGCGGTCGTGCCCATCCGATCATGAAACGTACGAGTCATATTGTGGTGACCGTGGGCGAAGGACCGAGGCAGTAGATCATGGGACAAAAGGTACATCCAACCGGTTTTCGCATTGGTGTCACCGAGGGTTGGCGCTCACGGTGGTTTGCGCCGAAGGCGGCGTATGCGGAGTTTTTGATCGAGGATCAACAGATTCGCAACCTCGTGAACAAGCGCTTGAACCAGACCCAGCCGTTTGCGGGTTGTGCGAAGATCGAGATTGAGCGGACGCGTGACGAAGTCAAGGTTTACCTGTCGACCGCTCGGCCGGGCATGGTGATCGGCCCGAAGGGTGCGGAGGTGGACAAGCTTCGCGAGGAGATTGAGGACCTGATTGACCGGAAGGTCAGCGTCAACATCAAGGAAATCAAGAACCCCGACATGAACTCCAAGTTGATTGCTTTGGAGATTGCCCAGCAACTCAAGCGGCGGACGAGTTTTCGTCGGGCGATCAAGATGAAATGTGACGCAGCGATGCAGGCGGGCGCCTTGGGCGTGAAGATCATTTGCAAGGGACGGCTCGGCGGGGCGGAGATGTCGCGTGTGGAAACACAGAAGCGCGGCTCGATTCCGCTTCAGACGTTGTCGGCACATGTTGACTATGCATTTGCGACGAGCTTCACGACCTACGGGGCGATCGGGGTTCGCGTCTGGTTGTACAAGGGACCTTATGGCGCTGAAGTGGACGAGGCCGAACCGGAACGGCGACGGCCTGGTCGAGGTCCGCGAGCTTAGCGACGCCTGCATGACAGGTTGACGTCGTCTTAGGAGTTTTGACATGGCTAACATGCCGGCCAGAGTGAAGTACCGCAAGCAGCAGCGCGGCCGTATTCGCGGCAAGGCCACCCGGGGCAACACCGTGGCCTACGGCGATTTCGGCTTGCAGACGATGGAAGGCGGTTGGCTCAGCGCGCGGCAGATCGAGGCCGGCCGTATGGCGGCGACTCACTTTTTGCATCGCGAAGGCCGAGTGATCATCCGCGTTTTCCCCCAAAAGAGCGTGACGGCCAAGCCGTTGGAGCAGCGAATGGGCAAAGGCAAGGCCGAGGTGGATCGTTGGGTGGCCGTGGTCAAGCCCGGGACGGTTTTGTATGAGATCGGTGACGTTGAAGAGGACGTTGCCCGAGAGGCGTTCAGCCGAGTGGCGCACAAGATGCCGTTTCGGTGTCGGCTTGTGAAGCGGCGCCCCCGTTTGTAGCCGAGGAGTGCGTGGACGATGAAGATTGGCGACCTGCGAGAACTTAAGAATGACGAGCTTCATGCGGAGCTTGAGCGTCTTCGCCGTCACTCGTTTGATCTGAGGAGCCAGGCGGTGACTCAGAAGCTGGAGGACTCCTCGTTGCTTAGGAAGACGAGGCGGGATATCGCCCGCGTTTTGACCATTTTGGGCGATCGCGGCGAAGAAAACATCGAACAGACGCAGATTCACATGGAGTCGGTCGGTAAGCCGAAGGCGGAAAAAAAGTGAGACTTTTAGTCGTTGATGGAACAGGCGAATGATGGCGGAAGAACTTAAGACATCGAACGTGTCCGGTCGTGAAGGTCGTTCTCAGCGCCGCGCTCGGATTGGCGTCGTGGAGAGTGATGCGCGTGACAAGACCATCAAGGTTCGCATTGATCGCCTGATCAAGCATTCGAAGTACGGTAAGTATCTCAAGCAGAAGACGGCCTTGCACGCTCACGATGAGAAGAACGAGGCCAAGGTCGGTGATGTTGTGGAAATCGTGGAGTGCCGGCCGATCAGTAAGACCAAGTCCTGGCGATTGTCCAGGTTTGTCAATCGGACGGCCGAAGGTAGATGACAAGACCATGATTCAGCAAGAGAGCATTCTTGACATTGCGGACAATACGGGGGCCAAGCGTGCCTTGGTCATTCGTGTTCTGGGCGGTTCGACCGGTCGTGCCCGGAATACGCGACGAACGGCCAGCGTCGGTGACATCGTGGTTTGCACGGTGAAGAAGGCGCTGCCCAACAGTGATTATTACGTGGGGAACAATCGTAAGGAGCGTTCGACTCGGCGTAAGGTCAAGGCCGTGGTTGTGAGGACGAAATTCCCGGTTCGCCGGACGGACGGCAGCTATGTGCGGTTCGACAGCAACGCGGCGGTGATCATTGATGAAGAGAAGAATCCCAAGGGGACTCGTATTTTCGGAGCCGTCGCGCGTGAGCTTCGCGAGAAGGGCTTCATGAAGATCGTGTCGCTTGCCAACGAGGTGATTTAGCGGAGAAGGCGATCATGGCGGCCAAGGTTCGAAAAGGAGATCGCGTCGAGGTGATCAGCGGCGCGCACAAGGGCGAGCAGGGCAACGTGCTCCGCGTCGATCCGAAGAAGGGTCGCGTTTGGCTCGAAGGGGTCAATCTCGTCTACCGACATCTTCGTCAGAGCCGGCAGAACCCGCAGGGCGGCCGTATTCAGAAAGAGGCGTCGCTCGACCTTTCGAATGTATTGCCGGTCGATCCGAAGACCGGGCGAGGCAGCCGTGTCCATTTCGAGCTTGAGCGGGATGCGAACGGCAAGGTCGTGTCGAGGCGTAGAGTGACTCGGGGCGGCACGGTTTTGGAAGACATCAAGCCGTCTGTGGGTAAGTCTTAGCTTGATTGATGAGGGCGTCGTTGTCGCCCCGAATAGGAACGGTCATGGCAAGATTACAGGACAAGTACAAGAACGAAATTCTGCCTGCTCTCCAGAAGGAGTTGGCTTGCAAGAACCGGCTCGCCGTTCCACGGCTGGAAAAGATCGTGCTTTCGATGGGGCTTGGCAAGGTGCTTCAGGAAAAGGCCCGAATGGCCGCGGCTCAGAAAGAGCTTGGGTTGATTGTCGGCCAGCAGCCGATCATTTGTCGGGCCCGTAAGAGTGTTTCGAATTTCAAGCTGCGGAAGGGTTACGAGATCGGTCTGAAGGTGACGTTACGGGGCCGACGGATGTACGAGTTCCTGGATCGTCTGATCTGTATCGCGATTCCTCGTATTCGTGACTTTCGCGGTTTGGACCCGAAGAGCTTCGACGGTCGTGGGAATTACACGATGGGGATCACGGAGCAGACTGTTTTTCCCGAGGTCGATCCGGACCAGGTGACGTTTCAGCAGGGTTTGAACATCACCTTTGTGACCACGGCCACAAACGATCAAGGAAGTTTTCAACTGCTCAAACTCTTGGGAATGCCGTTCCGGCAGGTCGAGGCGGAGCAGGCGGCGTGAGGAATCTCTGCAAGGAGTCGTGTTAGTTTATGGCCAAGAAGAGCAACATCATCAAAGCCCGCAGTAAGCCCAAGTTCGGAGTTCGAGGCTATACGCGTTGTCAGGTTTGCGGTCGGTCACGATCGGTCTATCGCAAATTCCGCTTGTGCCGGATTTGCTTCCGGACACTCGCTTTGGAAGGCAAGATCCCCGGTGTACGAAAGGCCAGTTGGTAAAGGTTAGGACGAAACGATATGTGGAGTGATCCCATTGCCGATTATTTGACCCGGATTCGCAATGCCGTTCGGAATCGGGCGGAGACTGTGATGATTCCGCGGAGCGGTTTCAAGCTGGCGATTTCCAAGGTTCTGAAGGATGAAGGCTATATCCAGGACGTTGAGGAGATCGGCGACGACCGGCAGGGTCAGCTTCGGCTGACGCTGAAATACGGTCCACGCGGGGAGCAGGTTTTGACCAGCGTGAAGCGTGAAAGTAAAGCGGGCTGTCGTAGGTACGTCGGCGTCGAAGAGATCCCGCGGGTCCTCAACGGTTTGGGAATCGCGATTTTATCCACGAGTCGGGGCGTGTTGAGTGATCGTCAGTGTCGCGAGCAACGGTTGGGCGGCGAATTGGTCTGCACGGTGCATTAGGCGTCTCCGGCCAGCGCATGCTTTGAAGGAAAAGTAGAAGATGTCTCGGATTGGCAAAAAACCGGTTCCTCTGCCTTCGGGTGTGAAGGTTGATATTCAAGGCCGTCGGGTGACGGTAAGCGGCGCCAAGGGCAGTTTGTCGTTTGACCATCCTATGGGCGTTTCGGTCACGGCCGAGGGAGACAAGATCAACGTTTCCAGAGAGTCCGATGTTGCCGAGCTTCGCGCGTTTCACGGTTTGACCCGGGCACTGCTGAACAACATGGTGATCGGTGTCACGCAGGGCTACCAGCAGAAGATGGAGATTTACGGCACCGGATACAATTGCTCGGCGTCCGGCCAGACGCTTGAAATGAACGTGGGTTTTTCCCATCCGGTGAAACTGCCCATTCCGGAAGGGATCAAGGTGGACATCGAAGTCGCCGCGGCCCGAGGTGATGAGACACCGGCCAAGCTGACGATCAACGGCATCGACAAACAAGTGGTCGGGCAGTTTGCTCGCACGATCAAGGATGCGCGTCCGCCCGAGCCTTACAAGGGCAAGGGCGTTCGGTACGAAGGTGAACAGATTCGTCGCAAGGCTGGCAAGGCCTTTGCCGGCACGGCAGGATGATTGAACGGAAGAGTTTGAGTCATGAATGAGCAAAAGCGAAAAATCGTTCGTCGGGTGCGTCGAAGTCGCCGGGTACGACGGCACGTTTTCGGCACGGCCGATCGCCCTCGGCTGAATGTGAGTCGAAGTCACCGGAACATCAGCGTGCAGCTTATTGATGATATCACCGGCCGTACGCTTTGCAGTGCGGGGACAAATACCAAGGCGCTGGGCGATGAGATCAAATACGGCGGCAATTGTGAAGCGGCTGCCAAGATCGGGCAGATTCTCGCGGAACGGGCTCGAATGCAGGGCATTCGCAAAGTGGCATTTGATCGCAACGGGTTGCGCTATCATGGCCGTGTCAAGGCCCTGGCCGAGGCGGCGAGAAAATCAGGATTAGAATTCTAAGTAGGCGGCGTGTTTATAGGAAACGATTTTTCAGGTTGATCAATGGCAAAGCTAGAACAACGCAATCGCGGCAATCGAGAGCCTGACGAGGGGCCAACGTACGACGATAACGTCGTGAAAGTTTATCGCTGCTCGAAGGTGGTGAAGGGTGGACGCCGATTCAGCTTTGCTGCGCTGGTCGTCGTGGGCGATCGCAACGGCCGGGTGAGTGTGGGCTACGGCAAGGCCAATGAAGTTCCGTCGGCCGTCGAAAAGGGGCGGAAGCAGGCGTCGAGGTCCTTGCGTCCCGTCCGCTTGCAGGGGTCGACGATTCCGCACGAAGTGTTGGGGCGGTTTGGTTCGAGCCGTGTTCTGCTCTTGCCCGCTCGTGAGGGAACGGGGGTCATCGCCGGTTCAAGCGTGCGTGCGGTTCTGGAACTCGCTGGTGTCGGGGACTGTTTGACCAAAGTCTATGGTTCGACGAGCCCAAAGAACCTGGTCAAAGCCACGTATCAGGCGCTGTTGTCCTTGCGGGATCGTCAGACCGTCGAGAAGCTGCGAGGCGTTTCCATTGCCGGTTGAGAGGAATTGCTGAGAGTGCCATGGACATTACCCAAATAACAAAACGAGCCGGTGCACACCGGAAGCGAAAGAGGGTGGGGCGAGGTCCCGGTAGCGGAAGCGGGAAGACCAGCGGCCGAGGCCACAAGGGAGCCGGAGCTCGCGCGGGGTATCGCCGAGTTGTCCTGGCCGAAGGCGGGATGTTTCCGTTGTTTCGTCGACTCCCGAAATACGGTTTTAACAACGCCCAGTTCCGAACGATTTACCAGGTCGTGAACCTGTCTGACCTGGAGGCCCGATTTGAGAACGGCGGTCACGTGACACCGGCTTCGCTGGAAGAGGCGGGCCTCGTTCGAAATCGGAATCAGCTGGTCAAGGTCCTCGGCGACGGTCAATTGCAGAAGAAGCTGACGGTCGAGGCGCACCGGTTCAGTGCTTCGGCGGAGTCTCAGATCGAAAAGGCCGGCGGGACCGCGAAATGGTTGAACCCGAAGCCGAAGAAGAAGTTCGTCAAGCGCCCCAAGACCGAAACCGAGCCTGAGGCCAAGAAGGAAAAGTCCGAGGCCAAAAAAGAAAAAGCAGCGCCCAAGAAAGAAAAAGCGAAGCCGGACAAGGCCGACGAAAACGAAATCAAAGAAGAGTCATGAACACCCTCTAGAAGTCTTTTGGTGCTGTGCCGGACTTCAAGCCGGTGATAGGACAGTACCGCTATTTTGAGCCCGATCTTATGTTTTCGGCATTTTTAAACATTTTCAAAGTCCCCGATCTGCGGAACAAGATTCTTTTTACGTTGGGGTTGCTGGCGGTTTATCGAATCGGTTTTTATGTGCCGGTCCCCGGCGTCGATCAGACCGAGTTGATCGATTATTTCAATCGGATCAAGGGCGCCGGCAGCGGGATCGCCCAGTTGACCCAATACTTCTCGATTTTTACGGGGGGGAGTCTTCAGCAGAGTACCATCTTCGGCCTGGGAATCATGCCGTACATTTCGGCGTCGATTATTTTCCAGTTATTGGGAACGGTCGTGCCGGCGTTGGAGAAGCTGCGACAGGAAGGCGAGATTGGGCGCAAGAAGATTCAGGAATACACGCGCTACGCGACCGTGGGAATCTGCATCGTTCAGTCTTTCTTCTGGCTGAACTACATCCAGCGGGAAGGTCTGGTTTTTGCAGAGTTCAGCGATTTCGGCGCCAGCCCATGGCCGACATTGTCGTTCTGGCTGATCGGCATTCTGGGAATGACCGCCGGGACGGTTTTTCTCATGTGGTTGGGTGAGCAGATTGACGAGTATGGAATCGGCAACGGGATCAGTCTGATCATCATGGCCGGAATCGTGGCTCAAATGCCCCAGGCGGTCTTTTGGGTGCTTCAGAACACATCGGTGGACGTCGGTGGTGAAGCGTCCATGGGACCTGCGAAGGTGATTTTCCTGCTTCTGGCTTTTAT
The DNA here is from genome assembly GCA_022360095.1 of Phycisphaerales bacterium. Taxonomy (GTDB): domain Bacteria; phylum Planctomycetota; class Phycisphaerae; order UBA1845; family UTPLA1; genus JAKSDK01. The sequence goes on from JAKSDK010000778.1 coordinate 181,190, forward strand.
CGGCGTGGTCGCGGGCTCGATTTTGATCACCCAGGGTCAGCGCCGGATTCCGATCCAGCAGGCCAAGCAGATGCGCGGTCGCCGGATGTATGCCGGGCAGCGGACCTATCTGCCGCTTCGCGTGAATCACGGCGGCGTGATGCCGATCATCTTTGCAAGCAGCTTGCTGATCTTTCCGGGGCTCGTATTCAGTTGGCTGTCGGACATTTTCCAGGAATGGGGTTTTCTGAGAATCCTGGCGAACGAATTTAACGGCTCGAGTTTCCTGTACGTGCTCAGCTATGTCGGTCTGGTTTACTTTTTCGCCTATTTCTGGACCACCGTGCAGTTTCAGCCCAAGGAGATGGCCAACCAGCTTCGGGATAACGGCAGCTTCATTCCGGGGTTGCGTCCCGGCAAGCGCACCGCCGACTATTTGGAGACGGTGATGACTCGGATCACGTATGTCGGGGCCGGCTTCCTGGCCTTGATTGCCATCATCCCGCAGATTATTGCCACCGCGATGGGCATCCCCTTCTTTGTGTCGTCATTTCTCGGCGGAACCGGGCTGCTGATCGTGGTGAGCGTAGGGCTTGACCTTGTGCAGCGGATTGAAGCCAACCTGATCATGCGAAACTATGACGGATTTTTGGGCCCTGATGGCGGTCGTCGCATCAAAGGGGGCTACATGTGAATCTGGTACTCCTGGGGCCTCCCGGTGCCGGCAAGGGCACTCAGGCCGTGAGGATTTCCAAGGCCTTTGGGCTCGTGCATTTGTCAAGCGGGGATATCCTCCGGGCGGAGCGTAAGGCCAAGACCGAGTTAGGGGCCAAGGCCCAGGACTATATGGATCGTGGCGTTCTGGTCCCGGATGATTTGATTCTGTCGATGATGATGGACCACATCGGCCGTCCGGAAGCCGCAAACGGGTTCCTGCTTGACGGTTTTCCCCGGACGCTGGCGCAGGCGGAAGGGCTGGATGCGAGACTCGCGGAGAAAGATCGAAAAATCGAGACTGTGATTAACATTGAGGTGGACGACGCTGCGGTGACGAGGCGGCTGACGGGACGCTCCACCTGTCCGAAATGTGGCCGTATTTATCACGAGGAGTTTTCTCCGCCGGTCAAGGCGGGGATTTGTGATGATTGCGGGGAAGCCCTGACTCGTCGGAAGGACGATTCTCTCGAGGTCGTCGGGCAACGACTGAAGACCTATCATGAGGAGACAAAGCCGTTGATTGCATATTACCAGAACGGCGGGCTGCTGAAGCGGGTCTCCGGTGAGGGTAGCGTGGACGACGTGACTGCCGCGATTCAAGAGGCATGTCGGAGATGAGGCGGGAATCAGGTGACAAACGCGGTCCTAACCGCTTTTCACGAACGAGGCCGACGATGGCGGTGCTGAAGAGCCCCCGCGAAATTGAGTTAATGCGGGCGGCCGGCCGGATCGTGCATCAGGTGCATGAGAAGATGCGCGAGATGATCCGTCCTGGAATCAAGGTGGAGGAATTGGGGGCGGTTGCAGAGGAGATGATCCTTTCGGCGGGAGGCGAGCCCCTTTTCAAGGGCGTCACCTCGCCGGCGACGAAATTTCCGTTTCCGTCAGCGATCTGTGCCAGTGTGAACGACGAGGTGGTCCACGGGATTCCGAACGGCCGGATCCTGGTGGAAGGGGACGTCATCAGTGTGGATTGTGGGGTTCGCCTGAAGGGGTATTGCGGCGATGCGGCCAATACCTTTCCGGTGGGCCGGATCAGCCCTGAAGCCCAGCGGTTGCTGGAGGTGACGTTGGGCACCCTGGACCTGGCCATTGAGGAAATGCGGCCAGGTCGCCTCTGGAGTGAGGTTGCGGAACTGATGCAAAAGCATGTAGAATCTGCAGGTTTCTCCGTGGTCCGCGAATTCGTGGGGCACGGGATCGGCCAGCAGATGCACGAGGAACCCAAGGTTCCGAATTACACTGATCGGCGACAGCGGAAGCAGGACTTCCGTTTGGAGCCGGGTCTGGTGTTGGCGGTGGAGCCGATGGTGAACGCCGGCTCGCGCGAGGTCAAGTCGGGAGATTCAAGCGGCTGGCCTCAGGTGACGAAGGACGGGAGCCTTTCGGCTCATTTCGAACATACGATCGCCGTAACGTCCGACGGCGTCTGTCTGTTGACGGACGGGCGCTAGTGCGACGGCGGGAGACGAATCATGAAAGTGCGTTCAAGTGTACGTCGGATTTGTGAGAACTGTAAGTTGATCAAGCGTAAAGGCATTGTGCGCGTCATTTGTTCGTCAAATCCGCGACATAAACAACGGCAAGGTTAAGCCGGTATTTTTGAATTGGCCAGGGAGAAGACGGATGCCACGTATTGCCGGTGTTGATATTCCCAACGACAAGCACGTCGTTATTGCATTGACGTATATTTATGGGGTCGGCCCAACGTTTAGTCGGGCGATTTTGAAAGAGGCGCAGATTGAGTTCAACGTTCGCGCAAAAGACCTCACGGAAGATCAGATCAGTCGCATCGCGGCTGTGATTGATCGAAACTACATCGTTGAGGGGCAGCTACGTCGTCAGATTACGCAGAACGTCGCCCGACTGCGCGACATTCAATGTTATCGCGGGCTTCGCCATCGTCGAGGCCTTCCGGTGCGAGGGCAACGCACGAAGACGAATGCCCGAACGCGGAAGGGGCCGAAGAAAACGGTGGCCGGCAAGAAGGGTGTCAAGGAATTACGGAGCTAATGGTGATCCGGTCCCGCATTGGGCCGCGGAGGATTGAGTTTTGGCGAAGTCCGGAAAGAAAAAGATTCGTCGGCACCTGACACGGGCCATTGCGCACGTGCGCTCGACGTTCAACAACACGATGGTCACGATTACCGACTTCAATGGCGAGGCGCTCTGCTGGTCGTCGGCCGGCACGGTCGGTTTCAAGGGCACTCGCAAGAGCACGCCTTTTGCTGCTCAGCGTGCCGGCGAGACCGCGGCCCAGGCTGCGAAGCGTTTTGGCGTCGTCGAAGTCGAAGTGCGAGTGAAGGGGCCGGGAAGTGGTCGCGAATCGGCGATTTCCGGCCTTCAGTCCGGCGGCCTTCGGATTCAGTCGATTGAGGACGTGACGCCGCTGCCGCACAACGGCTGTCGGCCCCGTCGAAAGCGAAGAGTTTAGTTTTAGTATTTTGATGAATAATAAAGTCCGTTGTTTTTTGCACGCATCGGGCTTTTGGACGATTTGACCGGGACTTAATCGGATCAAGGCCACGATCCTGGGAGGTCAATGAAATGCGAATTCGTTGGCGAGGTCTGGAACTACCGACTCGTGTGATGCGGGATGATGCCGCCAGTACGCAAACGTACGGACGATTTATCGTCGAGCCGTTTGAACGGGGCTTTGGTACAACCGTCGGTAATAGCTTACGCCGTATTCTCCTGTCGAGTCTGCAAGGCGCGGCGGTGACTCATGTCAAAATCAAGGGCGCTGATCATGAATTCATGACTCTGGCCGGCGTCAATGAGGATATTTCCGAGGTGATCCTCAATGTCAAGTCGTTGATCGTCAAATCAACGTCGGACACTTCCAAGACCATGCGATTGGCGGTCAAGGGCAAGTCCGGTCAGATGACCGAGATCCGCGCCTCGGAGATCGAAGCGGATGCTGCGCTTGAGGTTGTCAACAAGGATCAACTCTTGGTGACGTTGACGGATGACGTCGAGTTTGAGATGGAAATGACCGTGGCGTGCGGCCGTAGTTATGTGACCGCGGACGAAAACAAACCCGAGAATGAGGATCAAGTCATCGGTGTGATTCCGGTCGATTCGGTTTTCTCCCCGATCACGCGGGTTCGTTATCACGTCGAGGATACTCGCGTCGGCCAGAGCGTTAACTACGATCGGCTGGTCATGGAAATCTGGACGAACGGCACGGTGAAGCCCGAGATGGCTCTGGTTGAAGCGGCCAAGATCCTTCGTAAACATCTCAATCCGTTCGTGCAATATTTTGAACTCGGTCAAGGCCTGGGGCTCGAGGGTTCCATTCAGGAGGCGGACAGTGCCGATGCTTCTGCGCCTGCCGGAGCCGATGAAAGCAAGTCCGCGATGCCGATTTCCGTCTTGGATCTGTCGGTGCGCTCGAGTAACTGTCTCGCCTCGGCCAACATTACGACCTTGGGTGAGTTGCTCCAGTATGATGAGGGCAGCTTGCTGAAGCTGCGCAGCTTCGGAAAGACTTCGTTGCGTGAAGTCAAGCGGAAACTGGCCGATCACGGGTTGGCACTGCAACCGTCCGAGGACGGGGAGAACCTGGAAGACGGAGATTCGGGTGAGGCGTCTGACGTCAGCGGTTTTCAAGGCGCGCCGTCATCCACGTCCGTCGGTATCGCACCTTTGGATTCGGGGACCATGAACGATTCCGCTCAAAGTTTCTCGTCGCCGGCGCCGCCAAGCTCCGAGTCTGACAAAGAGGTCGGAATCGCACGAGAAGACATAAACTGACTTGGCGGAGATGAACATCCGCTCGTGAACTTATATAGTGGGTTCTTACGATGAGACACCGAGTTTCAAAAAGGCATTTGTCACGGACGCCGGCTCATTTGAAAGCGATGCGCCGTAACCTGGCCCAAAGTCTGTTCCAGTATGGGCAGGTTGAAACCACTTTGGTCAAGGCGAAGGAGATTCAACCTTTTGTCGAAAAGTTGATCACGCTCGCCCGCAAAGGAACATTGCAAAGCCGTCGGCGAGTCACTTCGTTGTTGAGCGATCGGTCGATGCTCGGCCGAGAAGAACAGGAACAATACGAGGGCATGACCGATACCCAACGGGGTAAGGTCCTTGCCAATCGGTCGGGTCGCCGACATCGGACGGGGCAGGTTCCGGCGAGCTACAACAAAAAGAAGATCCCGTTTGTCGCTCAATCGGTGGTTCGAAAGCTGGTGACCGAAATCGCTCCGTCTTACTCGGATCGCTCCGGCGGATATACGCGAATCATTCGCTTGCCCAAGCGTCGAATCGGTGACAATAGCGATCTTGCCATTCTTCAATTGGTCGGCGAGGAAGAGGCCTCCGAGGCCGGTGCAAAAAAGAGCGTTGGGCAGCGGCGTCAAAAAACGCTGGACCGAATTCGTTACTTGGAAGGTAAGAAGCCCAAGCGGTCCCGCAAACGCGGCGACAAAGAGCCCGAGTCGGGACAGAAGGCCAAGTCGGAGTCTGCACCTCCCGAAGAAGACCAGACCGATGCTGCCGTTGCTGAGGCCGAAAAGCCTGAAAGCGAACCAAAGACGGCGCCTGAATCCAAGGAAGAGTGATTTTCCTCCCATAGACGTACGCGAGAGGCGAGGTTGCCCGGATGCAGGATTCAGATTGCGTCTTTTGCAAAATCGTGCAGGGCGGGATTCCTGCCTTTCGCATCTGGGAGACCGACGATTGCCTGGCCTTTCTGGATGCCGGGCCCCTGGCCGATGGTCATACTCTTCTGATTCCTAAACATCACTGTCAGGACCTTCGGGATGTTCCGATTGCTGCGATGGGCGCGCTGTCTGCCGCGCTTCCGGGACTGGCGTCCGCCGTTATGCGAGCGACGAATGCCTCGGGCCTGAATCTCCTTCAAAACACGGGTCCGTCGAGTGGCCAGGTCGTCCCCCATCTGCATTTTCATCTGATTCCTCGAATCGAAGGGGATGAGCTGGGCTATCGTTGGAATGCAGGCCGCTACGAGAAGGAACAAGCCGAGGCGATCCGGGCAAGGATCGTCCACGAACTCGATTGTTGACTTTTGTTATCATGTGTTGGCGAGCATTGTCAGATATCTTAGTGGCAAGGCGCGCCGCCTTTGCTGTGTATGATGATCTGTGTCCGTCTGCTGCTGATCATTGCATGATTCGGGGAGGATCTCTTTCATGCCGTCAATCTTGAGTGTTGTCGTTGTTCTTTTCGTCCTTTCCCATTCCGTGTTCGCCTCGAGGCCGGCGTTTGACGATCCAAAGCCGATTGGGGCTGACGATGGAATTTTCATTTATCAGTTTGAAAAGGGCGCGCTTCATTATCAAGATGTGTTGACACAATCAAATGGTCGCAAGCTCACGGGCAAGATTCAGCAATGGGCAAATCAGATTCTGGTGTTTGATGCAGGCGGCCATGCAAAAGCTCTCGCGTTGTCCGATGTCAAGGAAATTGATATTCGGCGCAGCGCACGTCATACGACAAATCCGGGTTTGCCCGATTTGACCGTCGCCTATGTTGAGCGACTGCCGCGTGACCCGAGTTGGCGGGGCCATGTTGTGACGCAAAACGGTCTCGGTCGCCTGGATATTGATCCAAACCAAATCCCCTGGCAACCGAGCGCCGGCTCCAAAGTGACGTTTCGCGTTCACGTGCTGAACGCGGGTGCGGCTCGGTCGGCGGCCGTGCCGTGTCGTGTTCTGATCGACGATCAGGAAATCCATCGACAGAATCTTACGGCGTTAGCTCCTGGCGCCGAGCAGGTGTTCGAGGCGTCATGGAACTGGGAGAAAGGGCAACATTCAATCCGAGTCGATATTGATCCCGAGGACAAGGCCCCGGAGGTCGTCCGCTGGAACAATTCCTTTGTGGAACCGATTCGCAGCCTTGGCGTCGCGGTTGTCGTGGCCCGAGAGCGATACGAGGCATTTAGGCGCTCACCGAATGTCGTGGATTCGTTCTGTTTCGAGGACTACATCCAATACCACATTCGTAACATGAATGCATTGTTTAAGGCTTCAGTCTATCCGTCCGCACCGGATGGGATCGTCGAGCGCGTTCGTTGTGACCGGATTATCGTCGTAGACGATCCTTTTGACGCGAATGAGCGGAAGCAGTGGGAGCCGACATTGAGGCGCGGCGGGGAGGCCGACGGTTTGCTTGAGCATGCGGCATTGCTGTTGCTGGGCGGACTCTCGGAAGAGGAAGATCTGCGTTATGACGCGTTAAAGGTGGATTGGAGATTGTTGCAGCAGATTGGTCGGCAGCTCGGACTGATCGATTTGACCAAGACGGATACGACACTCGAGCAGTGTTATGTTTTGGATAAGCACGGTCGCTACGCATTGCGGCGGCATGTCTCGCCCTCATTTCGAACGTTGATGTATGAGGCCGGCGGATATCCTTTCACGGAGTCCGGTGCTTGTTACCTGAATAAGACCCTCGGTCGACCTCGCGGCTTTGAGGGGGACTACTTGTATCAACTGCCGGACAAAGTGGTGCTCGAAGTCCTGTCCAACGCGGGGGGCGCGCTGCCGGGTATCCAGGTCGATGTGTTCCAGTTGAAATCCGAAGGACCGGATGCGGGGAAGGTCATGGGAGTCAGTCGCCAAGACCCTCTATTGTCCACGGTCACGAATGACCAGGGTCGTGCGGAGCTGGTGAATTTTCCCGCTCCTTCTCATAAGACGCCCGGTGGTTACGAATTGCGGCCGAATCCATTCGGCAAGATCTCGACGGATGGATCGAACGGACTGCTGCTGCTTCGCCTTCGCAGCGCCGGCTCAGAGGAATTTCATTTCCTGCCCCTATCGACATGCAATGTTGCCTGTCTGAGGGGATCCCGGCAGGCGTATGTTCATCGTCTTGAGACCCGTATCGGCGCTCCGGACAGTCCTCCTCGTCCGCCCGATTCGACGACGCGTATGCTGGATCGGACAACGGAGAAACCCCCGCTTTTGGTGACCTGGTGGTTTCCCCAGAATGCCGATCCGGACGTGTTCAAGCAGTTTCGGATTTACAAGCGTACGGGTTTTGCCGGTGACGATACCAAACCGTGGGCTTTATCGACGATCAAGGAGCCTTCCGGCGGCAAATGGACCCGGCTTAGTGAAGAAACCTATTTTGATCCCCTTGAAGAAGGGCCTTATTCGCTGGACACGTTCTTTGCGGTTTCCTCGGTGGACGAGGAGGGACGTGAAAGCGGCTTGTCGGAACCGACCTGCCTTCCTTATGACGTGGAGTGCGTCCAATTTGCGATTGAAGGGCAGGCGGCTTATATGACGTTGCGCGGTGGCGGAGCCATGAGGATGTTGTACTGGGACGCCGTCGCCGGGACGCAGCCGTATGGTGTCAAGACGGGCCGTTTTGAAGGTTACTCGCCGAGCTTTTCCGGTATAGCGTTCACGCCGGATCGTCGAATGGTCCTGACGGATCCGGTCAATCATGTCTTGGCATTCTGTGACGTTGATCGGCAGGAATTGGTCGAGCTTGTTCCTCGTCGAGAATATTGGCCGAGTTTTCCGAGCATGATGCCCGGTGAGTTTTCCTATCCGGCCGATGTGGCGGCCGATGACTCCGGGAATCTCTACGTTGCAGATCAGGGAAACCATCGGATCCAAATATTGGATTCTGAAGGCCGTTATAAGGGGATTTTGGACGAGGATTTCCGGTTTAAGGGGCCGGATGCCGTGGGTTATGCGAACGGTCATCTTTGTGTTACGGACAATGGTCGAAGGCGTTGTCGGGTGTACAAGGTCGATGGAGGCCAACCGAGTTTCGTTCGTGAATTGCTGCCGTTGTTCGACGCCGGTCGAGGTTTGGTGAACAAATCGGGCGAAGTTTTCATCACAGGTAGGTCTTCTGAAACCGGCACGTGGGCCGTGCAAGTCTTTGCGCCAATGGGCAAGACCGCGAAGCTTTCGCGCACGCTGACAGAAGGGCAGCTTGGGCGATATCATCGGCCGCGGGGGCTATACTTTTATCTGGGTGGAGGGAGTGATTTCGCTTATTTTGTGAACGATTTTCCCTTTGACGTGAGGCGCATAAGCCTGGCGGAGGAGTGATGGAGCCCCGATTGCGCCTCTAGTTGATCGGTTGCGTCGTGGCCTTTCTGGCATCCGCCAGCTTTTCCTGTACGGCCTGTTTGCTGACGGCCGGCAGCCTTGGGAGTGCTTCCTGATAGAGGCGAATTGCCTCTGAATAATCGCCCTTGGCCATCCTCCGGTCCGCTTTCTTGACCAGACTGGCGGCTTCAAAGGCCGAATTCATGCGTTCCAGCATGGCCTGCGCCACCGCATTGGGGTGTTTCCACATCGAGTTTTCGAGCAATCGTTTCCCTGCCAGGAGATCGCCTTTGTTGATGGCCTCCCGAGCTTCCTGAACCAGGCGAAGCGATGCAGCCACTCGCACCTTCCTTTCGACATCATCGGACGGCTCAATTTCGTTTGCTGATTTGTAGGCGCTCTCGGCGGCGGCATGGTCCTGGTCCAGCATGGCCTGATCGCCACGCATGATCCATTCCTCCCGATCTTTGGCGAATTGGATATCGGTGAAGAGTTGGCGAGTGTCGCTCGTGGATTTGATTGAATCGGCATTGCGACATGCGATCAAGGCCGATTCGAAATCCTTTTGTTTCAGCGCTTTCCGGCTTCGCTCTAACGCCTCATTGTACTTCGCGTCTTTTTTTGTCTGCTCAAGTTTCTCTTTGAGCGTTAAGGGATCGAGCCCAGACGCGATCGCCTTTTCCTCGTACTCGTCGAGTTTCATTTCGACGCTTGAGAACCGTTTTCGTTTGAGCTCCTCGTCTCCCTCGGCTGCCAGACGATAGGCATCCTTTCTGCTCCAATATGCATCGCGCAATTCATCCAAGGCGGCTTTGTTCGCGCCACGGTTTTCGGCGACTTCGATGATTTTTTCAACCGCGATGAATTTGTTTTCATCCAGGGCGCGATGCCCCTTGATCAAGAGAAGCATGAGTTTGGCGTCTTTTCTTTCTGCAGTCAGTTCCGATTCGCCGAAACATAGAATCTCCACTTCCTGATATTTTTCGGCTGCGGATTGGAAATCGCCGCTGCTGTAGGCGCCACGGGCCTCGTCGAGAACCTTCTTGACGGCCAGCACCTCAGGCTCATGAACAAAACGGTCCCATAGCGACGGTGTGACCAAGAAAATCATGATCAAGGCCAAGACGCACACCGCCGCCGGCAGGAGAGGTCTCCAGTGTTTTCGGCGAGGAGTCTCCTCCACATCCACCGGGGGGAGGACCGGTAGCGCCGGCACGGGGCACGGCGAAGAGAACGATGCCGATCGCTGAAACGCACGATGGCTGACTCGGTTTTTCGGCCAATCGATGTCTCGATAGAAAGGACGGACCGGGGCGGTGGTCTGATCTTGAATTCCCGAGGGTTCAACGACATGCTTGGAAGTGGATTGATCATGGTTAGGAAACCAACTCAACGGTTTTGGGCGCGTGATGAGTTGAACAACGCCTGAGGCGGTTGAACGGAGATCGAGAATGTTGGACGCCTGTTCGGCGGGCGGTGGACTCGGCGTTTTCGACTTTTGTATTTTGAACTGACCGGCCAACTCCTCCAAAATCTCCTGTACCGAGGTGAATCGGTCGTCCAGATTTTTGGAGGTCATTCTTCGGAGGATCAACGACATGGCTTGAGGCACGGTTGGATTCAAGCTCGTGGCATCCGGCAGATTCTCCTCCATGTTCGTATGCCATTTCCGCCAGCGTTCTTCTGTGAATTCTGCATCGCCCCAAAGGTCCGCAAAGTGTTTGTTCAGTGCCCGTCGTCCGACGCACACTTCGTAGATCACGAAACCGAACGCATAGATATCCACGCGAGCGTCGTGATCCTGCTCGGCTTGCAGTTCCGGCGCCGCATACTTAGGGGCGATGATCGGAGGCGGACTGTCGTCGCCTTCGTGGGCGGAACAGCTTAGATTAAGGATGTGCACCTGTCCGCTTTTGGTCACCAGCAGATTTTCCGGCCGAATGTCCCGATGCACGATTCTGCGGAAGTGAAGCGTCTGCAGGCCCGTGCAGCCCGCCTTTAGGAGCCGAACGGCATCGGTGGCGTCGACTTGTCGTTTTGATATCAGTGTTTTTAGCGCGTTGCCGGGGATGTATTCCTCGACAATAAAGAGTCCCTGCTCGCCCTCGATAAGTTCATGGATGTTGACGACGTTGCGGGCGTCTTTTGGGATACGGGCCAGCAATTGGGCTTCGCGCTTAAACTCGCCGCATCCGATCGGATCATCGATGAGATGAGGGTTCATCTGCTTGACCGTGACGAGCCGATCGAGCATGGTGTCGCGAGCCTTGTAGGCGATGGCGTTGTGGGTACTTCGGATTCGCTCGAGGATGCGGTATTTTCCGAGGCCGGAGCCCGACGCAAGGCCCTTGCTGATATCGGCGCAGTTGTCGGCACGTCGCCCGTCCTCTTGGGGGTGCTTCTCCGATTCAGTGTCTTCGTGTTTCCAGGTATCTGACATGATGGCAGTCGATCGATGGCCTTTATTTCATTGTTTCGTGTATAAAGCCGGGGCGTGCTCGATGTAGGTCTGCAATCCCGCTCAGTGTTGGGCGTCCGAAAATCCCTGCCTCAACAATCCAGTGGTTTTGATAACGGTCCCCCCGTCCGGCTCACTCTTTATCATACACCTTTTATACACTCCACGTCCAGAGTTATCGCGCAAAGTTATGAAGACAAAAATAGCGCACTGCATTGAGGGACGGCCTTTCAACATCTAAGATTGTGATTATGCCGCCGGAATCTTCGTACAAGAGATGGTCGAATGGGCCGTTATCCCAGTTTCTTCTGTTGATGGTCGTGTCGTGCGGGTGCCTTCTGCCGGCCGGGCAGGTTATTGCCCAGGGCCGAGGTCCTGCCCGGGTGGAGGTGTCCAGCGTGGTCGAACGGGAGGTGGCGCCCAGTGTCCGGCTGGTCGGCACGATCCGGCCCCAACTTCGCACGACCGTTGCTTCAGAGGTTGCGGGGATTGTGACGGCACTTCCCGTTGATGAGGGTGTTTTCGTTCGCAAGGGGGATCTGTTGTGCAAGCTTCGCGACGCCCCTCGGCGATTTGCTCATGACGAGGCGGTCGCGCGTTTGTCCGAATTGGAAGCGGGCCTCGCCGTTCGTCAGGCTGAGTTCGACAAAGCGAAGTTCGAGAAGGATCGAACTGAACGGTTGTGGAACATGCAGCGCTCCACGGACAAGGAGCGGAATGATACGTTGGCCGATCTCGAGGCCGCGAGAGGCCGTGTGGATCAGGCTAAATTTGCGTTGGAAGCTCAGGGTGCGGTTGTCAGACGGCTTGCGGATCTCCTGGCTCGGACTGAGATTCACGCGCCTTATGACGGGTCCGTGACCATCAAGCATACCGAGATTGGTTCGTGGGTGAACGACGGCGGTGGTATCGTCGAGCTGCTGGATTTGTCCACTGTGCGGGTGCGCGTCAACGTGCCCGAGGCCTGCGTCGCTTTTTGTGAAGTCGGCTCGGAGACCTATATCACGGTGGATGCGTTGAACCGGGACTTTGCCGGTCAGGTCAGTCGCGTGATTCCAATCGCGGACGAACAAGCCAGGACGTTTCCTGTGGACGTCGATATTCCAAATCCGGAAAGAGCGTTGAAAGCAGGCATGTTCGTTCGGGCAATGGTCCCCTCCGGGCCGAAGGCCGTGCGGTTGTTGATCCCGAAGGACGCGGTGCTGAGACGTGGACCGATTCCCATGGTCTTCGTCGTCCGTTCCTCCGAAAAGGGCCAGATGGCCGAGATGCTTCCCGTCGAAATCCTTTCCGAGGTGTTGGATTATGTTGCGGTGAAAAAGCAGGGTCTGTCGGCGGGGGACCAGGTCATTGTTCGAGGAAACGAGTTTATGCAGGGCCCCGGCCCGGTCATTGCAACACCTCGTCCTGATCCATCGATCGTCGATCCCGACAGCTCGGCTCAGGTCCGTGATGAAGCAGCGGATTCCAAGTCATCGTCGGACCCGGATGATCACGCTCAACTCGTTCAAACGCCGGAATCCAATCAGGATGGCTAGAAGCGGGTCAGGTTTTGAACTCTATCGTCTCCGTGCCCGTTCAAAAGGCTAGGATTGATTCATGCGATTTGTTGATCGATTTATCACCAATCCCGTCAAAGTCGCGGTGGGCGTGATCCTGCTCGTGTTGTTCGGTCTATTGACCATCACGCCGCCGTCCATCGCGCCGTCTCCGCTTCGCGCGCCAGTTCAGTTGACACCAAACGCGGACGAGCCGATCGTGACCGTGGCGACCACTTGGGAGGGGGCCAACCCCGAGGAAGTGGAGCGCGAGATCGTGGACAAGCAGGAAGATCTGCTGAAGGGCATCTCGAACTTGCGAAAGATGACCAGCACCGCGACTCAGGGTCGTGCCTCGATCGAGCTGGAGTTTGAGGTGGGTACGGACCAGGACGTCGCCAAGCAGGACGTGTCGGACGCGCTCCGGCAGGTCAAGTACCAGATTCCTCAGGATGAGTTTGACAATCCGACGGTCAAGAGCGGACGGGAATTCGGTGAGGAAGCAATCGCCTGGATGATTTTGTCCAGCGATCGCGAGGACATCTATGTCCCCGATCTGTTTACGTTTGCGGATGAGGAAATCAAGCCCATGCTTGAGCGGGTGGAGGGAATTTCCTCGGTGGGCGTCCTCGGTGGTCGTGAGCGAGAAATTCAGGTCGTGGTTGATCCGTTCAAATTGGCCCAAGCCGGCGTCACCTTCAGAGAACTGGAAGAAGCACTCCAAAGGCAGAACACGAATCTCGCCGCGGGGAACAGTGCGCAGGGGAAGCGTGATATCGTCATCCGAACGATGGGGCGTTACACGTCACTTGACGACATTCGCATGACGGTGATCAAAACCGGATCGGGCGGACCTATTCGCGTGGAGCATGTCGCGGAAGTCGAAGACACTTTCAAAAAGCAGTACGGATTCGTTCGCAGCGAGGGCGAATACGTGATGGCCATTCCAGCTTATCGCGAGACCGGTTCCAACGTGATCGAAGCGATGGAGGGTCTGAAGGGCGCGATTCAGAAGGTCAATGACGAGCTCTTGTCGCACCGTGGTTTGAAACTGGATTTGACCCAGGTCTACGATGAGACAACCTACATCAACGCGGCCATCAGTCTTGTGCGAGGGAACATTCTTTTCGGCGGTCTGATGGCGATGACGGTTTTGCTGCTCTTTCTTCGGAGTATCAGTGGCACGGTGATCGTGACGATCGCGATTCCGATTTGCGTCATCGGGACGTTGCTCGTCGTCCCCCTTATGGGACGCAACATCAATGTCGTGATGCTGGCGGGGCTGGCATTTGCCGTTGGTATGGTCGTCGACAATGCCATTGTCGTCTTGGAGAACATCTATCGCCACCGTGAGATGGGCAAATCGCGCTGGCAGGCAGCCTCGGATGGTGCGACGGAAGTCTGGGGGGCCGTGTTGGCGAATTCGCTGACGACCATGATTGTGTTTCTTCCGATTCTGTTCGTGAAGGAGGAGGCCGGACAGCTTTTTCGCGATATCGCCATCGCCGTCAGTGGTGCCGTCGCGCTGTCTCTGGTGGTGTCCGTCACGGTCATTCCGACACTCTCGGCCCGTCTTCTGCGAAAAGCGCGGACAAGGGTCGAGGAGGGGCAAGGCCGGATCGCACATGCCGTGGCTGCTGTGGTTGGATTGGTGAATCGGTGGGTCATTACGCGTTTGCTCGTCGTGGTCGGCTTTACGACGCTTTCGATTTTCCTGAGTATTCGACTCGCGCCTGAACCGAGTTATTTGCCGTCCGGAAACAAGAATTTGATTTTCGGTTTTCTCCTGACTCCGCCCGGCTATAACACGGCGGAGTACGGCAGGATCGCCCTGCGACTCGAAAACGGCAATCCGATGAAGGGACAGGTCGGCATTCGGCAATTCTGGGAGGCGAAGCCGAACACGCCGGAGCATGAAAAACTGGTTGCTCAGTGGTCGAACATGGTCGATCAGTTCGTCGCGCCTCGCAAGGAAGGGCAAATAAGACAAGCCGAGGCAGTTTTGGAGAGCAAGGAGGCATCAAGCGACGAGCGTCGTCGTGCCCGGCAGCGGATCAAAGAGTTGCAGCGTGAAATCGCGGAATGGCGAGTTCCACCTCCGGCCATTGATAATTTCTTTTACGTTGCGTTCGAGGGTGGTTGTTTCATGGGGTGCTCGAGCGTCGATCCTGAGAATGTCCGTCCACTCAAGAACGTCCTGAATTCCACCGGCTTCAGCGTGCCTGACTCATTCGCGATCTTCTTTCAGCCGTCGATTTTCAAGGGTGAATCCGGCAATACTGTCGATGTTGAGATTCGGGGTGAAAAACTGGATGAGGTCGTGCAGGCCGGGCTCAATGTGATGATGGCCTGCTCGGAAAGATTTGGACGCGTTGATCCGAATCCGCGTAACTTCTTTCTCGACCGGCGTGAAGACCAGCTGATACCCGATCGCGTCAAGACGGGGGATCTGGGGCTGACCGTGGCCGACCTTGGTGCGATCATTCGCGCATGTGGTGACGGTCGCGTGGTCGGGCAATATCGTGAGGGCGGGCGTAGCATTGACCTGGCGGTGAAAGTCTCCGAAACGGAAGATCCGAGGACGGGACGCAGTTCGACGGACATGATCTCGCACGTCCCGATTCATACGCCGGTCGGCCAGATCGTGCCGCTATCGGCTGTTTGTCGCGTCGAAAGGACGACGTCGGCTCAGGAAATCCGGCACATTGAGACGCAACCTGCCGTGAAGTTGACGATCCATCCGCCGGAAGGCATCGCGTTGCCGCAGGTCGTCAGCACAATTGAGAACGACGTCGTCGCCCCGATGCGAAGTGAGGGCTATGGCGAGCGCCGGCTAAAGATTCCCGACCAGGTCGTCGTCGCCCTGGCGGGGAATGCCGACAAGTTGAAGAGTACGTGGGATTCGTTGAAGTGGCTGCTCGCACTATCGCTTCTCGTCGTCTATTTATTGATGGCGGGTCTGTTCGAGTCGTTCGCATACCCGTTTGTGATCATTCTTACCGTTCCATTGGCAGTCGTGGGGGGCTTCATCGGGCTTTCAACGGTCAACCTGTGGACTTGGAGCGATCCCACGATGGCCATACAGGAGCTGGATATTCTCACGATTCTCGGCTTCGTGATTTTGCTGGGGATTGTGGTCAATAACGGCATTCTTCTTGTCCACCAGTCCCTCAATTTCGTTCGACAGGGCATGGATGCGAGTGAGGCGATCGTCGAATCCGTCCGCACGCGGATTCGGCCTATTTTCATGACGGTCATGACGACGTTTTTCGGCCAGCTTCTGCTGGTTGTTCGTCCGGGCTCGGGTGCGGAACTGTATCGAGGTGTCGGTGCCGTTGTGCTCGGCGGCTTGGTGGTGTCCACGCTTTTCACGCTATTCGTGGTTCCCGCGATGTTGTCATTGTTCATGGGAGCCCGTGTTCGCCTCGGGCGATTGGTCTTCGGACGGCACGAATCGGCTCAGCTTGCCTCAGCCGGAGTCGGTACGACCGTTCCCAATTCCTCTGCCGGTCGAGTTGCAAGTTCTGATATGCCTGCGCCGGAGCATGCTGCGTAGTTCATAAGCCTTCTCTTCATACCGATGTACCCTTATGCATCTAGGGGTTATCTTCTTGGTTATCGGTGGTATCGTTTAGACCTTGGTATTACTCCGCTGTTGTTCGGCACGGATCAAAAAGGCCGATCGGCGGTTTATCGGCATTGCGCTCGGACAGATCATTAACGGGCTGAATTGGCACCGCGTATTGTTCGATAAAAATTTCGATGAAAGCGGAATCAATTAGCGCGCAGGCCCGGCAATTTGAGCGCCGGAAGACGGCCTATGAAGCCCGAATCGAGCCGCATCCGGACCATGCCGGTCAATTCCGGCTCAGTTTTCCGGATGCCCAGGCAGGCTTGTCGGTGTTCGACGTCAGTGAAGGTGGCGTCGGGTTACGCAGTGGCATCTACATTCCCAAAAACATGCGTCTGACGCTGCATATCCTCGGCGTTGGCGGAGAGGTGACCGAGACCGGCGAAGTATTAAGAATACGAGTGATAGCACGCCGGTGTGACATGATCGATCACAAACCCACCTACAACGTGGGATTGCAGTTTGCCGACAGCCAGGGTGCAGACGAGCAGGTATTGATTCGTGCCGCGAGTCAGGCTTCGGGGGCGAGTGAAGCCGTTGTGGTGGAGGGTTCAAGTGGCGCTTAATGCCGTCACCGAGTTGCGGGATCAATTGCTTTCCGACGGGATCCTATCTCCTGCGGAGGTCGAGAAGCTCGACCAGCGCGTGACCGAAGAGTCCACAGACCTTGAGACGCTCCTTCGCAGGGAACACATCCTCACGGAGACGCAACTTCATGCCTTGCGCGCCATGCGTTTTGGCACACCCTATTGCAATCTATCCGATTTCATTCCGAGATTGCAAAATTCGGAATTGCTGCCGGAGGAACTGGTTCGACGGCACGTCATGTTTCCGCTGTTTGATATGGACGGCTCCATCACGTTGGTGATGGAGAATCCCCATGATCTGACCGGCGTCGATCAGGCAAGACGTCTGACCAAGCGGGAAGTCGATATCTGTCACAGTAGTCGGAGTGATATTCTCGGTCTGATCGAGCGCGCCTACGGCGCCAGCAAATACATCGAAGAGTCCTCCGTCGCGGACACGCTGCTCGAAAATACCGATGGAGACGAATCCCAGCCGGTGATTCGCCTGGTCAACGACCTCATCAATGAAGCGATTCGCCAAGGTTCATCGGACATTCACATCGAGCCGGGCGAGATAGACTTGCGGGTTCGAATCCGTGTGGACGGCGTTCTGCGTGAAATCGCCGCACCGCCTCTCGGGTTGCACCGGGCGCTCGTCTCTCGAATCAAGATCCTCTCCCGACTGGACATCGCACAGACGCGAGCGCCGCAGGACGGAGCCTTCGACCACAAATACGACGGGCAAGAAGTCGTGATTCGTGTGGCGGTGCTGCCATCCATTTTCGGTGAAGCGGTCGTTATGCGTATCCTACGAAACGAGTCAGAGTCGATTTCGCTGGAGGATTTGGGCATGGAGTCTCAGATGCTCAAGCGCTTTCACGGGATCGTCTCGAACGCACACGGGATGATTCTGGTGTCAGGGCCCACGGGTTCCGGTAAGTCGACCACGCTCTATGCCGCCATGAAGTGCATCGCCTCTCCGCAAAAGAACATCATCGCGATCGAAGATCCGGTCGAATACCGGACCAGTCTGATTCGTCAGGTGCAAGTCAATCCGGAAGCGAAACTGACCTTTGCCAGCGGTCTTCGCTCGATGTTGCGTCAGGATCCGGACGTAATCATGGTAGGTGAGATTCGAGATTCCGAGACGGCCCAGATTTCCGTTCAGGCGGCCTTGACCGGTCACTTGGTGTTGAGCACGGTTCATACCAACGACTCGATCAGCGCTGTGGCTCGTTTTCGGGACCTGGGCATCGCGGAGTATTTGATTTCATCATCGTTGCTTGCCGTATTGGCGCAACGTCTGGCTCGAAAGATATGTCCGGAATGCAAGGGGCCGGATTCTCCGTCCGATTACCTATTGGATGCGCTGGGACTTAAATCTTCAGAGTTGGATTTTGAACCGATGTGTGGAAAAGGCTGTCGTCGTTGTGTCGGGACAGGCTATATCGGCCGAATTGGTTTGTATGAACTGTTCGAAATCGATGACCAGTACCGCGAGATGATCGTACGGAATGAACCACCGGAAGCCATTCGTGCTATCGCGAGAGCCAACGAGATGAGGTTCCTGGTGGATGATGGAATTTACAAGATCAAACAGGGTCTGACCACGGTGGAGGAGATTGTCCGCATCGCCGGTCGATGCTGATCACCTTCATGGCAGGGTTCGGGAGGAAGGCATTGCCTAAGTTCGTCGTACAATTTGCGGCACCCGACGGTAAGACGGGGCGAGAAGTTGTCGAAGCGGACTCCGAGCGCGCCGCCGTTGCGCAGATGGAAGGCCATGGCCGGACTCCGATCAGCGTTCAATTGGCGGGGGCGAACAGCGAGCGAAAAGCCGCGAAGGCTTCTCGACGAGTGAGAAAGGTCAAGGGCGGAAAAGGCGTTCGTAGAGCCGTGCTGGGTTTTACTTATCAGCTAAGCGCCGTAGCGGAAAGCGGCATCCCCATCATCGCGGGTCTGAAGGCGGTGGGGGAGCAGACCAACCATCCTCAGGTTCGCGCCGCCGTCGCACGAATGGTCAGTCGGATCGAAGGCGGGCGCACGCTGGCCGATGCCATTGACGCCGAGTCGGACACTTTTCCTGAGATCTATTCAAAAACGCTGGCGGCGGGTGAGGCGGCGGGCAAGGTGCCGGAGGTTCTGGCATCTTTGGCTCGATATCAGGAACAAGAGGCCGAGACACGCAGTCAAATCAGATCAGCCATGACGTATCCCATCCTGGTCGTGGGGTCCTTGATTTTAGCGACGATTGTCCTGTTGATTTTCGTCGTCCCGCAGTTTCAGGAACTCTTCAGCAAATTTGAGAGTGAACTGCCGCTCCCGACGAGAATTCTGATCGGCGCCAGCGAAGCCATCACGCATCACTATTTGTTGATACTTATCGGGATGATCGGCTCTTATTTCGGCTTGCGGTTTGTTATGGGATATAAGGCCGTCAAAGTCTGGCTCGATCATCAAATTCTGCGAATGCCTGTTTTCGGAAATCTCCTGATCGGCATCTATATGGTCCGGTTCATTGAATTGCTTGATTTGCTGATGCAGGCGGCACTACCGATTACGCAGTCGCTTCGCGTGACGACCGATAGTATGACAAACGAAGCAATTCGTCGGGATATTCGTAACGTTTCACACTCTGTCGAGGGCGGGCGTTCGCTGGCGGAAGCTTTCTCGGAAACACGATGGTTGACGCTGTTGGTGAAACGAATGCTCGCCATTGGCGAGGAGGCCGGCCGCACGGATCAAATTTTTGAGTACCTTCGAAAGTTCTATACGCAACAGACACAGCGCAGCATCAAGCTATTATCGACCCTTATCGAACCTGCATTGGTCACCGGCCTTGCAGTTGTCGTTCTTTTCTTTGCGCTGGCGATCTTTTTACCGATGTGGAAATTGTTGAAGTTAGTGGGAACCGCCTGAATTACCGGCCCGACAACGTATGGTAATCTTAAAAGGGTGATTTTTGGGGTATGCCTAATCAGGGCCAAAGAAGGAGCTCTAGTATGAATCGAAGAAACAGAAGTCGAATTGGACGAAAAGGTTTTACACTGATCGAGCTTGTGACGGTCATTGTGATCCTGGGAATTCTATCCGCAGTCGCGCTGCCGGTTTACCTGGACTACAGGGCGGACGCGAGAGCGGCCGCATGCAAGGGTGTGTTGGGCGCCATGCGAGCGGCCGTTGCCAACTACTACGCGCATTCCGCAACGGATAGTGGTGGTGGCAACGCGTCTTATCCCTCGTCGGCCGTCTTTACCACGGCGGATGCGGTCATGGCCGGTGTGATTCCGGACAATCCTTATGACACGGACGGCACGGCCAACAATGTCGAGGTGGGTGTGACCAAAGGCACTCTCGTCGGCGGCAACGGCGGCTGGGCCTACAAGCCTTCCACCGGTGAGGTTTGGGCGAATACAAACACGGCCGGTGAGAACGGGTTTTAGTCCTAAGGGCTTGACGCGAATATATGGACGAACACTAAAAGCCCCGGGCAGGCCTGCTCGGGGCTTTTCGATATGAGACTTCCGCGATGGGGTTGTCGTCGATCATCCGTTGCGAGTGATGATGATGTTGAAGAAAAATCGAAGTTCATCATACCCGGCCTTTACGCTGATCGAGCTGGTCACGGTCATTGCCGTGTTGGCGGTGTTGGCGGTTTTTGTCGGGGGACCGACGCTTTCCTATATTGCCGACATGCGATCGAGTGCCGCCGCATCAAGGCTCGCTTCTGACATTCGCTATATGCAGCGCGTCGCCTTGGGATCAGGGCTGCGAACATGGATTGATTTCGACGTGGGCGCAGATCGGTATTCTCTTTATGTCGAAGATCCGGCGAATCCGGGCAAGGCAGGTCGAGTGCCGACGGTGCATCCGCTCGACAAGACGACCAATGCCCTGCAGTTCGGTTCCGGTCCCTTTGGTGGAGTCTCCATCGTCAGCGCTGATTTCAACTCGACAACGGAGTTGGAGTTCGACAGCTTCGGTGTTCCCTACGACGCGAATGGAACGGTATTGGCCGCAAGCGGTCATACGCTGCTCTCGAACGGCATTGCGGTTCAGGTCCATCCGATTGGCGGTTTTGTGGAGCATTTAAGTTGGCCGTGATACGGAAAAAAAGGCGGGCCGCCACGATTATCGAAGTGGTCATGGCGATCGTGATCCTGTCCATCGCCCTGCCGCCGCTGATCAGCGCTTTTGCCGATGCGGCTCATCAGTCCATTCACCCGTCCAATGCCGCGATTGCCTCGTTTCTGGCGACAGAGCGCATGGAGGAAGTCATTGCCCGTCGATTTCGGGCGACGGACGGTTATGACGCCGTTACGATGCCGAACTTTCCGAATGAATCCCCCGTGGCCGGATTCCCGGGCTTCGATCGTACCATGCTCATGTTGCCGGTCGGAAACTACAAAAGAGTACGAGTTACAGTGACTTGGAAGGGCGGCGCGAACCAGATTTTCGTCGAGCGTTTGTTTGCAGAATTGGATTGATTTGTTGTGATTCGCAGAAGAGGCAAACGACTGAGGAGACGCGGCACCAAGGGGGCCGTTCGAGCGTACGGCTTTACGCTGATCGAATTGATCGTGTCGATCACGGTCGGCGTGATTATCAGCGGGTCGGCCGGCCTGTTAATTCTCAACGCGGCCAGACAGCGTGCCGAAGTTTCGGCCCGCAGCGAACTGATTGACATGGGCTCCGCCGCGATGGAATGCGTGCTTCGGTATGTCCGGGAGATTCGACAGGACGAAAATTTCCCCGCGGGTCCGACTCCGGATCTGCAGGGAAATGCGCAGATCTCGACGGCAAGCGCGACGGAGTTAAGGTTCGATAACTACGGTATCCGTTTGAATGGTAGTGAGATTCAAATCACCAACGATACCGGTGGAAATTGGCATACTTTTGCCAAGAACGTTACCGGCCTGACATTCACGTATTACGGCTGGACGTCCGGCATCGAGGCCCCGCAGGAGCTTTCACCATTACCGCTCTCATCGACGAATCGTCAGGCGGTACGCATTATTCAGATTCAAATCGATCTTGCTCGTGGTTCGGAAACGACCCGACTGCGGACTTCGGTTTACCTTCGAAGTTTTATGAACGAGGTCAATAATGCTCCATAGACCGAATAACGTGTTCGAACGGCGCGGTGTCGCGATTCTCGGGTTTGTCGTGGCCATGTTGGTTATTGGAACCTTTGCTCTTTGGTTATTCCAGCTCACTGCGTCAACGGCCACCAGTTCGCTTGGTCACTATTACAGCACGGGGGCCTTTTACGCGGCTGAGAGCGGCATCGAAATGTCCTTGCGCGAAAAAAACCAGGACAATGATATCGACAGTGATGGGACTATCGGGACGATATCAGACAATAGCAATAATTCGGACGATCCCACATTGGCGACGGGAGCGGTGTTCGTGGAGCAGTCGAGTTCCAGTCCCCCCCTGTTTCGTGCAACGGGAAGGCCCATACAGGCGAGCGCGCCTTGGTCCGATTTCCGCCGAGTGATTGAGGCACGGATCGAATAGGCGCTCGCGGGTGGGCAAGTAAGACGGCAATCTTGTCCTAGAGGCCGCGAGCTAAATCCTCGCGAGACATGGATGTCGAACAGGCGAGACTTTCTAATCCTAGAAGTGAGTGCGGACGAGCTGCGTCTTAGTCATGCGCAGCTCGACGGCGATCGGGTCAAGCTGCACGAGACGTGCTCCTTCCTGTCACACCAATCTCGTTCAGACAAACCGGTCATCAAGGATCAAAGCGTTCTCGACGCCTTGTCCGCTTTTGTTTCCGAGCGGCATTGGGTCGGCAAGGACCTGATCTGTCTCTTGAGCGGGTCTTCGATTTCCTGTCAGTATTTCGACATGCCTCCGCTCAAGGGCAGCGCTCTGCGGCAGGCCGTGTTGCTCAAGCTGGATCAGCAGTTGCATTTCGACGTTGGTGAGGCCATCGTCGACATCCAGCCGATCGGAGATCCGAAGCTGAATAATCGCAACCAGCTACGCGTAGGAGTGACTGCGTTGCGCCGGGATAGTGCTCGGGATGTCCTTGATGTGGCGACGCGTTTGGGATTGAACGTGTTCTCCATTTCAGCGGCTTCGGTCGCGCTGACATCCTTGGCTCAGGCGTCGTTTTGCGACTACGAAGACTCGCAAGCGGTCCTTCATATTGGCGAGCGTGTCAGCACGCTCATCGTGCTCAATGGCCAAATACCTTGTGTGACCAGCGAGTTGCCGATCGGAATGAGCGATTTCACGGCGGCTCTCATGCGCCCGATCATCAGGGGTGACGAGGTGATCGAGCTGGATGAAGAGAAGGCCACGGCGATTCGAGACGAGGTCGGCATTCCCGAGGTGAATCAAGAGATTGAAGTGCTGGGCGTGACAGGGAATCGCCTGCTTCCACTCATCGAGCCGGCCCTTCAAAAGTTTGCACAACACCTGACCCAATGGCTGACGTTCGCAGCGACCTCCGAGAACGGTGAGAAGATTTCACGCCTGAAGCTCGTGGGTGGCGGCGTGGCCATGCCGGGGCTTGCGAAGGCGATCGGCCATCGTGTAGGACTTGATGCAGAGGAAAGCAGATGGCTTGATGGAGTGGCGGCCGTTGCGGGACCGGCCGGTGATTTGCCTGTCGAATCTTTTGCCATCGCGACCGGTGCGACCCGTCACTGGCTGGAATTGCCGGATTTGATTCCGTCCGAGGTCCGACAGGCCAGGAAGTTGCGTCGGATTCGCCGGTCGACCGTATTGGTGTGTCCGGTCGTGGCCGTGGCTATTTTTAGCGTCGCTTTTCTGTTCGATCACGCAGGCAACAAGATTCAGTCCGTGTACGGTGCGAATCAGGAAAAATTAAATGATGTCAAACAGATCGTAGGTTCGAACCAACGCTGGGTGGCTGAGCGACAGGTCGTCGATCGGTTGCAGGGTGAGTTTGACACGTTCGCCCATTCGACGCCCTCCTGGGCGGGGCTTTTCAAGGAACTTTCCCGCCTCCTGCCCAGCGAGTTGCAGGCGAGTCAGTTCAAAGCGATGCCCAGTCCGGATGGAATTCGTATGGAACTTGAAGCCAGCGTTTATACGACGGACAAGGGCCGAAGTTTCGACGAAGTCGTTGAGCAGACGCTGCTTTCGCTGGAACGCAGTCCGTTTTTTAAGCACGTTCAGTTGCTTAATTCAAATAAGCAAATGGAGAAGTCGGAAGATCACACCGAAGCGGGCTCGCTGTTCGTCGAGCTCGAACTGGTGTATCCACAGACGAGGAGCGGAGGAGCATAAGCCATGCCAAAGCTCTTGACCACACTCAAGGATTGGTCTCCCGCGGCTGCGGCGTTTTGCGTCGTGATCCTGGCGGCCGTCTATGCTTTTTCTCGTCAGGCTGAGGTGGCGGCTGAGATTCGAGAGATGGATCATCTTGCGTTGACGTTGACGGACACGGCCACTGATGCAAGGCGCGGGACTCTGTCTCCTGAGGAAATCAAGGAGATCCAGCTTCAACGAGAAGATCTTGAAACTCGGATGGAGGACTCGCGCAAGCCGGGCATTGTTGTTCCGCAGCTCAGCGAAGCGGCTCGCAGCACCGGCCTCCTCGTTCTGGAGATTCACCCGGTCAAAAAGCGCAACCGCGGACAGCTTCGAAAAGGTGCGCCCGAATATCCTCATTATGAAGTATTGGTGCAAGGCAGTTATCAGCAGATTGCGGATTACATGCAAGGGTGTTCGAAGCAACGTATTCCGGTTCGCGTTATCGGTTTTCGAATAGACCGTGTCGAGGAGGCCAGTGGTCTGAGTGCCGAGATCAAGGTCGAGGCGTTTAAAGATATCAGCACGGAAGAAAAGAAGACGTAATGGATGCGCGCAAGAAAAAAGTTTTGATTGTCCTCGCCATTGCGAGCGTGATTCTGGTCTGGCGTTTGTATGCCATCGTGACGGAATACCTTCCGTCGACCACACGGGCCGACTCCGTGGCGGAAGTGGTGCCGGCGGCGAAGGATCAAACTTCGGTGCGGAAAGACTCGATGGAAGAAGTCTGGAATGCTCAGACCAAAGTGACGGAACAATCCTGGGGTCGTGATCCTTTTTCCAATGTGCTCAGGGTCTTGAATCTGGATTCCAGCAATGAAGAGGTCGTGTCCCGCGAGCCGCCTCCGGCTCCGTCGATTCTGTTCACCGGTGTGTCGATGAGCGACGATCAGTGGTTGGCTGCGCTGGACGGCAACATCGTTCGTGTCGGTGATACGGTCGAAGAGGATTGCCGAATAATTGAGATTACGAAGCATTCAGTTGTACTGAAATCGAAGGGATGGGTCTTTACGTACGCCCTGGGTTCACAGAAACCTGAAATACGCCCCTTCTCGGAGGAGCCATGAACAAGGCGATTGCGACATTCTGGTGCAGTATGGCGTCTCTGGCGCTGAGCGGTTTGAGCGCCTCTGCTCAAGAGGACATTAAGTCCATCGAAGCGTCGGGGGAGAAACGAATCACGCTGAATATGGCGAAGGGGGATATCCGCGATGCTCTGCGACTTGTGGCCGAGCAAGGTGGACTGAACCTGGTCATTGGTCCGCAGGTTGAAGGTGAAGTGTCGATCTATCTTACGGACGCCGCTTTCGAGACTGCATTGCGAGCCATAACCGTTAGCAACGGTTTTGTCTATGTTGTGGAAAATAACGTCATCTCCGTTTCCAGGCCGTCGGACAACCCGACGGGCGCGGACGCAATTCCGCCGCTGGTGACAAAGATTTTCACGTTGCGTTCGCAGGACGCCGAGCGGGTCCGGGATGCCTTGGAGTTTGCACTGACCCCGTTCGGCAAGATGAAAGCGCTGAATGAAAACAGCGATAATTTCTATACCGGCCAACGCTTGAGCGACCTGAGCGGCGAAATCGGGAACGAGAACGGCAACAATAACAATAACATTCGAAACAACAATCAGAATGGCAACAACAACATCAACCAGCAGCAGGCTGGTGTGGGGCTGCCCCCGTTGAACGCTCGGAAGCTTGTCGTCACCGATATTGCGGAAAATGTCCGTCGCATCGGGAAGCTGATCGGTGATCTCGACAAACTGCCTCCCCAGGTTCTCATCGAGGCCCGTATTGTCGAGATGAGCACCGATCTTCAACGCCAGCTCGGAATCGACTGGGACGTCAACGTTCTTGCCAACGGACCGATTCTGAACCATGAACTTCCTCTGCAGTGGAGGGCCGGTTTCTCATCCGGGAACCAGATCCGCCGGACGCCCACCGGCACGGCGCAGTCTACCGCCGGGCTGGCGCTGGGCGTCGTTGATTTTTCAAGGTTTTTGGGATTGCTCCGAATTCACCAGCAGGACAATGCCATTCGATTGTTGGCGAACCCGCGATTATTGGTTTTCAATAATCACAGTGCGAGCATCCTGGTGGGGGAACGCTATCCGATTCTTGAATCCACGGTGACCGATTTCGGGACGGTGACCGAGGCGTTTGATACTTATATTCCGGTCGGGATTCAGCTCGAAGTCACGCCGACGATTATGGTCGATGGCCGTCTCAGCCTGATGGTTCATCCGGTGACCAGTGCGCTCGGCGACGACGTCATCGGCACGACCGGCCTGCGTGTCGCGCGAATTCGAACGCGTGAGTTGAGCACGCGCGTCGTCATGGAAGACGGCCAGACCATTGTTTTGGGGGGACTGATCAGTGATCGTAAGACACGCGTCGTGAATAAGATCCCCGGTCTCGGTGATATGTGGGGCCTGAGCGTGCTGTTTCGCCAGGAGAATCCGCAATCGGAGCGTGTGGACTTGCTCGTGTTTCTGACCGCACATGTGGAAGGCGGGACGGAAATGAGTGAGCGTGATCTTGAAATTTTCGAGAAATATCGTCCGCACTTCAAACAGGTTGAGAGGCTTCAGGATGTCCAGTTGCATTTTGAGGTTCCGACCGAATATGAAACGCCGAAGCCCATGTTTGGTGATCCGCCTGTCGAGTCTTTGGAGTCGGACGAGGAAACGGAGCTTGTCGAAGAAGATGCAACGGATGAAATGGTAACGGACGAAGAATCGGAGAGGCCTGAGACGGAGTCGCCGGTGGCGCGATCATGGCCGTCCAAGGTGTCCGCGAATGCGCCACGCCGGCTTGGCGATCCGGGGCTTCAGGTCGGTAACCGATTTCAAACGGCTGATCAGTCTTCTGTTGCCCGTTCGAATGACAGAGCTTTTCTTGCAAGGACGCTTTCAGATGAAAATCGTTAATCGATACGCTGGATTTCTGCGACTCGCGCTTCTGGTCTGTTTGCCGGGAATGGTCGGTTGCGCATCCATGTTCGGCCGGAACAAGGTCGAGCAGACGACGAAGGTCGAGACCATCAGTGACGTACCGGAATTGACGTCGGCGGAGCGAGAACAGCGATTTCGAGAGGCGACCAATGGCGGCGCTCGACTTGTTGAGCAGGGTCAATACGGTCTTGCCCTCGGCGCCTTTGAAGAAGCCGCCTCTTTGAAGCCCGATTCGATTGAAGCGCTGTTCAACCTGGGCGCTTGTTACGAGAACATCGGCGATCCGATGAAGGCGATCAGCATTTATCGTTGCGTTCTCGAAATCGTACCTGAGGATGCCGATTGCTACGTCAACCTCGGCACGAGCTATATCAAGCTGTATCACCGTGAGAATAGTCCGATCTGGCGAAGACTGGCCAGGAAATCATGGGAAAGATCACTGCAATTGAATCCTGACCAGCCGGACGTGAAGAAGTATCTCGCGATGACGGAATCACCGGATTGATAAAACGGGCGTCCCGTTAATGGGGGGCGGGACGCCTGTCTTGATGTTGACCCTGTCTGCTTAGGACGACGCCGCGGATATTTTCTCATGCAGGCAACGGCATCCATTGTTCAAAAGATCCGGTCCAATCCGAAGATTCCCGCACCGTCCCAAACCGTTTTCAAGATACTCCAACTGACCAAGGACCCTGAAAGCGACATCCGTGATGTCGCCTCGCTCATCAGCCAGGACGCGGGACTGACGGCCCAGCTGTTGCGTCAGGCGAATAGCGCGCTCTACGGATGCAGCTCACCGACTTCTTCCGTTTCCGATGCGTGCATGCGGTTGGGTTTCAAGCGCATTCGATCGGCTGTGATCAATCAGCATATCGTCAACGGTCTTGGCGATGCTCGGCCGCCGGGTTTTGATGCGCACCGTTACTGGCAGTCAGCATTCGCCATTAGCGTTGCGGCCGGTGACCTATGCAAGAAGCTGCTCCCGAAATCGGTCGAGGAGGCGGGGACCGCCGGTCTGCTTTGCGATGTTGGGATCGGTCTCTTGGCGTTTGGCTTGCCTCATGAGTACCAGGGGGTGCTTGCGAGTCGATCGGGACCGTCGCCGCTTCCGTTGCATGAAATTGAGAAGCGCAAGCTCGGCCTGACGCACGCGGAGGTTGGGGCGGCTGTGCTTGAAGACTGGAAACTTGGCGAAGAGATCATCGAGGCGGTCAAGCATCATCACGCTGATCCGATGAATCCGGATTTGGCAGAGTTGTCCAGCTTTGCCCGGATTATTGCCGCAGCCTCGACCTTGGCTGAAATCGCGTTAGAAGGTTCGGACATGGATCGGGTGTCATGCCTCTTCGCTCATGTGGATACATTGTCGCCCGAGGCGGACGCACTCGTAAACGATTTGCTTGATGGGCTGGTCGCGCACATTCAGCAATCGGCGGAGTCGATGTCCATCGAGTTAGGCTCCGTCGACGAGATGAAAACCAACTTCGAAGCGATGGTCAGCAGTCTACCAGACGTGAGTGGCCGTTTCAGCCATCGACCGATGTCACGCGACGAATAAGACGAGCAACCAACGGTCGTGGTTACCAGCCGGGTCATCCTGGATTAGAGATACTCAGCGCTGTTGGGGCTGCATCACGGGGCGACGGCCCCCTTGATCGCCCTGCGGTGTATTTTGAGGGGCAATCGGAGGCTGGCCGACCTTGGCCACCGGAGCACGAGCGCCGACGCCGGACTGCCCTGCGGGTGCCGTTGATTGGGCGGTGCTAGGGCGACGCATCGGAGGCTCCTCCGAGGCTTGTCCGACAATCACCTTGCCAACGAAGATGGCGCCGTCAGCGATTTCCAGGCGATTGGTTCGCAAATCACCTTCCATTTTGGCCGTCGCCAGGAGATGCAGTTTTTCGCTCACGATCAGGTTGCCCCGGCACTCGCCTTCGATCTTGACGTTGGCGGCCTCGACGTTCGCAGTGATCTTGGCGCCTTCCGCAATATGCAGTGCGCCTTTGGCATGAATTTGACCGTCGAAGCTTCCTTCGATTCGAACGCCTTTTTCGAAGGAGAGTTCGCCTTTGAATTGAGCATCAGTGCCAAGAACCGTTGGGTATTCGCCGTTGAAATCGGCCATTGTAAAGCGTCCTCCATGCGCTCTTCGAGCGCCCTTGCCAATGTGAACCAGCTCCCTCTGGTGAACTCCTCCATGAGAAAAGCGGCAGTATAACAACTTCGTTCATAAGTACAATAGTCAAACAACGACGTGAAACGAAAAGTTTTACGAGTCTGTTGTTTGCATTGTTTAACTGGAACGGCGGGTCATTCGGCAAATCAACCTCTTAACCGTCCGATGACCAGAACGTTGCAAGAGACCACAAAGCTGTGATTTGTTTCCGGTTCAATTTCGACGGCGAGGGTTCTACGTCAATGACTGTGGAAAGGTTCAAAATTCAAAGCGGCAAATATGGAAACCGACACACGCGGACGCGACCGTCAGGGCAACATGCCGGGTTCGCTTTGACTCCAGGAACGAACGCGCTGGCCCGGTTCCGGATCAAAGCCGACAACGTTTAGATCGCAACGGGGGATCACCACAATGCAATAGGGGCTGGCCATGGCCAACGGCGCATTCGGTGCGGGCGATTGAACGGCCGTTGCCACGTGCAACTTGTGACCTTCGCGCCAGACACGTTCGACATTGACACCATATTGATCTGAAGGGACGCGGCCTAGCGTCACAATCAGGAGCATCTGATTTTCAAAATCCACGGGGACGTTGTCTTGTAAGGGGATCCGGGCAAAGGTCGCGGCATCACGGATGACCAATTGCATCGATCGGGATTCGTGAGAATGCTTTCCGGCGTATTGCTCAAGGATGGGCAATTCTTCTCCGTCAGGTGGGAGTTGCCGGATGTTGCCGTGGCCGTCGTGGCAGCCGGGCAAGAAGAGAGCCACTCCCAGAATGAGGTTGAAATCAATCCAATACCGCCTAAGAAGACGCAGTGTGTTCACCATACGTCCATGTTATGCCGTTTGCCGTGAGCGGAGCAATGCCGTTGATTGACTGGTTCGGGATATTGAGATAAAATCCATCTATGACGATACTTAGGGCTTCTGCTGTGTTCCGTGTGTCCTCGTGGCCGCTTCTTTTTCTGGTGGTCGTGTCGGCGCTTTGGCTCTCCTATCCCGTTGCCGCTGTCGCGGACGGAAAGAGTTCCAAAGGCAAGGCCGGTCGCAAGAAATCAGAGCCGAAATCCTCTGCGCAGCAACGCGCCCGTAAAGCCATCCGATCGGGCGATCTCGATCTGGCAAAGGCTTTGCTTCGCAACGGTTTGAAGGGCGCCAAGAGTCGTTCCGAGCGCAATGCGTGGCATATTGTCGAAGCCGAGTTGGAGTACGATCGAAAGAATTACGCGAAGGCGGGCCTGGTCGCGATGCGTATCGTCATCCTCCACCCGAAGAGCAAACAGGTCGGCGCCGCCTTGTATTGGGCAGGCAGGTCCTATGAAGCGCTGGCCAGACCACGCAAATCCGTCGAACTTTACGAAGCCTGTCTGGAACACGGCACGACCAAGCGCTCGATTCGGCAGAAAGCCGAGAAACGACTGGCCAAACTGAAGGACCAATCTTCGGAATGATGATGACGAAGTCCGAGACGATTTACTTGGAGACGATGGGCTGCCAGATGAACGCTCTGGACAGCGACCTGACGCTGGGGGCGCTGATGGCACGCGGGTTTCGGCTCACGGATGAACCGCTGGATGCCGACCTGGTCGTGTTGAACACCTGCTCTGTTCGACAGCATGCCGAAGACAAAGTCTATTCCCGCTTGGGGCACTTGAAGGGTTCACGGAAACGGAACCCGGAGCAGATAGTCGCCGTCATCGGTTGCATGGCCGAGCGTGACGGAGACGGGCTCCTGGAAAAAATGTCGCACGTCGATATTCTTTGCGGCCCGAGTGAACTTCACCGTCTTCCCTCGCTGATTGACGACGTTCGGACGACGCGCCGTCCTGCGATTGCGCTTTCCGGTCGCCTGCGCGAACATTCGACGGAAGTTCGTCATGTCGGTGAGCATGAAGACCTTGAAGCGCTGGATTCCGGGCGCACGTTTGGCCTGACGACTCACGCGGCGATGCCCAAGGTCTTCGGCCGTCATCAGGCTTACGTCCGGATCACCCGCGGCTGCAACAAGTTTTGCACATTCTGCGTTGTTCCGTATACACGTGGCCCTGAACGGCATCGGCCTCCGGGGCAGATTGTGGAGGAAGTTCGGCGTTTGGCGGAAAACGGGGTCATGGAAGTGACGCTGCTCGGTCAAACGGTCAACCATTATCATTATGTCGGCGAAGGTCCCGATGGGGAGACGAGTTTTGCCGAATTGCTCAGACGCGTGCACGATGAAGTTCCGGCGTTGCCGCGCCTTCGTTTCGTGACGAGTTTTCCGCGTGACTTCACGGACGAGGCGCTTGAGGTGATGGCCTCTTCGCCGCGCATTTGCAAGTATCTTCACATTCCCGCACAAAGTGGAAGCAACCTCGTTTTGAAACGAATGAATCGTGGTTACACGATTGAGCAGTATCTGGCGTTGCTGGATCGTGCCCGATCGTTGATGCCTGAGTTGTGCATCGCCGGTGACATGATTGTCGGTTTCAGCGGTGAGACCGAAGACGAGTTCCGGATGAGTCTGGAGCTGCTGCGTTCGGCGAAGTACAAGAACTGCTTCATTTTCAAGTATTCTCCACGGCCGGGGACGCTGGCGGATGACCGTTTGCCTGACGACGTCCCGGATGAGGAGAAACGGCTCCGGAACAATGAGATGCTCGCCGTACAGGCCGAGATTAACCTTGCGAATCATCAGGCCATGTTGGGTCGTACCGTTGAAGTGCTCGTCGAGGGACCCAGCAAGGGCGCCATCAAGGCGCAGGAGTCTGAGCAGTCGCGCGGCGAGGAAGTCGATCAAACGGTCGGTCTTCGCAACCAATTGGTCGGTCGGACCACTGGAGATCAGATGGTCGTTTTCGACGGGGTGAGTGAGATGATCGGCCGGTTTCTCCAGACTCAGATTATCGCCGCGACGCCTTATACGCTGCATGGCCGGGTCGTGGGAGAAGCAGGCGGCGGTGCGACTGCGAGGTCAGGAGAACTGCCTTTGGCGGTTTTGAACGCTTGACCAGCTCTGGGGAGAGTTCGTCGGGTCTTTGTTTGGGCTTTTTACAAACGCTTTTCTTCGGGAGAGTAGGAGTCTTCCATGTCTGAATCTGTGACCATCCAACAGCTCTTGGCCGCGATGAAGGACCACGGCGCATCCGATTTGCATCTCAAATCGGGAATGCCGCCGGTGTATCGCGTGGGCGGACATCTGCGCTCCGTTTCCAGTCTTCCTGCGATGTCCGGCGAAGACATCGAAAAGTGCATGGAGCCCATCATTCCACCCACTCGGCGTGCCTTTTATGATGAGCACGGCGACCTTGATTTCTCCGCTTCTCTGCCCGACGGCGACCGATTTCGTGTCAATATTTTTCGCGCCGGCGCGGTGATGAACTCCGCCATCCGGCGGATCAATCCCACGATCCCGTCTTACGAAGAACTTCACATGCCGGCGATCTACACCAAGCTGATCGATGAAACAAATGACGGCATCATCATCGTTTCCGGCGTGACCGGCTCCGGCAAAAGCACGACACTCGCCGCCATGATCGAGCAGATCAACAGCACGCGACACGACAACATCGTGACGATCGAAGACCCCATCGAATATCTTTTTAAATCGAAGAAGTCGATCGTTTCCCAGCGCGAGATCGGGATTGACATCCCCACCTATGGTGAGGGGCTGAAGTACGTCGTACGCCAGGACCCGGATGTCATCTTCATCGGTGAGATGCGGGACAAGTTTACCATGACCGCGGCCTTGCAGGCTGCCGAGACAGGGCACCTTGTCTTTGGGTCGTTACACACGGCCGACGCCATGCAGGCCTTTACGCGAATTCTCGAGTTCTTTCCCCAGGCGGAGCACGACTTTATCCGGAGTTCGCTTGCCAACACGCTTCGGGCCATCTGTGCACAACGTCTTCTGCCCGGCACCGAAAAGGGGGTTCGCGTTCCGGCCACTGAAGTTTTGCTCAATTCCGCTACTTGCAAGGACTTGATTCGCAAAGAGCAGGATGAAGACATTCCTTCACTGATCGAGTCGAGCGAAGAGGAAGGCATGCATTCCTTTACATCGTCCCTTGCGAAGTTGGTTCAGGATGAGCTCGTCTTTATGGACGTTGCCATGGAATATGCTCCAAACCGAGACGCACTCGCCAGCCGTATTCGGGGAATCAAGACGTCCGCCCAGTCGATGATTCATCGAGTCAAATAGCAGAAGGCCTATTCCCGGTTCTCATCTTCATGATCCGGTTCCAGCCGCAGTACATGTCCGATGTGCAGTCGGTATGCCACCTGCGGCGGGAGATCGACGCGGCGCGAGAAGCCCGGCGGCGCGTCCCGCCCCATGATGTAAACGGCTTCACCTGCAATCGTGCCCCGCAGGACCGTGTGCAGCTGTCCGTCCACATCGAAGGTTGCTGCCGTTTCAATCGCATCCACCGGCTTATCCGGAGCAACGCGACTCACGATTCGCCGGACATCCTCCTCGGGATCATAGGGTTTTGTCTCCTGATTGCTCTGCGCCGCGCCGTCCACCTGAGCGACGCCCATGACGAGCATGAACCGTGTGCCCAGGTGTAGTTCAAACGCCTCTTCGGCATGAAGGTCGTAACGCGGGTAGTAGTTGGATTCCGTTTGTCCGACCACGACGAAATAGGGCTCCTCACCGCGATCGGCGCGATCGGCTGCGAATTCGAAGATGACCGTCGCGCCTTCGCCGTCCAAGGGGGAGCGTGGAAACACAACCGGTTTCGCCAGCACGGACGGGGCCGCCTTTCGAAGCTGCTCTGAAAGGTAGCCTAAGGCGTAGTCTTTCCATTCGTGAATGTTATCATCATGTGGAGGTTTGGCTGGCAGGGGCGTCAAGGTTGTTCCAAGTCCTTTTTTCCGCGGGTCCAATTTCGCAACCGGCCATTATAATCCCCACGTCCAGGTGGGTAATCGGATTTCCAACTCGGAGTTGATGGATGCCGGATTCGCATTCACTTGTGTGTCCTCAGTGCAAGGCTCGATACAAGACGACGGGGGTGACCTCGGGAAAGCGCGTTCGTTGCCGTCATTGCGGCCATGTGTGGCGTGACGAGCGTCACACGCTGCCGGGCCTTGCCGGCGCGTTGGATAAGGCTGCCTCGGCATGGTCCCAACTCGGCTCGACGACGATCGAGCACGCCGACCATGCGTCCACGATGGGCCACCTTGCCTCCCAGTCGGTGCCCGTGCCGAAACCGCCGCCCGGGGAATGGATCGGTCGTCGGTTAGGTCGTTACGAGGTCAAGGCCGTGCTTGGTCAGGGCGCCATGGGGTATGTCTATGAGGCCCTTGACACGGATTTGAAGCGCACCGTTGCGATCAAGCTGTTGCCGCGTCAGATTGAGGGGGAAAAAACGGCCGGTCTTCGCATGTTCCTTCAGGAAGCTCAGGTCGCCGCCAAGTTGCAGCATCCTAACATCGTGACCATCTACGAGATCGGTCACGAAAATGGTTATCATTTCTTCGCCATGGAGCGGGTCCAGGGGACCACGCTTCACGGTCTGGTTCATGAATACGGCGCGTTGCCTGCAAGTCAGGCGTGTTATGTGATTGCCCATACGGCCAGAGCCCTGGCGGCCGGGCATGCGATGGGGATTGTTCATCGCGACGTGAAGCCGGGGAACATCATGGTCGATGAAAACGGCCAGGTGAAGGTGACCGATTTCGGGTTGGCTGAGGTTCACGGAGTCGAACATGTTCGGGAGTTGAGTGGTCGTGCGATGGGGACGCCCGGTTGGATATCACCGGAAGTGGCTCGTGGGGAGCGTGCCACACCCGCGAGCGACATTTATGGTCTTGGGCTGACGCTCTATTACGCCTTGACCAAGAAACGCCTGATCCGGGCAGAGACAAAGAGCGGCATGATCCGTCACCAGCGTACTGCCAAGAGCATTCGTCGTGAGCAACTGCCGCACGACTGGCCTTCGCGCTTGCGGGACATCGTCGTTCAATGTCTTCAGGCGGACCCAAAGGACCGTTACCAATCCGCCGATACGCTTGCCGCCGATCTGCTTCGCGCTTTGATTCCGCAGGACAGCGACGCAACGCTCGTCCTGGATCACAAGCACGACGCGCCGCCGCGTTTCGTGTCTCCTGTCATCGGCTGGAGTGTCTTAGGGCTCGTTATGCTGATTGCTGTTCTGCTTGCCTGCTGGTATTACTTTCTGCGCTAACAAAGACCGCAGCCATGGAGTCTCGTACTCAGTTTGAAATGGCTTCCACACGCCGGACCAAGTCGGCCGTGATTTCTTCGATTTTTCCGGTCGCCGCCGTTTCCGCTCTGACCAGGTCATTTCCCGGTTCGCGGACCAAAATATAAAACTTGATCTTCGGTTCCGTCCCGCTGGGTCGGGCGATGACTTTGGTTCCGTCAACCAGCATGAACTGTATGACGTTACTTTGGGGCAGATCGTATCGTTCTAGGACTTCGCCGGTTTTCACGTCTTTGTTGAGACCTGTCATCAAGTCTGCGTAAGCGGTCACCGCCTGGCGCCCGATACTTGCCGGCGGGTCGTTACGCAATGTTTCCATCAGTTGTTGAATTTGTGCCGCTCCTTCTTTTCCTTTCATGACGATGCTCTTGGCGCCTTCCTGGTAATAGCCGAATCGACCAAAGAGATCCTCCAGGATGTCATGCAGTCCCTTGCCCTGGCTCGCGGCGAAGGCCGACATCTCTGCAATGAACGCGGCGCTCGTCACGGCATCTTTGTCACGGGCGAACTTAGCGGGGAGGTAGCCGTAACTTTCTTCCGCCCCGAAGATGAATTCTTTGCTCGGGGCGTCGGGTGTGCCGTCCGTGTCGTATTCGTGCAGTTTTCGCCCAATCCACTTGAAGCCGGTGAGTGTCTCGACGACCTCGGCATCATATGATCGCGCGATTTCCTTCATGAAATCGCTGCTGACGATCGTGCTGAGGACAACACCGTGTTGGGGAAAGCGATCGGTCTGCTTGAGTTGTTCGCAGATGTAATACGTGAGTAGCGCCCCGATTCGGTTTCCCGTGATCAGGGCATAGTCACCGTCCTCACGTCGCACGGCGAGTCCGACGCGATCCGCGTCCGGGTCTGTGCCGATGACCAGATCCGCTTGTTCGCGTTTTGCCAGTTCGATGGCCATGTTTAATGCAGCCGCTTCTTCCGGGTTTGGTGACTCGACCGTGGGAAAGTCGCCATCCGGCTTTGCTTGTTCGGCGACTTCGATCACGTTCGCGAATCCGCGTCGCCTCAACGCTTCGGGAATCAGCGCTCCGCCGGTTCCGTGCAGCGAAGTGAAGACGATTCTCAGGTTTTTTCCTTCTTCACGGCAAACGGCCGGATTCAAGCAGGATCGCTGCACCTCTTCCAGGAATGCTTCGTCGATTTCACGCCCGATGGTCTTGATCAGCCCCTGACTTCGGGCCTCGTCTTCATCGAGTGCCTCGATATTCTCGAAACCGCCGACCTTCCGAACTTCCTCAATGATGCGGTGATCGTGGGGCGGAACGATTTGTCCGCCGTCGGACCAGTAGGCCTTGAAACCGTTGTATTCCGGCGGATTGTGGCTTGCCGTGATCACGACACCTGCCGTGCAGCCGAGGCGACGGATGGCGAAAGAAAGCTCGGGCGTCGGTCGCAGACGATCGAACAAGTAGGCTCTGATTCCGTTTCCCGCCATCACGGACGCGACTCGTTGAGCGAAAACATCGCTTTGTCTTCTGCAGTCATAGGCGATGGCAATCCCGGCCTGTTTCGCCGCCTCGCCCTGTTGAGCAATGTAATTCGCCAATCCCTGAGCTGCGGCTCCCACGGTGTAGACGTTCATACGATTGATTCCGGGCCCGATCACGCCGCGCAGGCCACCGGTACCGAACTCCAGTTCACGATAGAACCGATCCATCAGTTCGCGCTCAGCCGCTTCATCGCGAAGTTGTCGGATTTCGATCTTGTCCACCTCGGCGATGGCCGGGTTTTCCAGCCAGTTTTTTATTGCGGAGTCGATGAATGTATCCGACATGCGTCGAGCCCTCCTCGGGTCATAAGCCTCACGAGCTAGAGTGGAGATCTTACACCGGCGGACATTGGGTGAAAGGGCCAGGGGCGACCGGACGGCGGGCTCCTTATTTGTGGCGACCCTCGTCGTATTGCTCGCCGGGGCTGGCGCTCGGATTGGGCGCTTGTCCCGTGCGTGTGACCTGCTAGAATGGGGGGTGAATGACAGGCTTCCAGGGCCGTCGCCGGCGATGCTGTTTGCGGACGGTGGGGATAGCAGGTCTGTCGGGCGATTAGCTCAGTTGGCTAGAGCGTGCGGATCACACCCGCAAGGTCGCAGGTTCGAGCCCTGCATCGCCCAGTGCGGTTTAGGTTGCGTCATGCAACACGAAGATGTGTTCAGACTCATTCTCATCCTCGGTTTCGCCGTTGTTTTCCCGATCGGTTTTTACCACCGGTTGAAGGCTCACCTGGCATCCAATGAAAAGCTGAACCGTCGAGCGGAAGGCGTGTTCGTCCTGACGACGTTGCGGCCTATTGCACTTCTCGGAATCCTGGGACTGTTCGCGTACATCATCAATCCCGCCTGGATGGGTTGGGCGTCCGTCGGATTGCCGATCTCGATCCGCTGGATTGGCGTCGGGCTCGGTATGGTCGCGATGGTGCTCTTGATCGTCGTGTTGCGAAACCTCGGGACAAACTTGACGGACACCGTTGTGACAAGGTCACATCATACGCTGGTCATCAGCGGCCCCTATCGATGGGTGCGTCATCCGTTCTATGTGGCGACGGCGTTGGCGGTTGCCGCAAACTCCCTTGTGACCGCGAACTGGTTTCTGGCCTTGATTGGCATTGTGACCGTCGTCCTCATTGTGGTCCGCACCAGAACCGAGGAGCAAAAGCTCATAGAACGGTTTGGGGATGAGTACAAGAACTATATGGAGCGGACTGGGCGGTTCATTCCTCGTATGAGAGGCTAACAGCGTTCACCTCTCGGGCGGAGCTTCAGAATTTTGGCGTTGTGTGTCGAAACCGCGCACATGATATACTATAGAGCGCCTTCGATGCTCAGTTAAGGGGAATAGGCAATGCACACAAACAAGATCATCGTTCAAAAATGGGTCTGGGTTCTGGGGTTTTGGGTCTTGACAGTTCTTGGATGCGTCAGACCGACATTGGCGGACGTGATGATCATCGTCGCCGACAAGGACAACACGATCTACTCCGAATTTGACCTTCTTAGCAATGGGACGGGAGACCACGTCTTTGCGGGGAAGACAGCCGGGGGAAATAGTCGAAGGGCGCTGGTCGCTTTCGATGTCGCCGGAGCCATCCCCGCCGGATCTAAGATTGACAGCGTGAGATTTCAACTCTACATGTCCCGCACGCAGGCCGGGAACCAGAATGTCACGCTTCATCGTCTCCTGGCGGATTGGGGCGAGGGCACGTCCAACGCAGGCGGCGGTGAAGGGAGCGGCGCCATCGCAACCGACGGGGATGCGACCTGGCGGTATACTTTTTTTGACGCGGCCGATCCTCCATCCTCGCCTGAGTGGGCCAGCACGGGTGGAGACTTCGTCGCCACGTCCAGCGCCGACAGGAGCGTCGGGGGCATCGGCTTCTACGCGTGGGGCTCGACCGCGCAGATGGTCGCCGACGTTCAAGGATGGCTCGACACGCCGGCAACCAACTACGGCTGGCTGGTCAGGGGCAACGAAGGGCCCAACGTGACCGCCAAGCGTTTCGACTCGCGTCAGAACGGCAACACGAGTCGCCGTCCGATGCTGACCATCAATTTCACGCCCGCGGTCGTCTGCACCAAGGGCGACGTCAATCAGGACACGCGTGTGGATGGCGGCGATATCGGTCCGTTCGTAGACACGCTCGTCAATGGCGCCATGCCCGGGACCGCCGAGTTTTGCGCCGCCGACGTGAACGACGATCAGGTCCTGGATGTTTCGGCTGACATGGCCGCGTTCGTCAACTGTCTTCTCGCCGGAACGTGCCCATGAGTCCGGCACCATCGCGAGTCCGCAGAGGCTGATTCGGAAATCGAAATTCATTCCCCCGATTGAGATGGCTCGATTTGAGTTCACTCACGACCGACGATCGAATGTTCGCCGTCAGTGTTGCCTGTGGCCGGGGCTTCAAAACCGGCATCGGTTTCGCTCGATGCGATTTTCAACTCTTGAAGGATCTGGCGTTTTCGCTCTCCGGACACCTTGGGATTGTCCTGGAGGACTTCGTAAGCTGCCAGCAAAAATGGCTCAGCGTCCTCATACCGCCTCAGCGCGACCAAGCATTCGCCCAGACGGCTTTGCGCGTCTGCGATGCGATAGTGTCCTTTCGGAAAGGACAATTGTCGAATTTCCACGCACTCGCGGAAAACCATCTCAGCTTCTGCGAGACTGGCGGCATCCGCTCTTTTCAGGAGTATTCTGCCGAGCAAGATCAGTGATTTGGCGATATCAGGATGAGATTCCGGCAGGATTTTGCGTCGAATCTCCAGCGCCTCGCGGGCCGGCGGTTCGGCCGCGCCATAGTCGCCCAGGTTTCTCAACACGACGGCGAGATTATTCAGATTCAGCACCACGAGTGGATGCTCGGCAGGCAGCATACGGCGATTTATTTGAAGAGCTTGACGCAGCAATGATGCGGCCTGTTCTAATTCCCCCCGCACCATGAACAGCTCAGCCAAGCCTTCCAGACATTTGGCGATCATGGGGTGGCTTTCCCCGAGCAGTTTCCGGTGCACGGTCAGCGCTTTCCGAAACATCCGCTCCGTTTCTTCGCCAACCTGTCTCATCTTCACAAGCACGGAGGCGAAGTTGTGCATGGTCGAAGCCGTGTCTCCGTGATCATCCCCCAACATCTCGCGTCGCAGCACCAACGCTTCACGCAACAATCGTTCAGCCTCTTTATATTCCCCCTTTTGGCACAGCGTCACTCCCAAGTTATGCAATGCCAAAGCTACATTCGGATGGCGCTTGGCACCGGCGAGTTCACGCTGCATGACAAGGACTTCGCGAAACAGGAGTTCGGCCGCGCCAAACTCGCGCTTGAACGCCAGCACGCCGGCCAGGTTGCTTATGCTTCGCGCCAAGTCCGGATGCGGCGTGACAAACCGTTGGCGCTGCCGTTCGAGGATGTTCCGAAACTGCAACTCTGCTTCCTCATATTGACCCTGATCTTGTAACAAAACGGCTAAATTGCCCTGAATGTAGATTGAGGAAGGGTGATGGTCACCAAAACGCCTACGATGGTCAGCCAAAGCTTCGCGATACAGCCCCTCGGCGCCGGCATAATCGCCTTTACCCTGGAGCAGGTGTGCCAGATTGCTGAGGTATGTCGAAAGGTCGTCCGAGTTCGTCTTGCGAGCAATCGCCAACGCCTCGCTGAAATATTCTTCGGCGCCTGCGATGTCATCAGTGTCGGACAGCAGCGTTCCCAGGTTGTTCAAAGTTGACGCGATTTGCGGGTGTTCATCATTCAACAGGCGGCGTTGTGTCGCCAGTGCCTCCTGATGCAGCGTGACGGCCTCGACATAGCGCCCCTTAGACTGGAGAACCAGCCCCAAATGAATGAGACTCTCCGCGACGACAACATGTTCATCGCCGTGGATTTGTTTTCGGATGCGAAGAGCCTTTTTCAGGTGGGATTCGGCTTCCTCGTACAAACCCAGACTGCTATAAGTTCCGCCGATGGTTTGGTGTAGCGCGGCGGCAATCTTGGGGTGTTCCGTAAACTCATCGGCCACCAGCTTGGAGGAGGTGTCGAGGACGTCACGGACCCTGATGTCCGGGTTCATCGTTTCATCCGGATTCACCGACGACAACATGGACCGTAAGAAATCATTGATCGCCTCAGCCTCACGCCGGGCCTGGAGCTCGGCGTCACGGGCGGTCTCCGCACTGTCACGTTCTTCCCGTGCAATCACGGCCTGGGCTTCCGCCCGGTCGCGCGCATGGCTTTGCTCACGATACATGAAGGCCAAGGCGACGGCTGAGGCGCTGATCAGCAAGAGAAATGCCGCCGTGACGGATACCGCAAACTTGTAACGCTTCAGGGTCTTGCTCAGGACGTACCAATTGCTGTCGCGCCTGGCTGCGATCGGTTCGCCGATCAGGTAACGCTCGATGTCCGCCCCCAATTCGGCGGCGGATTGATATCGGCGCGACTTCTCCTTGGCCAGAGCCTTGCGCACGATCGTGTCCACATCACCGCGACAGGCCTTATTGATCGAACTCAATGGAGGCGGTTCCTCGTCGCGAATGACGCGCGCCGCATCGAACAACGAATGATTGGCCAGGGCGTGTGGTAAACGCCCGGTCAACATCTCATAAAGAACGACACCGAGGGCATAAACATCGCTACGAATGTCCACTTCGCGATTTTCGCCCGCCGCCTGCTCCGGACTCATGTAGGCGAGCGTGCCGATGACTTCACCGGCGCTCGTGTGCAACGTGATGGCTTGCTGCTTTGCATCCAGTAGTCGCGCGACACCAAAATCCAGGACCTTCGGTTGGCCCGACTCGTCAATCAGAATATTGGACGGTTTCAGATCGCGATGAATGATGACTTGCTGATGGGCGTAAGCGACCGCGTCACAGATCTTCACAAACAATTTGAGCCGGTCGCGGAAAGAAAAAGGCGGATCAGTGAATGAATTCACATAATCCGTCAGCGGCTTGCCTTGAATATACTCCATCGAAATAAACGGACGAGCGCCTTTGTCGGCCGTGTCCATGTTGGCTTCATAGATTTGCGCGATACCCGGATGTTGCAGCCAGCCGAGGATCTGCGCTTCATGCTCGAAACGCCGAAGCGTTTCCGCCGAAGCAATACCCGGCTTGAGCGCCTTCAAGGCAACCATCCGTTGTGGGCTCTCTTGCACGCCCAGGTACACGACGCCCATCCCGCCTTCGCCGAGTTTGCGGACGACTTGATACGGACCCAAGCGCTCCGGCAATGAATCGTCTGCCTCGGCGGCGTCCGCCATCCCAGGATCATTCCTTGCCACTTCCGCCGCCAGGAATCGCGCACCTTCGCCAACGGCGATCGGCACGGTCTTGTCTTTGGAGATTTCATCGCAGCCAAGCAACCCCTCCACGTCGCGCCGCAACTCAGCGTCATGACCGCATGTCTCATCCAGGAAGGCTGCACGGCGATCAGACGCCAGTTCGCACGCCTTCTGAAACAAATCCATGACTTCTTGAAATCGTTGGCGATCCACACCCTATCCCTTGCTCAATTCGTAGTTCAGCCAGGCCCGGGCCGCACGCCACTCACTTTCGACGGTTGTTTTCGATACGTCGATGAATCGGGCCACTTCTTCGACCGAGAGGCTGCCGAAAAACCGGAGTTCCACGATGCGGTGCTTGCGACGATCAAATTCCGAAAGGCGCGTCATAGCATCGTCCAGGGCGATGAGGTCAATCCGTTTCTCGTCCAATGGTTTTACGGCGTCGTCGAGGGTCACCTGCTCCCAATCGCCTCCTCGCTTGGCGGCACGGCTGCGGCGGGCATGGTCGGTCAGGATTTGACGCATGGCCGTCGCGGCCACGGCAAAGAAGTGGGTCTTGTCCTTCCATTTGACATCGGTCTGATCGATCAACCGTACAAATGCCTCGTGCACCAGTGCGGTAGGCTGCAGCGTGTGGTCCGGACGTTGATGTCGGAAATAGCTGCCGGCCAGGGCCCGTAATTCGAAGTAGACCAAGGGCAGCAGCCGCTCTGCGGCGGAGGCGTCTCCGCGACAGAGCTCG
Organism: Phycisphaerales bacterium; assembly: GCA_022360095.1. Classification (GTDB taxonomy): domain Bacteria; phylum Planctomycetota; class Phycisphaerae; order UBA1845; family UTPLA1; genus JAKSDK01. The sequence goes on from JAKSDK010000778.1 coordinate 224,271, forward strand.
GTGAGCATTTGTGTTGCATCATTCGGCTTCGGTGTGGACATGCTCGCTCTCAACGCCTTGCTTCGGGGCATCCTTACATTCTACGTGCCGACGGCCACCCAAATCGAGAAACTCTCTCGATTTAGGCGCTTATGTCCACTCCCTGGGCCGACTTCGGTCATATTCGGTCTGCGGCGTGCTTCCCTCGGGCAGCAACGAAAAAAAATCTGAGGGCGCCAAACCTGGATTACGTGTCTGGAGTGAGGCCGCGCAAAAGGGGCGACGGCTCGGATTCTCCACGTGAAAGGACCGTTCATGCTTATCTGTCAGCGAAACCGGCTCACCCGTGAAGCCAAGTCAGGCCCGAAAACACTCTGTGTGCTGTTAAGCGCCGTTGTTCTGGTGGGGGCGACGCGGCCCGGTTTCGGCATCGCTCCGCTGCGAAAGGTGGTCGTCACAGGCGAGCAGGCGCCGGGCATGCCTCAAGGCGTCGTGTTCGACGAGTTGGGCCGGCCCGACATCAATGCGGAGGGATACACGGTTTTCAGCGCGGTTTTCAGCGGCCCCGGCGTGACGCAGACCAATGACAACACGCTCTGGTCGGATCGGTCCGGCTCGCCGGTCCAGGAAGCGCGCGAAGGACAGCAGGCCCTTGGGTTGCCACTGTTTGTGGTCTACAAAACATTCGGGACGCCAATACTCAACGACGAAGGCAGAATCGCCTTCGAAGCCTCGCTTTCAGGCGTGGGTGTGACTTTCGAGAATGACGAGGGAATCTGGTCCGAGGGCGCCACCGGCGTGCTGGGGCTCATCGCGCGCGAAGGCAACCATGCCGCAGGCACGCCCGCGAACGTCAATCATAATGGCATCTTTCCACCGCTGTTCAACAATAGCGGCCGCGTTCTTTTTGGCGGCGCCCTCAAGGGGCCCGGCGTGGATTTCACCAACAACGCCGCGTTTTGGAGCGGCTTTCCGGGAAGTGTGGCCCTCGTGATTCGCGAGGCCGAACAGGCTCCCGGTCTTCCGCCCACCATCAAACTCAAGTATGGCAGCGTAGATATTGGCGCTGTCCTTGGCGGCACGAATCAGTGTGCGTTCCGCGCGGGCCTTGACGGCGCCGTTTCCACGAACAACGACAACGCGATCTACGCCGGCACCGTAAGCATACCTGCGTTGCTTATCCGTGAGGGCGAGCAGGCTCCGGGTGCCCCGGCGGGTGTCAACATCGGAAACGTGCTCCAGCCGACGATCAATGCGTCCGGTGCGACGGCCTTTCTCACGTTTTTGGCAGGCGGCGCCGTCGATCCATCAAACGACACGGCCATCTTTTCCGAGGGTTCGAGCGGCATGCTCGACCTGGTTGCTCGCAAGGGCGGTCAAGCTCCCGGCGCAGCGCAGGGAACGGTCTTCGACCATCTGCAACTGCCCTTGTTGAGCGCCAACGGTTCAACGGCGTTTGCCGGGATTCTGGCAGGTCCGGGCGTGAATGATACGAATAACGAGTGCATCTACTCGGACAACATCGGGACATTGGCGTTTGTGGCGCGGGAGGGTGACCAAGCCCCCGGCATGGAAGACGGTGTGGTGTTTGCAGGAGACGCCGTCGCGATGCAACCGGCATTCACGGGTCAAATGGCGATGAACTCCATCGGCCAGATCATATTCCGCGCGAGAGTGGACGGGCCCGGGGTCGGTGCATCCAACAACATGGGAATCTGGCAGCACGATCCCGTGGCGGGGCTGCGTCTGATCCTCCGTTACGGGGATGGCATCGACGTGGCGCCGGGAGACACGAGAATTGTGCAACAAATCATCTTCGTCTCGGGTTCCGGCGGCTCGGACGGACGCCCCTGCCCGCTGAACGATGCCGGCCAGTTCTCATTTTGGGCATGGTTTACCGATGGAAGTCAAGGGATTTTCGTGACCGCCGACACGGATGACGATGGAACGGTCGACATTTTTGACAACTGTCCGCTCACGCTTAATCCGGGTCAGGAGGATGCCGACGGGGACGGCGATGGCGACGCCTGTGACGGGTGCCCGAATGACGCGAACAAATTGGCGCCGGGGACATGCGGTTGCAGTGTGCCCGATGACGACAGTGACGGTGACGGCGTGCCAAACTGCCTTGACGATTGCCCGAATGATCCAGACAAAAGAGACGCCGGTCCGTGCGGCTGCGGTCAGTCGGATATTGATAGCGACGGCGACCTGATTCTGGACTGTTTCGACAATTGTCCAGACGTGGCGAACTCCGATCAGGCCGATGCAGACGATGACGGCATCGGCGACATCTGCGACGACACCCCGACAGGCCAGACATCGCCCGAAATGCAGGATTGCTGCGGCGGCGGCATGCCGATGATGATGCCATTTGTGCTGGCGGGATGGGTGTCCAGACGCCGGCGATCCAGCACGGGTCGAATTCGCGGGTGATCGGACAAGGACTTCTGCTGCTCTTGAAACCGACTGGGCGACCGATGAACAGTTTTGCCATCTCAAAGATTCACAATAGAATCGATCGTCCTTGGCTTTCAGAGAACCGATTTGCTCAGGAGTCCTACGATGAAACGAACAAGACTTTTGGCACTCATCGCGCTGTCAGGATTCGTGCTCGGCACGACCTGTCCGCCTACAACCAACAATAACAACAACAATAATTCGGCCAGGAACGTTCAGGTCGACAGTGAAGCAACGGCACGACCTGCGGACGATCCCGCGATTTGCTGCGAGGGCTCCAATGTGTATGTCGCGTGGGCCGAACGGCGGACCGGACCTGGATACGACATCCTCTTCGCACGGTCGGCGGACGGTGGCGCGACGTGGACGGAATCGCCTACGCTTCTAAATCGGGATGCTCCGGGAATCAGTGACAGCCGCACGCCGATCATCTGCTGCGACGGACTGAACATTTACGTCGTTTGGCTCAACGGTCCCGATCCCGTTCATATGTATTTCAACAGCAGCGCGGATGGAGGCGTCACTTGGCGCGATTTTGCCGTAAGGATCAGCGGCAGTACACCGACCGGCTTTCATTCCTTCCCGCGCATCTGTTGCATGGGGACCAACGTCTACGTGTCGTGGAGTGACGACAGGGCCGGCGCGGGAAGGCCGGACATGTTTTTCAATCGCTCCACCGACGGCGGCACGACATGGCTTCAGGACGACACACGCATCAGCTCCTGGGCGCCGGGTACCGATGTGGGGCTGACTCAGCACGAGATGTGCTGCGACGGACAGAATGTCTACGTCAGCTGGTCCGACCGGCGGAACGGCGACTACGACATGTGGTTGACGCGCTCGACGGACGGCGGAGAGATGTGGCCGGTGATGGAGACCCGCGTCGACAACGGCGCGACAGGCGTAAACTCGGGGGCCGCGTCCTACGAGCATAGCCTGTGCTGTAGCGGGCAAAACATCTATGTCGCCTGGACCGACAATCGCAATGCAGGGGGAAATGCGGGAGCGGACGTGTATCTCAACGCGTCATCCGACGGGGGAGCTTCGTTCGGCGGCACCGACAGCCGGGTCAACGCGACCGATCTTGCTTCGGCCGGACTGCTTGCGCGAAACCCGAACCTGTGCTGCACCGGCACCACGGTGCACGCGACCTGGAGGGACAACCGTGCCGGTGCGAACTTGCAGGTGTTCTATCGTCGCTCGACGGATGGCGGAACGACGTTTCTTGTCTCTGATCGTCGCGTCGACACTGGCACGGGGAGTGTCACGTCGCGCCCATGGATCTGTTGCGACCAGACGAACGTTCACATTACGTGGTATTCGAGTGTGGGGGATCAGTTCATCAATATGTCGACCGACAGCGGCGCGAGCTGGTTGACGACGGAGGCGAACCTGGACAGCAACATGCCCGCCGCCGGTACGGTCACGGGCGGCGCGAACTATCCAATGATCTGCTGCAACGGTGCGACACCGTACGTTGTCTGGCGGGATGATCGAAATGGGACCGCGGGCCAGACCTTTGACATCTTTTTCGGTCGGCCGAATTGACGGCACCGTCGTTCGGCGAGTGGGCGTATTAGAATCACGCCATCCGTAGCGTCAGCAAGAAGCAAGCGCCCCTTTGATCGCCCGATAGTAATTGCAGGTCTCCACCCATATCGCGGGCCAACCGCCGGCTGAGCGCTAGGCCGAGTCCAACGCCCGGGGCGGAGTTGGCAGCCTCCCGGGCTGATTTGCTGAATGGGCGGAACAAACGACGGGACTCGCCCTTGCCTATCCCGGGGCCGTGGTCCTTGACTCGCAGGTGCGCCCAATCGCCCGCGCGATCGATTTCCAGGAGGATGCCGGATTCAGCCCCGGACGCCGCATATTTGCATGCATTATCGACGAGGTTGAAGAGTATCTGCTCCACAGCGGATGCATCGGCGCAAACCTGTCTTTCCAGGATGGCGTCGTTCGATTTGACGATCAGATTCATGCCTGCTTGTTGAGCCCGTTCTGCCGGTCGTTCTTTTGCGCGATCGATCAATTCTCGCAGGATCACTTTCTCCGCGTGGCCCGCGCTACGGTGGCGATCGAGTCGAGCGTACGCAAGTACGTTTTCCACCAAATGGCTCAGGCGTTGTGCCTCCCGTCCGAGCGTTGTCAGATAGCGACGTCGCTTTGCTTCGTCGGGAAGCATGCCTTTGATCAACATGTCGGTATACATTCGAAAAGTGGTCAGTGGAGTACGCATTTCGTGGGTGACCGCCGACACAAAGGCTGCACGTCGTTCGCTTAAGGAAATTGTCCCCGACAAGAGGACGGCCGCTGCGGCTGCGGCGAACAACACGCACACCCAGGCTATCAACAGCGGTGTTCGGACGGGGGATGTTCTGGGTTTCACGTAGACAGGCACGTGTCCCGGGATGAGCCTGACGGGCAGGGCCGCCAGCGTTCTCCTTTCCCGAGAAAGCGGAGCAGCGACCATGGGTTCAAGTTCCGCGTGGGGTAACAAATCCCGGATTTGCTCCTTGAGCCATTCTTTGATTTGCTTCCAGTCGAGCCAGCAGCCTTGGACATAGGTCTGTCCTTCGACGGAGACTCGCCGTGCCAGCAAGAGGGTGGGGCCGATCCAAATCGGTTTGGTCGGGCCTTCGAACACGTCGGATGATCCAGGTGTGGGTTTGAGATCCACATAATTAAGTTGATTGGAAACTTGTTGTTGAAAAATACGAGCTTGTTGTTCAATATCGCTGCGTTTCGCCCAGGGTTGTTTCTTTTCGGGGGCTGATGATTGCAAGGCGGAGGACTCCGTCGTTTCCATGCGTCGCGCCAAGGCGACCGTTGTAAGGTCCGCTCGGGGGAGGGCACTGATCAGCATGCGACTTTTTTGTTTTAGCAGCTTTTCAAGTTGCGTCAGACGCTGGGCTGAAGCTTCAATTTTTCGGCGGGTGGTGTATGCGGATTCCGCCAGATCGCGCATGTTACCGGTTGGGACTTGCGGAGACGTAAGCCGGTCGTCGGGTCCCAACTGCAAGTGCAGCAGGATGGACGGCGACTCGAATGTCAAGAGCGTTGAAGGCAGCAGCACTTCACCCGGTTGGATTTGATTGAACATCAATGTGTAAGCGCGCTCGGCAGGATAGAAAGATTGGTAAGCGAAATAGGGATACCGGCTTTCTTGTGCGATCAGCGGGCCCAGCGCCGAATCCATGCGCCACAGCGCAAGCCGAATACTTTCTTCGATCTCCGCCTGTTTATTCGCCTCGGCTTCCGCCCGATCGAGTTCCAGGACCGTCCCGCTGATCCATCCCAGGGCGGCCAACACGACGAACAGACAGCCACCAAAAACAGTCCACGTGTGCCAGGGGCGATTCATGGTTTTTCTTTTCCGAACATGTATCCCTTACCATGGACCGTCAGAATCACCGAGGGTGGAGACGAAACGTCGCCCAGTTTCTCCCGGAGCTTGGCGATATGAACGTCGATGGTCCGGGTGGCGACCGTGCCGGGTTCGAGGAGCCAGACTCGAGACAGAATTTCATCACGAGAGATGGCCCGTCCGGCGTTTTGAACGAGATATCGCAGCAGCTCACGTTCACGCTCCGAAAGATCCGCGCGGCGGCCATCATCTCGACGAACTTCGCATCGATCCAAACAGACGCGGCCTCCGGGATAGGTGATTTCACGGATGTCGGACGGACGTTCCGGCGACCTTCGCAGGACCGCTTGAATGCGAGCGAGCAACTCGTCCACGCTGAAAGGCTTGACGACGTAGTCGTCCGCGCCGAGGCGGAGCCCGGCAATTCGGTTTTCCTCTTTACTCAAAGCGGTCAAGATAATGATCGGCAGAGTGGGGCGTGTGGCGCGCACGTCCCGCAGGATATCAAGTCCGTCTCCGCCGGGGAGGACCAGGTCGAGTATGATCAGGTCGCAATCGACGGACCGAGCCGATTCGAGGCCGGTATCGCCGCGCCCGGTCTCGAAGGTTTGATAACCATCGAACTTCAAGGCGTCTACGATGCCTTCTCGGATGGCGGCATCGTCCTCGATCACCAGGACGCGTTTTTTTTTCAATGGTCGCCTTCTCTCTTGAACCCAAAATCCACACCCAAGGCATCCTTCTATCTACATCCAGTAGTAATGCCAGGCGTAGGACAGATCAAGGCTTTCTCCAGGTTTTAGACCGACGGACCACTTGATGCGGCTGATTCCGTTAAAGTGATCCCACCAGGGCCATGAATACCAGCGCCACCAACGGGGATAGCTCGGGCCTGCGACGGGCCAACCTTCTTCACTGATGTTGGCCTTTTCGATTTGGCCCTGCCCGGAGGCGGAGTCGGCCGTACCGAATACATGTCGCACGACTTCGATTTCAACGGCTTCATGGCAGTAGTTCGTCAGCCGGATGCTGCCGGAAAAGTTGATTCGCTGGTAGTTCTTGTTGTTCCAGAACATGGCCTTGAGGTCGCGTTTGGTTTCCTTGTCGGACTTGGCGACCTGGATATCGACAGAAGTCGTAATTTCCAAGTCGGTCGTAGCGCCGGTTGCCGTGTAGGTCATCATCGACTGGGCCAGAACGCGGCCATCCTGGACGATCATTGCCGGCGCTGTCGTCAGAGGATAATCGCTGTTGTTCACGAGGCGAATTTTGTGTTTGACTTTAGGAGCGTTGAAGAGTCGGGCCAGTTCCCGTTGTTGATGGGTACTGAACTGTTGGTACGCCTCCATGGGCGGAACAATCGGTACGTCGAGTCCAAACACGTCTTTGTAGGCCAAGGTGAATTCCGCCACGGGCAGAATCATCCGTTGGCCCTTCTTGAGCGTGATGTGTTCCAGTGTGAAAATGAATAAGTCCTCATTTCTTGCGCCTTCCGGCATGTCGGGCCCGAGGTCTGTCGACGGTGGGGGAGGCCTGGACGGCGAATGGTTTCGATACTCACCCATGCGAGCAGTCTGGACCATCAGCGAGTTGGAGAAGGCATGAGCAGTTTGACGGCCTTCCTGGAAATACTGTGACAACTTTGCCACTGTTTTCTGGAGCGAGAGGGGCGAGAGCGTGTCCTTGAAGGCGAAACTCGGCACGCCGATGACCAGATGAGCGGTCACGTCTTCCAAATCGATCATTTCATTCAGAAGCGTGGCCTGAAGTTTGACCTTTGCAGTTCCATCTCCGTCAATCGTGATCCTGTAATTGGGAATCCATCGAATCCCCCTTTGCAGGTAGGCTAGTCCCGCATGGGCTTGCTCTCGCGGTGTCTCACCGGACCAATCGAGTTTGAGCGTCAGCACGTTGCGGCGCTCCTCCTCAGACAGGGTTCTCTTCGGTACGTCCTGGAAGGTTACGTCCTGAATCCGATTGATAGGGACCGCTTTGACCCCCTCGGGCGTCTCAATCAGAATCACAGACCCTTTTTGGACGAGTTTCTTTTTCTCTTGCTCGTCAGACTTCGAACCCTCCTCGCGCACGCGTTGAACGGGCACGCCGAGAATTCTGCCGGTGTAGGTCTTGCCGTCGACTTCCGTAATTGAGCAGGCCGCGCCGGTGTTGGCCTCGAGGAGTTCGCGGAGAGAAAGTGCCGTGGACACGTTTTGAATTTGTTGTGTGCCGGCGACGACGCCGGCGAGCTTCGCGGCCGGGTCGGCTGAATAGGACCAGAATGTCCCGATGACGGGAGCAGGCAAGTGGCCGAGGACGATATTGCCTGACGCATCCGTCGGCAACTCGCCCTCATGCAAGACGAACGCATGGCCGTCCTTAAAAACCGTGATTTCTCGGACCGGTAAGTGGGACAAATCGTCTGATTTCAGAATATTGGTATCTGCGACAAGATCAGTGGTCGCGCCCGGTTTTCTTGATTCAAGAGCTGAAATCCGATTTCCAGTCGTTACAAAGAGCACGACACCGACAAGTAAGAGTCCCTTGACTTGAGTCATTCGACGCCTCCATTGTGGAATAAACCAAATTCGCCTATGTATCGAAGTGTATGGTCGGATGAGGGATCAGGTTGTAAACGGGATGTAAACTCTTCGGCAAGAGCCTGAGAGACGGGGCGTTGGCGCAGTGTCTCCTCAACGCCAGTCGTTGTTACTCTGTGTCCGCACGATCGTGGAATCGATTGGATCGTGCCTCTCAAAATGGATGGTGATCAGGATTCAGAGCTGCATGCAATCACGAGGGTCATCATACGACGATGGACTTCTCCACGACGTAGGTCGTCCCTGAGGAGGTTTCTCACCTCGTTGCGCTCAGGGACGACTGGGGTGGCCACGCACAGGAGTTGGGTCGGGCCGTTTCCCCGTTCGCTTCATGCCATTTGCGACTTATGGAATTGAATCAAAAGCAAGTGAATCCGGTTCCTCCAATACAAGAACATCAATTTGTTCGGCCACCTCGGCGAAGCTGCGGAGGCCGGCTTTCCAGCGACACGCTTTGTTGTCTCCGTTGGCGGATGTTCCGCAGGACTTTCCTACATCGCAATCATCCCTTGTACAAGTAGTCATTGTTCCGCCTGCTCTACCGAAACATACACACGAATTCGTGGCGACAAAGCTGATGATACCCAGGTCGAATGCTTCCGCGAAACTGTGAAACGATGCAGTGCTTGCTTCGCCAGGCACGACATGCATGACTTCATAGAAAAATCCGACATCATCACGAACGACGGCAAGAGGATTGTTTATCGGTAGATCTTCTTTTTGGATGTTATCAGCAGAATCCGATTTTGGAAGTATTTTTGGAGCAGACGAGCAGCGACTCTGATATCCGCTCGGATCATGGTTGTTGTTGGGATTAGACGCCAGATATTCGAAGAGTCTCGCTCGATCCTCCTTTTTTCCGAGGAACAAAGGCAATCGACCCTGACTGGAGTTTGCAATAACACTTAGTTGTCCGTTCTGAAGCGCCAATTGATCGTTATAGTAGAGTGGATCCCTGCTCACCCACCGTCCGACGACCGGATCCTCGAATCGCGCCCGGTGATCGTTCAGCATGAGCGTGCCTTCACCCCGCGCCGTGGCTAGGCTGTCGATCGCCATGTGCGGGCGCCCCTGGAACATGAACGGGTTGTCCACGCGGCTGAAGGCCCAGCCCACCTGCGGGCTCGTCTCCTTCCACGTCGCGAGCGCCGCACCGTAAGCACTATTGTCGAGGCCGTTTACCGAACCGTCGTCGTTCATGTCCGCACGCGAGTCCCAGCCGGTGCCGCTCTGCACGCCCCCGTAGCGGGACGTGTCGGTTGCGGTGATGTCCGTGTTATTGTCCATGTCGCCACGGCCGGCGCTCTGGCGGATCTGCGGGCGACCGTAGGGGTTGTACGCATAACGTTCCACGACCGCCCCGGCTCGATCGACCACGCTCCGAACGTTGTACAACCGGTCAATCGTGTAGTAATACGGCCTGTCGGCCTCCTCGCTGTACATCATTAAACGTTCATCCAGGTAGCTGACGCCGTGGACGTAGTATCGGCTGCGGTTGTCAGACGCGTCGTGCTCCACGATCTCGTTGACGCCGTCGTAGTAGTAACGGATCGTCTCGCCCGTGACGTCGTTGGCGAACTCGATCCGACGCCCCAACGCGTCATAGGTGAAGCCTGCCTTGCGCAGAGACGTGCCGAACTCCTCACGGATTTTCGTCAGACGGTTGTGGTGGTCGTAGTCGTAGGTGTAGCTCGCCAAAAGATCAGCGGAATAGCCACTGGTCTGATTCCCCGCCAGGTCATAGCTCGGACTCTTCCCGGCATAAGCGGTCAGACGGTTGGCATCGTCGTGCGTGTAGCCGATGGCCGTCGCGTCACGATACTGGTGCGAGATGCGATTGCCGACGTCATCGTAACTGAACCACGTCGTCTTCTCCGTCGCCGCGGTCCAGTTCTGGGTGTCGGTCAGCCGAGCGGTCAGCAGCCGGTCCAGCGTGTCGTAGTCAAACGCTCGATCCGCATCCAGCTCGCCCATCGATCCGGCCTGGGTCTCGGACAACGGGTTGCTCGCGCTGTCGTAGGTGTAGTCGAATTCGCCCAGGTCGTTGTAACCGGCGTCGGCCATGTCCTCGGTCAAATGCTCGTTGTCCACCTTGGTGACGCGCAGGATGCCGTCACGATCGAAGGCGGTTTTGAACTTCGGCTTGGTCGTGCCGGGATAATCGCACGTCGTGTCACGCTGGTGCAGGGCAGTGCCCAGCCAGGTGTAATCCGCGAGACGCACGGTCCCGTTATCGATCTGTGTGCAACGGTCCCGGCTGTCGTAGGCGTAGGTGACCGTGGTCGCATTCCCGTGATAGATCATCTGCGTCCGGTTGCCGGCCTTGTCGTATTCATAATTGACCAACTGGGCCGCGTTTTTGGAGATGGACTGGCTCTCCTGCGTCACTCGAGACCGGTCGTCGTAACTGAAGACGCTCCGGCTCACCGCGTCGGGATCGTTGGACTTGCCTCTCTCGGCGGTGATCATGCGGCCGAGTTCGTCGTAGGTATATCGTTCGACGTCGTCGGTGCCGCCACTCTTACGCTGGGTCAATCGACTGGCGCTGTCGTAGGCGTAGACGATCGCCGTGCCAGCCTCGTCGGTCCGAGTGACCAGGTTGTTGGCGTTGTCATAGACCATGTTCACCGCGCCCGTTTCTTCGTACGTGGTGCGAGTGTTCAAACCTCTACCGTCATAGTCGTACACCGTGTGCTGGGCCCCGGTGGTTCCGTCGGTGTAGGCGGTGAGGGTCACCAGCCGGCCTGCCCGGTCGTAAGCGAAGTCGGTGACCCGGCCGACGCCGCCGGCGTCCTCGGTGACTCGCGTTCTGCGGCCCACGTCGTCGTACTCGATCACAGTGTGTCGCCCGGCCTCGTTGGTGACGGTGATCTGTCGGCCCGCACCGTCATAGACGTAGATGATGTTCAGGTCGTTGGCGTTGCCGAAAGTGCCGTCCGGCCCTTGATTGGTTTTTGTGACGACTTGGCCCAGGGCGTCGTACGCCCAGTCGGTGCGGAAGCTACGGGTGCTTCCCGAGACAATTTCATAACGAACTTGGCTGGTGAGCCGTCCAGCATCGTCGTAGCTCATGGTGGTATAACTGCCGTCGGGCAGAGTGACTCTGGTCTGACGGAAAAAGGCATCGTACGCGTATGTGGTTTGGTCACCCGAGTTCATTCGCTTGGTCAGCTTGCCGGCTTTGTCATAGAAGCTGTCGGTGACGGTGTCCATCTGGTCGTCGTCCGTTCCCCCGGCCTTGTCCATGCGACGAACACAGGTCTGCATACCGGCCTTGTCGTATTCATATTTGGTTTGGGACGAACGGTTGCTGCTACCGCTGGGGTACTTGCTGACGTCGGTTCGGAGGCCCCGCTTGTCGAAGGTTTTGACGGTGTAGTCCCCGAGAGGATTGATGGCCTTGGTCTGCTTGCCGTCGGCGTCGTAGGCATAGGTCGTGTCTTTGCCGTTTGCGTCGGTCAGCTTGGTCCGCCTTCCGTCGCCGTCGTAGGTGAAGGTCGTGGCCTTACCATCGGGGTCCGTGACTTTGGTTTGGCGGGCAGCCCCGTCGTAGAAATAGCAGGTGTCCAGCGTGGCGGTTGCCCCCACGGACTCCTTATGGGTGATCAGCCGATTCTCGTCGTCATAGACCATCTCGGTCAGGGCGTCGCTGCTATTGTCCGCGCCCCCGGGGTTGTCTTTCTGTCGGGTCTTGGTCAGCCGGCCCAGGTTGTCGTACTCAGTCACGCGGTGGGTCAGGATGGTGCCACCGCTCTTGTATCGCTTCACGGTCGTTGCTCGCCCTGCATCGTTGTAGTCATAGACCGTGTAGTGATTCAACGCGTCGGTGGTTTTTGTGCTTCGCGCGAAGCCGTCGTAGTGATTGATTGTGTCGTTCCCCTCGGCGTCGGTGCAGGTCACGACGTTGTTCATATTGTCATAGGTCAGAACTTGTTGGTTAATCATGCTGGTCCCGTTGCCCACTCGACTGGTGACCATCCGGCCTAAAGCATCATAGACCCGTTCGGCCACTCCGCCCTCCGGATCGGTGATCTTGGTCCGTCGGCCGTTCTTGTCATAGGCATAGGTGGTGAGATGATTCTCCGGGTTTTGAGTGGAGATGGTCCGGCCCATGGCGTCGTAGGCGGTGGTCCATGTGAACAGAGGACTGGCCCCGTCCATGATCTTTTTCTTGGTCTCGCGGCCGTTGGCGTCGTATTCGTACTCGGTGACGATTCCTTCAGCGGTGGTGATCTTGGTGAATCGGCCGCCCTTGTCATAGTCGAGCGTGATCGTATGACCCTCCGGCGTGGTGACTGCCGTGGCGCCGAGAGCCACGACCGAGTAGATCGTCTTGAGATTCAAGCCGCTGGGGTCGACCGTTGTCGTCAAAACCATGCCGCGGTTGTCGTAGGTGTACTCGACGACCCGACCGGTGGCGTCGGTGATCGACGTCGGCTGACCCAAGGCGTTGTTGACATAAGTCCGAATCAGGTTCCCCGGCCGGATCTCCTTGGTCAGGGCGCCTTCGGTGTCGTATTCATACGATGCCTGTCCGACGCCTTCCCGGGTGAAGGTGGTGATCACGCCGTAGTTGTCCGTGTCCACTCCGGCGTGGTAGGTCGTGACGGTGTTGCCGTCGGCGGTCATCGTGGTGAGCAGCCGATTGTAACGTCCGTCGTAGGTGTTGTTGACGACCGCTCCATTCGGAAGTATCGCCTGCGTCAGTTGATGGCCGTCGTCATACGCAAACTGATAGGTTTGCGCCAAGGCGGAGTTGTAACCGAAAACTTTGGTCAGAAGATCGCCGCCGCCGTCGAAGGTGTAGGCGGTGGTCGTGCCCACAGGATCGATCACGAGGTCGGGCGTGCCATAGTTGAATTCATAGGTCGCATTGTTGGCGTCGTAGTAGTAACCGACCCGTTCGAAACTGTAGGCGATGGTGCGAACGGTGGTGCCGTCGGCATCCTTCACTCCGATGATCCGGTGGCTGCCGTCGTAGACATATTCGGCCGTCGGGATCGTGGAGCACGTGCCGCAGGCGTCTTCGACTTTGGTCAGATTGTTGTTGGAGTCGTAGGCATAATCGACGGTGCGGCCTGCGTAGTCACGGATACGGGTGATCGTGTGATCCGTGTCGCGCTCCAAGAAGATATCGCCCGTGCTGGAGATCTTGATCTTGATCAGATGACCCGAGCCGTTGTAGGTGTAATCTTCGCCTTCACCGTAGCGGTTCTTCGTCTCAATGAGCCTCGCCGGATCAGCACTGGCCTCGAAGATGTACTGGTAGCCGTTGCGGTCGGTCATTTGATATTGGGTGCCGCCGACCTTGTCGAGTTCGTAGCGCCGCCAACGAGCAGGCGTGAAGAACGGATCGGTTTCTTTCGCTCGGACGAAGACGATGTCCTCCCCGTTGCCGAGCTGGACGGTGGCGGTCAGCGACCCGGCGCTCTCGTCCACCAGAGTCCGGAGGTTGGTGTGGAAGTTGCGTCCGAAGTCAACGAGCCCGCCCTGGTTGGCGGTGTTGTGTCGATAGGTTCGTCCGGCGGCCACGGCGGTTCCGTCGTGTGTCCAGGTCAGGTCTCGGGCGCCGAAGATGAACTCCCCGGCGTCGACCACGACGGGGTCGGTGATCCATCCTCCGGTCGGGGCGGCCTCATCGCTGCGATTCAGCATCGGCCACCCGCTGGTGTCCACGACCTGGTAGGGCGTGGGTACGCTACCGTCGGCACCACCAGCGCTGGCACCTGCACCGCCCGCCACGCTGGCCATCAGCACGGGGACGTTGGAGCCGGCACCGCCTGAATCTCCACTCGCCGCTGCACAGCTCACCCCGCAGCCTCCACCTCCGCCTCCGCCGCCACCACAACCCGAAGGGGTCTGGAAGCCGGAGGCCGGGTCGACGCCACAACTCGGGCCACTGCAACCGGGATGCGGCCCCAACCAGCAAGGCCAATAAGTGGCACAAAATTGCGAGGAGCAAAAAGAATGCGGGTTTCCAATGCTTACGGACGTGGCCGTAGCCGAATCGATGTTCCCAACATTAGAAACACTCGTTCCTCGTGCGTCCCGGAGTTCCGCGCAGAGTCCCACCACTGCTACCACACCTGCTGTCATCCAAACTCGTGATCGTCCTTTCATGGCTCCACTCCAATTAAATGCGTGCTCCGAGTCACTCGTCTTTCGTTTTTGAAAGCGAACTATCATCCCGCTGCGAAATAGGGGCGAAATCTCAACGTTCTGTTTGACCTCAGCGACGCTCACGGTGAACTCGCGCCAACGTCATCGCTCCTCTTAACTGCACGGGACGTCATTCGACGGCCGGCTAAAAACTCACGTCATCACCGAGTTCCATGAGCGCAGAACCTCTCCGCTCACGGCGCCTCTGTTTGTTGCGCACAGTCACCGTGTGAAACACAACTGCTCACCGAACGCAGCAAGGCCCCTTCATTCGGCGAGCGATGACTAAACTGGAACCCTCAGCGCTTCGCAGAACCGCGCCTGCAAAACCAAGGTTACACTGAAATGCAGTGAGACATGATTGTGATTGAATCCACTAACAAGATAACAAATCTCCATCCAAAGTCAAGGATATCTGCGAAATACCAACGGCTCCTTGTGAATCGTGTTTCCAGCTTCCCAAGTCAACGAACGTCGCCGGGCCTACGCGTCGAGTATCGCCAGGCCGAAACACATCCGTTTTGCCGAAGGTCTCAACGGCAATCTCCAATGCGTCGGGTCTGTCGTCGTGAGCGGCCTTTGGAAAAAAACCGAACTGCACAAGCAATGTCATATGCTGTAAAATATACTATAGACTTAATTTGAGCGATGATGGAAGGAGATTGAGCCTGAAAAGGTTCTTGAGCAAGTCGTCTCCGCAATCCTTGCCGAAGTCCGCGATCAGACAAGCCGTCAACCGATGATCAGCAAAACGAGCTTCTTACTAAGCAAATCCGAAACGATGGCAGTCATGCATCGCGAATTGCACTCTTCTCCAATGCATCCTCCAACCAGGATCGGTACCACTGCAGAAAGGACACTCGTTTGTGCACGCCGAACTGCACGGGGGAAAGCCCTTTCTCGCCCACGCGTTGGTCATTCCAGACATGGCCTGCCTCGTCACCGGTGATCACCAGCCATTGCCGAATCGCACAGCCCAAATGACAAATTGGAATCGCGCCATTCACGTGCCGACTGTTCCAGTAGTGGTTTTCCTCCCAGGCGTCGATTTTGGCCATCTTCTCGTCTTCATCCGCTTCGTTGACGATGTCGGCTTCCTCGAAATGGGGTTTATTCGTTAAATCGTTCCATGCCTCAGTATGTGGAAACGGCTGCGACAGGATACCCACGAAGCCGTTGTTCTCGCGCCAGCGGCATGTGCCGTGACCGTCATCCATCTCAAGAAGCCTGAACATACCGTAGGCCGGTCCCGCTCCCCCGTTTCCAACCCGAATGAGGAACCCCCGATAGTCCTCCGGGAGCCGTACACCATGCCCAGACTCAAACTGTGTGACGGCCTCCTCGGTCAGGGGAGCATTCAGCTTGAAGCCGTGGGTTTCGGAACCAAAAACCTTGGGCGCGCTCCCGGCTGCCCGCAATTGCTGAAGTGATTCAAGTATTGCGGTGTATTCGCTGGACGGGGAAAAGGCGTGCATGAGTGGAGCCTTTGCGTTCGCTGTTTGTCATTCTACTCTGAAGTCCCATATGACGATTGTCACGAAGTTGCACCGCCTCCGACGCGGCGGATACCGCGCATGGCCAGCGACATGGCTTCCGCATTGGTCGACCAGCGCAGAGCCTGCGTGCCGGAGATCTTCTGGGCCTGGTACATTTCCAGCAAATGCTGGTCAAAGGATTGCATGCCGACCTCGCCCGCGGCGATGTAATCGCTCAATTCGTTGAGCTTATTTTCAAGGACGAACTTCTCCATCACCGGTGTGCCTCGAAGGATCTCAACGGCGGGGAGCCGTTTTCCCTCGTGAGTCGTGACAAGTCGTTGCGAAATGATGGCCTCCACGGATTTGGCCAACTGCGAAAGCAGAAGTTGGCGTTCGTTTGGTGGAAACATCGCGATGATCCGTTCGACGGTTTGCGCAGCGTCGGAACTGTGTACGGTCGAGAAAACTTGATGCCCGGTGTCCGCCGCGCGAAGCGCGATGCGCAATGTTTCCACATCACGCAACTCGCCGACGAGGATGACGTCCGGGTCCTGACGCAGGGCCTGGCGAAGGCCTTGTTCGAATGAGGGTGTGTCTTGGCCGACCTCCAACTGGGAGATGAGTGATTTTTTGTTTTCGTATAAATACTCGACCGGATCTTCGATCGTGATGATCTTGGTGCGATAGGTTTGATTGATCAGATCGAGCATCGCGGCCAGCGTCGTGCTCTTTCCGCTGCCGGTTGTGCCCGTGACGAGGATGAGACCACGCTGTTCGAGGGCGATGTCCTCCAGAATCTCGGGGAGATTCAACGCTTCCATGGCAGGCGGTGAAGACGGGATGACGCGCATCACCAGGCCCGGTTTTCCCAGGTGGCTGTAGGCATTGCAGCGGAACCGCGACAGGCCGTCGGCCGAGTAGCTGAAGTCGACGCCGCGTACCAGGGCGGCATTCATATCCGATGCATGAGCGGGGGGGAGCAGGTCCGCGATGATCTGCCGGGCTTCATTATTCTGGAGCGCAGGCAGGTCCAGTGAACGTATCTGACCGGCTACACGTACGACGGGCACGGCTCCGGCTTGGAGGTGAATGTCCGAAGCGTTGTTTTCCACGGCAAACTTCAGGAGCGCGGTCAAATCCATAGATGGCTTCCTTCCAGAATTATGATTCGTCTTGATACTATATCACACGTCGAATTTGCATTCACTTTGCTGACACGCTCAAGTGTTCGTATGCCTATTCGGAGCTTTGGCGTACTTATGAGCTCGGACTGCATCTCGGGGCCACCTTTCGCCCCATAACGTCCCTTCCGGCATGCCTCGTCTTGAGTCGGAAGGACGACCGTCCAAACGGGGCCAATTTTTTTTGCCAAATCGCGTGTATGTGAGGGGAAAAGTGTCGCATTCCGGATAGGTCAGGCGCCGAGCCTCGACATCCCTCAGTGTTTTGAGCCCTTATTGACGCTTGTTTCGAATGAAAGCATGAAATCAGGAGTGCATGATGAGCAACAGACTGTTTAACCAACTGTGCGCGGCCACGTTCGCCTTGGCGGCGATTCTTTTTGGAGTCCCCGGGTGCGAAACAGGTGTTGACCCCAATCCGCTGCCGGACCCACAGGACCCGGGGCCCGTTGTGGGTGATCCAGACGTGGCGAACCCGTCCGGTTTCTGGCGTCGGGAATCCGGGCGGCTCTTCTCGTTTGGTCATTACCAACTGGAATATCTTATGTTGGGCGACGACGGCAGCATCCGTACAACGGTTCGGGATCAGTTGACCAACATTTTGTACTGCACGGATGGTCTTTACGCCCATTTTGAAGGGGCAATTGTGATGGACTTGACCGGGCGTGACGTTCAATCGATCAGCGGCTCGGACGTGATGTTGATCGAGATGCCGGATGCGGACTCGCTTCAACTAATGGACCGTAATGAAATGACCACGTTTGTTCGTGAGGCGGACGTGCCGGTGGGATACCAGTGCAAAGAGGTCGTGGTCGAGGCGTACTTCGAGGGGCTCGACGTCATGCCGGATTATTACAGCGGACTGGCGTATGACGGGACGCTCTTGTGGTTCAGGGACAGGGACTCTGACCTGATCTATCCGATTGATCCGGAATCGGGTGAGCTTGGCATGGCGCGCAACCTGACCCGGGCAAAAGACGTCCAGGCCTTTCAGGGCGATGACTTTTGGAGTGTGTGCAACTGCAGCAATCGTGTGCTTGTTGAGCGGCGAACGAAACTTGATGTGGTATTGGATGAAGTGAGTGAAGCCGAACTCAACGTCGAATTCTATGCGAACGCCGCTGCTTTCGACAATACAGAGAAGGTGCTCTGGATATACGGCGAGAATACCACGACCGAGCGGAACGGCTTCCTGAAAGTCAACGCAGAACCGGCGGCTCCGGATGCGAATGAGCTTTTGGATCAGGCCGAGTTCGACGCATATCTCGACGCGATTGCTGCAGATGGGCCTTACCTTTGGGCGCTCGCGGATAGCGATTCGCCGCACATCGTGAAGATTGACACGCGGACCTACCGGGCTGTGGCCACCTACACGTTGCCGCATGACCGTGTCCGATGGTATGGGATCGCGGTGGGCGGCGATTATCTTTATCTGATCGGCAGGAACTATGAACAGGACACGGGCGTGTTGATGAAGTTGGCCAAGGATTAACAGTTCACAGTTTGAAGTGGTTTTGGACGCTTCTTCATGCGTCGAACGGTCGAAAAGGCCTTTCCGAACCGCGTGGTAACGTCGCAGTAGGCTTTGTGACGGAGCTGGGATGATGTCCGGGGCTCGACTTGAGTTCCGGTCATCACTGCGACATAATCCCATCGGTATCTGAGAAAGGCGAAATCGATGACCAAAACCACTCAAAACGATCCATTCGGAGCCAGGGCGACACTTGAAACCAAAGCCGGACCGGTCACGATTTTCCGGCTCAACAAGTTGATCGACGACGACATCGGCCGGATTCAACACTTGCCGTTCAGTATCAAGGTGCTGCTTGAAAACGCATTGCGGCACGCCGGCGACGGCATTGTCGAGGCATCGGACGTTGAGAATCTCGCCTCCTGGAACGTCACCGATGGGAGTTCATCGGGTGAGGAGGTGCCGTTTTCACCTGCCCGTGTTGTTTTACAGGACTTCACCGGTGTCCCGGCCCTTGTTGACCTCGCGGCCATGCGTTCGGCGATGGTAAGACTCGGCGGGGATGCCCGGAAGATCAATCCTCTTGTTCCCGTTGATTTGGTCATCGACCACTCGGTGCAGGTTGACAAGTTCGGCTCGGCTGACGCGCTTCTGTTGAATGAGGACATCGAATTTGCTCGAAATCGCGAGCGTTACGAGTTCCTTCGTTGGGGGCAGCAGGCTTTTGACAACCTCCGCGTCGTGCCGCCGGCCACAGGCATCGTTCATCAGGTCAACCTGGAATATCTGGCCAAAGTGGTGATGCGACGTGAGGTCGATGGTCAAATCTCGGCCTTTCCGGACACGCTGGTCGGCACCGACAGTCACACGACGATGATCAACGCACTCGGCGTCCTCGGCTGGGGCGTCGGCGGCATCGAGGCGGAGGCGTGCATGCTTGGACAGCCGATCTACATGCTTACGCCTGAAGTCATCGGCTTCAAGCTAAACGGCCGATTGCCGGAAGGGGCGACGGCGACCGATCTGGTCCTGACCGTCACTCAAATGCTTCGTGAAAAAGGCGTGGTCGGTCGGTTCGTCGAATTCTACGGCGACGGGCTGAGCGAACTGAGTCTGCCTGATCGCGCCACCATTGCCAACATGGCCCCTGAATACGGCGCCACGATGGGATTTTTCCCCATCGACGAAGAGACGCTTGCTTTCTTGCGGAGGACCGGTCGTTCGGAGGACGAGGTGGATCTCGTCGAGCGCTATGCCAAAGAGCAGTGCCTGTTTCGAACCGACGGCATGTCCGAACCTGTTTTCACGGACACCCTGTTCTTGGAGCTTTCCACCGTTGAGCCGAGCCTCGCCGGTCCCAAGCGTCCGCAAGATCGCGTTCGGCTGACCGATATGAAAAAGTCATTCCAGGCTTCGCTGACCGCTCCGATTGTGAATCGAGGATATGAGCTCAGCCCCCAGGACCTCAAGCGGCGCGGCGTGATCAAGAACAATGGCGACTCCGACGAAATCGGTCATGGGGCCGTCGTCATCGCGGCGATCACCAGTTGCACGAACACAAGCAATCCATCGGTGATGGTGGGTGCAGGTATTCTTGCCAAGAAGGCCGTCGAGCGCGGTCTGAAGGTCAAGCCGTATGTGAAGACCAGTCTCGCCCCTGGTTCCAAAGTCGTCACCGACTATCTACAAAAGGCCGGCCTGGACACCTATCTGGAGAAGCTCGGCTTCTACACCGTCGGCTACGGTTGCACGACCTGCATCGGCAACAGCGGTCCGTTGCCAGAACCCGTCGCCGCTGCGGTGTCGGAAAACAATCTGGTCGCTGCGAGTGTTCTGAGCGGCAACCGTAATTTCGAGGGGCGCGTCAGTCCGCTGACTCGCGCCAACTATCTCGCGTCGCCGCCGTTGGTCGTGGCCTATGCGCTTGCCGGGAGCACCGACATCGACCTGACGGTCGATCCGCTCGGCACGGACACTCAGGGCAAGCAGGTTTATCTCCGTGACATCTGGCCCACGAAGGCGGAGGTTGAAGACGCCGTTGCGCAATCGATTACACCGGAGATGTTCAAACGGCAATACGGCAACGTTTTTGACGGCAACGAGAAATGGAACCGTATCCAGGTTAGTGAGGCAGGCGCCTATGAATGGGATTCTGGAAGCACGTATATTCAAGAGCCGCCGTTCTTCGTGGATTTGAGCCCGGAGCCTGAGTCGATCAAGCCCATCGAAAACGCTCGTGTGTTGGTCATGGTCGCCGACTCGGTGACGACGGATCACATCTCGCCCGCCGGGACGATTCCGAAGGACGGTCCCGCCGGCAAGTTTCTCGTCGAGCACGGGGTCGAATCAAGAGATTTCAACAGCTTCGGATCGCGCCGGGGTAACGATCGCATCATGACTCGCGGTACGTTTGCGAACATCCGACTGCGCAATCTGCTCGCTCCCGGCACCGAGGGCGGTGTCACGCGCTATCTGCCCAATGGGGAGCAGATGAGCATCTACGACGCTTCGCTCAAGTACAAGGAAACGAATACGCCGCTTCTCGTTTTGGCCGGTGCCGAATATGGCACGGGCTCGTCACGTGACTGGGCGGCGAAAGGCACGCTTTTGTTGGGCATCAAGGCCGTCCTCGCCGTCAGCTATGAGCGCATCCACCGCAGCAATCTCGTCTTTATGGGCGTTTTGCCGCTGCAGTTCAGGAACGGGGAGTCCCGCGAGTCGCTTGGTCTGACCGGCGAGGAAACCTTTACGATCGAAGGTCTTTCAGATGACCTAAAGCCCCGGCAGCAGGTGACCGTTGTGGCCACCGCGCCCGGCGGAGGTGGTGAGAAGCGCTTCCAGACCGCCGTCCGGATCGATACTCCGGTCGAAATCGACTACTACCGGAACGGTGGCATTCTTCAGACCGTTCTGCGGAACATGATGAAGTAGGATGCGGGGCGGGTTCGATCCGCCCAAGCTGACGATGCGTATGTGCGCCAATATTACGGCGGGCAGAGCCCGTGCTACGTTTACTCAGTTCGAAAAAGGTTTCCTAGACTGGACGTGGAATCTTGTTAAGAATGCAAGTTGGTGACGTTGATTAGGTAATGACCCTTGGACGAATATGATGGTGGCGACGACGGAAAAAAACATGTGGGCGGTCGAACTTCTTGATGCCGCCAAAACCTATGGCAAGACCATACAGGCGCTTCGAGGTGTCAATGTCCAGGTCGGACGTGGCGAGATCTTCGGTCTCCTGGGGCCGAACGGGGCGGGAAAAAGTACGCTTGTCAAGATTATGATGACGGTGATCAAACCGGACCGTGTTCGAGGCACGGTCCTCGGGCAGCCGGTCGGGCACCGTGCGACGATGGCTCGGATCGGCTACCTGCCGGAGGCCCATCGGTTCCCGGCTTATCTGACCGGGGCACAACTGCTGGATTATTTCGCGGCGCTCGCGAAGGTGAGCCGTTCTGACCGTCGCGGACGTGCGGCGCGCCTGTTGGAACGCGTCGGTATGAGTCAATGGGCGAATACCAAGATTTCCAAATACTCTAAAGGCATGCTCCAACGGTTGGGGATCGCGCAGGCACTGATGAACGACCCTGATCTCGTGGTTTTGGATGAACCGACCGACGGCTTGGACCCGATCGGCAGGCGCCACGTTCGAGAACTGCTGCTGGAGCTGAAGGCCGCCGGCAAGACGATCTTCCTGAATTCGCATCTACTGAGCGAACTGGAACAGGTTTGCGATCGCGTCGTCATTCTGGTGGCCGGAAGCGTTGCGAAACAAGGCACGTTAGGCGAGCTGATGCAGCACACCCTCGAATACCGTATCGTTGCCGAGGGCGACCTTTCGAAGCGGGACGGTGAGATCAAGCGTCTCGGCGGTCGCATCGACGGAGACACGATCACACTCGATCATCAAAACCGTGCCAAGGTTAATGAAGTCATCGACCTTTTGCGCTCAGGCGGACATCTGATCGAATCGGTCACACCCAAACGGTTCAGTCTGGAAGATATTTTCGTCGAGGCAATGGGCCACGCGACCACACCGGATGGCGGGATCCCCATGGGGAAACCCGTGGCACGACCAAGTTAGGAACGGACACCGCGATGTTGATGCAGTTTTGGGCCATGATCGTTGATTGCTTTCGTGAAGCTCTGGACAGAAAGCTGTTCTGGGTCATGGCGGGTATCAGTGTGCTCATCGCCGGGGTCATGGCATGTATTCGTCTCGACGAGGCCGGCATCCATGTTCTGTTCTTTGATAAGCCTTTCGAAACAGACGTTTTCGCTGAAGGAAATCCGGCTGGTCGGGCCCGCGTCGGTGCCGTCCTGACCAAATACATTGGAGGCATTTACATCAGTTGGATCGGAATCGTCATCGCACTGGTTGCCACGGCGGGCATTTTTCCGACTTTGATGGAACGCGGCGCGATCGACGTCGTGCTCGCGAAGCCTATGTCAAGACCGATGATATTTCTTGGCAAGTATTTCGGCGGTATGATTTTTGTGACCATTCAGGCCTCTATTTTCATCTTGCTCACGCTGCTTGTCGTGGGCATTCGTTGGGGCTATTGGATCTGGCCTTATCTTTGGTGCATTCCGCTCATTGTGGTGTTGTTCAGCTACGTTTATGCGTTTTGTGTGCTGTTCGGTGTCGTGACGCGCAATTCGATGGCTGCGCTTCTTCTCACCATGTTGGCCTGGATCGGGATCTACATGCCTCAAGCGGTTCACGAAACCTTGATCGGATTGGAGCCGGTCGGAATCGAGATCGACGAGAAATGGTTGAAACTCAGTGCTGCCGCAAAGACCATTGTCCCCAAGACTCGGGACATTCCACATATCGCCGGGAATGTCATTGGCGCATCCACCAGTGCGGAAGTATTCCTCTCCGCAGCAGATCCCGGGCCACAATCGCAGTCTTTTTCGGCGGTTCCTCATGAATCCACCGATGGATCAATCTCAGGGACTTTTTCGACAGGGCCCGCCGCACCTCCGTCGCCTGATGCCTTGGTCGAAGCGGAACGCAAGCTCGCCGACGTCAGCCTCGTGAAGTCCATCGGATCATCTCTCTTGTTCGAGGCCGTGATCGTCTTGATCGCGATGTGGAAGTTCAGCCGACGTGATTTCTAAAGGTCGTAAAGCCTTTTCGGCGAAAGCGTGACTCTAGCCTCCGAAACTTCGCGGTCGAAAATCCTTCTTCCATTCTTTCGGTGTGTTCATCTCTTTCAGCAGATCCAGCACGCGCGGTTTGTCAAGCCGTGAGACCTCGTAGAGCATCAGATGATCGAGCTTTCGCTTGTGCAGCTTCAGGCCGGACGCCGGATCGACCGTCTGGCCTCTGTCCGCGGTGACTCGGTCTACGAAGACGATAATGCCCTTGCCGTCGGCCTTTGCGGTGAGAAGGATGCTGTTTTGCGTAATCGTGTTCGCATAGGAAAGCCCGAGGACCTCGACGCCGGCCGGAGCCTGTGCGAGTGCCAGGCCTTTGCCAAGGCGATAGTCGAAGGTGCAGGCGAATTCCTTTTCGTCCTCGCATGCCCAGTCTGCCTTGAAGTTGTTTTGGGCGAATTTTTGATAAGCCTGAGCAAGCGTGAGCTTGGGGAAACGAGGTTTAAATTCCTGGACGGGGGGGGTGAGCAATGACCAGGCGTACCAACCTCCTCCACCCAATGCAATCAACAACGAGGCCGCTGCAACGACGGCCCGGGGGCGTAGCCAACCCTTTGATCGGCGTGTTGTCTTTGTCATTTCGTCGGAACGCGCGACCAACTGATCAATGTCGAGCGTTTGTCCGTCGGGAGGTGAGAACAGGCGTTTCAGGGAATTATCGATCTCGGACTGCAGGTCCAACTCGGAGCGAACCGCCGCGTTCTTTTCCAGGAAACGTTGAAACTCCGCCTTTTGCGCCTCGTTGAGCCTGTCGTCGAGGTAGGCATCGATCCAGCGTTGCAGTTTCTCCTGATCTTTACGTGTCACGACGGCGTCCTTTTCGTCGAAGTACGGTCCCGCCACAAGTTCGCCAGCTTCCCTCGCAGGAACTGGCGTGTACGGTGAACATGACTCATGGCCGTCCCTTCAGGAATTTCCATAACTCTTGATATTTCGGCATAGTCCAGACCTCCCAATGTTTTCAGTAACAGGCATGCCCGGGCCACGTCGCTCACGTCATGAAGGGCCTGCATGATACGGTCGTCAAAGTGGCCCTGGTCCGCCGGCAATTCACCACGTGCACCCAGACGAAGGTCCGCCGGTTGATCCGGCGTGCCCGCATGAGGCTTTGCTTCCAGAGTGCTGTCAAGATCGAGGCTGACCGACCTTCGGCGATGCTCTTTGCGTGCGGTGTTCATCGCGACGTGGCGGACCATTTGCCCCATCCATGCAGTAAAGTTTGTTCCCGGTTTGAATTGCTCCAACTTGGACAAAGCAATAACCGTCGCTTCCTGGACAATGTCATCGGCCATGGAACGGTCCCCCGTCG
The DNA here is from genome assembly GCA_022360095.1 of Phycisphaerales bacterium. GTDB lineage: Bacteria > Planctomycetota > Phycisphaerae > UBA1845 > UTPLA1 > JAKSDK01. The sequence goes on from JAKSDK010000778.1 coordinate 249,432, forward strand.
TGCCGGCGGCGATCAGCCAGAGAATGCGAGATGAACGCTCGAATTGCGCTGCAAAATCGTCCATACCCCCAGTCTTCGCATTCTTGGGCTCATCGGTATCCGGCTTTGTGACTGGACCGCTCGGTTGTTTATGCTTTGTCATATGTTATGACATCATGTGAATATTGCATTATTTTTGTCGTCTTTTTGCGTCATTATCCGCACCTCTGCTCGCCGGCATCAAATGGGTGCAATCCTTTCTTGCGGGTCGCAGATCGAACACTCGGAGATAGGGCGATTGTTACGGGCCGGTCACGACGAGAGGACGACTAAACCTCCCCCTTGAGTTCGCGTGACATCAATTCCCCCAGGGTGGCGATGACCTCTTTGCCTTCGAACAATACGCCGTGGACAGCTTCCGTGATCGGCATTTCAACGCCGTATTGACCCGCAAGCTCTCGAACACTCCGAGTCGTCGGTATTCCTTCGATGACGGAAGTCGTCGAGCGGATGACGTCCTCGGCGCTTTTGCCCTTGCCGATCTGCTCGCCGGCGGACCGGTTTCGACCGACAGGCGACGTACAAGTTGTGACAAGGTCTCCAAGACCTGCAAGGCCGCTGAACGTCTCCGGGCGTGCTCCCATGGCCATACCGAGTCGTTGGATCTCGACAAGACCTCGCGTCAACAGGGCGGCTTTGGCGTTGTCGCCGGCCTTGAGCCCATCCACGATGCCTGCCGCAAGCGCGATGATATTCTTCGTGGCGCCTGCCAACTCGACGCCAAGCAGATCTGTGTTGGTATAGACGCGAAACCACTGCGAGGAGAAGGTTTCCTGAACGAGTTTTGCCTGCGACTCGTCCTCGCTGGCGGCGACGACGGTGGCCGGAAGGCATCGGGCAAGCTCGGCGGCGATGCTCGGACCACTTAAAGCGACGACCGCGGTCGATCCGACCACGTCCGTGATAATCTGAGTAGGGCGAAGCAAAGTCTTGTTCTCGATTCCTTTCGACACGCTGGTCGTCGGAATGTCTGTCGGGTAAAAAGCGGCCAGTTTCTCAAACACGTTTCGGATGTATTGACATGGCACGGCCGAGAGAATGAGTTCGGCCCCTTGGAAGACGGCTTGCGGATCGGTGGTGAACGACACGCGATCGGGGATTTTCAGACCCGGCAGGTGCCGACGATTTTCCTTGGTGGCCTTCAGGGCTTCGATGTGATCGCGCGAAGCGCCCCACATCCGCACGTGGACACCGCGATCTGCCAGCATCACGCTGCACACCGTCGCCATCTGACCGTCACCGATGACCGCGACTTGTTCGATCATGGCGGCCTATTAAACACATGTTGGATCGTCGTGGCAAATGGGTGCAGTTACGATGGATGAAATCCGGGCGTGGTGGTTGGCCCTTGCGCGCTCAATCAAGAGCCGCCGGCGTTGTCGGCTTCCAGAATGTTTGTCCAGCGCTTCACCTCGTCATGGTTTTCCATCGCCTGATAAACACCGATCAACTCACCTACCGCGTGCTTTGTGATCGGATGCACGTCACCCAGCGTGGCCTGAAGGCCTTCGTAGCCCGCCAGAAGTTGTTTCTCGGCGTCCGCGTATCGTTCAAGATTCGCCAGGCACGCGCCCCAGGTCGTTCGCATACCGGGTGTATGCCAATCATCAGGCGGAAGGACGCGTTCGGCCGATTCGACGACTTGTTGATAGATGCGCTCCGCTTTGGCAAACTGACGCAAATCACGGTAAAGATTGGCGAGGTGAAATCGTGCCATCAATGTTTGCACATGTTCTTCCCCAAGCGAGTCTTGACATGTCGACAGGATCTCCTTCAACAGAGCTTCTGCTTCGTCGACCTTGCCGCCGAGCTCGAGCAACTGAACCAGGTTGTTCGCGGTAATCAAGGTGTCCGGATGTTCCTCTCCGTGGACCCGTCGTCGCGTCTTGACGGCGAGTTGCAAGAGTGACGTGGCCTCGTCGGTTTTTCCTCGGGCCTGGAGCAGTTGGGCCAGATTATTCATCGACACCAGCGTGTTGTTGTGTTCCTCGCCAAGTTCCTGCAGACTTCCTTCATAGGCGCGGCGCAGCATGGACTCGGCTTCAGGCAGGTTGCCGAGATGTCCCAGCAGCATCCCCAAATTGCTGGCGGACAAGAGGGTGTGGGGATGTCGGTCTCCCCAGACGCGGCTCGCGTCTTCCAATACTTGTCGAAACATCGGCTCTGCCTCGGCCAGCTTGCCTTGATCGCGAAGTGTGTTTGCCAGGTTGTTAGTGCAAACAATGGTTTCAGGATGGAGTTCGCCCATCTTCCTCGTGCGAATGTCAACCAGTTTGCGAAAAAGTTCCTCCGCCTGGTGAAGACGCCCTATCGTTCTAAGGAGGTTGGCCAAATTGTTGGTCACAAGAAGCGTCAGGGTGTGTTCCTCACCGCTTATATGCGCAGCGAGGTCCAACGTCTTTCGATACATTTGCTCGGCCTCGTCGTACTTGGCCTGATCTTGAAGCAGGGAGGCCATCTGCATCATGGTGGTCATCGTATCCACGTGTTCCTCGGTCAGGATACGACGCTGAGCCTCCAAGGCACGTTGATACAACGGCTCGGCTTCATCTGTGCGCCCTTCGAACTGAAGTAGAACGGCAAATTCATACATCGACAGCAAGGTATCAGGGGCATCGGGCCCCGCGTATTCCGTACAGAGATCAAGCGCCTTTTTCAAATACGGCTCAGCTTCTTTGTAGAGTCCCAGTTCGCGGTAGGTGACACCGATCGTACGACGAACGGAAGCCTCGAGCGTCGGCTGCCCCGAAAACTCGCCTCCTTCGATTCGGCGAGCAGCCTCGTCCAGAACCTCTCGAACGCTGACGTCGCGTCCCATGGTCGTCTTGGGACTGGCAGAACCGAGCATCTCTTTCAGGAAGGCGTTGACCGCTTTCGCCTTGGCGGTCTCGGCCTTGGCAATTTTCTCATTCTCCTCGGCAATGCGTCTTTGATCCGCTTCAGCGTCGCGTGCGTTTGCGGCGTCGTGCCAGAAGCTCAACGAGACAATGAAACCGGCCGTGACCAGTCCGACGAACCCGACGCCGGCGGCGACGGGAAACTTATGGCGTCTTAGATGTTTGCCTAGAACATAGACGACCGAATCTCCCTTGGCCTCGATCGGCTCGCCCGAGAGATAACGACGGATTTCGCGGGCGAGATCGCCGCCGCTCTCATAGCGTTGCTCTCGATCTTTTCGGAGACATTTCAGTACGATCTGATCCACCTCGTCATCGATCCGGGGATCGATGGTGCCGGGTTTCGGCGGATCGATGTTGCAGATGTTGTCCAGAACGTCGCGAAGATGGCCGGTGACGTCATAAGGAAAACGGCGCGCCAGAATCTGATACAGCATGACGCCCATCGAATAGACGTCCGTTCGAATGTCCACTTTATCCGGTTTGCCTTCGAGTTGCTCGGGACTCGACCACGGCAGAGATCCGATGAATTGCCCCGTCGTTGTTCGCATGAAGTGATCGGAGTCGGCGATGACGTCGAACTCGTCAACTTTGGCAAGACCGAAGTCCATCACATGAGGCTCGCCGCTGGGATCCACACGGATGTTGCTCGGCTTCAGATCGCGATGAATCACGCCGCGCAGGTGCGCGACGTGGACGGCGTCGCAAATCTTGGCAAAGAGCTCGAGTGTTTGGTGAACGGAAAGATTGTGTTTGACCACATAGTCATCCAGGGGCAGGCCCTGAATATAGTCCATGATAAAATAAAAGTGGCCTGCCGACGAACCACTGTCCAGGATCGTCACGATGTTGGGGTGCTTGAGCTGGCCGAGAATCTGGACTTCTCGCTCAAATCGGGCTCGGTCCTGAGGACCCGCGAACGGACCCTCTCGCATCACCTTGATCGCGACGTTGCGACGGGTCGTCGGTTGGATGGACTTGAAGACCATCCCCTGGCCGCCACGGTGGATTTCCCCACTGATTTCATAACCTGGAAGGCACTGGGAAAGGGCCTCGGAAATGCCCGCGTCCGCACCGAACGAATGGGGTGCGGAGCTGCGGTTCCGAACCTCCTCAAACTCCTGACGGGCAGCCTCGATCCAGTCTGAATGAGAGGAGCCGGAAACCGCTGCTTTGCTCTGATCGTGTTCTCGATTATCAATCATGATGCTTCACAGCGATAGATGCGACAAAACCGGCACCTGATTCACGCCTTGGAGCTGAAAAAGTGGAAGACGACCCAAGCTGCTCTCGAAGCCGATCGTGGGCTCTGGCCCGAAGCATGTGAACGGCTCCGGCCGACTTGCTCAAGGCATCCGCCACTTCTTTGATTGAGCGACCTTCTAGGTCGTACATTCGGATCACCCGAGCATAGCGATCCGGAAGGGCGCCGATACACGTTTCCAGGAGGCGGCAGGCCTCTTTTCGTCCAACCTGTCGGCTGGGTGTCGCTGAGTCCGTGCCGAGCAGATTGTAGAGACCCACGAGGGAGTCCTCGTACCGTCCCGGCTTTATGCGGTCTTTGGGTTGTGGTTGCTTCTGCCGTTCCAGTCCACGGATCGCGTCCCGGAGGTTGTTCTGGGCGATTTGCCGCAGCCAGGCTTGAAACGCCTGAACGCGCGTCGGGTCGAACGTGCTGATCCTCAGAAAGGCCTCCAGGTAGGTGACCTGCATGACGTCGGAAGGGTCCAGTACGGTTTGCCAGGCTTTGCCGATTTGCAGGCCGGCCTGAACGGCGGGGCCGTGACGGCCGAGCATGGTGCTTAGGGCGTCGCTGTCGCCCTTGACGGCACGCTTGATAATGTCTTCGTCCGATTCGGCCATTCGTCCAGCTCCCACACCGGCCTGATCTTCTGATTATAACCCAACTATTTCTTGAAAAAACGCGTAAATTTGTCCTGATCCGATGATCGGACGACCTTATCGAGCCGGAACAAAACTTCAGTTTTGAGAATTCCGATTATTCCCGCGTCGGGACTGCGCAAAATGACGAATAAGCAGCAAATAATCATCGCTGACGCCTCAGCCACGGCCAGAAAACTGTTGCGTGCGGAATTCGATCCGGAACGGTTCGAAGTGACTGAAGTCGATAATGGAAAGGAAGCGATCCGCATTGCGAGAGAGCTGAACCCTGCCATCGTCACGCTCAGCATGGTACTTCCCGGGTGCGATGGAATCGAAGCCTGCAAGGCCATCACGTCCCAAAACCGATCAGCCAAAACAACGGTTGTGATGAACACGTCCAGCAACTCTCGCGAAGATCGAATGCGAGCATTTGAAGCAGGAGCGGTCCGTTTTCTGTCCAAGGGATTCAAAAAAGGCGAAATGGGCCGATATGCGAATGAGATCATTCGCACACGTCGTCGTCTTGCAGGCTCCCGTTTTCTCGTCGTGGATGACAATGCCTTTATTCGCGTATCGATCGCTCGGTTGCTTGAGTCGGAAGGCGCAACGGTCCATCTGGCAAAGGACGGGCTTGATGGCCTATCTTTGCTCGACAGGCACGAAGTCGACGTCATTCTGACGGACTACGACATGCCCATTATGGACGGGATCTCCTTTGTGAAATCGCTTCGCAAACAGCGAGATCATGAAGCGACGCCCGTGCTGTTTATTTCGGGGAGTGGTATTCGAGATCTGACGGTTCGTGCTCTCGACGCGGGCGCGAACGATTTTATCCACAAACCGTTCGAGGCCACGGAACTGCTGGCAAGAATGAGGTCCTTCGCGCGCATTGCGCAATTGACGCAAGCCTTGAAGAACGAAGCGAGAACGGATGAACTCACCGGTTTGTTGGTGCGTCGGGAGATACTCGCTCGCCTGGACGAATTGTGCGCACTTTCCGATCGTTACGAGACACCGCTTTCCTGTATCATGTTGGACATCGATCATTTCAAATCGGTCAACGATGACTATTCTCACGCCGCGGGCGATGCCGTTCTCAAAAGCGTCGCCGGGACTATTCTAGATTCTTTGCGAAAGACGGATTATGTCGGACGGCTTGGCGGCGAAGAGTTTGTCGTACTCTGTCCGAACACCCCACTCAGCAACGCCGTGGTCTGTGCTGAGAAGCTGCGCCAGGTCGTTGAAAAAAAAGTGACCAGGTTCGAGTCGCACGAGCTTGCCGTGACGATCAGTCTCGGCGTCGCGACCTACGGAGGCGCGACAACATGTCCGAATGATCTTCTAAATGCAGCGGACATCCCTCTTTACAACGCCAAACGGTCCGGCCGGAATCGTGTTTGTGCGTTTTCTCCTGAACCGGTCTTGGCCGGTTCAGTCGCATGATTGTTTGCACAAAAGCGTGAATCCTTCAAGCCGATGTCGCACAAAGGAAAGGACACCCGGTGCCGGGACCGCCGTCACGGGGAACGGGAGACAACAAGGAAAGAAAGCGATCAGCCCAAAGGAGGAATCGCCATGAGCAAGTCACGAATGCTGAATTCTGTCGTTGACGTCGCGACGCTCGTCGGAGTCACTCTTCTGGCTTTGACGATTCTTGGCGGTTGTCGTGCCAATGCGTCTTCATGGCGTGGTTGGGTTTCGTTGTCACGAACCGGCGTGGTTTCCACGACGCATACCAGCCAGCGGGCGACTCGCGTCATCGCGAACGACGACAAGCCCAAAATCGACGAAATCGGTGGACACCGTGGTATGGAAAATCCAGGCCACGTGACCGAAAGCGGCCGTGCATTGTAAGGGGGGCCGGCCTGGCTACTCTTGCAGTTTCTTTGCCTTCTCAACGGCCTCTTCGACCGAGCCGACGTACATGAACGCCTGTTCCGGCAGATCATCGTGCTTGCCGTCACAAATCTCTTCGAAGCTTCGGATCGTGTCATCAAGCTGGGTGTAGTTGCCCGGGATTCCGATGAACTGTTCCGCGACGTAAAACGGCTGACTCAGAAATCGCTCGATCCTTCGAGCACGAGCGACGGTCAGCTTGTCTTCTTCACTCAACTCTTCGACACCGAGAATCGCAATGATGTCCTGCAGGTCACGGTATCGCTGAAGGATCGCCTGCACGCGTTGGGCGATGGCGTAGTGTCGCTCGCCGACGTACTGCGGGTCGAGAATGCGGCTCGACGACGCCAGTGGATCGATTGCGGGATAAATACCCTTTTCTGAAATACTCCGCGCCAACACGATAAAGGCGTCCAGGTGTGTAAACGCCGTCGCCGGAGCGGGGTCGGTCAAGTCATCAGCCGGTACATACACGGCCTGCACGCTGGTGACCGCACCCTGGCTTGTTGACGTAATTCGCTCCTGAAGCTCGCCCATCTCTGTTCCCAGCGTCGGCTGGTATCCGACCGCGCTGGGCATTCGGCCGAGCAACGCCGACACTTCCGAGCCGGCTTGGCTGAACCGGAAGATGTTATCGATGAACAACATCGTGTCCGCACCTGATTCGTCGCGGAAATATTCGGCCATCGTCAGTCCGCTCAGCGCGACGCGCAAACGAGCGCCCGGCGGCTCGTTCATCTGTCCAAAGACCATCGCGGTATGCTCGATGACTTTCTTGACATTCCCCTCCGAATCTTTGAACTCGGCTTCCTGCATTTCCAGCCAGAGGTCATTGCCCTCACGGGTTCGTTCACCGACACCGGCGAAGACGGAATAACCGCTGTGCTCACGGGCAATTCGGGCGATCATCTCCTGGATGATGACGGTTTTGCCCAGACCGGCACCACCGAACAAACCGGTCTTGCCGCCGCGAACGAACGGTGCCAGCAGGTCAACGACCTTGATGCCGGTCACCAATTGCTCGGTCTTCGGCGTCAGATCGGAGAAGTCTGCCGGTTCACGATGAATCGGCCTGTGTTCTTTCGTATCGAGCGGACCTCGACCGTCGATCGGCTGACCGATGAGATTAAAGACCCGGCCCAGCACCGCATTCCCGACCGGTACGGAGACCGCCTGGCCGGTATCGACGATGTCGGCCCCACGCCGCAATCCATCGGTGCTGCCGAGGGCCACCGCACGAACACGGCCGCCGCCTAAATGGCTCGCCACCTCACAGGTCAGAGTTTCCGTGGTCTTTTCAGTGCCGACCATCTGTTCGACGTCGACTTTCAAGGCGTTGTAGAGCGCCGGCAACCGGCCCTCGGGAAATTCCGCATCCAGCGTTGAGCCGATGATCTGTGTCACCTTGCCGACATTGTTATCCGTTGCGATCATCTTTGAATCTCCAAAGAATTGAGAATTGAGAATGTAGAATTGAGAAACAAAGAGGCGGAAATAGTTTTCTCAACTTTGATCGTGATTCCCAACTTATCAAGTTCATTTTACTTTCGTTTGTCTTGTTTTCTTCAGGATGCTTATTAGTTCCTCTGACTCCTGGATAATGTTCTCTAGCCGGTTTGCCCGTGCGATTCCTGACTCTCGCATGAGCCGAAGCCAATAGGACGTTTCCCGTGCCTCCGAGAGAGCGATGTTCATTCTTCTTGCAAACTCCGCTCGCGACTGAGCGCCCTGGGCTTCCTCGATGTTTGCTCCGATACTCGTGCCGCATCTCGAAAGTTGACGAGTAATCACTTGCCCCGTGACATCTTTTGGTAGCGATCGAACCATTTTTAAGATTCTTACCGCGAATCGAAAAGTGCGTTGCTCGATGTCACGTGTTTCCTTTCGTTCCTCTCGCTTGGCCGGACTCCTCGCGAAACTTGCAATCTCAACAACCTCCCGAATATCGTTCCTTTTCTAAATTCTCAATTCTACCTTTTCAATTAGGCCAGCGCTTCCGCGCCGCCGACGATATCCAGAAGCTCCATGGTAATTTGTGTCTGTCTTGCCCGATTGTATTGTCGAGTCAATGTCTTGATCATTTCGCCCGCGGCGTCGGTGGCTGCCTTCATCGCCACCATTCGTGCCACCTGTTCACTTACTGCGGCATCCGTGAAACACTGATAAAGCCGAACCTTCACCGTCTGAGGCAACAGCCGCTTCAGCAGTTGCGCGGGTTCGGGGGAAAAGTCGTACTCCGCCGTCGTGCCGGCTTTGTCGCTTTTTAGGGGGTCCGTTTTCTGCGCCTGGTTGCCTTCAGATTCTGATTCTTCTTTTTCCAGCGGCAATAGGTGCATCACCTCCGGCGTCTGTTTGCCCGTCGAAATGAATTTCATGTAGGCAACGTAGACATTGGCGATCTCGCCCGCTTCATAACGCTGCATATACTCCGTCGCGATCGGTTCCACCTGCTCGAAGCGAGGACGATCATCGATGTCGGTGATTCCTCGTTCGATCGGGCGGCGGAGAAACTTGAAGTAGGCGATTCCCTTTTTCCCCACGACGTGTATTTCGCTGTTTCGCTCGCTATGCGTATTCAGGTGTCCCATCGCCGTTCGCAGAAGGTTGGCGTTGTATCCGCCGCAGAGACCGCGGGAAGACGTGAGAACCAGCACGATGTCCTTGTCGGCGTCCGGGTTTTTTCGCATCAGCGGATGGTCGACCTGACCTTCCGACGCTTGCGACAATTCTTCCACAAGCTGCGTGATTTTCTGTGTGTAGGGTTTCGTGGCCGTGGCACGGTTGTACGCCTGCTGGAACCGTGCCGTCGCGATCAACTGCATGGTCTTGGTGATCTTGCGAATATTGGTCACCGCCTTGCGGCGTTTGACGATTTGTCGTGCGTTGGCCATAAGGAACCCTGGTTAAATAGAAAGCTCGTTACTGCTTGAATCGGGTCTTGAAGTTCTTGATGATTTCCGTAATCTTGCCTTCCAGCGCCTCGTCCATTTCCTTCTTTTCAGCCAGTTCATCACGGACCTCAGGGAACTCGTCTCGGAAGTGCTTCAGAAGCTGTTCCTCGAATTCCGCCACCTGCGACAGCGGCAGATCGTCAAGATAACCCTTCGCACCGGCATAAATGCTCAGCACCTGGTCGATGACGTGGTACGGCTTGTATTGGCCCTGTTTGAGAAGCTCGACCATGCGTGCACCGCGATCCAATTGTCGCTGACTGGCTGCGTCGAGATCGGTGCCGAGTTGGGCAAACGCCTCCAGCTCTCGATAGGCCGCGAGATCGAGTCGTAATGAACCGGCGATCTTTTTCATCGCCTTGATTTGGGCATTTCCGCCGACACGGCTCACGCTGATTCCGACGTTGATCGCGGGCCGGACGCCGGCGAAAAACAGATCCGGCTCCAGATAGATCTGGCCGTCCGTAATCGAAATCACGTTCGTCGGAATGTACGCCGAAACCTCGCCCTCCAGCGTCTCAATCACGGGCAAAGCCGTCAGCGATCCGCCGGACGTGGGGTCTTTCACCACCTCGTGGCCGCCGTGTTGTTTCACGTCTTCCGCCGCTTCATGCTTCCCCGGGACACCCACGTAGGTTTTCCCGTTGGCCCCGCCTTCTTTGTAGGGCTGGCCGGCGGGCACGACGGCATAGCGTTCCGCCAGTTTGGCCGATCGCTCCAGAAGTCGGCTGTGCAGATAGAACACGTCGCCAGGGTACGCCTCTCGCCCCGGTGGACGGCGAAGCAACAAGGAGAGTTGCCGGTACGCCTGGGCCTGTTTGGACAGGTCATCGTAAATGCACAGCGTGGCCTTGCCCTGCGTGTACATGAAGAACTCGGCCATCGCGCAACCCGAGTAGGGCGCGATGTATTGCAACGGGGCCGAATCGCTGCTGGCCGCCGACACGACGATGGTGTAGTCCATCGCGTTGTGTTCTCTGAGCGTTTCCACGACGCCGGCAACAGTTGATTCCTTCAGGCCGATCGCGACGTAAACACAGATCACGTCGGTCCCGCGTTGGTTGATAATGGTGTCGATGGCGACGGCCGTTTTTCCTGTTTTCCGGTCGCCGATGATCAACTCACGCTGACCACGGCCGATCGGGATCATGCTGTCGATGGCCTTGATTCCGGTTTGCAACGGCTCGGTGACGGGTTGCCGGGCGGCAATTCCGGGGGCCGTATACTCCAGAGGCCAACGTTGCTCGCCCACGATCGCGCCTTTGGCGTCGAGCGGCCGGCCCAGCGGGTCCACCACGCGTCCAACCATCGCCTGGCCGACGGGAACGCTCAGGAGGTTCCCCGTCGCTTTGACGGTGTCGCCTTCCTTGACGCCAAGGTAATCACCGAGCACGACGGCGCCGACCGAGTTCTCTTCCAGGTTCATCACCTGGCCGATCGCACCGTTTTCAAATTCGATCATCTCACCGGCCTTTACGTCGCCCAGACCGTAGATCTGCGTCACACCGTCGCCGACGGCAATGACCCGGCCCACTTCGGACGCTTCAAGCTGTTCCTGGTATTGAGCGATTTCCTGTTTGATGACCGACGTAATTTCGTCTACCTGAATTCTCATCTCTTCGTTCCTGTTTCAAAGAACTTCCATCCGACGGATTGCGGGATGGACATTCGATTTTCTCATGAGGCTTCCGTCACAAATCGGTCCATGCCGCTCCTAAGATGGTCCTCCGTGGAGGCCAGCAGTCCGGAGCGCAAGTCTCGCAGCCGGCGACGTAGCGTCATGTCATACAGGCGATCCCCTACCTGAATCTTCAAGCTTCCCAGCACCTCAGGATCAACCTTTTCCACCAGGATCGCGTCCTGTCCCGTCAGTCGTTTGACCTCATCGCGAATTTTCTCTCGTTGCGGGTCTTCCAGGGGCGAAGCCGTCGTCACGAAAACTTCTTCACGCCCAATCTGTGCATCAAGCTTGTGGCGAAAGGCATCGCAGACCAGCGGCAGAATCATGGACCGTCGTTTCTCATTCAGCACGAGCATCAGGTTCAAAACCAACGGACTCACCCGACCTGAACCAAACGCCCTCTTCAGGCTTTCTCGTCGGGCGTCATCGTCAATCGCCGCGGAACTCATCATGCCAGAGAAGGCCGGTTCCTGGTCCCACAGCGCGCGCAGGCCGCTCAACTCCTGAGCGATCTCCTCGGCCTGCTTCGCTTCATTCGCAAGTTCGAGCAGACTCTCGGCATACACCGAGGCCGCCGACTGGGCAATGTCAAACTCCGATGCCATCGATACCTCTTTCCCTCCTGATCCAGAGGAGATGTAGGGAGGGCTTTTCGTTGCATCCCTCAGGCATTCAGCCGCTCCAACTCGGACAATGACTCATCCAGCAACGCCTGATGATCCGCCGTATTGATTTCCCGTCGAATCATCTTGCCCGCGACGCTGGTCGCTAGCATGATCGTCTGGTCGTGCAACCGCTTCACCGCATCGTCTCGGGCGATTTCAATCTCTTTTTTCGCCCTGGCGACCATCGCGTCTGCTTCCGATCGCGCCTCCGCGTGAACCCGCTTCCGCACTTCTTCAGCGTCTCGCCGGCCTTCTTCGACGATGGCCGTGGCCTCCTCACGGGCTTGATCGAGCTTCAGGGTGTACTCTTTCATCCGAGCTTCCGCTTCTTCACGATCTTTCTTGGCTTGCGCCAGCGAGTCTCGCGTGAACGCCTCACGCTCGTTCAAACCCTTGAGGATCGGCTTCCAGGCAGCGATTCGCAGAATGATCAGCAAGATGACGAAAACGATGATCGACCACAAAGCGGCGCCAAAGTCCCAGTGCAGCAAGGTCGGCTTATCGGCGCCATGGGCACCGCTTTCGTCACCGCCGCCCGCCAGAACCACGGGTGCCAGAATCAATACGACCATGATCAGGGTCGCTGCAGCAATAAAAAACTTTTTCGTCATGGCCTCTCTCGTAATCAGAAAGTTTCGATTCTGGAGTCTTAGATTTTGCCGGCGGCCGTATTGCAAATGACCAGCGCGAAGAACGTGAACCCTTCGATCAGCGCGGCCGCAATAATCAAGGAGGTAAAGATACGTCCGCCGGCCTCCGGCTGCCGGGCCATGCCGCCGACGGCTTCACCGGCGAGGTGGCCGATGCCCTTGGCTGCACCAATCGTCACGAGGCCCGCGCCGAGACCTGCTCCGAGTGCGATCAGCCCTTTGTCCCCCATCAATGTCGTTTGTGCAAGCAATTCACCCATGATCGATTCTCCTATGGGGCGGCGATCACGCCGCAAATGATGATGTTTTTGCCGGTTCTTCAAAGTAATGGCCAGGGCGCCCGGCTACCCCAACCGCGTTTATTTGCGACCGCCGTTTCGATTTCGGCCGAACGGCGCTTTGCATGCTGCTTTCAATCAAGCTCCTAGTGTTCCGGCGACACCGACGCGCCGATGAACAGGGTGGTTAAAAACGTGAAGATATACGCCTGCAAGCAGGCGACGAACAGCTCCAGGCAACTCAATGCGGCACAGCCCAAGGCGACGGGGATTCCGCCGCCGATTTGCATGGCCATGCCCTTTAGGGCAACGATCAGCGCGAGGATCGAAGCCAGCACGACGTGCCCCGCAACCATATTGGCAAAAAGACGGATGGCGAGCGCAAAAGGCTTGATGACCGCGCCGATCATTTCAAGAACCAGAAGAAATGCCCACATCACGACATCAGCGATCCACAGGAGAATCGAACCGATGCTTTCAGTCTTCTCGGGAGCAAAGACATGTGGAGCAAAGTTCCATGCGTAAAGGAAAGGCGCAGCCACAGCCGCCGCCGCGGGTGATTTCCCCTGATGGGACGATCCGTGACCCAGCGCCGAACCGTGGGAATGGTTTTCGCCGTGGTCTTCGTCGCCCTCGTGGTGATGATGGCCGTAGGTGCCTGCCACAAGGTCTTCATAGACCTGCCGGGCCCCCGAAAAATGAATCATGAAAAAAGCGCAAATCGCCAGGCCGGCGGTAATCATGATATTGCCTGTCGCGGTGCCGCCAATGTGCTTAAGGCCGCCTCCCGAGAGGATTTGGATAATCGCATCGAGTGGAATCATGCCCAAGAGATTGCAGATCAGGATGTAGAAAAACAGCGTCCACAGAAAAGGCATGAACCGATCCGTCTTATCACCGAGGACCGGTCTGACGACGTTTTCTCGAATGAAGATCAAGGCACAATCCATGGCAAACGTGAACCCGCTGGGAACGGTGGGTTCCGCTCTGCCCGCGGACAAGGCCGCATAGCGCCGCCCCAACCAGGGGAACATCAGGAGCATGATGACCGCGGCGATCATCGTCATCAAAATATGATTCGTGAAATAGGAGTCGTGCGGCTCGATGTGGAAGAGGTTGAGCGGCGCTTTGAAATCCACGGGCCAATGAAATAACTTTTCGCCAAATCGATGCGGCAGAACATGGTCCAGTGGATCGGATCCCGCGAGGATGAGCGGCTTCACAAAACAGCCCCTTCCTTGTTGGTGGGTTTAACTCGGTAATACCGCCGGATCGCGGCGACCCCAAAGCCTGTTTCAATCGTCAGCAACAGCAGATAAAAGATCGTCGCCCAAAACAGGAACGAACCCAGTTGTGGTTGGGCGATGATTTGATACCCGACGCAGCCCATCATCGTCAGCAAAAGGCGAATCACGGTCCCGGCCAGGACAGCCTGCCCGATGTGCTGCGGCCACTTCGGTGCGATCAGGGCCATCGGAATCAACGCCAGCACCGCCGTACACAAACAGATGCCTGCCACGGCCAGCATGCTGCGGAGTCCCTCATCGCCCCAGCGCTCTTGCGTGGGACCATAACCAATGCTTGCGGCCAAAAGCGTGGCCACGATCAATGCAACACCACAATAGAGGAATAGTTTCAAAGGTCTGTTACCGAAAGGCTCCGTTACCGATTCATCTTTTCCAGTTGCTTCACCATGATGTAGAGGCCAAAGCCCATGCCGATCAATAATCCACTGAGCAAGCCCCAAGGCTCAGAATCATAATGGGCATCCACCTTGTAGCCGACATAGCCGAGAATCAACAGCGTCCCGACGAACTCAAAGGCCAGGGCCGCGTATCGGATGCCCTGCACATAAAACTTGCTGTCATCGTCTTTCTTTGAGGGCTTCGGGGATTGATCAGAATCCTCCATCGGACTTCGTGAAAAAAAGTACGAATTCGCTCAAAAAAAAACAGCAGATGGACCATCCCGTCCGCTTCTTTCCGACGACCGGTCATCCACTGCGCCGGGTCGAAAAGTCTAGCGATTCCGCACCTCTTATGTCAATAGCCAGCGCATGGGCGGGTGTAGCAACGACATCGATTCGGGGGCACCTCTCCTCGCCAGCCATCCTTCCGGGACAGCCCGACCGCCGAACCGCTACAATGCCCTCTATGACCACCGCATTAGACCAACTGACGGACAAACTCACCCGGCTCTCTACCCATTTTGACATGCTCGGCGAATGGCCGGAGGCCTCCCTTCAGCACCTCACAGACGCGGGGGCCTGGGCTTGGATCATCCCGGAACCGTACGGCGGCCTCGAACTCGATCCGATCTCTCAACTTCTGGTGTACGAGGCGATCGGGGCCGGCTGCATGGCGACCTTGTTGATCCTCACGCAAAGGGACGGGGCCTGTGAGCTGATCGCGCTGGCGGACAACGACGCGCTCAAAAACGAGCTGCTACCAAGGCTGGCAAGGAACGACCTCATGACCTCGGTCGGCATCAGCCAGCTTACCACCAGCAATCAGACCGGAAAACCGGCTCTCACGGCCGAGCCGGTTGGAGACGAATTTCGCTTAAAGGGCTTTATGCCCTGGGTCACCGGGGCGGAGAAGTGTGATTTCGTCGTCACGGGGGCCGTGTTGCCGGATGATCGGCAAATCCTGGCCGTCGTTCCCCTGGACCTGCCCGGCGTCCAGGTGGACCCTGCGATGAAACTGATGGCTCTGGAAAGCTCTTGCACGTCAGAGGTCTACTGTCGCGACGTCCTGCTGAAACGAGATCTAATCCTCGTCGGCCCCGCTGAAAAGGCGTTGGCGCGGCGTTCCACAGTGAAGCCTCTGGTCGTGGCCGCTTCAGGCATCGGTCTGGCTCAATCCATGATTCAGCTGATCGTCAAACAGGCCGTCGGCACGGACGGCCCGTTGAAAGAGATGGCCGAAGAACTGGCCGCCCGATACGAGGCGGTCCGCGAGCGATTGTTTAAGGTTGCGGAGCAGTTGAACGATCCGAATGCGGAGGTGCCCACCACGGAGGTCAGGGTGGCTGTGAATGATCTCCTTCTCCGGCTGGCCATCGGGTCGCTGACCTATGCCAAGGGTTCCGGTTTCATCCGCCAACGGAACGCTCAACGTCTGGTCCGTGAGGCGATGTTCTTCCTGGTCTGGTCGGCCCCCGACAATGTCCGAGCCCGCACGCTCGCAGGTTTCCTGAACACGCCCGAGCCGGAGTCCAGGTCGATGTCGCATTGAGCGTGATATCACGGGTCGTCTGTGAATCACTCTCTTCGGACTTTTCCAATTGGGCCGGCGCGGATTCGGCACGATTGGCGGTTGAGCGTGCCGGATACCGACAATGTGGGGCTTGCCCGTTGGCGGTGCCGTGCGTCCGGCGTCGCTTGAATGTCCGATCCCCATCCGATACGATGAGCCCTTCTTATTCGTTTTAGATTTCGCCAAACCAATTCGCCTGAACAACACCAATGCTCCGCCGGAAGCTGAAGGAATTAGCCGGCGGCGTCCTCACCAAGGGCTTTGTCGATGCCGTCCAAGAGAAGTCTCGAAACCTTTTATGAGCCGAACTTAAGACTGACGCAGGCTCACGGACTTCTGGGGTACAACGCCGGATACGCCGAGGTTCGTGGCCGGGATTCCTTTGATCAACACCAGAAGAATCTGGTCTGGCGATTGCTCGGCGATGTCCATATCGGCCCGGAGAGCACGGTGTTGGACGTTGGGTGCGGGGTCGGTGGCCCGAGCGGTTGGATTTTCGACCGTTACCGACCTGGGCGGCTCATCGGCATTGAATATTGCTCCACCAGCGTTCGAGCGGCTGAGCAACGGTGGTCGGGCACGCCGGAACGGCCGATCTTTCTCCAAGGGGATGCTCAACATCTGCCGTTGCCGGACGAGTCGGTGGATGTGATCTTCAACCTCGAATCCGCCCTGCATTACGCCGACAAACGAAGGTTTATCTCCGAGTGCATGCGAATCCTCAAGCCGGGAGGAACGCTTTGTCTTGGAGACATCACCACCCAGTACAAGCGGCTTTTCGTTGCCCTGGGGATTCTCAACATCGTGAGCAGCCAGTTCAGCACGCATGCACGGCTTTGGTCCTTTGAGGATTACATGAGTGCATTCAAGGCTTTGGGACTTCGCGTGCTTCGTCACGAGGAGGTTGCTCGACAGGCTGCGGATTCGCTCTTTGAGGGGCTGACCGAGGTCAGCCGGGTCGGTTGGAACAATGCTCGCGGTTATCGGGGACGGTATTTCTATCTTCGGTTCATGGAGAAGCTGCTCCGGCACGAGTGGCTGGCCTATGACCTGTTCGCCGTCTCCAAACGGTGACCGTCGACGGATTCGGATCGGGGATTCAATGGATGAACTCCCGTTCTTCGGGAAACGCTTCGTTGGTTTGCACCTTGGGTTGGCCCGTCATCCGTGATTGATATTCCTTCACTTCCATGTTTAGCGGTTCAATGTGAACGGTGGTGCGCGTGGTCGGCCACTTCTCAGCAATGGCATCCTCGATCTTATGACTGAGGCGATGCGCGTCGGCGACCGTGGTTTCCGGCATCACGACGAGGTGCATCTCGATTTGTCGCTCCGAACCGGACTGGCGCGTACGGATGCCGTGCACCTCGACAAATGAATCACTGTATCGATTGATGATCTCGCCCAGGATTTCAATTTCGCTCTCCGGAAGGGCGGCATCCGTGAATTGCGCGAAGACCTCACGGAACACGTGGAGCGACATGAAGAGGAGGCAGACGGCCACGCCCAGGGCCAAAAGTGTATCGGCGATCGGCCAGTCTCCGAGAGCACCGATGAGCAGTCCGCCTGCGATACCGCCGGTGATAAAGATGTGCGTTCGCAGATGCATGGCCTCCGCCAAAATCGCGGGCGATCGCGTCCTGCGCGCTTCGCGCATGAGATACATCGAAATGATGAAGTAGATGCCGGCCGCCACGAGCATGACGGCACACACGTAAGCCGGGATCTGCTCCGGCGTACGGCCGTGAATGAGTCTGTCGATTCCGCGGTAGCCGATTCCGATTGCGGCGCAGGCCATGAAGGCGCCTTCGATCGCGGCGCCGACCGCTTCGAACTTGCCGTGACCGAATTGATGCGTTCGGTCAGCCGGTTTGGCCGCCAGGATGATGGCGATCAGGACGATGACCGAGTCCACGGCATCGAGAAAAGTGTGAATTCCTTCTGCGAGAAGGCTCTCCAGGCCGAGCAGCCATGCAAAGCTGATCTCGGTCCCACTGACAACCAGGCTCGCGACGATTGCAAAAACCACAACGCGAATGCGGCGACGCACCTCACGGTCCGCTTCGGTTGTTACATTGGGTGGCATCGAAGCACGAGACTCCCGGACGCATGTTGTTTGCCAGGTCTCAAAGACACATCCCGGTTGACTCAACAATGTATTTTAGTCTTGAACGAGTTGTATGGGTAGTCTGTGGCGAGCGGTGTGTTCTGGTTATACTGATTAGGAAGAACTATCCGAGGAAACCTCGTGCAAAGAAAATACGTCATTATCTTACCCGACGGCGCCGCGGATGAGCCGTTGGAACAACTCGATGGCATGACACCGCTCGAAGCGGCCGAGATTCCGAACATCGACGCCGTCGTCGACAGCGGTCGTCTCGGGACCGTAAGAACCGTGCCGGACGGATTCTCGCCGGGCAGCGACGTTGCCACGATGTCATTGTTCGGTTACGACGTGAACGAGTATTACACGGGACGCGCTCCCATCGAGGCAGTTGCGCGGAACATCGAGTTACAGCCGGACGATGTCGTCTTTCGTTGCAACCTTGTCAATGTGACCCAGGGTGAGATGACGGATTTCACGGCCGGTCACATCAGGACCCGAGAGTCCCAACAGGTCATGGCAGCCTTGAATGAGGTGTTGGGCGGAGAAGGGATTCGTTTTCATACCGGCGTTTCCTATCGTAACCTTCTCGTGATACGAGATACACTTGCCCTGGAAGCGGTATGCATGCCGCCGCACGACATTCCAGGTGAACCGGTCAGCGATTACTTGCCGAAGGGAAAAGGCGGCAGGCAAGTCCAGGAGATCATGGCCCAGGCAGAACGGATCGTGGCTGAACATGACGTGAACAAAGTCCGGGAGGACCTGGGAGAAGTCCCCGCGACAGGAATCTGGCTCTGGGGTCAGGGTGTGGTTCCGATCATGCCACGGTTTCGCCAGCGCTTCGGGGTCCGCGGATCAGTCATTGCTGCGGTCGACCTGATCCGCGGCCTGGGAAAGCTCCTCGGTTGGCCGATCATCGACGTTCCGGGCGCGACGGGCTACATCGATACCGATTATGCTGCAAAAGGCCGATACGCGATCGAAGCATTGGAAGAGTACGACCTCGTCGCCGTCCATATCGAGGCTCCGGACGAGGCCGGGCACATGGGAGATGCGGACGCCAAGGTCGAAGCGCTGGAGCGAATCGACGAGTGCATTGTCGGACCCGTGTTGGAGAAGTTGCAATCGTTCGATCGGTGGCGGATTCTGGTGGCCCCGGATCATCCGACACCGGTGGCGTTGCGTACGCACACGAATACGCCTCCGCCGTTCTGTATCGCAGGCTCGGAAGTGCCGAAGGGATTTGCAAAATGCACCTTCAATGAACGCCAGGCGGCGACAAGCGACTTCCACATCGGGGCCGGTCACGAGCTGATGGACTATTTTATACGATAGTATAAATTAAGCGTGCGGAAGTCATACATCTCAGGGTAGCGCTCGTACGGAAGCGGGCGCGGTAACGTTGGCCGCAAAACACATGGTTTCAAACGAATGATTCGAACCAAGATCGTTGCCACGTTGGGGCCCGCTTCCGATTCGTCGGAGATGATCGGGCGGCTGATCGAAGCCGGGGTCGATGTCTTTCGCCTGAACTTCTCACACGGGACGCTCGAGCAGCATGCCCGGACCTATGAGCGGATTCGTCAGGTTCGTCGAGAGCGCGGGTCGATGGCCGCCGTCATGGGCGATTTGTGCGGACCCAAAATCCGCGTTGATCCCGTCGAGGACGACGGGTTTGAAATCGCCCAAGGGGACCGAATCGAAATTGTGGCGGACCACCTGGTCGGTCATGGCGGTCGGATTTCGACCAATCGGCCGGAGTTGGTCGGCGAAGTTCAAATCGGCCATCGTATCCTCATCGACGACGGCATGGTGCAGTTGCGCGTCAACCAGACCCATGACGATCGGTTGGTCTGCGTCTGTGAGGTCGGCGGCACCATTCGCACGCGCAAGGGCATGAACTTTCCGGACAGTGACCTGAAGATGTCGGCCATGACCGAGAAAGACCGGGAAGACCTGGCCTGGGCGCTCGACAACGAGCTCGACTACATCGCGATGTCGTTCGTTCGCAGTGCCCAGGATTTGCAGGAGCTGCGCGAGCTCATGCCCTTGAGCGACGTGGACTGTCGCGTCGTCGCCAAGATCGAAACGACGCAAGCGATTGAGCATTTGAGTGGTATTATTGAATCGGCGGACGTTGTGCTTGTGGCCCGCGGCGATCTCGGTGTGGAAATGGATCTCGCTCAGGTTCCCCTTCTGCAAAAGAGAATTGTCAAGCGATGTCAGGAAGCGGCGAAGCCGGTCATTATTGCGACGCAGATGTTGCAGTCCATGGTTGAGCAGCCGACGGCGACACGTGCGGAAGTCAGCGACGTGGCCAACGCCATTCTGGACGCGGCGGACGGCGTAATGCTCAGTGCCGAAACTTCGGTCGGTGCATATCCCACCGAAAGCGTGCGGATGATGACCCGAATCGCGGACAAGACGGAGTCCTATCTGCAAGAGCGAAATCAAACGGCTCGCATCGACGTCACGAAGACCATGCGACGCATTACGACGGCCGTCGCGCACGGCGCAAGCCTGCTGGCACGGGAGCTGAATGCGAAATTGGTAGGGGTCTGGACCGAAACCGGCAACACCGCCCGGCTGCTGAGTAAGACCCGACTCAATACGATGGTCGTCGGTCTTTCACCGGACGAACACGTCTGTCGCAGGATGTCGATGTACTACGGGGTTATCCCGGTGCAGTTAGCCCGAAAACAGGACGTTCCGAGCATGTTGCGGGAATTGGATGCGCTTTTCCTGGATCGAGAACTGGTGGACCGTGGCGATCTACTCGTCGTGATCGCCGGAACACGTCTTGAAGAGGAAGGTGCAACCAATGCGCTGCTCATCCATCTTGTAGGCTAAAGGTTCGACAGTTCAGGAGATCACGGTTCCCTGAACCCGCCTCTTATGACGAAAACGGGAAAGCGCTATGACTGGCGCCTTGATCATGTCTGTCACCAATTGACGTTCGGCGCCGCCTGGAACGCCCGATAAGAAACCCATGTTCGTCATCCTGGATTCCTCGTTTGCACACATTCGATCTTGTTTGCGTCACCCGTTGGTGCGTTCGTTCAGCCGCTGAACGGTTGTGCCGATAAATGACCAGTGACTTGTAGATCGGGGGGTGTATCCCGAGGACATCGAAATGCGGAAGTTCGGACAAACAAGAAGGTTATTCGCCGGCCACCTTACGTCATCCTTGCAGACCGATATCACCACGCGTCCGGTATTGGTCGGCCGGCCGGGTCCGATGACGATCTGCCATCCCGTTTGGCGACTCGGTCGCGGGGGGCTTGAACGCCAGTTGGTGCAAATCGTCAACCGGATGTCGACAGACGAATATCGTCACGTGGTTCTGGTTCGCGGCTGGGACAAATCAAGCGAGCAGTTGGCGAGCGAACTGGACGATCACGTTACCCTGATCAAGCAGGCCGAGCCGGGCCGGGACCGTACGTGGTCACGACGGCTGGCGTGCATCCTCCGCGAATACGAAGTGAATGTTCTACACGTGCGCGGCCTGTCCATGTTGATGGATGCCGTGTTGGCCGCGGAACTCTACGGTGACACGGCGGTGGCATTCAGTTTTCATGGATTCGAGTCGCCGGGCAAGCACTTCGACGGCATTCGCCGCAAGATTTATCGAGAGGCCGTCCTTCGCTGCGAATCTCGATGGGCGGTCGGCCGTACGGCAGCGCAATCCATCGCCGAAATGTTGAACGTTCCACGCGATGTTTTCGGTGTTCTTGCCAACGGCGTCGATACCGATGATTACGAGCCGGCACCCGATCGATCCAGAGTGCGCCGGACATTGGGGCTTCCCGACGATCGTTTGGTTCTGCTGTCGGTCGGTAATCTGAAACCCGTCAAAGGCCATGAGATTTTGCTTCAAGCCATGCGACAGTCGAATGCCATCGCGGACCGGGTTGTGTTGGCCGTGGTCGGCGACGATTATCTTGACGGTTCCTTACAGGCGTGGGCTGCTGAGAACCTGAATGATTTCGACGTGCGTTTCTTCGGCCGACAAACGGACGCGCTCTCCTGGTATCAGGCTGCGGATGCTTTTGTGTTGCCGTCCTTATGGGAGGGGATGTCGAACGCTCTGCTCGAGGCCATGTCCTGCGGTCTGCCGACGATCGCCACGCGCGTCGGCGGAAATCAGGATGTCATTCAAGATGAAGAAACGGGCCTGCTGGTCGAACCGGGGCATTCCGAGGAACTGTCCGCCGCGATCGTAAGGTTGATCAACGACGCCGACCTGCGGGTTGAGCTCGGGAGCGCCGCTCGCGAGCGCGTCTTGCAACATTTCTCACTGAACAAAACCGTCGAGGACTGCGCCGCATATTACCGGCGACTGGCGCAGCCGGTCTTGTCGGAGTCCGTCGAGACGCAGACAGCCGGTTCGGTTTAGGAGTCTCCCTCATGGAGGCCGTTACGAGTACGCACACCGAATCCAGTCAGACGCTTCTGGTTCGGCTGCTTGCGCTGTATCGCTATCGTGAGTTGATGTGGATGCTCGCCTGGCGCGACATTCGCGTGCGCTACAAGCATTCTTTGCTCGGGGCGGCCTGGGCCGTGATGCCGCCGATCGCGATGATGCTCATCTTCACGTTCGTCTTCAGTCAGGTCATCCAGGTTGACAAACAGAAGTTGACCGGCGATGCCGCGCTGCCCTATTCGCTGTTCGCGTTCAGCGGTCTCGTGCCCTGGATGTTCTTCGCGAACGGATTGACGAACGCCATCGGCTCTCTGGTCGCCAACCGACCTCTGGTGACAAAGATTTATTTTCCCCGCGAAGTTTTCCCATTGTCGGCCATCATCGGCGCATTCGTGGATTTCCTGGTGGCGTCGGTCGTCTCCATTGCCCTGGCCGTGCTTCTACACTTTTTGCCCAACGGCTGGCATTTTCACCTGAACTGGACCGTTGTGTTTCTTCCGGTGGTGGTCACGGTTCAGGTCATGTTCATGGTGGGGTTGGCTCTGCTGCTGTCCATGGCGAATCTCTTTTACCGTGATGTCGGTTTCTTGTTTCGGTCGATCATCCAGTTATGGATGTTCGTGACCTGTGTGGTCTATCAACTGGAGGCGACCGCCGGCTGGAAACGTGTGGTTATCCAGTTGAACCCCATGACGCCGATCATTCGCGCCTATCGGGACTGTCTGGTTTTTGGACGCTCGCCGTTCGACATCGCGTTCATGAATACCGTGGCGGTCTCGGCGATGGTGCTTCTGGTGGGCTGGTGGTGGTTCCGAAGGCGGGAGTTTGACTTCGCGGAGAATATCTGACCCGTGCCCGACGCCATTCGAGTCGAACAAATCTATAAGAAGTTCCGTCGGGGTCAACGACGTGGCTCTCTGCGCGGAGCCATGAGCAACTGGTTCCGTTTGAATTCCGATTCGTCCTCTTCCGCCAAATTAGATCCGTCCGAATTCTGGGCGGTCGAGAACCTGAGCTTTCACGTCCGACCGGGCGAGGCCCTCGGCATCATCGGTCCCAACGGTGCCGGAAAGAGCACGGTCCTCAAACTCCTGGCCGGCATCATGAGACCCAGTCGAGGTGCGATTTCGCTCCAAGGGCGCGTGTCTGCCTTGATTGAAGTGGGCGCCGGTTTTCATCCTGATCTGACAGGTCGTGAAAACATTTTCGTCAACGCCTCGATTCTGGGCATGTCACGGGCCGAAGTGCGACACAAGTTCGATCAGATCGTGAACTTCGCCGGTATTCGTGAGTTTCTTGACACGCCGATTAAGCGGTATTCCAGCGGCATGTATGCCCGACTCGGTTTTTCCGTGGCGGCCCATGTCAATCCACAAATTCTCCTGGTGGATGAAGTTCTTTCGGTAGGGGACCGCGTTTTTCGCGAAAGGTGCATGGACAAAATGCGCTCGTTTCGCAAGAAGGGGGTCGCGATTGTCTTCGTGTCACATGATCTTGGAGCGGTCGGCAGTTTCTGCGATCGAGCCCTCGTTCTCTCGGGCGGCAGATCTCTGCTGCTGGCCGATTCGGCAACGGAGGCCGTCGCGTATTACCATGAAGCCTGCATCGACAAGCGAACGCAGCCGAGGCAGTCTCAGAAACAGGCGACGGTGGAGCGACTAAGGCTGTTAAAGGCCGACGGTACGCCGTCTCGATCATTCACATCAGGCGAGCGTGTGCGAATCGAGTTCGACGTGCATTTTCACACGGATATGCCGACCGCGTCGTTTGGCTTGACATTGCGTCGAACGAGTGATTACGTCCCTGTCTTCGAGACGAGCAGCGACAGAATACAAAATGAACACTTGTGCGGAGCGCGCGGTTCCGCCCGACGCGTTTGTTATCAGATCCGTCTTAACGTGCCGCCGGGCGAATACAGTGTCGGCTATCACGTTCGAGACCGTGATGCAGAGAAATATGTATTGGTTCGAGACGACGAATCGCGTCTTATGGTCCTCGGCAAACCCGCGAGCGGCGGATTGGTCGATCTCGCGCCAAGCGTTGACGTACGGGACGTTTCGGGCCGAAAAGACGACACTGAGCGAACGCGTGACATCTCCAAACAAAGTGCCCCCGCCTGTTGACTTTTGAACGCGGCTTGCCGTTCGGCGGCCCTAAATGCATGGCATCCCAATTCGAGTCGACGTCCTCTTCAGCGCTGCTACAATCGCAATTCGAAAGGAATCATGAACCATGCGATTTGCGCTAATCGGTCCTCCACAGTCCGGCAAGTCCACGTTGTTTTCCGCCATCACGGGTCAGCCGGCGGACCCAAGTCATGCGATGGCGGAGCAGTTGACGAGCGTTGATGTCCCCGACGCACGACTCGATTACCTGGCGGACTTGTACAGCCCCAAAAAATATACACCTGCGCATTTGGAATTTCTCGATGTTCCCGGCGCATCGCTGGCCGACGCCCATGGTCAAACGGAGTTCCGCAAATGGATGCAATCGGTTCGCAAGTGTGACGGCGTGGTGATGGTGGTCCGTGCTTTTGAGTCCGACGCCGTGGCCACGTATCGCGATCGGATCGACGCCAAGGCGGACTTGAACGAGTTGCATGCCGAGTTGATTTTCGCGGATCTGGAACAGGTCGTTAATCGCGTGGAAAAGCTGGAGAAATCGACGCAGAAGCCGACCAAGACGCGCGAGCAGGAGTTACGCGAGTTGGCCATGATGAAACGCGTCCAGAATGCATTGGAGTCGGAGGCGCCGGTCGTGAAGGCGATTCAAAACGACGAAGAACGCAAGATCGCCATGAGCTTCGGTTTCCTGACGTTGAAGCCGGTCATCGCCGTGATCAACGTCGGCGAGGACCAGGTCACCGACTCGGTTCCGTTTGAGCACGAGCATGCGCGCGCCACGATTTCTCTGTCCGCCGAAATCGAGGCGGAAATCGCTCAACTCAGTCCCGAGGACCGGACCACGTTTCTTGAGGATCTCGGTTTGAAGGAGGCGGCCCGGACGCGATTGATCCGGGCCTGCTACGATGCGGCCGGGTTGATCTCATTTCTGACCTGTGGCCCCGACGAGGTTCGAGCCTGGACGATCACGAAGGGCTCGGAGGCGGTCGAGGCCGCAGGCAAGATCCACAGCGACATTCAACGTGGTTTCATTCGCGCCGAGACCGTCGCCTTCGACGATCTCAAATCCAACGAGGATATGCGAGGGGCAAAGAACGCCGGCAAGGTGCGTCTCGAGGCGAAGCATTACGTCGTCCAGGACGGTGATGTTATCAACTTCCGGTTCAACGTCTGAGCTTCATCCTCGTGACGCACACTTGCCGGGTGCGAGTCATCGTTTACTTAGGGACCACAGTCACAGTTGACGGCCGTGCCGGGGGCCAGCGTCGTTGCATCAATGCTCCCCAGACCGGTCGGGTTGCCGTCGATGAAAATCTGGCATCGCTCATCGGGCGGACACATGCCGGGACAGGCCAGAATGTTGTCAATGATGTTGATTCGACCGCAACCTTCGGGGAAGAGGCATTCGCACTGTTCGACAAAGACCGTCTGCCCCTGCACGCCGATGATCACAAACCTCGGCACGCATTCCTGACCCGGTGCGCCCTGCGGACACTGGCTCGCCTGAAGATCCGCACAGGGGGACGGCACCGGCGTCTGGGGTAACGGGCAAATCCCCGGCGGCGGGTCTTGGCACGCATCGTCGACCCCGTCGCCGTCATTATCGCCCATGCAGAACGTTCCCGGGCCCTGTGGTGTACCGCCGGCCTGTTGGCAGCATTGCGGATCTGTGTCGATGCACATCGCCGCAAACGGCGGAAGGAAACAGCACGCCTGTGGCGGCTGGCAGGGGGCGGGTTGAGGCATTCCTTGCAATGCCAGGCAGCACTGTGGATCGAGATCGACGCACGTCCCGTCGGGCAGGCAGCATCCCTCGACGATGCCTGTGCATAGCCCCGACGTCACCATGCCTCCCAGATCCTGACAACACTGTGGTTCCAAGTCCACACACGTGTTGTTCGGCAGACAACAGGCTTGCGGCGGATCACACGGATCGGGATGCGGTGTCGTGCCCGGCGGACATCCACCGACCGGCTCGGGGAAGCATCCGCCCGTGGCGTCGCAACACGAGCCCATCGGCTCGATCGGCTCGCAGTCGCAGCAGATCGTGAATGACCCGTCCGCATTCTGGGTGACCGTTCGAACACAGGTTTGGCCGGGCGGGCATGAGTCGATGCATTCGACGCCAAACGCCGGGGCTTCCATGATTTCTGCGAAGCATTGATCAAACGGTCGGCATTCACAATCCAAGTCAAGGACTTTCCCGCTTGCGGGATCGATGGTGGCACAACGAGGGGTGCACTTTTCGTCCGGATTGGGACATTCGACCTGTCTGCAGGCCGTGTTCGCATTATTGGGGCCGCAATCCGACGGACACATCGTTTGACTGCAGACGGAGCCGAGACCCTGCGGCGTGCCGCCCAGATGGAGGCAGCATGCGACAAAGGCGTCGATGCAGATCCCGCTGGGCAGACAACACGCCTGTTGGAATCCGCATGGGCCGACCACCAGTGTGCTCCCGGGCGGACATTCAAAAACGCCGGGGATCAAATCGACACAGAACCCCTCATCATCGCAGCATGAGAATTCCTGCTGCGGGTCTTCACAGGCGTCGTCGATGCCGTTGCCGTTGGCGTCGCCCTGGCAGGCCGAGCCGGCGCCCTGTGGTGTGCCGCCAAACTGTTGCCCGCAACACGCGGCATCGACCACGATACAACTCCCGTCAGGCAGACAGCAGGCTTCATCACCCTGACACAACGTGTTGTCGCCCAGATACAGGCCCATGTGCGCCTCACAAACCGTAATGTTTGTGATAATGCAGTTGCCGTTCGGCAGACAACACGCGCCCAAAGGCGGTACCGGGACGCAATCGCAACAGAGTTCCATCGAGCCGTCGGGAAGCATGACCAGATCGTCCACGCACTGTTCACCCGGCGGACAGCCGCCGATGCAGACAGGCAACTCGCCCGGTGTGATGGGGGCGACCCGGCACTCGTCCGGACTCCGGCAATCGCAGTCGGTCACCCGGACGATTCCGTTCGGGTCGATGTGAACACATCGTGACACACATCTTTCCTCAGGGTTCTCGCATTCGCGCGGACAACAGTCCAGGCCGTCCGGAGACGGTGCACAACAACACAGCCCCTTGTCGGCCGTGATTTGGCCGGCAACGTTGAGCCCCGTGACCACACCGTGCGAGTTGGTGACCTTGATCTCGATGCAGTTCTTCCCGCACACAAACAGATCCTGATTGGTCACGAAAATGTGGGTCGGTTGCGGTGTGTTGAACGCGTAGGACGACGGCGTCGCTCCGATGTGAACTCCGTTGAGACACACGGTTGCGAAATCGTCGGCGCGAAGGTCGAGGGTCAGTTGTGCGTTTTCGAATCTCTCATCGAGACAGAAGCAGTGTTCATAGACGTAGAGGCCGTTCGGTCCGGTGCTGTTGGCGCTGATCCACTGTGTTCCCGGGATCGTCAGCCAGGCACCGTTCGGCGTGATTACCGTCGCGGGCCTCGGCACCGTGCCGCCCGCAGCGTCGACGGTGACAGTCCAATCCGTGTCATCGCCTCCGATCGGGATCAGCCCGCCGGAATCATCCACGCCGGAGTCCACCGTCGTATCGAGGTCGGCTTCATCACAGCAGCATTGTCCGTCCGTGGCAACGAACCTTCCGGCGAGGTTCAAGCCGGTCACGACGGCGCTGATGTTACGGACGACGACGGTCACGCAGTTTTCGCCGACGACGAAAAGGTTCGGATCGGTGATGATGATTGAGGTCGGCGTCGGGGAATTGAACGACCCCGGCGGCGCACTGCCGATCGGCGTGCCGTTCAGGAACACGTCGGCCGCGTCATCGGCTCGCAACAACAAGCTCAACTGCGGGTTGCTGAAACGCCCGTCGAGGCAGAAACAGAACTCATACGTGTACGCGCCGTTGGGGCCGTTGCGGTCGGCGCTGATCCACCGCGTGCCTGGGATCGTGAGCCAGGCCGGGTGGGGCACGATCACGTCTGCCGGTCGCGGCAACGTGCCCGTCGGGGGCGGTTCGCCCGTGACGATCCAGT
This sequence comes from Phycisphaerales bacterium, assembly GCA_022360095.1. Lineage (GTDB taxonomy): Bacteria > Planctomycetota > Phycisphaerae > UBA1845 > UTPLA1 > JAKSDK01. Next base: position 278,290 of record JAKSDK010000778.1, read on the forward strand.
CGTCGTCCGCGGTGTTGAATGGGATCAGGCTGCCGTCATCATCGACGCCGGTTGCAAGGTCCACGACAAGATCCTCCGGCGGACATGCCGGCGGGACACATGGTACGCGGGTAAAGAGCTTGGCAATGAACGGATCGAGATCGGCGAGTGTGGTCACGCCGTCCCCGTCCAAGTCCGCGCAGGTGCAGTTGTCCTCCGGCGTCGGAGTGCCCAAGAGACAATTGATGAAACCCTGGATGTCGAGCCCGTTGATGAGGTTGTCGCCGTTGATGTCCCCAGGGCACTTGCACGGCTTTCGCACGCATTCACAACAGATGTCGATCGTGCCGTCACCGTTGTCGATGCGGTTTTCGAGGCAGGTAAAGCCGGGCGGGCAAGCGCCTTCGCATCTCGCTCCGACACCCGGAATATACTCGACGTGACATTCGTCAAAGGGGCGGCAGTCGCAATCGATGACGGTGAACGTGCCTGCTGCGACGTCCTCGCGGATGCATCGTGGCCGACATTCATCATTCGGATCGGGGCAGACAAACGGCTTGCAATCCTGCTCATCGTCCGTCGGCTCACAGAAAGGCGGGTCCGGAAGACATTCGCAGCAGAACTCGGCCGTCCCGTCGGGATTGGTGAAGACCGTCAGCTCACAGACTTCATTTGGCGGACATTGGCCGACACAGATGGGGTCGGCGCCCGCGATCAGCTCAATGTGACAATCGTCGGGATTATCGCATTCGCAATAAGCCACCGAGAAGACACCGTTCGCCTCGAGGACAACACATTTCGCAATGCACTGCTCCGTGGGGTCGGGACACGTCACAGGCAGACACGTCTGGCCGCCGGGGGCAGGACCGCAGGGTTCCTCAGGTTCGCAATCGCAACAGATAATCCGATCGCCCGTGACAGGGTCGAAGCTGATCGTTTGGACGCAGACTTCTCCTGGAGGACAAAGTCCCTCGCAGAAGGGCGGAATGCCAAGGTCATGCACGATGAAGCACTCTTCCGGACCGCGGCATTCGCAGTCTTCCACCGCGAAGAAGCCGGTGCCGTCATCGCGTACGCAACGAGGCTTGCACTCTTCGCCGGCGACCGGACATACGAACGGTTCACAACCGAGCCGGTCTTGCGTGGGCTCGCAGATCATCGGCGGGTCATCATCGCAGTCGCAGGTCACGATCGTACCGTTGGGGACCTGCGTGTTGATCACCACGGGAACACCTTGCGGCACGCCGTCGAAGTGGATCTGGCACAATTGACCCTGGATTGGGCACACATTCGGACAACGGAGCAGGTCACCTTGGATATCCACGGCCCCGCAACCTTCAATGCAACCACAGTTCAGGACTTCGAAGATATTGGCCTGATTGAAATCGACCAGCACTGCCTGGGGTAAACACTCACCGATTCCGTTGACACAATCGGTATTTTGCAGATTCGCGCAGAGCGGGTTGTTCGGCGGGACCGGGCAAACTTGGGGGTCCCGTTCGCAGTCACACGTGATTTCCGTGCCGTCCGGAACCTGGCTGATGACCACCTGCGGTACACCTTGAGGGACACCATTGAAGTGAATCTGGCAGAATTCGCCTGGCGGAGGATCAGGGCAGACGCCCGGGCATCGGATCAGATCGCCCTGGACATCAACGGCGCCACATCCCTCGATGCAATCGCACAGCTCAACATGGAGGACCCCTTGAATGCCGGAATCAACGATCACAGTCTTGGGCAAACACTGCTTGTTCTCCGGTAGGGGCGTCTGACAATCCCGATCCTGCAACGCCTCACAAACCGCGTTTGTCGGCGGCAACGGGCAGACTTCCAAAGGATTACCGCATGGATCAATCAAGTAGGTTTCGACGTCGCCGATGTATGTCTTGGCCGTGGTTGTGGTGTTGCCGTCGAGATCGATTAAGTAACTGGTCGTCGTCGCCGTTGCATTCGTATTCCCCGTGAAAGGGACGCGCTGAAGTCCGTAGATCAGATCGCCGCCCGTGAAATGCAGCGCGTCGCCTGTTGACCATACGTTTTCGTCACAGTCGAAATCAACGCCGCCGGCAGAGTTCATGCGGAGACCGAAGACGACAATGTCTCGGCCGATCGAAAAATTCAGTCCGCTCGGCGCCCAGCTTCCGCTTCCGCCGGTGTAATGCAAGACGCGGCTCACATGGGCCGTGCCCAAACTTCCGACATCTCCGTTCATCGTTCGCTCACCAAGGATCATGGCCCCGGTTGCGGAAAAAGCGATGTCCGACACGGGATTGGAATATTGATTGGGCGATGGGATATAAGGGACGACGACCTCCAGCAACGGGACGCCGACGAAATCGCCGGTGCCCGCATCCAATGCAATGGACCAGACCGAGTTGTTCGGCATGGTGGGTGCGGGACCTGCGGCCACTGGCCAGGGCGTACCCTGGCGAGCGCCATCACGCAACCATACGCCGAAATAGAGACGGCCTTGAAAAACCTGCACGCCCCAGATTCGTTCACCTAAAGGTGCGAAGCCGGACGAGCCACCGTCCGGGGCAAAGGGATCCAAGCGGCTGAGGATGATGCCGCCGGGGCCGTGACGGGTGATCTCGCCGTTCTCAAAGTTGCTGACGAAGAACTGATTGTGAACGGGATCATGGCAGATGTTGCCCAATCCGGGTCCGCTGTTGGCAAGCGTGTTGGTGCCTGTCGTGCCGGCGCCGGTGACGATGAAAGGCGAAATCGCGCCCGTGCTCCCGTTGATTTGAAAGACCGCTGCGGGACCGCTGGCGCTGACCGGATGAAGTCCGTAGGCCGTCGTCGCACTCACGTAAATGTTCGGTGGGCTCTGATCGTCCAGCGCAAGGCCGAAGACCTGCCCGAGGTTGGCAGCGCTCCATGTATTCGCCGTCACCGGGAATTCATTGTGAAACATCGGCGCCGGCCAATTGGTGTCTACCACGGGAACGGGATTGGCACAGCACGGTGGAATTCGAGCATCGATGACCGCGACAACGAATCCGCTGGCATTGACGCCGCTGGACGGATTGTTCGGAAGGTTGAAACCCGAGAAACACGTGGCCGCCAGTTCACCATCCACCATGGGGAAGGTTGCCGGGCTTTGGGCGGCCGTCGGTGGAGCTGTGCCGAGGAAAACGGCGGCAATCACCGCCAGGCACGCACTCCCGCGCCGCCAGAATTTCAATGACTGACATGAGGTCTGACTGGATTCAGGACTTCGTCGCATTTGAAGGGCTCCCGTTAAGACTGACAAAGAAACGCCAAGTGGCTACTGCCTACTCCCACGCCGAGGATGACCCGAACCCGGCTTATTCATCCTACAAGTCATTCGTCTTTGGATTCAAGCTTTTGTACATCTACGGCGCGTCCCTTTTTGAGGGGACACCTGATGAATGGACAGCAGTCTCTATTTAGGTGATTTTCCCCGTTACGACAGCCGTATTCGTTACAAAGGTAACACATGTCGTTTTGCCGGAGACGGCGATCGAAGGCCGAAACCCGTTCCTCGTCGGCCGGCGCTGTTTCCCGCGAAGGCGCCGCGCGTCGGGGATTTGAGCGGCCCCGGCGTACAGGGCTTTAAAAAGACGTTTGTATTAATATTAAATGGCGCAATGCCGGTGTTCAGCAGGTCCTCACAGCTATCTGTGGGCCTGCTCCGACATTACGCCAAGTGATTCGATGAACTTTTCCGGACGTCTCAGGAAGAAATGACTGTCGGCTCTATTTCAACGGCTCGCCGCACTCATTTACATGGTCGTCGTTGTTGGGAAGAGCGCATTGAGAATCTCGTTCAAGCCGCCTGAAAACAGGTTCAGGACAAGATTGATGACGAAGAAAACTCCGATAAGGAGAACTTGACCAATGTTACCGAACATATTTTTACTCCTCTCTTTGTGACCGCAATGATGAAGGGGATCAGTCCTTTTGAACTGATCCCCAAGCATCTTCCATTATCATAAGGGGAGAGCGTCGAACGCGCGCCCCGTTACTTCTCTCAGATGAAGTTATTCATACGGCAATGTCAGCCGTGACAGGTCGATCATTAAATTCCGTTCAACCAGGCCTCGATGTCCTCTCCGTCGATATTGCCGTCATCGTTGACGTCACATCGATTCTCAAGGGCAGGGTCGCCCGGATCGACGTCGGTGAGGACATCGATCAGGATGTTGGCGTCCGTCAGGTTTATGCTGCAATCGGCGTTGATATCAGAAGGACTGTTGCACGTGGGAACGATCCGGCGAAGCGTGCTGGAGGTCGTGCTGGTGCCGGTGCACACGTACAACTCGCCGTTCGCTCCTTCGCCGATGGCCGTGATCGTCGTCGTCAGGTCGATATGCTCAACATTGGTTGCCGCCGGACTGGCAGGATCAAACGACCAGACTTCGCCGGTGCAGAAATCGGAATAAAAGTAATTTCCATTTTCTTCCGGGATCTCAAGGCCACGATAAACAAATCCGCCGACGACCGAGCAGCGTGTCACGCTGGCGTAATCAAACACGGGGTCCGTCAGATTGCCCCCACCGCATGTGCAGATCGCGCCGCTGGGCGAGATGAAGCAAAGGTTGCCTTCCATACATCGCCAACCGTAATTCTCGCCGCCAACGCTGGAGACGGGCACATGATTGATCTCTTCTCTTGAGCCTTGGCCGACATCACCGATCCACATGTCACCGGTGAGACGGTCAAAACTGAATCGCCACGGATTTCGAAGTCCGAAAGACCAGATTTCAGGCAAGGCAAAAGGCTGGGCCGAGTTCGGATCGGGAATATTGGGGTTATCCGCCGGGATGAATGGGGATGCAATATCAATGTCGAGACGCAATATTTTGCCCAATAGGTTCTGAAGGTTCTGTGAGTTTCCAATCGGAGGATGGTTGTCATTCGCACCGCCGCCGTCACCGGTGCTGATATACAGTTTGCCGTCAGAGCCAAAGCGGACACAGCCGCCGTTATGATTCGATTCAGGCTGGTTGATCGTTCTGAGAATCAACTCCGAATTGGGGTCGGCTTCGTTCAGGTTTCCGCCGATTTTGTAACGCGCAATGACGGTATCTCCCGGAAATCCACTATCGTCGATGTAATACACGAAAAAGAAAAAGTTGGTCGTTCCGTAATTTGGATGGAAAGCCATTCCAAGGAGCCCGCGCTCATCGTTCCCGCCGCTGATGTTGACGACGCGGCGATGGGCCGCAACGGGGGCGGTCGGAGAGATATTGAGAAACGGCGTCGGGAGTAGGGTATTCGTGTTGAGATCCAGGATTCGGATGACACCCCGCTTTTCGACAATGAATAAACGATCCGTGTCGCCTGGCGCCGCGACGACTTCGACGGGTCTATTCAAATTGGTCACCAATGTTGTGGTGGTCAGCGGCACTGCAAGAGTCTTTGATGAAGACATCATGAAAACAGTCGCAATCGCCGCTGCTGCATAAACAGATACGTTCTTAAGTTGCATCGTAATGATTACCTCCTCTAGTGGCTCGATCCCAGGAATATCAGTTGAACGGGAGCATAAGGGAACGTGTGCAGAACGATCTGCATACTGGGGCTCATACACGCCGACAGCGATCCGAGCTCCAGGGCCCCATCACCTCCGGGTCTAGTCTCATTATTATTGATAATGAAAGTCTTCTCTGCAATGCTGCCGTCTTGAAGCCTCCGCTTCTTATCAGCTCAACGTCCGATTATAACCAATTGCCATGAAGAATGAAACCGATGCACAAGTTCACAAGCCATGCGGGCTCCGCACGGCACGGATTTATGACTTCCAGAGTCCGATTGGCTGATTTTGGCGCCGCAAGAACGAACGCTGTGATGGTTTTGGAATGGATAGAATAGGTTGGTGAGGATGGAAACGCTTCCAACGCGGTTTTTCCAGCCGAACGGATGGATCTGATGGGCGGACCCTCTTTTTTACCCCGGCGAGGCCGAAAGCCACGGATTTCTCATTGGTATGTGAGAATTCCGCTGAAATGCATGGTGCTCCTCACGGTGACCTTCTTCGCTCTTTTTCCGAATCCCGTGCAGTTTGTCCGGCATCTCACGCATCTTTCGGACATGAACGCCATGATCGAGCCCGACGCGCCCGGGTTGTCGGCGTGGGACGAAGAATTCTTCGATCACTTGGAAAAGAGGAAAAAGGAGTTGTTGCAAAGTGGATTTTCCGGGGCCGACGAAGAACAAGCGACGTCGCCACCGAAAGAACTTAGTGCCCGTCAGGTTCAGGGCGAAGTTGAGCGTTTTGTTTATGAGAAAGTGCAGTATGCCTGGGACTGGGATGTTTGGGACTCGGCTGACTACATGCCTTCGGTCTCAGAGATGTTCGCTCAAGCGGAATCTTCGGAAGACGGGCAAATGCGGGAGGATTGCGACGGCCGTGCGGTCATTGCAGCATCGTTGATTCGACGGCTGGGATATGAGTCGGCGCTGGTGACGGATCTCCGGCATGTCTGGGTTGTCACACCGGAGGGCGAGTGGATGGGGCCGGGACGACAAAAAACCGTGACATCTGGTGCTGAAGGAAATCGTACAAAGTTTTTGAAGACGATTGGTAATATCCCGGTCGCTCTTTCCTACGGGATCGCCGTGTTTCCGGTGTGGCGAGAATTGATCATCCTGGCAACGGCCTTTGCATTGATGCTGAGTCGCGGGATGCCGTGGCGGCGGACAGCCTTGGCTGCGTTGTTGTGCGTTCAGGGCCTCTTGTTTATGCGGCTCGGGTATCTCGCGCCTGCGGGTCTGTCCGGTCAATCGCCGGCCTGGCCCGCATGGTTGGGTGGACTTCATGTTCTTGCAGGGTTCGCAATAATACGATGGTCTTCTTATCGCGCGAGACAACGGCGTTTAACAGACGAACGTATCAATACGTCGCCGCGATGAGGCTCCTATCATTCTGAAGCGGCTTCACCGGATTGGGCTGGGGCTTCTTCGGCCGGCTTGTTTCGACCTCGAAGTTCGTCAAGTTCTTTCTTGGCTTCCCCCCAGAGTTTGTACGCATCTTTACGGTTGCCTTTTTTGTATTCGATGCCTGCTTCTTTTTTCTTGCGTTTGATGTCCTTGGTTTTGCGCATCGTTCTTTGAATCTCCGTCTGTTGTTTTGTTGGTCGTTTCGACGTTGTCTTGAATTCGGCGACGGGCTAATGATAACGGATTGCCTGGTTCAACGCGCGGTAGCCGATGCCTGTTGAATTTGAGTCTGGCAAAAACTGCGACGTCGCGTATCTGCTGCTGGCATCTATCTTTATGTTTTGCAGAAAGTTAAGATTAGGTTTTCACGGGCTGAGATTTTCCTTCAAAACCGCCTTGACACACAAAAAACACGTGCTACATTACTGGGCTGCGGTGTAATGACCCAACTGGCGGCGAGAACCACGTCTCCGGTGTGACAGGTGGAGGCCCTTGCTGACACAAAGAACTGGTAGAGTGACTTTTTCATCGGCTTAGCTGCCGCTTACGGGCTATCGGGACATCGATCGCCACCGGCAGTCGTCGGTGGTTTTTTTGTCGCTTGAGTATTGGGTATCCATCAGGGTTAGCGAGCTGCTGGCCTTGAGCCGATGACAAGTTGAATCGCCTTCGTCATTGACGGCGTATTCAGTCGAGGACAAGGTCGGGCTCGTAGCTCAGTTGGTTAGAGCGCGTCGCTGATAACGACGAGGTCGTAGGTTCGACTCCTACCGGGCCCAGTCGAAGAGATCGCCGAGAGGTGTTTGATGGGTGATTGGGGGACATTGGCATTGGTCAGTGTCTTCGTCATCTTGATTTTGATGAGAATCAAAGGTGGCGGCTGAGGCCCGAAAGGTTGTGACTGAGCGTGCCTCGGTTTTTAAAGTGAATAATATGATCCCCGGGCGACGGTCGCGCGGTGCGGTCTGCACGAGCGGGGCCGTAGCTCAATTGGGAGAGCACTAGCTTTGCAAGCTAGGGGTTGCCGGTTCGAGCCCGGTCGGCTCCATTCTGGAAGACTGGAGACTAGAAACTGGAGACTGGAAGAAGAATGACGTTTTTCTTTGCGAGTCTCTAATTTCCGGTTTCTAGTGAGACCGTTTCGGTCGATCTGGAAGTCGTGCTCTTTGAAAATTGAATAGAGTGGGTAGTGATAAGATTGAATCACAAGACCTAGTAGAATTCTCGGTTTTCTTTGGATTGCGTTCCGATTCGTCGGGGCGTGATAAAAAGGAAGCTGAGCGCCGACGGCGGCTTGGTCACTGATTTTGTTGCATGCTGTCTGAGTGAAGGGGCACGGCTTCGGTTGTGTTTTTTGGCTTGGGATTTGGCAGCGATTCATTGATGTGGTCAAGCTCGTTAAGGGTGCATGGTGGATGCCTAGGCGTCCAGAGGCGATGAAAGACGTGGTAACCTGCGATAAGCTTCGGGGAGCTGGTAAACAAGCATTGATCCGGAGATGTCTGAATGGGGAAACCCGGCGTCACCCAATAAGTGGCGTCACTGGCGTGTGAATGCATAGCGCGTCAGAGCTGACCCAGGGAACTGAAACATCTCAGTACCTGGAGGAAAGGAAATCAACCGAGACTCCGTGAGTAGCGGCGAGCGAAAGCGGACCTAGCCCAAACCGGTCTTCGGACCGGGGTTGCGGGCCCTCGAGGAGTTACAAAGGCACGGCCAACAGAACGGTCTGGAAAGTCCGACCACAGTGGGTGACAGTCCCGTATGTGACAGCCGAAGCCCTCCGTTGAGAGGAGTCCCAGAGTAACACGGATGCCGTGGAACTCCGTGTGAAGCCGGGGGGCCCACCCTCCAAGGCTAAGTACTCCTGGACGACCAATAGTGTACAAGTATGGCGACTGAAAGGTGAAAAGTACCCCAATAAGGGGAGTTAAAAGTACCTGAAACCATGTATCTACAAGCAGTCGAAGACCTGATGGTTGCCCTTCGGGGCAACTCTGGTCGACGGCGTACCTTTTGCATAATGGACCGGCGAGTTACTCCTTTGTGGCAAGGCTAAGCCGTGATCGCGGCGGAGCCGTAGCGAAAGCGAGTCTGAATAGGGCGTTTTAGTCGCAAGGGGTAGACCCGAAACTGAGTGATCTACCCATGGGCAGAGTGAAGTACCCGTAACAGGGTGCGGAGGCTCGAAGCCGTAAACGTTGAAAAGTTTTGGCATGACCTGTGGGGAGGAGTAAAAGTCTAATCAAACTCAGAGATATCTGGTTCTCCTCGAAAATGCTTTAGGGCATGCCTCAGGCCACTACACGATGGGGGTAGAGCTACTGAATGGATCGCGGGGGCCACCAGCCTACCGCCTCCAATCAAACTCCGAATACCATCGTGCTTATCCTGGGAGAAAGTCTACGGGGGACAACCTCCGTGGACAAAAGGGAAACAACCCAGACCGCCAGCTAAGGTCCCAAATGACATCTGAGTGCATAAGGAAGTTGGATTTCTGAGACAGCGGGGATGTTGGCTTAGAAGCAGCCACCATTTAAAAAGTGCGTAATAGCTTACCCGTCGAGCACCCGTGCGCCGAGGATGAACGGGACTCAAGCTACACACCGAAGCCACGGGATGCGGCGGGCCTGCGGGCCGGCTGCATCGGTAGGGGAGCGTTCGACGTTAGGTTAAAGGACGACCGTGAGGACGTCTGGACGATGTCGAAGTGATAATCCAGGCA
>JAKSDK010001390.1 GCA_022360095.1 Phycisphaerales bacterium
ACCACTACACTGAGATTTTTGCTCATGGAGAACCACGTCGTGCACCCAAGCGAATTTTGGTTTATGGACAACCAGGTGAGTGAATTAAGTGAAGAATTTAATAGTCTTAATTTAACTCACACGAAGATAAATAAATGCAAAAATCACATACAATAACAGTAACACACAGAAACCATTGGTGTACTGGCATAATCAATCGACACAAGGTGTTAGCAAATGCATTGTATCAGCTAGTGATGTCCAGGTTTCTTGAGTGTTTTGCTGACATATTGTACATTCCAAGTGGGGTAGATTTTTACCATGCTGTCAAACCAAATGAGAAGTTTGGTCTGTTGCTGTTATAGATACGTTAAAAGTTAAAAAACGAAGTTCTTCTATTTATTGGCTTTAGGGCAATTAGAACTTTTATACACTGTAGGCTCATATTATTGTCGTAATTATAATAACGGGAAAAAATATTGCGACTCAATTCTATGACTTCTGTCTGAAATCCAAGTTTATTAAATGCCGAGTGCTGAGAGGATAGAACTAAAATGAAATCTTCCAAGGATAAAATTCCACCACAACCTTCACAATAGACTAATATAATGACTGGAATTTGGCCAAGTTGGTAGAAGGCCGTGTTGACCTAACCTGCAGTTACTGATTTTTACCGTGAGGTATCTTTTTGTTTTAATTATCAAAAGCATTTTCTTGGATTTTTCTCTACTCTTTTTAGATCATCTAATCATCAAATTTTAGGCCCTGTCTACACGTAGCCGTTTTCATTTGAAAACGCAACTTTTTTTTTTTTTACAGATACGGGCTTTCGTCCACACGTATCCGATGAAAACGATCCATGAAAACGGAACTTTCCAAAAACGCTCTCCAGAGTTGAACTTTTTAAAAACGCTGTTTTCGCGTGTATTTGTGGACAGACGAAAACGGAACTTTTCGAAAACGGCGAGGACACACCGTCTATCAGTTCCAATCCACTCCGCTGACTCCGCGCAATACTAGAAAGTTATTCAAGATGGCGGACGGGCGCTTCCCTTTCTTGTCTTTCATACTTGGACTTATTTCTGACCTAACTGGTTGTTTTCAAGCAAATTTAGCTTTGTTAATTTTTCAATGTGATTATTCCAGGAGGCGGCAGAACATTACCAGGTTAATTTCGCTACCGGTGTCAAGGGGCGGAAGGTTGGATCTCCCTTTAGTTTGACTTTGCTGTTTCCGCGACTTTGAAGAACGTCAC
>JAKSDK010001000.1 GCA_022360095.1 Phycisphaerales bacterium
ATCAGCGAAACAGACCAACAGCAGAATGTAATGTCTGAAGAAGATTACAGTACAAGTTCATCTTCATCAGTATATGGCTCACAGACAGACATTTCTAATCATGGGTCAGAAGCCTCTTCGAGACAAGCAGCTACATGTACAGCAGCGGCAGCCTTTCCATCTCCAGCTACCCTGCCACTCCCACTTCCAATTCCTGGTCATGGCAGTGAAACAGAAAACTATGATGCATCTGAAAGAGTTGGTCTCATTGAAGAATCACAGAAGGTAAGTGCTAGTGATCATTCAGTCTTAAAAATAATATGATGGTACTTTGACCATATTAAACACCTTTTTTCTATTTTTACTTATGTTTCTGTTTCTATAGAGAATTGAGGACCTTGAATCAAACGTTAATTTCCTGGTTCAGGTAGGTCCCTTTAATGAGATTATCTTTTAATACTCTGGGCCGAGTTGTTCAGAGACGATTAGTGTAATTATACTAGCCTTAGTAAGTTACTATGACAACTCATGAATATCTCTGTGTTTGTATTGAAGCCAGGATTACTGCTATACCTGCATGGGTTTCCTACAACTTGGCACTGGTTTAGTTTATGTACTATACTGATATTGATTTTTTTACCTTTTTTTAAAGTTTTTTTTTTCAGTTTTACAGCAAACCAGTTCCCTAAAGCCCCATTTTCCTAAATAAGATGATTCTTTGTACAATTCTTCAGTGCAGTGGGGAAAAATTAACTTTCAGTTTTTCCTTAGCTCTATGCAGGTGTCTAAGTTTAGCTTACAGCTGTAATCAGGCCATTGTATACACTGTACTTGTCTAAGTTTATGATTTAGTTTTATCAAAGGACTTCTCTTGGCCTTAATTCCCTTCTGGCAAGTAAGCAAAAAATAGGTATGTGTACTTGCTACATTGGAAAATTTACTTGGCCTGGGTGAGTGGATGAGCTCTTTTTGAGTCAGATCATGAGCCTGAACTTTTTTTCACAGTCAGGCCAATAAATTATTGAAGGCCTCTTGCAGGAATGTTTCGTACACACTAGAAAATTAGCCAAATATCAAGGGAAGTTTTGCACAGGGCAACTCCTTTTTTGTCACTTATCCATATTTTAATAGTAGTTTATGAACAATTTTGTTTCAAATTTTTTGCTGCACCTATTAACTTTAAAATAAATTATAAGCTTCCCAGTGGAAAAAATGATTGTGACTTATTTTTATATAGTTCTTCTTATGTCGCTCTATAAACTCTATTGATAAGTGATATTAAGGCTGTGGTGCTGATGCGATACAATGCTTTTTTTATGTAGAAATTGAGAACACAGACATTACTTTGTGAAAATGTCCGGGACCGCAACAGCCGTCTGCAACAGAATTTATCAGTAAGTAAGCTTGGTCAACTATTTAGTATACAAAAGGTTTCTTTAACCCTAATCCTGTAAAAATAACAAGTTAGTATAATTATTATGATATAGTTTTAGTATTACTAGTAATTGAAAAACAGAAAAACAGTCTGGGGGGGGTTGGGGGGGACAAACAAACAAACAAAAATCATGTCTTTGACGCGATTAGGACTTGAAGGACTTAGCAAATTAACTTACCACTGAAATGGGGTCTAGTAAA
>JAKSDK010000856.1 GCA_022360095.1 Phycisphaerales bacterium
ATCATATCGTCATGGTCGCCAATTCTTGCTTTACTGGCGGAATTCAAATAGAGCACAAAAGTAGTTTATCATTATCACTTGCACCCTGGCTTATATTATCAAGGTTAAAGAAAACATAGAAGAGTATCAGGATATCAATTTAGATGGAATGAATAAATAAATTTATTTACTAATCATTAATGATAACAAGACGTCACACGCTGCGAAAAGCAATCCAGCAGCACGTATAAGTAACAGTACAATCATGATCACTGCATGCTTGTGCATGAGGGCCCAAGCCAAACAATCGTGTCTCCGAGCATTATTAAAAGTGCACAAACATTTGCACCAGATGTAAACCTTAAGTGAAAACTCAGGTTGAACAAACAGTGAACTATTTACAAGGCTAGGTATGTTTAGTAAAATCCAACTAGTGGTCTATTATCAATGCTGCGTTCTGATTGGTTGAGCTACTACTAGGCTATATGTTATAGCCCCCTAGTGTCGAAAAGCGCGGGCTTTTTGACGGCAAAAAAGGATTAAAGTCTAGCTTTAACTAGCTAAAAGTTTTTTGTTCTCGATATGTTTGACCAACTAGTTGGTTTTTACTAAAACAATCATTCCTCTCCCCCTCATGGCCTTTGAGTCGATAGCCCATGAGGCCGAGGCCTCATGGGCTATTGACTCAGAGCCCATTCGGACTCGAGGAATAATTGTTAAATATTTAACACAAAAAATCCGCAGGCAAACGTTTCCGACACTAGGTCATAAGTTTTCAAAAACCCTATTTTTGGTTAATTTTTATCTGTTCATTTTTTAATCTTCTTGAGTTTTGTCTATCCGTGCTCTCTTCTGTATTTGCTAGATTACTTTGAGCTTCTTTTCAAGTTTAAATATTGCTCACTGACTTAGTGAATTTAGCCGTGCATGTTGTTGACCAATGGCATAATGTAATGCAGCCGGCAGACAATCCATCTCAAAGCTGCAAGTTCAATTTCCGAAGCGGCAAAATCGAACGATCGAATTGCATCAAGAGAAAATAACGCATTTGTTCCGCTTTCGC
>JAKSDK010000767.1 GCA_022360095.1 Phycisphaerales bacterium
TAAGGTGTCACGCAACAAGGGTTTTAGTGATACGCGCAGCTTTGACATCTCAATCAATAAACTTTTCAGATGACTCTAACTTTCTGTTTCTCAATTTTTAGCCAATTTTATTGACATCCTACAGAGTAAAAGAATATCTTGAGAATCATGGTCAGTGTTTGACCCCGCCCGGGTGTTTGACCTGCTGTTACTTAACTTGTACATTACTTAAAGGTTAATAGCCCACTGAGAACAAACATGTCGTACGCACTCTCCTAAGCTCCGATTCCTCCTAGTTATACTTGCTAATTTGGGGAGTGTGTTCGACAAGGGAGATCAGGAAGGGGTATTTTAGCAACATGGCGACGGCAAGGAGAACTTCAAAAAAGCAACAGGTTGATAAAGGGCCGACCATTTGGCATTTGAGGGGGGTATGACTGACTTCAGAATAAAATGTTCTGCAGACTGATTTCGAGGGAAAAAATACCTGGCCAAAAAGATCCTTAACACTAAAAAAAGTCTTTCATGGCGTATAATTCTCAATTCTGGGAAAACAAAATCTTGCACCCTTGTATGTCAGGAAAAAATTCTATCACCAACATGGCGTCACCATTCAAAGCTCTGTAAATTTAGCCAAAACATTTCTCCGAATATATCGCATATGAAAATTTGCACAGACCTGAATCTTAGAGAGAGTCATTGTATATTTACCTTCAATCATTTCCCAGATAAAAGCCACCCCCTCATCACCCCCTCGGAAATCGCCACCTTTTGCACCCCTCTCCTGCCCTCGGAATTTACGTTGCCTTCCTTTGGGAGGGAGAGGGTAGGGGTATGAATATTCTCTGGAACTACGTATTGTTATTGTCACTGAATTAGTACCTCGTTTATTTGCAGTAATTTCCTTTAATATCATCATCATTTAATCATATTATATTCATCACATTCAAAATCTCATACAAGCAGTTCTTGTCGAAAATCTTTAATTTCTCTCTTCAACGCGAACAAATCTTAAGTGGTCGGCCAAAGCGTATCAAAAGATAACAATTTTGAATCCGTAAGTTTGGTCATGAGACACTTCCAAACAAAAAGAACCGAACGACATATGCTATCGTTTTGTTTTCGTTTTTTTGTTTTCATTTTCTTTTTTTGTCAGGGGAGGGGGAGTTGGGGGGAGGGAGGATATATTATCTATTATATTATCTATTATTTATATCAAATTATCTGGAATTTAAGCATTATTTTTCATTAATGACATCATCAGACGTAAAAACAGTCGAGTAAAAAAGAAAATAATTAGTTCTTCCGAATACATTTTCTTATTCTGATTGAAACCATATAAAACTACTACACTAGGAGTTTTTTAAACTAATAATAAAGGTGACAAAAACAATGGCCAATTGCATGCAGAACGTTTCTGCGCTGTACTAATTACACTACAAAGCTTGAGCCCGAAAACTCAGGGA
>JAKSDK010000280.1 GCA_022360095.1 Phycisphaerales bacterium
AAGTAACCGGGAACTAATTTTTGAGATTAGGACAGATTGGTTTTTCTTGTTGAAAATTGCAGCACCCAGCATAATTTGATACTACTTTCTATTTTATTGAGTACATGCAATAGAAATACATCCAAACAATACTAAAGTCTGCGTACCCTATGTAAAACGAGTAAGTTCAATGGATACCGTCTTGTTTCTGAACGAACGAGACAGGTTATAATTGAACAGACACAATTTCTTAGTACTCCATTTTTGTGTAGCGAAATTAAGTTAGAGAATATTTACTTTGGAGTAAATTTTTGCCGGAAAAATGTTTAACGTAATTTTTATTTGTGGGAACTTATTTTGGCGGATTGCTGGAAAAATCGCAACATTAGAACCCACAAAAATTTCGTGCCACACTTAAGTCCTAGACTCACACTTCAAGTCTCTATGAATTTGACTCTGTATATTCTGAGACTTGATTACGTACCATACACGTAGGTGGAGGAAGAAACAAACTGATTTGCTGAAGAAAGTAACAATGTTTTTTTTGGTTGGTTCTGGTTATATTGTGCTATCCAAGTGGGAAGGACTTGAGCACTTATAATTCCTTTAGTATTGTAGAGGGGTATTTATGTATAGATGAAGGGATTATTTTTAACAAAAATATTAACGATAATGTTATTTTTTATACATTTTTATCTTTAATCTTCAGTAAAATTCAACACCTCTGTAAGATGGATATCCTCTTGATTTTTCATCATGTTTTAAAGGGAAAAAACTTTCAAAAATAATGGCAGGTTCAATGACACAGCTTAATAGGTAATGTGTACCACAGAGCAAGAATTTAGGAGATGCTGTAATGTTAAGACTCTTAATCAAAAAGCTCAATAAGCTGATTCCTTAAAAAAAGAGGGAATACAAAGGAACCCACCCTAGGACACCAGCTTAATATGGACACTCGTACAAGACTGTAATCCAAAAGTACATGGATGGCCACATTACATTATTGCAATAATTTTAGGACTTAACTTACATGCCAAGATCCCAGGAAATAATGAATGAATGTTGCCCATTTATGAATGAGTATAGTGAATATTGAAAAGGAATAATTTATGAAAATGTTTTATACA
>JAKSDK010000179.1 GCA_022360095.1 Phycisphaerales bacterium
ATGATGATCATGATCATGATGATGATCATGATCATGATGATGCCCATGCCTACGAACCGATCTGAATACACCGAATGGAAATATGGCGGACCTCTCGGCCGGCCCGGGTCTAGTTGCGCGAAAGCGAGGCTAGTCAGGCCTCAAGAGTTTTGTTTTGAATGCGCTTCTTGGCGATTGAGTCGATCGATATGGCTTGCTTCGAGTTGTTGCGTGCCTGATCGCGACCAAAAAGGAGATTTTACTCTAGGTGAAACTACCTTTACTTTCCCGAGATCTTTTCACAACGAAAGTTGAGGATTCATGCCATTCCGCGCGGCGATAGGAAGCACTTTACGGCGAAAAGGCAAGTGTGCTCGCTTCACTTGCTTTAGAGGAGGTCTTCAGAGGAGAGGACTCACGAAAGTATTTGAGACAAGAGATGGTGCTGTTCCATGATGTTTGCATGGTGTGTTATTTATCCAACAAAAGGTAAACATTGTCGAGAACGGGAGCATCCGCTGTCGACTTTAAAATCTTTTGGTTTTCACCTATTAAAATATTACAATAGTGACGAGTGTGAATGAAACACAACAATAACAATAGCCTGTTAAACCTACAAGCGTGGCCTGTGAAAACATGTAAGAACCAGAAGACAAGTTTTAAGAACATCAGTCCTTTGATAAAAGTGCACTGAAAAAACTAACAGAGGAACTATCGCGAACTAAGAAAGTAAAAAAGAAGGAAGAAGGTTCTGGCAGGGAAAGAGCATGCAGGTATTCGAACATTGTATTTGCCCCTGCGCGTGATCTATTTTAGCAACTTGTCGAAGGGTTTCGAGTTTTCCAAAAATTGCTACTTTTATGGCACTGCTCAAAATTCTTGAACACAGGATCGTGAAGACTGTGAAGACATTCGGCCTCGTTGTAAACAGTTCATGCACAGAAGTGTGCCTGACGATGAGAACTCCTAAGGATTGTTAAGTCGCGACACATCAATTTGCCATGCATCTCCGCCGGCAAATAGCAAAAGCTAGACAAGGCGGGCCAAGAGGAATGTTTACCTTTCCTTGGTAAGAGAACGGACAAAGCGAACTTGAAACAGAACCATCTTTCGGGAATTCTCCCATTCAAATAGTTTCGTGAGTCTTCTCTTCTGAAGTCAAGCGAGCACACTTTCGTTCGTTTGAATCCGCGATAGTATAGTGCTTCCATTCGCCGCGCCAAATCGCTTGACTTCTTTCTCCGTCAAGAAACTTTTTTTTTCTTTTTTTCTTTTAACTTTTATGAAATACTCCACAGCGTCACAATACTAACGTTACATGGCATTGCATGATATTACAGTACAATAAATTACAAATACATTACATTACACTATGAACTTTAACGGTAAACTAACTTTACAAAAAAAGAAAAATACGTTATAAGTAAAAACGACACTAGGGTACAGAGTCTAAAGGTAGAGCCCACTTCTTATTAAATTTGTCCATTTTATTGGTTTTAACACATATGTACTTTTCTGTTTCATACTTAATTCTAACCTTGGATGAAAAGGCAGTTATGACTGATTTCTTCTACAACCTCATAAGTATAGTTTACCGATCAGCATCAAATGATTCAGTAAAGGGCAATTTTTATATAATATTCCTGTAATAACGCCTTGTAAGGTCAGACAGACGAATTCTCTTGTCAATGTGTAAAAGTAATATGGAAATTCCTTCCAAAACTGCTTTGTG
>JAKSDK010000076.1 GCA_022360095.1 Phycisphaerales bacterium
CTGATTTATAATCTAGAAGTACCTTTTAATTTGCACTTGACATTTCTACAATTAAATGTGATAAAAATGTTCACTGTGCAGTAAAAACTGTTTTTTACCTTACTCTCGGCTATTTTCTTCGAACTCCCGATAACTCGAACCTTCGCAGGTCCGCTTTTTTGAGCCCATGATTATTCCTTTCAAACACACACACACACACACACACGCAAAAAACTAAGAAATGAAAATGATATTTGCTTGATGTACCAGCTATTGCAGCAGTGTGTCTTGATCCACAGCTAACTGTCATAACATCTAAATCACCAGGAAAGTCCACAGGGACAGGGAAGGTCTGACATGGAACTTTTCCACTAGTTGCTGTCTGCCTGTCATCATCAGTGTCATCATGATTGACAGACAAACCCAGCTGTCCTGTCTCGTTCCATCCCCACATGTAAAGATCACCACATTCTATTAAATAGCAGATCAATAAACAAAACACAATGTGAATGAAACATGTGTTGGGTCTTTAAAGTGTATGTGACAATTTTTTTCATTTCCTTGATAGAATCTGAACGCGGTGTACTGATAAGGAAATATTTTCTGACCAACCAAAAACGCGAAATTTCACTTCCAGTGGGGTACAAACGATACAATCTCTTCTCCATATCACATTTTGGGAATGATTGGGACGTCATTTCAGGACATTCTGTTTCACGGCAAGCACATTTCCCAAGCAGTGTGTGGAGACTTTTTTTAAGATTTTCCTGACCTCTTTTAGTTAAAAACAGCACAAATCAAAGGAAAGTAGCTAAAGCTTGAATGTAAACATCTGTAGATAAAACAAGAATAATGAGTTCTGAAAGTGATACGAGACATTCAGACATGGAATCGATCCGATCTCACACACACAGTCATTACCGTATTTTGCCAGACAGATCTGGATGAAGATGAAGATCAAATTTAGTATTCAGATATTGATTTGTCTTATTTTATCATTTCTTAGTGCCTTTAACAGTAAGGGGTAACAGTAAGGGGCCGACCATAAACGACTTTGAGGGTGGGGTGGGAAAGGAGGAAAGACTGGGTGATTTAGTTTAACAGACTTTAAAAAGAACATTTTGACAAACAGTTTAAGTTTTCTCAGAGGCTAAAAATCTGTATTTAAACAGCTGCTTTGATACCATTGCTCTAGTCATAAACAAGTCATCCTCATAGAAATACATGTTTAAGGAAACTAAAAATTACAACAAAGAGAGATAACGGAAAAAGACCTAAGGAACAGGTAATGTTGTATGTTGTATGTTTTAATGTAGGTAGAATACAAATATAGAACAATGGGAATTTGGAACCCAACAATACGAATTTGTTACTCCATTCAAAATAGTGTTCTCTGATGGTTGAAACCCAGTCTAAAATAACCCAAACCATGAGTGTGGGACTGCTGTACATGTACAACCATGCAATAGAGTGGAATGGCTATGAAGTCTGTCAGACTTCTTTGTTATTGTATTTGTGGACCTGATGATGCGCAACGTTCAATAGCATCCCTATCATGTTGATATTATTGTAGCCTGTGAGCAAGCTCTCCAGGGCACTCTGGCAGCGGAGCGGGA
>JAKSDK010000035.1 GCA_022360095.1 Phycisphaerales bacterium
TTACAGTCAAAATACTTGAGCGTTTGATTCATTACTAAGAAATGATTTCTATTTAGTCAAGGGACTTCCTGAGTGTTAGATCCCATGAGATAGCACAGCGCATGCGTTAACGGATTGCATTGTTGGAATCGAAATTTCACTTTCACGAGAAGTGGTTCAAAACCCCTGAACAGCGTGGACGTAAGAGCCGGTCGAAAGGTCTACTATACCCACACAGAGGCGAAAAAAAAAAGTAACTAAGCGAAAGCTGAAAGAATATTGAGTGGCAGTAAAACTGGAAACCGTTGGTTTGTATCAAAATCCTATAGAGTATAGTTTTAAGATTAAAACCTAGTCGCCTGACATTTTGCATTTATCAGGATCAAAGATAAATTTTTTTTTTTTAGATTTTGTTCATTTATTTTTTACGGGATTATTCTCAGCATAGTTGTAATATACTCCTGTGAATCTATTGCACGTTATTGTCATATACCAAAATGGTCTTAATTGGGGCGACTATAATACCCAACACCTAATGAGTGTCATTCATAGTCACATCTACGTTATATTTTACAAAAAGAGCTTCTGGGCTCGGGTAAACAAGCCCGAAACGATCCCTTTTTCTACTTTTCTGACGTCACTATTTATGCTTTACTGACCAATTTCTTACATGAATGACGTCTGCCTTACGGATGTCTCATGCAGCTTGATCGTGTATGTTTCATTGGTCGCACACTCACTGGCCCGATCCTGTATACTATAGAAAAAATAGTTCATTCTTGATCGCCTCTTGGTAAAATAAAGCATAACTTGAAGGTACAGTGGAACCCGGTTAATACGGACACCCTGGGGACATGCCGGGTATTAACCGGGTGTCCATATTATGCGGGCTTTTTATAAAACTTATGGGACACATGTTTTATTGATGTGAAGACAAAAGCAGACATTTTCACGAGAAAACGTTATTTAATTTCTAAACTGTAACTGTAACAAGTTCATCCACAAGAAACCCCAAGATCTTTTGTCACAGTCTCGGACTAAAATTGCCTTTTTAAGTATTGTTTTTAAAACATGACAATGGAATCTGTAACCTTACTTTGAACTGACGGTTTTAGTTCGTGATTCAGCCAGGTGGACTGAATATCAGACTGAACTTCTGAATGGTTATTTGCCCTGTCAGTTAGGTCTTCACTGGTAAGATGTTCAGTCATAGAATGTGCTCAGATAATCAGTGTCCGTAAAGGGGGATTGACAATATATGACAGTTTGTGACTGAGGACACAATAAAGTGTCCGTTGTGCGTATTAACCGGTGTCCGTATTAAGCCGGTTAATTGTAAAGAAAACATATGAACTTTTCGTCGGGATAAACTAAACTTTCCTTTATATACGGGTGTCCGTATTAAGCAGGTGTTATATGATATTATACCTGCAACATTCCTTTCTTCTTTTCAAAAGGTTACAGTACAGAGAGGCAGAGAGTCCCCATTTCCTAACACAGCTACAAGCACAGCGCGCTAGTTATCCAAAGCCAAGGAAACTTAGAAATAGTTTGTGCTGTTTCCTTTTTTGATTTTCTAAGGTAACAAGCTACAGACATAGACCACAGAGCTCCCACTCTTCAGGACAGTTGAGGACACAGGGAAGCTGACAAAGTATTGAGGCATCGCATGGCAGGGAGCTCACCTCAAGAACTTGAGAAATAAATAAACAAACAAATGAATAAATAAATAAATAAATTGATAAATTTGGAGTCGTGGGTGGGAATTCTGGGGAGGTTGTCGCTGGGTCTGTAGGTATTTCTTCTTTCAGAAAAAAAGCCCTTGATTAAGCCCAGGGTTAATGTTTTGTTCCTTGTATCAATAAGTGTAATATTGTCCATACTTATTAAAGTTCAAATCCTAAAATTCTAAATTAAGAAACGGTCCAGATAAGAACGATAGCAACAACGGCAACGAACATGTTGGAATGCAAAAAAGGTGCTAACTTTTCTATTGTCTGTACTTACTTCTGATTGGCTTAAACAGCAAAAGTTAACAAAACTTCATAAA
>JAKSDK010000673.1 GCA_022360095.1 Phycisphaerales bacterium
CGCCCATCAAAATATCAAATTTCATACACTCCTTTCATTCTTTTACACTGAGTATAATTTTTGAAGAAGCTGCATGGAATAAAGTTTTACATGTGAAAGTTTGATGAATTCTGAGAGATTATTACATTAGATTTGATGCGGGCAGATATAGGGGAAAATTTCACAAAATAGCCTCCAGGAATACCTTAATTTCGTCTGCGCGCAGGCTATAATTTTACATCGATACCAAAATGATAAACTGGTGCATGTCGTCGCGGCGTGAAGTCTTAATTAGAATTCAAGCGCTATTACAGAGGAAGACGTTAATTGAAATAAAAACCTGCACATTAAAATGCTTAAAACGCTACTATTGATTAGACTGTGCGATCAGGTGGAATTGACTGATGCATTAATATTTAAAGATACAAATGAGCTGTCAGACGAAGCGCAGGCATGATGCCATGAAACCAAGGGAAAACAAACGGGAGCAGCCAATCATGTCTATTGTTTGCATACTACAGTTTTAGTTCAACGAGTAAATAGGAACCAAGCCAAGATTAACGCGCACACGTCGGAGCTGATTGGCGGTGAAGGAGCTCGCTTGTATCGAAGAGAAAACAAGCAGACTGAATGTTTTCTGAGTCAAATCTGGCCTTCTTTTTGGCCTTTCTTTTCATCTTTACACTTAGCTGTTTAATCGGGCCGGGAAGAAGACGAAGAGATAACCTCACAGCAACAGAGAACCCGAATAAGATTGAGTGCGAAAGAATAACATGCAATCACTGCCCAGTAAGCGATCAGGACAAGAAACAGCGGCCCCCAGAAGAAAACGATGACAACGGACCTTATAACAGTCGTGGCACTTTGTTCAGGTAGGATTTCTATAGTTACTAGCGTTGATTTAATCTATTTTTATTGCAGAAATAGCGTTTCTGACAACTTCCTCTTTTGTAAAAATTTTAGATAGTTTTTTTACTGCTATTATATTGATCGACTGGTCAATAAAAACTAAGATGCTGCTAACAACAAGATAACAAAAATTTAGAGCTTTACAGTTAACAAAATGCCACAAAGGTTAATGTTAGCTTCATTTATCGTGATATTGGCGTCTTAAGTGAGCAATAGAACATAGAACAAGGAGTAATAACCAAATGGAAAAATAAAGAGAATGTTCTGTTCGTTCTGATC
>JAKSDK010000435.1 GCA_022360095.1 Phycisphaerales bacterium
AATTAAGTTTTCATATAATTTGTGGGGAGTTCTCAATCTATAATAAATTTGTTGAACAATGTCAATAGCCTGAGATTGTGAATGTAATTTGCCACCCACAGGGTCCGAAATTAACTTTTAATAGAGGCGCCAGCTGACAATAAAGTATAAATTTTTGGTCGCCAGAGGGCAATTAGTGGTCGCCAAAAATTTCCCCTCCCTTTTTTTTCATTTAATGTTTAAACACGAATAAAATATGCATGGTATGGACTCTTTTATGGTCAAAAATTGCACTACTTCCGCTCCCGATACCAGAAAAGCAACCGTACATGTACCAGTGAAGTCTTATTTTTTTTCCACAAATTACTTTCTGGAGATATAAAGCTATCTGACCTAGAATGTAGCCTGGACAGCTATCTGCCCATAACTGCACTGATCAAGTCAAAACTTAATTTTCTCCTGATAACTACCATGAAACACGAAACATAAACACGAGTCAAGCCGCCACGTTGCTTGTACCAGGCCACAACCGTGGATATATGGGTACAGTATAATTCCACATATGTAACATTCTTACTGTATTTCAGCTGAAAACAACATAGCGGCTTGGAAATGTTCAACTCGTATTGATCACGGCTGTCATGGAGTTATTTTTACAAGTAGATTCATTTCACTGTAAATTAAAAATATCAGCAAGACAAAAATGATATTGATAGGTAATCAAATGGTGTACTCTTGAAATTAGCCAATAACTTCACTTGTGTTTCGTCCAAATCCTAACAATTTTCACTCATCACCATTTGATGAGACATACTAATATTGCATTATAACTAGTACAAACAAAATGGTAGGCATCCTTTGATCCATGGGGTGTTTAAGCAGTCACAATGATGATGATGTCAGTGACGTCTCAGAAAGTGAAGTTGCATTTTTTAAACTTCATCTGACATGATGATTAACGACACATGATTTTTCAAAATTAAATGTTGGCCAATGTTCTTGGAGTTCAATTACTAGGGATGGCATGTAAGTTCAAGGAGAGGAAGGAAAATTTCTCACCATGTGGTCATTTCTTCCATTCAACACAAGAAATGTACCAAGAAGTGGGATGCATGTGTCAAGATTATTTTTGCATTCTCGGTGTCAGCGACATGTTTGTTTACATAGCCTGCGAGTAAGCTCTCCAGGACACTCTGGCGGGCAGGAAAAGAAAGGAGAGCTTGCAACTACGTCTCTGGAATTTGAATATCTGCATAAAAAAG
>JAKSDK010001844.1 GCA_022360095.1 Phycisphaerales bacterium
AGTGCAACACGTGGGAGAAAGAATAGAATAGCATCAAGAAGGTTTACATTCCAGACAAGAATATCATTTATCTACTTAAAATAAACGCATTACAAACAGATTTGGAGGCCCACTGAGTGTTTCAAACCGCGACCGACCTTAGCTAGACCCGATACTAACACTAAGACTGTCATGCCTAAAAAGCATACTCCCCTTCAAGTCAATCTGTCCCAGCTTAGCCTATTAACAGGCTCTCATGCCCTTGTTAATAGGGTATACTTCTTTTTCCCCCAGTATCAGACTGTTTATAGTCCGCTCCCTTAGTTTTCCGTAATTTCGTCGAGATCGAGCGCTTTGCGTTTCGGGCAAACCATCTTGGATGAGTTTCAAAACGATCTTACTGAAAAATAGGGGACTGTGAACAGTCTAGCCCAGTATCGGCAGTATTGGTTCACAGGTAAGGTATCATAATGATACTTTACTGATCTAGCTGCTGACCCTGTTCGAATTAATGTAATCCGAGCTTTGCAACACTATATTTAAAAAAGTAGCAAAGCAAAACTGTGGTAGTATTGTCAGATACAGGTCAACTAAGAGTTTCACCATTCCGCACATGCTCATTTTATTGTTCAGTTTTCTTTTTTTATTTTGTATGGCTAGATGTGGTTTTTAATAGACCATAATAAAACAAAAAATTCTCCCAAGCCTCGGAGCCAAGTATGAATTTTAATGTATCGAAATATGGTCTATTGCAAAGAATGTTTTAAATGCAGGCTTAATCCGTCTCGGAGACGGATTATACCCGTCTAGAAGTAATGATGCTGATAATTTTGGTACAAAAACTAAAAAGATTATCGGATGATATTAATCATGATTTTCGAATACCATGATTTATCAACCTAAGCTGCGCGGCTTCTTTGTTTTTCGTTCGTTTGTTTGTTTGTACCAGTGTCTACGCTTATTCTGTTTTGTGTTTTGGGTAAACTTAGGGAAGAATGACTATGTTTCACTGACTCATTTTTCTCAAAGATCGTTTGTAATATCGAAAGCTGGACTAGAAATTGTGGTGTATAGTATGCATGTCACAATCCATTTGGGATTCGGTTCAATTTGTAAAGTAATTCAGGGGTATACATTAGCGCTGAAATAGACCTCATTTTAAGTAAGCCAAATATTTACTTCTCTGCAGGTCAGTCGGAAGTGTCATCGATTCAAGACAGTGACTTCCTGACTTTTTTAAGGTAAAGGCGGCTCCCTTTTTGCCCAAAATGTACGACTGCTAAATTTAGGCTTAAAACTCTTGTCCGATGAGCGGTTTTTGTGATCTCCGATCTGTTCTAAAATCATCACGTTACCGTGCTGGAGTATTTCAGTATATATGCTGGTATTTCACATATTGAGTATTTTCGTAGTACGCTTAAAAAGATTAAAGACAGAGATAACAATGGCCGTTGAAGCCTCTGATAAATATAAATAAATAAACACCAATCAAAATTGGGTAAATGGCTTAAACCGTGGTACTTGCGTCCCTTTGTGTCCCATTTTATCACCCTTAATTGATTTTAAACAGTATACGATACAAAGACCATAAAAAGCCTTTTTTTTTTCAGTCTTACTTGGTGCTGTCTTTCGTCGTCCATATCAGATCCGAAGTGAGGTATGGTTTAACAGATTGTGCCACGATTAATGTCCTCTTTTAAATGTCTGCATACTCCATGAACAAGGTCTAGCTCCTGAGAAAGAGATGCTCACATTAGCCCGGTGGGAGAGGTACTCAAAAAGGTTTTATACGGGGAAGCTCCGCCCTGAGGTCCAACTCCGTACCCTTTTATATACCATTTTTGACTGATAAGGTCCCCCCCCCCCCCCGGGTGGGAGGGGGACTTCCTTATAAGAGGCTAATGGGAATGTGCCGCTGGATGGGGCCACACCTTTCACGACTGGATTAACTGCAATGGGGTGGCACATTTTCTGAT
>JAKSDK010000766.1 GCA_022360095.1 Phycisphaerales bacterium
ACAGAAAGAAATCACATGACACTGAAGACTGTACTGGTCATGATACTGAACTGCGCGTGAACTGAGCCGGGGAACTGAGCTTTGAATTTCTTTTAAAAAGTGCGCATCAGTGTACATACTTGTAGATAACAAATGTACAAATGGCAAAATCCTCTCTTCATCGGGAAGGGTTTTTTTCTTGAAAAAGATAATTTGAATCACTGTAATTTTTGATAAGGGGGACAACAAAGATTGAAATCGTGGCTGCAAAGAGGCCATTTTTATTTGGCACACGAGTCTGGGTCGGTTTTGTGTGTAACTGCACTAGGGGATTATTAAATTTGGGACGCCATCCTTTCTTGTGTAAGAGAGCTTTAGATTTGAGGACGAGAACGAGTGCGAGTACGAGATTTAACTTAAAGTTTCTTTACGAGTGTTCTCAAAAAAAGATAGCCCGGAAAGCTTCATTTTACTTTTTTCACCAATAAAGTTAGTACGATTATTTATACTCATAAAGGTTAAGCTCTCTCCCGATAGCAAAGTGGTAAAACTTCTTTCATTTGATAACTTGTTCCCGCCACTACCGTCGACATTCTCGCTAAAACTCGTGGTAAAATGACGACGGCTATCACCTTTTCCCGACAAAATGACGCTGGTTCATGCGTGAGTAATACTCAGCACTGAGAAAATCTCGTACTCGTAGTTGTCCTCGGCTCAGAATCTAAAGACTTTATTGTCTATTGGAACATCATCATTCATCGTCAGAACTACCTCAAGGTGCAACACCGATGCAAGACTGACCCAGTCTCACACGCAACCTCAAACTACTGTCCAGCTCTTCTATTGTATTTTTGAAGCGCACACAGATTGTAAAATAAAATTAATGGAAGAAGGATAATTAGGTGTGCGCGCAATCTAACTGCAAAAGATGCATTTTTTAGTAGATATGTAATTATTAAATATGCTTCCAGGGAAAAAATGAAAAATTATTGTATACTGGTAAATAAAAATTTACAACTAGAAAACTTGGCAAGACGTTTTCCTTTTCTCAAAACTTGTTTCTTAACATTCCGTCCTGTCTATCAAGTGTGTAACTATTTAGTTTAATGGTTTAAGAGTTACATGGTTTTATATAGCATAGTTTATACGGATGGATCCAGTTCTTGAGTTTAACGGGGGCCTGCTCACCTAGACTGGCTTGAATTAAAGGGGACCCGTAGAAAAATAGTATTCTTGTAATGAGGCTGGTGGTGGTGGGGGGAGGGGTTCCTCTAAAACCTTCCTAAACAATGGAAAGGTAATAAAAGACATGTAAACGCTTTGTCATTCACATAGATATGATTCCTATTCAGGCATTTAGTCATCCACTGAATATCAAACATAAAGAGTTTGTTAAAGTTCTAGCTTTAAAATTGTTATTAGTATTTGTTTTCCAGAATAGTACAATTTTGATAATTGACCTAAAGGAGAATATTTAAATTTAAAGCCTTAATTCATATTGGATATGTTGCACAATGTTAAAATTTAAAGATTTCCTCTGGCAAAATATTTAAATTTCAATATTTGCTATGCAGAATATTGACATTAAAGGAAAAGAATGTTAACAGATCAACGTTTAACATGCGGAATATTTAAGACTTCATAAATTATAGTCAACTCTTGCTTTGCGGATACCTCGCTATAACGGACAGCCCGATAATAGGGACAGCAGCTGAATCCCAGGAAAAAATATATTTCAGACATTTGGCCGAAAGAAACTCCCGCTATTACGTACTCTCGCAAAAAAATGAGGACAGTGACTCAAGGACCCTACAGTGTCCGCTATTGAAATTTCGAGGATATAGAGGATATTACATGGCCGCGCGGGGATACGAATTTTATCTTCGAGTGCTGAAAGTATCTCTCACTCGTTCGCTTCGCTCACTCGTGAGAGATACTTTCAGCACGAGATGATGAAATTCGTATCCCCA
>JAKSDK010001682.1 GCA_022360095.1 Phycisphaerales bacterium
GGTGTCATGGATGCCAGGTCAGTTATTTAAAATCTTCCAAGCTGCCTTTTGTTATTTCTTATTACACTTCTAGGGAGGACTTGGAACAGCAAAACCTTTGACTTTGCTTAAAAATATGAAATCCTAAAGTTTATTTTGTGAATTACAGTTAAGTGAATGATGCAATAAAGAAGTGCTGCTAAGAGGTTTCATTGTAGTGGTCACACCATATGGATTTCATCCACAGACCTACATTAATTTTGTAGACTTGAGAACTACATTCTAAATAAACACTATGATGTGAGGGTACTGCCAAAATCGTAACACCATAGGTTTCAATCCACAGACTCAAAAGTTAGAACTAGATAGTCTAAATAAGTAGTATAGTATAAATTAAAGTACTGCGGAAAAAGTTTCATTTGAAAGGTAACACCACAGGATATCATCCAAAGACTCAAACGTTAGAACTACTGTACATACTAAATAAATAGTACCATGTGAAAGCACGTACTAAAAGCTGGTACCATGTGTCCTGTGTTGTCACACGTTAGGATTTCAGCCACAGACTAATGCAGGCTAACTCAAATATTAAAACTGTCTCCTTGAATGAAAATTTTGCTAGTACTCTGTAGTTATTTATTAAACCACTTATTGTGTTCATGTAGGAGACCCTCGGAGACCATATCCTCAAGACATTGAGATGCGATCAGGCTTGCTTGGCAGACTTGGGGAAGATGTTGCAATGGAAACTGAACAACCTGTGGGAGATTCAAATCTCCAAGAATTTATGCAGGCTTCCTCATCTACCTCAAATTCACAACCGGCAAATGCTCTTGGTAAGATATATACAGACAAATTACAGTGTAATGTGTCCTTTTTTGCCCTTTTACTACAATGGACCCAGCCTTATACAGGGTTTTCAATAAGATTTTAAGTAAGTGACAAAAGCTTTGGAGAAGGTGGAGAAGGAAAAAACTAGTGGCAAAGGTGCAACTTGCGAGTGCTGAAGGCTCAAGTTTGGAAAAATTTTGAAATCTGGGTTTCTTAAAATGCATTTCCAGCATTCTGGAGCAGAAATTACACTGTTTGAACAGAACACAGACATCATTAAATTTTGGCTTTTTTATTCAGTGACAGAACATGAGTACTCTATTTAAACTGGGGTAATTTCCAAAGAAAAGTAGTTGGTGAGTTCATGTGAAATAGTCAGCAAATTTCGCCAGCCACTAGCTCTTATTGAGAACCCTGCTATATCCAACCATTCATTCAACCACCCTATTCTTATGACCATATTCTTTCAGCTCAAACTTGTTCCTTGTGAAGCTGTAGTTGAGGACAAAATTAGTTGAGACACTTTGCCCTAAAATGGACCTTGAACTGACATTTGTCACATAATTTTGCCAAACTTAAAAAGTGGCAAGAAAAGCTTTCCCTCCCCCCACCCCCTCCATGCAATTTTGTGTTGCTGTTCAAGCTACCTGTAGGAAATAACAAACACCCCAACTTTGCATGGAAGGGAGTGGAGAGGTGTGGATTGTTTTGTTCTCAAAGTTACCACATGAGAGGATAGTGTCTCAACAATTTTGTCACCTATTGTGAGTTTATAAGTTTGTCAAAAGTCATATAGTACTTGGATTACTTTAGCATGGTGGGATCTCACATTCCCTTTTACATATCACGATGGTTTCCTGCAGTTCGGGCTCAGCATCACAACTGCAACAAACAAAACAACATGCCAAAACTTTGGATATTGTAATGTACCATAAGGGACAAAACCTTGCCTACAGCTGTTGTGCGCGGCGTGCAAACAACGTTTTGGACAGTTTTGGCTCTTTTGAGAAAAAAACAAAGCCCTGGTAACTTAATGCCTTTAGTGGCTTCTAAAAAAATGATGTGATTATCGGACTTTTTGTTTTCAAAAAGGACGGGCAAATGGTCAAGCTTCTTCCTTCTCCTGGCAGAGCAATTTTTCCGGAGGATCCACATCATTCCAGGTAGAATATAATATTATATTTATTAGACTCGGCCTGCCCGTAGGCGTTTATTTCTAGACTAGAAAATTTTGACATTTCACAC
>JAKSDK010000502.1 GCA_022360095.1 Phycisphaerales bacterium
AAGACAGCAAACCAGAATTCTTGAAAGTCAGCCTGAAGAAATCCACTAGAGTAGTTGAAGCTACAAGCTGACCTGGAGAATCAAATTTTGTTTTAAAGAAGAGAGTTATGTACACATCAGGTTAAAGTATATTATAAACAGACTGCTGTGGATGTCTAGGAGGGAAGATAACTACTATAAGAAAAGTAAACTATGTTGTTATCAATGCAGTATTCAGGAACACCCGTGGCATTTACATGTAGAATTAAGCCTCTTTGGGTTTCATCTTCTCCCCTCCACCTTTTAAGAAAGGGTGTGTTAAGGTTTAAACTTCCCTTTGAAATGTTTTCGTTCAGTGGCCTTTTTCCCCTTAAAAGTTCCAGTGAACTTCCGTAGGGAGAGAATTCCTGTTTTTTGCAGTCTCGCATGTTTACATTTTCATGTATGAAACGATAAAAGAGGAAGTTGTCAGTCAAGATTGACTTTCTATTACTTCTCCTTTGCCAGAGACCCCTAGTTACTCCCTTTTTTATGCCACTCTCTATCATTCTGTCTCCACAACACATTTTTAACAGCTTTTTCAGGTTTTTGATTTATTATTTTTTAATGTCAAATTATTTGAGCTGAATTTTCTGATAACTAAAGATAATGGAGTGGTATGTAACCACTGGAATCCTTCAAAACAGTGGTAAAATACAGCTTGTTCAATCTTTTATTGCATGGATACAGGTTGTAGTGGAACTTGTCTAAGTCAGAAAAGTAAACTTTGTTGGCATTCAAAGTTCATCACGGAAAAACCACAAAAATTAATACTGTTCAAAGTCACAGGCTTTTTTTTTCAGGTAACAGACAATTTGATATCAGTGTTTCGTATTCTTGGAAGTCATCATGATTTAAAGTCCTTACTAAAATTTATTCAATATTAAATGGCTATTGATAAAAAATTATTAATTTTTCTCTTTCTTAAAATTTATATTTTCACCTGTCAGTAAACGTAATTAAATAATATTAGGCCGAAATATTTTTTCTTATGTAATCGTTACCTGCAAAAATAACTTTATTGATGTGTCTACTGGAAAGAGTTAATTGAATAATTAATTGTATATTGTTGACAAATATATCTTAGGTTGCATGTGATTGGGAATCCGGATTTAGATTTTGAAATCTGGATTTTGGAGTCTGCAATCAAACGCAAAATCCGAAAACAGATTTTACCCCCAAGAAATCTCTCCTCAGGGTGGATTTCAACTAAGAAATCTAAAATCTGGATTTCATTGATTTCCTTTTTACCGTTTGATCGGGAAATCGAAAAAAGGATTTGCAAAACTATTCTCGTGAACAGCAGTCTTCTTTTTGCTACGCGTGCGCATGCAAGACCGTTGTTCATAAGGACAGTTTTTTTAAATCCTCTTTTGAATTTCCCAAAATGGTTGAAAGGAAATTGCAAAAAAGATAGCTCTAAAATCTAAATCAGTTGCACAACTGCTTGGATGTACAGATTGTATTGTTTCATTTTCTGACTATGAGAGCACACTATATCTAATACTATCTTCTTGACAGCACCCAAAAGATTTCACCTTACCAATCAAAGTTGAAATCTGCCTCTCTACGTAGCCGTGCAATATCCTCTACATCCGCATTAGCAAGTAATTAAAATATATTGAGAGTGTATTTGCCCCATGTTAGGAAATCCACGAAAATTTTGCTTGTGTTTGCTTGTGGAATGTGGAATCCTGGGCTCTGGAATCCAGCTCACAGAATCCGGAATCCCATAATGTTTGGAATCTGGAATCCAGAATCTAGAGTCCAGTATCTAGTTTTCTTTTAAAAAGACTGGAATGCAGTACCTGGAATCTGGAATCCATGGCATGGAATCCAGAATCGAAGACTGTCTTGGATTCCCTTATATGGAGTGAGTGCATGCTAATGCTTCTTTGAAAAAGTGGCTTTCTGTTTGTTATTGTTCCAGTGAACTGCATGTTATTTTCTTTCACAGCTACGTCTGGCTGTGTGTTAAAATTATTGTTAT
>JAKSDK010001416.1 GCA_022360095.1 Phycisphaerales bacterium
AGACTCCTAACGGTCATTGAGGCCGTTCTTTTCAAACAAAAGCGTGTGTGTTGATGGGGTCTGATGGAGATGTCAATAAGAAATTGAAACCAGATATTTAGTCTATAATGGCCTCGGGGGGACTCCCATATAAAAGTGAAGGGGATACTCGTTGGAACATTAAAATGAAACCCCTAAGGGAGACCAATGTGGGTGTGGCTTACACTGAGCTCAAAAGGAGACCATAAAGATGTCATGTTAAAGATGTTAACATAGAATGCGTTTATCTACAAAAAGATTACAAAATCATTGCCATAGATCTGTAAATTTCTTTATGCACGGCCCTTGCGATACCTGAATGGGCAAATTTTGTGACTTTCCGTCCCAAATACCCTAAGTGAGGCCAAAATTTGCAAGTTACATCCCTAAGCAAGACGCCAAGCATTTTCGTCACTTATATACGGGAGTCCTCCCCCCCCCCCCGGAATAATTTCACTGTTTTGCTCTTTCTGATTTAGGAAAGTTGAAGCTGCGGTTCAAGTAGGAGCGTGTGCGAATGCGAAGGTTAAAGTAAATGAAGAAATTGGAAACCTGGAAATGGGGAAGATACACAAGGTGTACGTACAAGAACCGGGGTTGCGTGATATATTAAAGTTAATAGAACTGGACAGCGACAAAGTCAAAGATATCCAAGGTCACAAACTTCGTTTGATAACTTCAGTAGTTTACAGTGAACGGTTGAAACCTAGAGGCAAGAGATGTACTGAGGTAATGAAAAATAGATGATTATTTACCTGCTTTTCAAGACCACCTTATACTGCTCAATGGCAGCGGCCACTAGATTGCGCCTAAAGTGCCAAGAACATCTAAAAGTGAAGCAAACCGGTGTATACGCACTCCACTTAACTCTCTTGTATTGTTGGCCTTTTGTGTTTTTTTGAACTGTTGGTTTCTGTTGTATTGACACATTTTGATGGCGTTATTGTGCTATAATAAGCACTTTAAAAAAAGCAGCCCTACCTCCCTACAACGGCAAACCAACCTCTCCACTACGGCTCCTAAGCTGGTCGTTGTATACATGTATCGACTGTACTTGTTCATGTGCCTGGCAGTGTC
>JAKSDK010001283.1 GCA_022360095.1 Phycisphaerales bacterium
GCCACATTCTGCCCTCTGGAGCCCGAGTCACCGGTCGAAACACTAACTGACACTTGCAGAGGTGGTTTCCGAGACTGATTACAAGACACTGAACAACTGAAAGTTAAGGCATTGGTCCATAGGCAGGCAGACCCGATTCGACAATTAAAGGCCAACAGATCTAGCGACACACTGGGAGATTAGGTGGCGTAGACACCTGTGAACATGCTGGCGGAACGGGAAGCAGAGATGAAAGTTGAAACAGTGAGAGACTCTGACGGATGTAAAGGGCGAATTACTACTTTAAACGCTGGCCGCCTCGCTTGCAAAGGTTGAGGCCAAGACGGTTGGCAAAACACTGTGCAACGAAGAGGCCGAGGCACTGGTCGACACGGTTCCTGACACAATATCAGAGTTGGGGGCCAAGACAATTGCGGACACACTATCTTGTGAGAAGGCGAAGGCACCAGTCCAAACAGAAAGTCTTGCTGTTGTACCAGCGAGGGCTTACACAGTTGTCCACACACTGAACGAAGTTGAGGCTGAGGCACTGATCTATACGCAGGCTTACAAATTTTTACAAGTGGAGGCCAAGAGTGTTACTGTTACTCTACTAGAGTGTATCAGTTACACTCTAAGCGTGAGACAGTAGAAACTCACTGGCCGTTGTGATGATAGAGGCACACATTGATGCTGTGGCTGACACGCTAGCAGAGGTAAAGGCCGAGGCACTACTTAATGCTGTGGGTGGCACGGTAGCAGAGGCTTAGGCTGAGACACTGTACAAGACACTGAGTAACGTAAAGGCCAAGACACTGGTTGAGGTCTTGCATGACACGCTAGCAAAAAATTGAGGCCAAAACAATTGGTGACACAGGGCAAAGTAAAAACAAAGGCGTTGCTACAGACGCTGACTTACATACTAGATTACGTTGAGGCCAAGGCACGAGTCGACAGTGTGACAGTCGGAAAATTAGGCATTGGTTGACCCAGCGGCTGACCAGCTATCAGGCCCAGGTAGTGCTCGACACACTATCTGCCACACTATCACACATAGCGCAAAAGACATTTGTCCAATGTAGAGCGCGAGAAAATTGTCGAAACCGTTGACACTCTTGCAGATGTATAGGCCTAGCCAGTTGGCGACACAGTAAACGAATTGGAGTCTGAGGC
>JAKSDK010001865.1 GCA_022360095.1 Phycisphaerales bacterium
ATCCAAAAAGATTGCCTCCGGTATTGGCGCCATAAAGCGAATTATACCTTTGGTTTCGCCAGAAATAGTACATTAATGCCTTGGTACAACCCATTTCGATTACTGTGGTATCGTCTAGCGGGGGAATTCCTGCAACACGTTCTCAGAAAAATTACAAAAACTGCAGAATCGTGCTGCTCGCATTTTGACTTCCTCCTCCTATGATGCTGACGCTGGGTACTTGTTATTCTTGTTACAACAACTTGGTTGGATAGACCTGATTGCCCCGCGTCAAATTCAAGAAGCTTTAATGGTGTTCAAAGCTCTTAATGGCTGGCTCTTGACTACTTATCCTCTACGTTGCAGTGAGCGCAGTACGTCAAGCTATGTCTTAACTGAAGTGACTCTGCAAACAAATTAAATATCCCTTTACCAAGAACCAACTACTTAAAAAGGAGCTTTAGCCATAGAGGTGCAACTCTCTGGAACAGTCTGACCTGCAATCTTAAGCAATTGTTAAACTTTCGTTTTAGTTAAGTAAGTTAGATACGCGGCATTCACTGAAAACAGGTCTAGTTTAGTGTAATTATGAGTAGTATTTTTAATGAAGAGACTATTTAGATACGTATTTATTATTATTAAATATTGTTAAGTAGTTTTATTTTACATTGTACTAAAAAAAACTGATGAATTTTTACCGTGTTAAAATAAAGATTTGAGATTTAAGATTTGAGATTTAAGGTTGCTGTGTCTTGCAACGTAAGGCTTCGTTCAGACAAGGTATACCGGTCGAATTTTCGACCGCCTG
This sequence comes from Phycisphaerales bacterium, assembly GCA_022360095.1. Lineage (GTDB taxonomy): Bacteria > Planctomycetota > Phycisphaerae > UBA1845 > UTPLA1 > JAKSDK01. The sequence goes on from JAKSDK010001865.1 coordinate 788, forward strand.
AAAGATTTGACTGGACACTTTGTTCCGACACGAGACCGTTCAATATTTTTGCGCTACTCACATAGGACTGTCGAACCGTAATATTTCCAAGCAAAGCTAGTAGAGTAATAACACGACTCGTAAATCCATGTTCGTTATGTTCTCAATATCTGTTTGCAATGTTCCTTTCTTTTTCCAGCTGCGTCACAACGCATCCTTGCAGCCACGCCTTTGCCGTACAAAAAATTTAGCCGGTCACGGTGTTCACTCCTTCATGATGTGCCATTCAAATTTTCGACCAACCTCATTCCCTACCTCCCCTACCCGTCTACCCGTCCCTACGGAGCGAGAGAGGACCTAGGAACGAGGTTGATTTTTGACCGTACCGATCAAAAATTTGACCTCAATTTTAGCGTTCAAATTTTTAAACGGCTAGGAGATAACATGCATGTGAAATACAAAAATCCTAGGGCAGGCGAGCCGGTCGACAGGTACCAAGGCAGGGGCTATGTCACCGTAAAGAGTGCTGCGCACAGCTAGACTGTCCTTGTTAGTTCCCGGCAGTGGACTATCCGGAGGATACTTCAACTGAGTCAGAAGGTCGCAGTTGTCCAACTAGCCTGCGAAAACATCCGTTTCTCCTCGCTCTTCGCCGCTACGTCCCCAGCGGGCTAGTTGGACA
>JAKSDK010000018.1 GCA_022360095.1 Phycisphaerales bacterium
AGTTTAATTTTTGGCCGCGTTGCATACTCATGGTTCGTATAATTTGGTTTTTATAAACCTGCCTTCGGTTTGTTAACAGGGGCTTTTCATAACCTAAAGTTGGTAAAAATGCAATTGTGTAAACCGCAAAGCGACACACTGGCAACGCAACAACAAACGAGAGCGCAGTGTGAACCACAGCGCTCTCCGGGGCTTGCGAGCTATCTCGCAGGACTGGTGTCACGGTGTCCTTAGTTCCTGGACGCCTGCTTCAAAAAACTGAGCAAAATCAGACGGCGATTGTGCCTTTATTTCGGTTCATCCTCAAAGTGTGTGATTTCGGCGCGCTTAGCTCTTATTGCTTGAAGTCATGCAAACGAAATTGAAATTTTCCCCCGGCCCTGGGGTTCAAGTTCAGGGTATCACACGACAAAATGAAGAAAACTGGGTTGTTTCTGCAGATGCGCGGCCAGTTGGTGTTTGTCCGGACTGCGGTACCCGGAGCAGCTTTCGGCACGGTCGGCGAAGCCGTCAATTGGCAGATCTACCCATCCAAGGACAAGCGGTGAAGGTGAGGCTGACTATCACCCGCTGGCAGTGCAGGCACCGCAAATGCGTGCGACGAACTTTCTCTGACCAGCTTCCTACAATCGCACCGCCCTACGCACACCGTACGTCCAGAATGGCCGAAATTGTGGGTCTCTTGGGTCACGGTTTGGGTGGTCGTCCGGCCGAAAGTTTGATGCAGCGGCTTGGGATGCCAGTCAGCGACGACACCATCTTGCGCCAATTGAAGCGCAATGCCCCGCGTTCTGCGGAGGACGGTAACATTCGCATACTCGGTATTGATGATTGGAGCTGGCGACGCTCTTCGCATTATGGAACGATCATGGTAGATCTTGAGCAACGATCAGTCGTCGATATTCTGGATGATCGCAGCGTCGAGAGCGTGAGGGCATGGCTACAAGAGCGCCCTTCCATCGAAGTCGTCAGCAGAGATCGCTGCGGCCTTTATGCCCAGGCTGCACGAGAAGGCGCGCCGCAAGCCAGACAAGTGGCAGATCGTTTTCATCTGGTCCAAAATCTTCAGGCCGCAATAAAGGCGCAAATGAGCCTCTACGACCATGGCAATGTCAGACCGATCCTGTCGGAAGACGCGATCGCAAGCGCAAGGTCACAAAGACACTTCGCCCGCCTGGCGCACAGACAATCCCGCAAAGAGATTTTCAACGAGCTTCACGCTTTGCGTCAATGTGGCCTCTCGTACAGCGAGATTGGTAGAAGGACAGGCTATGACCGCCGCAGCATCGCAAACTGGCTTTCTTCAAGCGCTCCGCGAGATCGGAACCGGGCGGCATTGAAACCGACCTCGCCTTTGCATTTTGAGAAGTTCCTCGCTGAATGCTGGAAGAATGGAAACCGAAATGGGCGTCATCTCTTCAATGACGTCAGGAACCAAGGCTACACAGGCAGCCGATCCAACCTGGAAAGGTTATTAAAGGAATGGCGCAACACGAGTTCCTCCCAACCTGACATCGCACCTCGTGAGATCCATGTGTCGGAACCGGTCCGCGATCCGGATACCGGCCATATGATCTCGTCAATGGTCGCGGCGGCCTTGTGCATTAAGCCGCGTGGCAAATTAACAGTACGTCAGGTTCGAAAGGTCGATGCGCTAAAACAAGGTTCTACACCCTTTGCCGAGATGCGGGCTTTAGCTATGCGTTTTCGGGGCATCCTACGTGCAAAGAACCCGGACCAGATCGAGCCATGGATCGACGATGCAATTGACACAGAACTTGCGGAAATGGTGCGCTTCGCTCGGGTCCTACACCGCGATCTCGAGGCCGTGAAGAATGCCATCGAGCTTCCATGGAACAACGGCCAGGCAGAAGGGCAAATCAACCGTCTCAAAACCTTGAAACGCGCGATGTATGGGCGTGCCGGACCTGAATTGATGCGGGCAAGAATGCTACCACTTAGTCACACACTTTGAGGAAAAACCCCTACGCGCCGAAGGCCATCATATAGATGACAATCTCCTGCCACACACGTCGCCGGCAGGATGGGAGCACATCGCCTTTTCCGGCGACTTCCTTTGGGACCGGGCCGCAGAAACATCCGGACGGAAGCCGCTCACCCTAACCGGAAATCAATGGGTCGCGTAGGATATTCCAGCTTTGTACCGGCTTAGCGTTGTTTGGCGGGAAATAAACGCTATGCCCTCAGCTACAGAGAGCTCAAATCATAGATATTGAAAGGGAGAGGCGTACAGCGAAGAAGTAAGGCAGTCGTCGATATAAGCTGTTGATTAGTATATAGAATTACTTGATTTGCAGAGATATTCGTTTGATCGAACGTGCGTAAGTTAATTGTATGCTTGACACAT
>JAKSDK010000121.1 GCA_022360095.1 Phycisphaerales bacterium
TAGATTCAATGTTTCGGACTTCAGTACACGGTTTTTTTTCCTCAATTATACAGAAATTAGCTAAAGAGAAACAAAAATTACTTCAAGTTGGCGGGAGGTTCGACTTATTGAGGGTTGGAGTTAGCATGAGGTTCAATTTATCAAGGGTTTGAATTAGCATGAGGTTCGAGTTAGCAAGGCTTCGAGTTATCAGGAGTCAACTGTAAATGTATTATGTAACAACAAATAATATTATCTTAGGTAATGTAGCATGATATGGATGATCCCGGGGCACCATGTCAAGGATTAATACATTTCCTTAAAAACTTAGTTAAGAGAATTTTCCCTTTGGTGACCTTTTTTAAAATTCTCCTAACTGTTTCTCTTGATGATATATTGATGTTGTTGGGAGAAAATCATTGATCATTATTGGTCACTCTGGGGACTTAAAGAGTAAAGAATTATTGCCGCCACTTTATTTACTTCTTCACACATCTTTCCAAAACTACAAAAAACTTTTTCTCGATCAATACTTGTCCCAGAGTTAGTGGACTAGTATTGCTAAGTTAAAAAAACTGCACAAAGGGTTTCTTAGTTTCTTTTCTCTCTCAGGAAATTGCAAATCTGCGCTCCATTTAAAACATTCAAAAGTTACCTTGGACAATTTTAGTTTCAGTGCTTGACAAAGAAGTTCTAATTTTATGTATTACATTCGCAAAAAAAAAATCTTTGGTAGTATCTTATATTGTTATTTCCGCTTGGAAACATAAGCTTATTACATAGCTACTCTTAAATTTGGGATAAAATGTGGTGTATGTTATTTTAGATGTATGGTAAGTTGGAGCTGGCATAGATAATAAACCAACACCAAGCCATGAATTTCTTACCATTTTCCCAGTCTATACATTAATCTTGTATACATACTGGGCAATAAACACAAGATATAACAGGTTCTGGCTAACTGACTTAAAGAAACTAGAAATTTAGAGAGTCAACAAATGCTTCTTAACAGGTTGTATTAAATACCTCAAACAGCAAGCACATGACAGCATTCTGACAGATGGGAAAACAGCAAGCACACAGTGAAATAATCAGGTGTTACTTTAGTATAAAGTCATACCTTTGAAAGTTGATTGAACTTAGCATGCTCTGGCTTGTAAAACAGCTCATAAGTAACACAACTTTCATCACTCTAGCAGAAGGAGAGGATTCTTGTTAATTAGCTTACTAATGAATATTACCTTAGGACCA
>JAKSDK010000108.1 GCA_022360095.1 Phycisphaerales bacterium
ACTACCGGGGATGTGCTTTTGCGTTTTCTTAGTTTTTCCACTGTCATTAGTGGTCTCTATTTCCTTGAGTATGCACTCAAAATCTCCAATAGAGAAAGAACAGAGTTGGCTCTGTTTTGGCCCAGCTGGTGAACTTTATTTCCTGGTCCACTGTTTTTGTTACCTGGGTTGGGAAATGACGGTACATTTCTTGGTGTTTCTCCAGTAAATCTGGGTGGGTGAAGCCTTGGAAACATCTATCACAAATGTATCTCTGCTCATTGTGTTTGTTTACTCTTGAAAGAAGTCGGTTAAAGTTTTTAACCCAGGCATAATGTTCTCTATCACCTTTCTTCCAGTACAGCAAAGAACCATGATTTTACAGTTTCTTATCAGGGACTCTCATACTCATCAGAGTGGACTCTTGTACAGTCTTTTTCTTACCCTTGTTTCCTTATTTTTTGTACTTCTCATCATTCGTGATACCAATGACAGTGATACTAATGCCACGATTCTGTTTCTCTAACTTAGATATCTGATGAATGGGGACAGGAAATTCAATTCCGTCAAATTTTAACTCCTCCTTGTAGTCTTGATAGTTGATAAGACGTTCGGCATGGTTTGAAGCGGGATGTAAGGCTGCCAAGTTAGACCACTTGAAACATTGCTGGTCATCATTCTTAATGTTTACCAATGCTTTAGTATCATGGATGTCTTTGGGTAGTTCAATGTAGGAGCTTCCCTGTAATGGCTCATACGTGTCCATTTCCGGAATGAGAGCGTGGTTCTGATGGAGAGTCCAACCAGATCCGGCCTGTACAAATATGGACATCCGTGCCTCTAATACTTCCATAGATGCATCCATTTGTTCTTGAAGCTGCTCTGGATATGTACGGGTGATGGGGTGTTCAAATCGAAAATGGGGCGAATACAGCATTGGTTGGCTTCGGTATTTATCTGGCATAGACATCTCTCAATGATAGACTAGGCTCCACTTGATTGCTTTCTTTACTTTTAGGGCGTCCTCCAAACGTGCTTCTAATCTTGGTATACTTTCTTTAAAAAAAGACTTTTTGGTCTACTTTCTGGGCTTTTGTTTTCGGGTAGATGTAAGCATTCACTCTGTTCCCATCCAACATAGAATCTTATCAAGTCTCTGATTTAAGTAAGATCGTTTATTACAGTAATAT
>JAKSDK010001091.1 GCA_022360095.1 Phycisphaerales bacterium
AAGCTTAGGAAGATCGAAGGGCCTCTGCTAGCAGGCCAGTACTAAACTTTGGGACACCCGGTTATTCTAGATAACAAAAAATAATGTGGTCGAGTCATTTTTAAGCGGAAAATGCGTCAATAATATAACATATTTCATACCTATAAGCAAACTATTGGAGTTTAAGGGAGATTTTTTTATGTTATCTGCACTCATGATCCTCAACAATGTCATGTCACATGAGCTTGTAGAGCTCATGTCGGCAGGCATTGAACTTTTAATGAAACATTTATTAACTTCAACTCTGTATCATTTGGAGTAAATTGTAGCCGCTGCAATGGGCTTTGATAAATTGTGCTCGAAAAAGTAGCATAATATGCTACTTGCAGTACTCGTATATTTTTGATATTATACTAATATTTACCGGTATGCTGGTTTCTGTAACTACGTTAGGCCCATCTTAGCAAAATATGTAGAAATTATGCTTCTACTTTTTACTTCAAATTGTAAAAATACCCCAATAACTATGCAACAATCAAGTAGATGGCAAACACATTTACCATATATACTTACATTTTAGAAACTTTAAGAGTGCATAATTCATTCTCCGAAAACTATACAAATTCAAACAAAACCCCAGATTGGGTAACCTAGCTAGTCACTTATGAGCATGCGTTGAGTCCTGTGGAAAGGTCCTTGGTCACTTAGCCTGCGAAAACATCCGTTTCTCCACGCTCTTCGCCGCTAGGGATGTTTTCGCAGGCGATTGGTCACTTCCTGTGGGTGGAATAATAAGCAGACAAAAAAATTGATTTTGATACTAAAATTTGCCCGTAACACTTATCTCGGGTCACAAAAAAAAAATTGACTAGATGATCAATAAATGACACTTGTGCTGCAAAACTAGTGCAAATTATGCAAGCAACGTTTTTTTCTGGAAAAACATAAAAATTATGCTCGTAATGACGAATTATGCCAAATATTATGCTAGCACAATCTATCAAAGCCTACGCTGTAATGTTCATATTAATTTCTTCTATTGAGTACAAACGATCGATGGTCAGATTTTAATAACAACAACTGCCACACGAACGAAGGACAGTGACGGGCTTTACAACCATTCTACTCTATTAACTATATGGTTAAAAAAAAGCCCTCCCA
>JAKSDK010001421.1 GCA_022360095.1 Phycisphaerales bacterium
CTTCCTTCGCGGTTTCAACGCGACCCAATCCGGTGTCTTTCTCGATGGTCTCCAGCTTTACGGGTATGGTTTCGGCGCGTTTTACGTCGATAGCTTCAACCTGGATCGAATTGATGTTCTGCGCGGTCCCGCCTCGGTTCTTTATGGCGGATCAAGTCCCGGCGGGATAATAAACTATATCAGCAAGAAACCCACGGGCGATCGGATCCGAAATATTGAGACAGGTATCAATGATGCCGGAACGGCTTATTTGGGGTTCGATGTAGCGGACTCATTCGGCGAGTTTTACGATTTTCGGGTGTCCGGTCGTGTCCTTGGCGGTGAAGGATACTATGACTTCCAGGAAGGAGCCCGCGGTTCCGTGTCTCCGAGCCTGACCTGGAGACCGAATATTTCCACGAGCCTTACTGTTCTTGCCAATGCAACGATAGTCGATGAGAAACATGGAGCAGCCAGTTTTCTACCCTATACGGGGACAGTGAAGTCGACATCCTTCGGCTTTATCGATCCGGATAGAAATTATACCGAGCCGGACCTTGATGAGTATCTGCGTCGGCAGGCCTCCATCGGATATGAATTCGAACACATATTCGACAATGACTGGACCGTGCGACAAAACGTTCGCTATGGCTATTCCGATCTGCATGAGTTCAATCTCTACCCGTTCGGGTATTCGGGATTTTCGCCGACACCCGTCCTGCCTGATTCCGTATTTAGCCGGATCGTTTTTGAGCACGACACAACGATCAATAATTTTCTTATCGACAATCAACTGGATGGTACAATTGCCACCGGACCGATCGAGCATAATCTTCTGTTCGGAATCGACTATAATTATTTTAACTTGGACCAGGTTCAAGCCTCAGCAATCGGTACGACGATTAGCGTCACCGATCCGAGATATGGTGCGGCACACCCGGACCCGGTATCCTATATTGACCAGAACGTCGTCCAGAACCGTGCCGGGATCTATGTTCAAGATCGCATCAAGTTCGATAACAATTGGACGGTGACATTGAACGGGCGTTATGATTTCGTGGACACGCATGCCACGGGAACACCCGAATACAAGGGATCAGACAGCGCATTCTCGGGGCGGGCCGGCATTGCCTATGAGTTTGCCGGCGGACTTACGCCGTATGCAAGCGCGGCGACTTTTTTCAATCCGCTTATTGGCTCGTCCGCTTCGGTTGACTTTTTCGAACCGGAAGCAGGCGAACAGTTTGAAGCGGGTTTGAAGTACCAGCCGACCTGGTTAGACGGGCTTGTTACCATTGCCTTTTTTGATCTCACACGCAGAAATGTCGTCACCGGACCATTCGGGTCGGAAACCCAAATCGGTGAAGTCAACTCGCGCGGATTTGAGTTTGAGGCCAAGGCCAACGTGACGGACGATCTACGGCTCACGGCTGCGATCACGGCATATGATCTTGAAATCACGAAAGATTCGGATGCATCGATTATCGGAAAAACGCCCAATGTGGTTCCGGAACAGCTTGCATCACTGTTTGTGGATTACACGGTTCCAGACGGCAGATTTGAAGGTGTGACAGTCGGTGGCGGCATTCGTTACCAGGGCCCTTCATGGGTC
>JAKSDK010000248.1 GCA_022360095.1 Phycisphaerales bacterium
CCTGTGCCTCAGCCTGAACACGGCGCCCGCCTTCGGCGAGCTGGAGCCCGGCCTTTTCAGCGCCTGCTGCCAGAACGGTCTCGGCACGGCCGCCGGAACGCTCTCCGGCAAGCTGATCGCCGAGCTAATCTGCGGCCATGAATCGGCATCGCTTTCGGCCATGCTATCGCTTCCGGCACCCAGGCGCCTGCCGCCGGAGCCGTTCGCATCCATCGGCGCCAATGCGGCCATGCGCTGGGGCGAGATGCGGGCCGGCAAGGAGCTTTGAGCCGGGGAAGTTTCGTCGATCCATGGTCCGCGCTTCATGGAGCTTTAGGCAATACTGAGGGCACTCGTTTTGCAGTACAAATTCTATCCCGCACCTTTATCGGCGATAACTCAATGAATAACCCGGGCTATATGCTAGAGTTCTTTGCTCAGGACTGCTCGATGCCATATCAGCGTTCTTGCGACTGATGAAGTCCTCAGGGGCCAGGCGTGGCAACACACTCAGCTTTGAGATGTCACTAAGGTTAAATAGCCCGACTCCCAGCTCGCTCATTGCAGTGGCCAGAGCCTCAAATTCACTGTTCATCCTCGCAACGGCAGTTTCCAATTCATGCGGCATGTTTCCTCCGCTAAATCGGCCAGAGCAGAAATCGACTCCGATGACACCCACGTCGGAAGCTCCCAAATAGACCGCCAGGCAAATCGCCATATACGCAGACGTTTCCGAATAGTCTATTCTTCCGCCTTTTCCCAAACCTATTCCGCATTTGTCACCCGGGGGCACGTGGACAAAGTTTTCTCTTTCGCTGATAGACCTGATTGGAAAAGGAGAAAATATGAAGTCCGGTGACGCCTCGACAATCTTTTTCCATCTGTCCTTGGGAACCTGATAGTCATAATTTTGAAGGACGAGATAGTTTATATGATAAACATCACAAATCTCATTTACACCGACCGTGAAGCAGTTGCCGAATCCTGCCAGCTTTGCTGATGAGGGACCGCATCCCAACACGATTGCGGAACGCCCAGCATGAATATTTTTGAAGCCTTGGATCTTCAATTTCTCGCCTCGCGAGCTCGGTTTCCCGGCCCGACCAGAACGCCGTGCTGCAACAAATAAAATCGCTCCAACTTCGGGGCGACGGATTGAACGACGCACAGGCGATCATTGTATATCGTCCGGCAGTAAACGTGATATCCCTTAGACGCCAGATGTTGAACAAGGCGTGTGAGTTGTTGCTGAACACTCGATTTTCCGTTCACAAAACCCGGTTGAACAATCTGATCGTATGTAATGAGCTTTTCCGCACCTTGGTAACAAAAATAGCCCGCGTCCAAGTCGCACATCTGGCGTCTTGTCATCCTGGGTTTCGGTTTAAGTTCGGACTGCAGTTTCCGACCGAACTCAAACTGAAGATGGAATCCCTGCAAAGCCTCCAAGATTGCCCTCTGCACCGCGTATCCCCTGCTTAAAGACGCCCCTGAGCCGAAAAACTGAAAGTTCCTGCCATTACGACAGCGCAGAGAACAAAGGATGCAGGCGACATCGATGTCAGTGGTAATATCCCAGATCGTAAGTTCCGCATTGCTTGTTGAGCCAACATCCCGCGCAAGTCGCTTAATGGAATAGGGCAAGGATTCCATATCGACCTGTCTGACGGGGTCGGGAGTTTTTTTGAAAATATGTTTCGCAAAACATATTCCCAGCGCGTCTCGTTCGACTAATTCCAGAACTCCGTGGAGCTTGGCTTCTTGCTCGTCCGAGCCGATAG
>JAKSDK010000723.1 GCA_022360095.1 Phycisphaerales bacterium
ACAAGACATCTTCTGTCGGAAAGAAAATGACATACAGTTATAGCTTTGCTGAAGGTCATTAAGTTACCACAATACTTGTGTTACCTGTATTTGTCTATTACTCAGATCCTGCACTGAAATGTTCCTGAGAGCTGGCCTTAGCGTGGCCAGAAGATTCCATGGACAGTCGTTAGCTGGTATGTAAATTTTATGGGAGAGCATATTCATGCATATATGGTAGTGAAAGTAATTTGGGCAAAGTGTCTGTGTGAAGGTTTTGTTAAGTAAAACAACAGAGCCCACTCAAAGAAACAGTGTTGCCATTTCCACTCCTACAGCTTGTGCCCTTATAATTTTTTATTGTGGCAGTGTCTCAAATACTTAAGCTTGTGCCTTAAAATTTCCTGGTTGTGGTACACTGTAGTTGTGCACTAACCAGAACCACAACCTTTTCAAGTCTAACCAGAAACGTGCCTGGTATATTTTTTACACAAAATTTGTCTCTGATATCCCAGATTAAATTTTATTTTGTGCAACAGTGAAAAGCAAAACCCACAGAGGAGGTTCATTTGAACAGTAGACACCACCTTATTTCTGCAATGATCCTGTTACTATACATAAATTATTTCCATGATAGTGTCAATTTACTAGTCTACTTTGATAAGAATATTTTTCATTTTTCCTTTAATTTTTTTCATTTTTCCTTTCATTTTTTTCATTTTTGATAATTCCAGCGTGGTTTAAGCAACAAAAGCCCTAACACAACAACTGTTAGTTAAATTATGTCATCAGACAAATGGCCTATTAGGTTGCACTGTTGCTGGGTAAGTTACACAAGATGGCTTTTGTAGAATCCCCTAAATAATGCCTAAAAATTATTTGACTGTCTTCCAGGAACCAAGAGTGTATTAGGTAGCTATGGAAGAATCACTTGTTCACCAAAGTGTTCCACTTTTAAGGTACTGTCAACTTATTTACTAAGGGTTTAAGTGAGTTATACTAAAGATATTTTTTATTTCATTGTAGGGGTGACTATTGGGGAAATTTTAACTGTTGCAGTTGTATTGCAATAGGGATATCGCAATAGTATTGCGATCGATAGTGGAGGTTCTATAATTTGCAATAGTATATTGCGACAGTTTTCAGGAATATCTGTTTTCACTTAATGCCTTATAGTTTAAGAAATAACTAAGAAGTGGTGGTCAAACAATACAGGTACTATACGGTTCGAGAATCAAGACATTAAAACATTCTAGGTACAGTAGGATGGTAGATTGTTTTTGGTTTCTTATTTACCGTCATTGTAAATACTGTTATTTTACCCAAAGATGGGTAAAACAGGTGCCCTTATTTCCCTCAAAAATCAAAATGTTAGAAGTATAGAAACTGTTGAAACTATTGATAGTTCGCTACACTATGGCGATTGTTATCAATGTTTCATTTTTGCTATCGACCTATCTCTATCACAGCGTTAATATTGTGGTAATTGATAGTTTGATTTATTGTTAAAGCCTTATTTCATTGTTAGTAATATTACACTACACACAATTAATCATAAGCAGAATGGTTAGGAATTGCTCTGTTGCCTTGATATAGAAGATACTGCATGATGTGTTGAATAACTCTCAGTTAAACTGTGTGTTAATTTTTGTCAATTGTTGTCTTAAGGATCCTCA
>JAKSDK010000924.1 GCA_022360095.1 Phycisphaerales bacterium
GTACAATGGAGAACAGAGAATACTAACGACAGTTCAGGAAATTGAAAAAATGAGGTAGAGTGCCCATGTTGTTATCGATTTGTTAAGAGAAAAGCCCGCAGTTTAGCTTCTGGGTGAATTGTATTTCCCCCTTTTATGTTTGGGTTCAGAGAGTTCTTAAGACAAATATGGACAGTTATGTGCCAATTGACTGTTCGTAATACAGTTGACACGTGCTATAACCAACATGAAGCATGTCAGATTACAGCGAGTTGTGAAGTGTTGGAATTATTTAAGGAAATAACTCTAATCAATCACAAACACCAGCTGACAATCGTATGAACGAATCAAAACTCGAAGTGTGTGTAACTGGCGCGAAGCGCGGGAAAATACATACCAGCAAGGCAGTAACGATTCATTTGTCTGACTTCTGATTGGCTGCGAGTTGATCCTGTCATTCACGAAGAGAATGAAAGAGCATAGAGAAAACAAACCAATGACAACTCGAATGAAATCTATAAAACCTGTCCTGATACAAACGCAGTGAAACTTGTAAAAGCAAGTCACGAGTCACTTGTCCCACTTTGGTTTGGTAGAGTTTTGATCCCATAAATCAACCGCGTCCCGATTAGAACAATTGGACAAGCGCCGATCTGCCGAGCGAGAGGCTGCTGGGTTCTAGTTTTCTCTGATAAGGGCGATAAGCCTGAGGTCGTCTCGCAACCCTTGCACATATAAATTCTTTGGGATGTTAAAGAAGCCACGCACTATTCGTAAAGAGTAGGGAACGTAGTCCCCGGTGTAGAGATGTATCTCTCACGGAGGTAGGGACTGTTACGGGCCCGCAGTCATTGGCGCCACGTGATGTCACAGGGAGACTGCCAAGAATTATTCAACCTAAGTAAATAAAAAATCGCAAAGAGCAATGATAAAGAATCAGAACGTCGGCATAATTCCCTCTTGTACTGTCTCAAGCTCTGTGTTAATGATTTTTCTTTTTCAGGGACTACAATCTAGGTGACGGTAAGGTGTCATTCCCTGTGAATTTTACTTTGCAAGGAGATGTGACCATTGTAGTGTA
>JAKSDK010000969.1 GCA_022360095.1 Phycisphaerales bacterium
AAAATCGCCCACAAAATCTGGACATGCCGCATTCTCAACAGAGTTAAGGACATGCTTGACATGCATACAGTTATGTGAAGTGTATTTACATGTCAAGCACTTCATCCCTTGGGCACTGTCCGACAAAATACCCCATTCATGATTTGAGGGGGATTTCACTGCAATTATTTCTCGCTGAATTGAGACAAATTCTAAATTTTCTTCTTGGTCATGATCCTCTGAATCAGCATTTTCCCCAACTGAAAGACATGAATATGAAAAGAGTCTTAGCTGGTAGTTTTTAAATCATAGATAAATACAGCTGTAGGTGGTCTTACAACCAGGTTTATACATGTATTTGTTTTTGTTAGTACACATGTCACAGGCCGCACTTGACCATCAAATATGGAGAGTAACATTACACAGCCAAAAATTATTTTTTAGAGACACTTCACTTTCCACTGGAAACTGCTAGTTTTAGTAACTTCTCATTACAACAGTTATTAAAGACACATATGAAACTTTACTTAAGATCCATACTATACAACTATTACTAAAATTAATTTAAGAAAGTACATGTATCTTTATCCACCTAAGAGAAAACATCACAAAATCACAAGATGAAAGTTACAACTTGCATTAAGGAGTGGGTTGACAGGATAAAACTCCAATGAGGGGCCAACCATAGAGGGCGATAATAATTATCACATTGCATGAACATCTAGCAGAACTTCAGATAATTAGTCAATAGACATATGCAAACCTTGGTCTTCTGTTTCCAGAACAGGGATGATAGCATACATGGCATCAAAATGAGGCATTTGTAGCCTCAAAACCTGACCATGGAGGCATTCAGGATTCATTTGAAGCCATTCTAAAAAGAAATCGACAGTTTCTTTGTATTGTGAATTAACATGAGAAAATAACTTAGCAGATTGATATTTGAACGTGAATTGTAGAAAAAGTCCTTGAAGCATACTGCACTGTAAATTGATTTCAACTAAGTTAGCTTTTAAGTTGCAGATGTAGCCTGATCTACTATAGTTAATATGTTTCCTAAACACAAACTATATATACTCAAAATAATAATGGAAAACTAGCGACTAAGGCATACAGCATAAAAATTAATAGTGACAAACACCTACAAGTAGCAGATGCACAGAGTTTTGTTACGTTTTAGTTGTTGATTCACATACTAATAACAATTAAATAAAATCCATACACAAAATGAAACATGTTGGAGATTGATTGCACTTGAAAAAAATTAAAGTCACAGTCAACTTCCGATAAACTGTTTACCTCCAAGGGAAAATGAAAAAGGTTTGAGTTGTTGGAAGTTGAGTTATTGCATTTAAAAGTATA
>JAKSDK010001591.1 GCA_022360095.1 Phycisphaerales bacterium
CTGAATTCAGGGTCAGTAAGGATAACTGGTTCCATTGGTGGTCTCTGCTCCGGTTGCTACGTTGGTTCTTGCTCCGGTTGCTGAGATTCCCTTGGTGAGGGTTGGATGAACCTTTTCACCTAGCCTACATTCCTCTTCAGTAGGGTTTCGCATCGGTCAATGAACACCAGATCTCCTCTCTTAGAAACTACACTGTATAGCTCTGGATCGTACGTTGCAGACAACTTGTTCTCTTCCTGCCTCATCAGTAACACCTTGCCTCCTTCTCCATATCTTTTGTTTGCACCATCGGCAGTTCTCTGTTTCCGTTCAGCATCCTGGTCTCGTACCTGCCGGTCTGTACTACCAGGTCTCTCTCCTTCCTACTCAGTGCTTTCAAAATATGACAATTTGGTTTGGATTCTCCTTCCATACAACAGCTCTGCAGGGCTGACACCGGTTGTCCTTTGAGGTGTTAGTCTGTAAGCTAACAAATGTTTCTGCGATTCTCGTTGCCATGGTTTCCCTTCAGCATGGGCCACACACATTGTCTTAAGCAGTGACTTGTTTTGTCGCCTCTCCTCTCCATTTTATCTAGGCCACAAAGGAAAAGTCCTCTTATGCTTGATCCCCAGCTCATCCAAGAATTGCTCCATCTCATGGCTTACCTGATTTGACCCATTGTCTGTCCGTAGTGTCTCTGGAATCCCATGGCGGGTGAAGTGCTTCTCTCGACACTTTATGACCTACCCCTAGTTTTGTTTCGAACAACATCCACCTCAATCCATCTGCTATAATAATCGACAGTGATAAGTAAGCTCTCTCCTGTTGACAGTGGATCCATCAAATCTACTGCAAGGTCCCTCTAAGGCGTCGTTGGCATGGTTGTTGTCTTCACAGGAAGCGTGGTGTTAGCATGGGTCACCGCCTGGCACCCAAAGTATTTCTTACAATGTCTCTACACCATAGCATTCTTCTTTGGCCACCACCCTTTACTTCGGAGGCGATCTCTTGTTTTCACGATCCCTTGATGCCCCTAATGGGCTAACTCTAGCACCCTCTCACGCAGACTCAACGGCACAGCAATCCGCAGACCTCTCATGACCAGGCTTCCAGCCACAGTAATTTCATCACGAAGCAACTTGTAGGGGCTTGGAAC
>JAKSDK010001612.1 GCA_022360095.1 Phycisphaerales bacterium
AAACTGTCCCCGGTTGGCCTTTAATGCCCACAGGAGGCAATTTTTGTCACATGCAAGGAGCTAATATAAAGTGAAGTGGGATGAGTGAGTTATGTTAGTGCAGTAAGACAGCTGAAGATAGTTCTGAGACAGGACAGTAGAATTTATCATTGTTTCAGCCAAAAGCACTCATGGTTTGCCGGGACCCTGAAAAGTCCTTGAAAAAGCGGCACGTCCTTGAAAAATTGTGGGATATCCTTGGAAAGCCCTTGAATTTTTCTCAAAAGTCTTTGAATATTTTTGAAAGCTCCTTGAATAAAAATAACCTTTGTTTAAAAAAAGTGTTTTGTGCGAAGAAAAGATTAAATGTACAGCAGTAAGCGAATTTTCTTGGTGACCAGGTCAGCGTTAGATCTACTATACCAGAGAGCCCAGCTTCCTGAGAAGCAGATTAGAGCCAATCCAGGATTAAACCTTTTTATGTGATTTTATTTATCTTCCAATAGATTGTCTTAAAAATAATTAATTTTGTGTTATCATGTCTGGATCTCATATTAAGCTCCAGTTACATGTCCCTGTAGTCAAGAAAACAGGGCTTAAAATTTGGCTTAATGCTGGGTTAAACTTAACTGTCTTTTGAGGAAAAAGGCCCGGTGTCCAGTTAAGAAGAGGTTATGGTGTAAAGTTAGTTTTGTTTGGACCTGTAAATTAAGTATTCTCATCATGTGCTGATTATTTTATTAAATACTCTGCAATGTAGGTGTTCTCCTAGACATTTCCTCTTGGGTACTTTGTGAATTCCAGGTGTAAGAATAACTTTTGGGTGAAATTTCATAGTGAGGTTGAGGCAGGGGGGTTGTGTAAGCCTACTTCACAGATTGTTAGTGGGACTTCTTCAAGTAAAGCAAAGCAAAGCCTTAAGAATGTAATAATGCATAACACACTAGGAGAGTTGATGTCTGTCTTGTTATGACTTGTACAATACATGTACTCTTTGCTTGTTCCACCAACATTGTCTATAGGTATACTTGCTATTCAGGGGTCATTAGTAGCCCTATTTTAGCTGGCTACTGCATTATAACAACCCTGCGACTTTTAAGTTTGAAAGTGAGTCAAGCAAAACAAATATAGGAGGATTTGTGTGATAAATGACCAGCTACTTAAAACCTTAATGACAGCCCTGATGATAAATAGATAAATAACTAAGTACCATCAACATTTCAGAAACATGATGTGCCGTTAGCCTCCATTCCATGCTTTCACCAAAAAAAAGGAATGGCTTTAGAGGAAGCAGAAGCCAAAGGTG
>JAKSDK010000151.1 GCA_022360095.1 Phycisphaerales bacterium
ACCGTCCAATGACCTACTGGTTTTTTTAGACCTGAATTGTCCTATCATTATTTCAAAAATGTCCGTATATTTTTGTTCCCATTAGTTCTACCCCTGGATTTCCGAGGACACCAAACGATTTACCATACAACCACGTTAGGTCGCCTAAAAGCTCATGCGATTATTTAGCAACGTAGACATCATTGCAGTAACTTATCCTCTACAGACCTATCCAACTTCTTCTTTGATACTACAGTAGAACCTCGTGAACTCGAACACGGATAACTCGAATTCCCCGCTAACTCGCTAATCGCAAGCAAGCGACAAAAAACTCAGTACGATTAAACGAGTAGTTCTTGACAGGAATAGAGCCCATACACAATAACCGAGTGGATCCTCTAGCCTCTAAGTTATGGGGACATTCTCTCATGTCGCTTTTTTTCCGCAGCAGGATTAGCTCAGTCGGCAGAGGGCTTGACAGCAGAGCGGGAGGTCGCAGGTTCAATTCCCAGGGTGGAACCAATACTCAGGGTCTTAAAATAACTGAGAAATGAAGGTACTCCCTTCGCACTGCAAGCGGCTTAACCTTCGCGTGGCTCGGATGACCATGTAAAATGGCGGTCCCTTCTCCAGTAGGAAACGTAAAAAATATTGTCCCCGATTAGCAATTCCGTGCTAAACACATTGAAAATAAAATAAAGTGCACTTTTTTTATACCTGTAGTGATCCACACACCCGCAAGAGTATTGTTGTTAATTTCGTTGTCCTCTATAAGCCCCATGCCATCTTCGTGCTGAGAAAAGTAAGGAAAAACGCAAGAATTAACACAAAATCGTTTATAGAACTGAGTGTTGTTGCAAACTGCAGGCAATATTCATGTATCAAAGGGAGGGAAGACATCGGAGTAGGGAGGGGTTGGGAAGGGACGGGATGTTATCCCTACTAAGCAAACCAAACAAGTAAAGCAAATAAACTGTACTTACCACGTAGATTCCACCGTGCAGTCCGCTGTGTATTCTATTGCAACGAACGATGGGGTTACTTTTCGTTCTGATCTGAATCCCAGCAAGTGCATTGTCTGAAATAAAGTGAAACTTTTCAATGGCTTTCACCGTTATAAAATCAAAACCAAAGCGAATTTATTCTGACCAATCAAAGCAAAGGTAAACAATCACCTAAGCCAATCAAAACTCAAGAAAATTTAAAAACATTACGCGGGCACAAAGCGCGGGAAAACGCCTGCAGATAGGCCACAAATGGTTTTGGTTTCCTTCTGGTCGGGAAAGTGGCGCAAATGTTCGCAGCCAATAATACTATAACAAAACGAAGCGAGGACAAACTAAAGCCGTGACGACATTACTTTTCACAGAGTTTTCACACTTAACTAAAAATCGCTCCTTCCGTGGTGACTGGGTTGATACAAGGTTTTTTTTTTCAGGCAAGCGATCTCTCAGAAAAGTAGCTAGAAATTGTGATAAACCGGCTGGGCAAAATGCTGAATAAAGTCACGAACTTAAAAAGGAAGTGTAATTTTCACACTTGACAGCAAAAACACCATGCAATTTTGACTTTTTCGCACGCGTTTCCCTCGGTTCGAGCAGGCCACATGTAGTTTTGCTTCGAGATAAGATTGAGCGCTATAACTTTTGGGGGAAATGAGATTTGTACTCGGCTCAAATCTACAGAAAAGCTTTTAGCACCGTTTTCAAGCGAACAGAGTACCCTTCTAATCTTACGTTTATGGAAATACTTATATGCACTGTAACTGTGTGGAAATAAATGACG
>JAKSDK010001458.1 GCA_022360095.1 Phycisphaerales bacterium
CCAGCCATTGGCTAGTGTAGCTATCTAACTTACCGCCATACAGTAGTGGTGACGCACGCAAGCATTGAAATCATTGCATGCTTTTTGTTTGTTTTACTCCTCCCTACGCATTGATACTCTGGAGAAGATAATTTGACCTTTTAAATCATGCCTTTGCCATTGTTGCAAAGCGCTTTGTGTAAGTACCGTAAAAAATATTATGTCATTATTAAGTATTACAAAAGACGGTTTTTGCCCTGAAACGTTTATTTTAAGAAATTACAGTCTTTCCACTGGGATATTTTCACAAGCTTTTTTGTGGAAAGAAAACTTAACTTGCTAAAAACAGAGCGCAGTACCATTTCCGCCCGTTTTATGCGGTATGTAAGTTGCTCGAAAGTAAGTTGGTATAGTAAGTATGTAAGTTGAACGAAAGCGTTGTTAATCATTATTAATTGAACGCACTTCAGTGATCACGGCTGACGCAAATGCCATTGCGAGGAGACGAAGGAAAATTTAAAACAAAACATTTTATCGCCGTTCTTCGAGCAATCGTGCACTCTGACAACAGGGCGCGACTTCCGGGAGACAGGGTGAAATATCCAATGGATATTTTACCCAAGCCTTCCTCGCAATTCGCAGTCTTTCCCAGAACGCCATCTTTAACAAACCTGGTCGATTCTTGTTCTTGCTCGCTCGATTCTTCCGGGACCTCCCTGACCTCTGGCTGAACTGTAGAAGGTTTTCTGCTGGCGATAACTACCCAAGTTCGCTGTGCACTCGTGGGAGTTAGAATGGCTGAATTGCGGCTTTTGCCCAATTTATATGGGCTGAGGGAAATGGAATTGACGTCAGGACTTCATTTTTGGTAGCTGACCTAGTCGCCAGGCTGAGTAAGCAGGTTCATTTCTGTCTCAGCTGTGTAATCTTCTTGAGCACGTCTCGATCACTTTTAATTCTTGTCTGTTTTGCTTTTTGATGTGACCTCGCATGAAAATGTAAGTCGAATTTTTGTTAGGTATTCTACCTTGTAGAAAATTAGAATAAAACGCGATATTAGATTTCAGTATCTGCGTTCACGTAATAGCCGTATCACGCTAACCTTAAAATTAAAAAGAAAAAAGAAAAAGAACTAAAATTAATTGATTTATGGTTACGTCCCCTCTGAATAGAAATGGGCACGTCTAAATCCTTTGTTCAAGAATGGCAAATCAAATGACATGGATAATTATCGACCGATATCTGTACTACCGACCATATCCAAGGTTCTGGGAAGAGTAGTTCACACGCAGTTATATGATTTTCTGGCTAGAGAAAAGTTATTGAGTCCCTACCAATGTGGCTTCCACAAGGGCCACTCTACTGATTTGGCTGTCTTATCATTCACTGACAGCATAAGGCGCAGTATGGATCAGGGTCTACTAACTGGTGCAGTTTTCATCGATTTGCGGAAAGCGTTCGACACAGTGTACCATGACCTACTACTGGAGAAACTCACGATGGGATATGTAGTCACTGGAAAAG
>JAKSDK010000529.1 GCA_022360095.1 Phycisphaerales bacterium
ATGCTGTGCTGGACCGAGAATCCTTTCTCGGTCCCATCTCCATGGGAATCACTTCCCATGTATTCGTTGCGGAGAACAAAAACGTGCATAGCTGGAGCGAGCAAAAGACAGGAAAGGATTCCTGTGACGCGTAGTGACCGAGAAAGATTCTCGGTCCAGCACGGGCGTTCATTGCTTGATAAATAAGGATAAAAAATGGAACTAAGAGTGACTTACGATAAATCGGTTGACACAGCTTATCTGTATCTTTCAACTTCACAGGAAACTGTGGTTCGTGAGGTAGAAGCTGTTCCTGAGACGATTATTCTGGGTTTTGACTCTGAGGATCGCCTAGTCGGAATCGAAGTGCTCGGCGCTCGAAAGACTCTTCCAACAGGATTCTGCGATCAAGCGGAGCAACTAAGTTAACAAGTTCAACCACGGGCACAGATGCCCCATCCTTTGGTTCTGATCAAAGGTTGGGGAATCACGACGAATTAGGATGGAGCCCTGAGGTTTGCCGAATCCTCGTTCGATCCCTTAGCTTACGATGAGATTCCCCACCCACTGTGCTGGACCGAGAATCCTTTCTCGGTCCCATCTCCATGGGAATCACTTCCCATGTATTCGTTGCGGAGAACAAAAACGTGCATAGCTGGAGCGAGCAAAAGACAGGAAAGGATTCCTGTGACGCGTAGAGACCGAGAAAGGATTCTCGGTCCAGCACGTGAGAGAATACTAAGAAAAGAACTGCAATCGAACGGCGGCTATCAAGACCCGCTAGCCAAGAGATGCCCCTGATGGAATTGCCGGAACTCGTCAACATGAGCGATGACACACTGCGCCAGCGGTGCCTTGACGTTGCAACAAACCGAGTACGCTCGGAAATCCGTCCGCTGCACAAGGCCATCATAGGATTGTCCTACGGTGGAATTGGCCTGCTTGTCATGCTCGTCGGCTCGCTATCTCGCTGGCAGGGGTTGACATTCGCCTTTGTACTAGCGATGGCCTACAGCACCGTGTTTTGGTGGATCAAACGACGTCGTTTACGACAGCATGTGCGTTGGGCCATCAGTGAACTATCAGGACACTGTGTAAATTGCGGATACGACCTGACGGGCAGCAAGTCTGATGTTTGCTCCGAGTGCGGATATAACCAGTCCATAGACCAATATTCGCCTTTGAACGCGTGGGCAGCCGGGCGGAAGTTCTCAAAAGATGAAGACGCTCTCCTGTTTCGAAGTATGATCGTCCTGCTGATTGGGCTTTGCATTTGTCCCATCGTGGGATTTCTCTTGCTTGGCAATGTCCTGAACTCTTTGCTGGTCGGCATTGCCAGTGCAATCGCGATTGCCATGACAACGGCCTGTGTGGGCTGGCCGAAAGCAAAACGGCGGCGCTGGGTTAGAGAAGGTCGATGCCCGAATTGCGGATATAGACTAGGTACAGCCGATCACACCACCTGCCCTGAGTGTTTGTCACCCGCGGAACCGCAACAGGCCGATCGTACGTCGAAATCGGTGGAGCATAAACCAAACTGATTGTACTGGACCGAGAATCCTTTCTCGGTCCCATCTCCATGGGAATCACTTCCCATGTGTTCGTTGCGGAGAACAAAAACGTGCATAGCTGGAGCGAGCAAAAGACAGGAAAGGATTCCTGTGACGCGTAGAGACCGAGAAAGGATTCTCGGTCCAGCACGTTCAAATAAACACGGCGCGCGGGTGTTTTTCGATGGATGTTCTTCGATGGTTTTTTTCCGTAGTTCTTTTGGTGTTTTTTGCTTTGGTTGTGGTTGCTAATTATGCACTGATCTTGTCGTATTATTTTAAGAAGCGTCGCAGTTCACTGATTCTTCTCATCGGCGGGCTGGCCGGTGCGATTGGATGTGCACTTTGCCCCTCTGAAATCGTACAAAAGTTGTGGTGGATCCCTTTAGTTGCAGATTTGGGTTGTGCTCCTATCTTACTATTTGCAATTGCTGAGTACTCCTTCAAATGGTTTAGCGGCAAATCCAAGTAGTTCGTGCCGGATCGAGAATCCACAGGTGACCCCATCCTTGTTCTGATCAAAGGTTGGGGAATCACGACGAATTAGGATGGAGCCCTGAAGTTTGCCGAATCCTTGTTCGATCCCTTAGCCTACGATGAGATTCCCACCCATCGCTCGGAAGCGATGAATGGGGCACTCGCGCAAGTTTGAGGACGACGCCTAATGATTTCAGCCTTCCCACTTCCACAGTGTCCGGCTTGCGACTATTCGCTAAAAGGACATGCCTCGGGTGGACGGTGCCCCGAATGCGGCTTTGCGTGGGATGAAAAAACCCTGGTATTTCGGCCGTCAAGGCCGTGGAAGACGCTTTTCGGCTTACTCGCCATAGAAATCGTATTACTCTGGTTGCTATCCGCGTCAGCTTTGACGTTTCTCGGCGCGCTCGTCAGAGCGGATTGGGCCGTAGTTATCGTTCTTCTTATCGCGGTGATTGTGTTGGGCAGCACATTTCTGATCGTTTGGAAAGCAAACCACAAGTCTCGGTTCGCAGCCATTACGCCTAAAGGAATTGTCGTTCGTAATCTTGGGAGTCTCACTCATATCCCTTTCGAGGAGATAAGTCTCGTTGCGACGAATGATATCGTTCCATGGATCCAAAAGCGTGACGGACAAAGAATCTCACTACGAGGAATCGTTGCGAATTCTCAAGAAAGACGTCTCTTCAAGGAAGCAGCTGCCTCGGACCGAGCTGATAAGAACACAGAATCAGGCCGTCAGAAGATCCAGAAAACACCGGCAACGGATCGTCCCCGAAAATCAACGCCTCTCCGACTAACCTACGTTGGTGTTTCTATCCTTGCCGTTGCAATTATCGGGATGCTCGTATTCGGATTCGGCCTAGGGACCAAAGTGGATGCTGATTCATTGGTCGGTGCAGCCGTCGCCGTTTTTTGGGGCGGCGTGGTGATTGCGCTCGTGGGTCAATGGCGATCTGATAAACAAACATCGAAGCCAGAGCCATCAAGTAAAAAGAAAGAGTAGAATGATATAACCCGACTTGCTGGACCGAGAATCCTTTCTCGGTCCAGCAAGGAGAGTCGCCGGATTGAGAGGTGGTCATCAAAAAACGGTCTTTCCTTCGCATGCCCACCGCTTCCTCACGTTGGGTGGCATGCCCAAGCCGAAGGCGCGGGCATGTTGAACACTCGAAGAGAACATGGCCGCGCTTTGCTTGGCCATGCCACCCCCGTTCATACTTCTTGTTCGTCTACTCGTGGTTGAATACACGCCTACCGGCTCAACCCCCACCCCTCCCTCACGGGCGCGGCTCTGATCGGTGAATCGACGCCCGCACGCCAATCCGCCGGGGGCTGTTGCAAATATCCGTGCCGGACGGCTAGGATATCACGCGCAGGGGGCCGATCTCGGCGCCTGAGACGTACGACCTAACTTCAATAGGAGACAAAGGATGGTCACCATCGGCATGAATTACAAAGTGCTACCCGACAAGAAGGAAACCTTCGAAAACGCGTTTCGAAAGGTGATCAATGCGATGCAGTCGATCGAAGGGCACACGACGTCCAAGATGTTTCGCGACATCGACGACGCCGAAAGCTATGTCATCCTGTCGGAATGGAACAACCGTGACGCGTTTGATGCCTTTATCTCATCAGAAACCTTCAAGAACGTCGCCAACTGGGGCAAAGAGGAAATCCTCGCAGGCCGTCCCAGCCACACGTATTACGAACATTGACCGATTCGTCTGAAATCGCATGCAACCCGTTTGTCGTCATCGCCGGAGTTGGCCTTTCGTCAGGACTCCGATCGCGATCTATCTGATCGTGATGCTTCCGATCAGCGGCCTGATGCTTTTTCTGGCGTTCAACGTCACGTTGGCATGGATGAAATGGTCCGCCGCGACGGTCCTGGCCCTCACGGCGATCGGCTTTTACAAGGGTTATGTTCGGAGACTGGTGCTCACGGACAAAGGTCCGCGATTGGTTCGGTCTTTCGGAAGCATCGAGATTCCATGGTCCGGTGTCCGTCTGATTGGAACCTATGTCCCCGGCGGAGGTGTGGGGGCTACGGAATATGTCTTTATCACGACGCGCGATACGCCTCCCGTCGGCAAGTGGGACATTGATCGAGATACCATTCAACTTCAAAATCGCCCAGGCCTTTTTGAGTCCATCGAAGATGCCCGGAAACGACAGGGTTCGATGTCCCTCGCAACCTCCTGATCTCCCCGGCTCTTATTTTCCGGAGTCCTTGCCGCCGGTTGTCGCCCGATGCCCGAATCCTAGAATAGCCGAATGAACTAGGTTGAATAAACATCCGGAATCGTAGGTCGCTATGTATTTCGTCGTCATTATGGCCTTTGCGTTGATTCTGAGCGACACCCTGCCGCCGGAACAATGCAATCTCTTTCCCGATCAACCGGTGACCCAGGGTGCGTCGCTGGTGGGCACGCTGTCCATCGTCTTCGGCCAACTTCTGGCAATCATCGCCTTGGCCTTCTTTGTGCGGAAGAAAACGCTTTCCAGATTTGACGGCACGCCGGACGGTCACGATGACGCCACGGACACCTTCGCGTTCTATCAGCAGGTTTTCCTGTTCATCCTGGCAGGACTGTTGGTCTTGAATATGGTGTTTACGCCCTGGCCGAATCTTGTCCGAACAGGATGGGGGCTGGGACGCATCCCGCTGTTCGGCGATCTGATGTTACTCGCACCGTTCTTCTTTTCTCTACTCGCGATGTGGACCATTTTCTATCCGGTCGAGATGCGGTTCCGTGAGGAGTGCTTCTCGCAGGCTTCGGAACCCGCGACGAAATCGGCAAATGCCGCGATGTCCACATCACCGGAAAACGACGCCATCGGCGCATTAAATGCCGCGTTGCAACGCAAGCCGAAAGTACGGAATTCGCTGGGCAGTCATCTCATGGACAAGTTCCGTCATCAGGTGCTTATTTTGGCGGTTCCCATGAGCATCATCGTGCTGGCCAAGCATCTCATTCACGGCTATACCGAAGCACTTATTCCCCTGCCTAGGGATGTCATGATCAGGGGCCTTCTATTGAATACGGCTTTGGGCGCAGTTTCCGTGATCGTGCTGGCCATGGCGCCGCTCATGCTCCGCTACATCTGGGCGACCGAACCCCTTCCCGCCGGTCCGCTTCGAGACCGCTTCATGGCAACCTGCCGTCGCGTCGGATTGCGTTATCGCGAGATTCTTCTGTGGCACACGCACGGAATGGCCGTCAATGCTGCGGTGATGGGGTTCATTACTCCGCTGCGCTACATCCTCGTTTCCGATGCCCTGTTGGAAACCATGGACGAGGACGAGATCGAAGCCGTTTTCGGACACGAGGCCGGACACGTTCGCCATTGGCATCTGCCGTTCTTCGGGCTTTTCGCGATCGTCTCCATGTACATCGCAGGCGGCGCCATGCACCTGATATTCTTTGTAGACCGGAAAATGAACGGCGCCCCGCAACTCGACGGGGCCATCCTGCAACTCGTTGCGCTCGGAGTCCTGTTGGCGATGTGGCTCTTCGGCTTCAGTTGGCTGTCCCGAAAGTTCGAACGCCAGGCCGACCTCTTTGGCGTGCGGTGCATCACACCGGATATGAAGGACTGCCTCGTCGCGCAATGCCCGGTTCACGGAAACAAAAAGGCTCCCGGACTCTGCATCAGCGCTGCGAATCTGTTCGGACGCACGTTGTACAAGATTGCCGACCTTAACGGCATTCCTCGAGAAGCGCCGAGCTGGCGTCACGGCAGCATCGAATCACGCTGCCGACTGATTGAGACGTTCACGTCCAATGCCCTTGCCGTGGCACGATTTGATCGGATGCTGCTGTTCATTAAGATCGGGCTCGTCGTTGTGACCCTGATCGGGAGTGCCGTCGCTGTATGGCTTTATTATGAGCCCGTTGCAAAAGCGTTGGAACGACTTTCGTAACCGTCACCGCTGCCCCGGTGCGTCAGCCGCTAACATCCAGATTCCTGCCGAGCGATCCCCCTCCGCTCGTTGCGTCGCTGCCTGCCTGCGTGTACGACGTCGCCTGAACTGCAGAGGCGCTTGAGCTTGTGACGGATAGAGAGACTTGCGACGATTGACTCTCAAAATAGCTCACTTGTTGATACGACTGGCTAAACGAAGACAACATCATCAGCCCGGCCAGACTCGCGAACGGGTCCGATTCTCGCTCATCCTCTTCCCCTTGACCGAACAGAATCTGGATCAGCATCATCACGAGCATGGCCATCTGCTCGCTCTGGCTGCTTTGCTCGACGAACACCGAGGAAGAAGACGAACTCGATATCTCGATCGCTTCGCTTCGGAGTGAAGCCGAGCCTTGAACCGTTTGCAAGGATTGGGCCGACTGTTGTCCGAGACCGGCACTTCCTTCCGACCCTCGCTGTGCCACGGTATTCCCAACGGGCGCGCCTCCCGTTGCGCCCGTCGCGGATCGTATTTGCATGTCGCTCATGATCTCTCCCCTCTCGATTTGCTGCCTCCGCTTGCATCGATACGGGAGCAGCAATCAAGAGACCACGAGCCTCTTCAGACGTCGGCGAGGATTCATCGCCGATAAAATCAGGCCATGCAATGAGCAGTAACACCTGGGCAGGAAAGAATGTCGCTTGTAGCGGCTGTTGCGATTGAACGGACGTGTCGCCTTACCGGAGTGAATCGGTTTGACGGAAACTTCCTTTGCGCGAAAGATTATCCCACTTCGACGGCCTATCGTGCCGGCCGGATACCGTATCGTATCAAGGCGCCCAGGCTCCGCGGACGATCGAACAACCTCCCAGGATGTCCTTCAATTGGCGTCGGCCGGTCGCCCTTTACTCTGTCTTCGTCCTCGCCTTGTCCACCCTCGCTCATCGCGATCAATCGCCGAGTTCTTAACTCGCGTTTGGTGACGGTTTGCAAAGCGATGCCCAATCCCACCATCGCGAACATCAGTTCCAAGTATTCCTCATTATGGAAGAACCCGTGAAGGCAGAACCCGAGCATGCCCAGTAACAATCCTCGCGAACAGTGATACGACCATCGCATGTCCGGCGGCAAACTGCGAGCCCTTCGCATGAATAACAAAAGACTGAGCATCGATCCGAAGATAATGGCGAGCCAAAGGGGATGACCGATGATGCCCAATTCACTGAGGTTTTGCAGAAAAATGTTGTGCGCGGCCTTCCGACCGCCGAAGTATTGCTGCTGAGCCAGCTCGAAATTGTTAAAACCGACACCGATCAAGGGGCTCTTGACGAACAATCCTCGAGCAACTTCCCACGTGCGAAACCGTGACCGTGCCGAAAAGTCATCGCGATACGCAAGAATCGAGTCAATTCGCTCGGTCACTTCCTTACTTGACAAGGCGGCAACCAAACCCACAACCAGCATGACGCCGAATAGTGCGCGCAATCGGTATCGACTTCCCCAGGCCATGCACATCAGGATCACGGCAAACGCGACAAAACCCGCACGCGATCGGGATCCAATGATAGCCAGACACATCAAGGCGGAGCACACCAAGAGCAGCGCTCGCCAACGGGCGTGTTTCACGCTCAACCCGAAATAAAAAACCATCGGCAAGGCCATCACGGACGTAAGCGCAAAGAGGTTGTTGTCGTAGCTCTTTCCGTAAACCTGGTGAGGCCCGATCAGAATAACCTTAAGCCCGCCCTTGATCGCCCAAAACGCCGTAGACAACGCGATCACCAGGAACAGAATGCGAAACCTGCGTGAATCGGTCACCAACCCGGTCAACAAAGCAGCGACCAGGAGCACTTTGCAGAAGCTTCGGAACTGGTAGGACGTATGCTCCAGAGGAAATGGCGTGAGGAAGCGCGTAATCGAGATGTAAATGACAAGCATCGCACTAATCGCAATCATCCACGACGGCTCGAACAACTTGCTGCGCGTGATCTTCGTAATCACGCCTTTGATTTGACCGGTCACTTGATCACGATCAGGCAGAACATGGGTGTTCCTGACGCCAATCGCGATCGCCCCGATCACAAACGGGACGCCGATCAGCAACGAGTCCTGAAAATCGTCTCGCCAACACAGGAGCTTCGGCTGCAACAACGATACGACGTAATAAATGCACAGACCGAAGAAGGGGCGGAAGAAGACCAACGGTAAAATGGTCAACAAAATGGAAACATATAGAATAAAACGCATGGTGTGCCCCTAGGATTGCAGACTCAAATAATGGCGGCCTGACGCGCCGGGATTTCAGGCTCAACGGAATTCATCTGTGATCGACTGCATAGGCGCAAGATCAGCTCATGCAAATGCCGTCCACCGCTCGTCCAACTAAATTTTGTCACCGCCCGTTTGGACGCTTGCAGCCCCATGTCCCGTCGGCGCTGCGCGTCATAACCAAGATCGTCTATCACCTCGGCCAGAGCGCGGGGATCATTTGTCGAAACCAGAGCGCCCGCCCCTTCAGATCCGAGTATTTCCTCGCTCGCATTCCTGATTCCGGCGGCATTCTCACTTCGCAATGCGATGCACGGAAGACCGCATCCCATGGCCTCGACCAATGATGAGCCGAACGACTCCCCCAGAGACGGAAAAACAAAGATATCCGCCGCATGGAGATACGGCCGTACATCCGCTTTTTCGCCGACGAAAGACACGATATCGTCAACGCTCTCACGGCGACACAACACGGCCAATTCCTCCCGCCCTGGCCCTTCTCCAACAATCAGGACTCGTTGCGGACGCTGCCGACATTTTGACAACGCGCGAATCAACAACGTCAGGTTTTTCTCCGGGGAGATTCTTCCTGTCCACACCAATGTGATGTCGTCGTCG
This sequence comes from Phycisphaerales bacterium, assembly GCA_022360095.1. Taxonomy (GTDB): domain Bacteria; phylum Planctomycetota; class Phycisphaerae; order UBA1845; family UTPLA1; genus JAKSDK01. The sequence continues at coordinate 8,806 of JAKSDK010000529.1, forward strand.
CGGCCGAGACCAAGTTTCAGTCTGGTGCGGTTGCGCTCATCCCTGTTCGGCGGCCGAAACGTCTCAGGATCAAACCCGCCATGAACGGTGATGCATTTCTCCGGAGTGACGCGGTACGCTGTGATCACGCTTTCCCGCGTATGCAGACTGTCAAAGACCGTAGCGTCAGCCGCTTTAAAAGCGCCTGCTTCGTTTCGATGCTTCAAGTAACGATCCAGGCTGTATGGCAGACGTCGCAACGGAGACATGGACTGTTGCCGTGCTGCATCCGTTGCATCGTGCAACAAGGTCGTGCCTCCGCAGACGAATAAAACGGGGCACCTCCGATGCCGCTGACAATAAGCGCGCACGACCTCCGGCTGACATGAAATGAAAAGATCGTGATCATCACCGAGCCCACGAACAGTCAACCGGGCCGCTCGCATGCGTTCCCTTGACTGCAGACTCCAATGGAGGGGATTGAGTCGAGTCAAGGAGAGCTTCAACAAAGCCATATCGCCGATGCTGTTGTCATCAACATCGGTTTTGTCGTCGGCCACGGCAAATGAGATCTCATGACCGAACTTTCGCAGCTCGTTCGCCAAGCGCATCGCTCGGTTCGACAAACCGCAGGCATGTCTCCGAAGCGTCGGCATGTGCCAGAGAATTCTCATGCAGCCTCCCAAACCGTGCCCGCGGTTGGCACAAGATTGACGTCCGGCGTGCTGCAAACACATTCGTTCAGAATCCTCGCATAATCCGCAGCGAGGCGGTCCCTCCGATATCGTCCAACGACCTGCTGATTTCTTGGTTGATCAAGTTTCCCCGCCAACCAGGATTCGTAGCAGGCTTCAAGGGCCTGCACCAGTCTTACCGTGTCTCCATGCTCGACAAGGGTGACATTGCCCGCTTCTGCGAGGGTCCGCGTCAGCTCGGTGCCACGGTGGGTCAAGGCAATGATGTGCCGGCCGAAAGCAAGGTACTCGAACGTCTTGGAGGGAATGCAAAAACGCCCTCCTTTGTTGACCGGAGTCATCAAAAACAGAGCGTCAGCCGCCGCCATTTCGTTGACGGCATGGTCATGCCCCAGGTATCCCAACAACTGCAGGAACGCATCATCCGTATCGCGCAGAAATTTTCGTTGTTGTGCTGAAACGCTGCCGACGACGCGCAGTTCGAACCGTGCAGCCAAGTCCGGGCGGGCCGCCGTCAGCCGTCGCACGGCCTCCAGAAGAGGCGCGATGGTTTGCGCTCGATAGAAAGACCCTACGTACCCTAGGACAAAACGACCGTCGGATCTCGAAATGAGATTCGAACCTTGGGCCCGGTCCGCGGGGTCGTAACCGTTCGTGATCGTTGAAAACCGTGACGCATCGATTGCCGTGTAGCGCTTTTGGAGGCAATCCGCCAGTTCGGGACAGGTCACGACGATTCGCGACGCCTGGTTCACGGTTGTCCGTTCCATCCGCCGCCAGTAGCGATCGGTCCGCCGAGTCGCAGGATCGTAAGCGAAGTTGTCGAGAACCGGATCGCGCAAGTCCGCGATCCATGGGATGCTCAACCGTCGTTGCAACGCACGCCCTACCCATTGCGTGGAATGAGGTGGTGACGTCGTGATGACGACCTGGATCTGGTGTCGGCGGATAATCCGGCGAGCGGCCTTGACCGCCGACGCGACCCACAACATTTCCGTTTCCGGCATCTGAAGCTTATTCCACCAACGGTCGAGGCGCCAATACAACCGATCCTCCCATTTCGTTGCAAATGACGATGATCCGATCCGTCGATCAAGCCATCGACACGCCTTTTTCGCAATGGCGCCCGGTTCATATCCTAAAATACGGTGGACAACGACGTCATTACCCAATTCGTCGCCCAGATTCGCATCGAGCTGCGGATCATGGGTGTGGCCCGTCGTCAGAACGTGCACTCTCCAACCCTCGGCCGGGAGGTAACGGGCCAGCTTCACGGCCCGTTGAACCCCACTGCCACCCAGCGGAGGAAAACGGTAGGCCACCAACAGTGCGTTTCGCAGTTTCATCAATGTCGCACCAGCTCAAACAAAAAGATTGACGATCGTCGTTTCACTCTCCCATCCGACCATCACCTATCATGCGCCGCTTCAAGAGCGGGAGCGGCCGGCCAGGCTTCGACCATTTTTTCGAAATCAACCTGCGATCCGCTGGGGGCCGGCATTCGGCTCAGCTCGAAAGGGTCGACGAGCCCCGTGTTCAGCCGCCGTCGCATGTCCAGGACCGCTCGGTGGCCCGTGTTGGCGGCGATTCGTTTTGTGTCTTCGTCGTAATGACGCTTCAGACCGAAAGGATAGGCCAGCGCCAACGGCGATTGACCGGTCAGCTCCGTAATGTGACGATGCCCGGCGGTAATCTCCGCCATTTGTTGCCCGATTGTCAGCGCCGAGAGGACCGGGTGCGTATCCGTGTGATTGCCGAATTCCACGAACTCCGGGTCCGCTTCCGCGATCTCTTCCGATTCGAGATAAGGACGATGTTCCTCAGCGAGCGCACGCCCGCTCGTGCCGACGGACCGAACGACCGACTCAAGAACTTCCAGGAGCACCGGCCGGTAGCATCGTCGCACATAGTCAACCAAGGAGTCATCCGTCTCATTGACGTTCCAGCCTTCGGCCTTCAAACCGTCCCAGACCCGCGACGTATGGCCTTCCGCGACCAGCCAGGCGAGCTTGTGCTGCCACATCAAGTCGCGATTACCGATCACCGACGTCACGGGAAAAATCGTCATTGGAATTCGACGACGATATAAAATCGACATGGCCTGTCGAATTGCATCCGCATAGCCGTCGTCGAAGGTCAGCACGACGGCCCGCGACGGCTGTTCGCCTCGTTCGAGCATGGCGACGAGTTCGCGAAGACTGAATAGGTTGTAATGCTCGGCGAGATAATCGATCTGCCGCTCGAACTCGCGGGGGTGATGACGAAGCGAGGTCCCTGCGGTGAAGACGCTATTTTGGCCACAAACACTGTGATACGTGAGGATCGTCGTACAATGGTCGTTGTACCGCCGTCGCAACCCACGAACCATGCGGCCCGTCCACGTGTCAAAACGAGTTTTTGTCAGCACTGAAGTCATTGGATGAGTCCCCCGGAAATTCGACTGGACAGGATAGAAGAATCAAGATAAGCAGCCAGTTCCTTCGTCTGTTGCCGTCGTGTCAACGGCGCGAGTTGTCCTTCGGAGCGAGACGTTAGCACCGTGCCCGCCAGCCAACGGCGATAGTGATCGGTGATCGCGGAGGACATGCCCGAAACGTCATCCGGATCACACAGCGTCACGCCATCGAACGGACACAAGACACGAGCCGCCGCGCCCTGCAGCGGCACCGCCGCAAGGATGGGGCGACCGCTCCCCAGACATTCATATATTTTTGTCGTGGTATCGTTCTCGCTGCCACGAATGTTGGGCAGCATGACAACGTTAAGATCGGCACGCGCCAGCGCGTCGAGCGCCAGAGGATATGGAAGCATGCCTCGGTACCGAACCGTGTCACCGTCCTGCGGATTGGTCAGTTTGTCGAGATGCTCGCCCGCGCGACCTATGAATTCGAATCTGGCATGTTTCCGGCTACCCGGCACGGTTTGGATGAACCGCCGAAATGCAGCCAGCACATTCTCCGGACTCCTCGTTTCATAAAGTGAGCCGACGTAAACCAGACGAAAACAAGAGGCCGTGTCCGTTTGAGAGTCGTCGTCGGCGAAATGATTGAAATCCATCGGATCAAAACCGTTGGCAACCGTGACGAATTTGTCAGCGCTCTCCTTCGCGTATCGCGACGCGAATCGTTTCGTCATGGATTCGTTGACGCTGACGACGAATGAAGAACTCCGAACCACGGCCGCCTCGGAAAACCATGTGAGTCGCCGTCCCCAACCGGTGCGCCACTGCGGCCAATGGATATATTCGGCCCAGGGATCTCGGAAGTCCGCCAACCAGGGCTTCCTCAAAAGCCTGCGTAACGCGAGGCCGATCAGATGATCGCTGAAAGGCATCCCGCTTGAGAAAATGGCATCAAAGCGGTAACGGCGATGCATTCGCAACCCCAGCCGCACGGCCGACAGCAGCCGCCAGCTTCCCCGATCCGGAAACGAACAACGGTCATGGAGCCTTTCGAATCGCCAGCACAGTCCGTCCTTCCACCTTTCTTCATCCAGCCCGAACCATCGCGTCCATGAGGCCAGCCTGTTGCCGAAGGATCGACTTAGATGATGCGGCCACTCGTCGACCTGATGACTCAAACGATGAATCGGCAACCCTTCGGGCAGATCGAATAGACTGCTTTCGTCAGCCGCTCGCGGCGTGTCATCCGGATCGGCTCCTCCTTGCGGCGCCGCACCTGTGATGACGATCGGCTTCCAACCGAACTCGCCCAGATATTTCACAAATTTCCGAATTCTGATCGCCCCGACCGAAGCGACAGGAGGGAAGCGGCTGGCAATCACAAGCACCGTCTTCGGCGCACTTGCATTCCAGACAGGCGCTCGGACCATCGAATGATCAGGCTTTGCCGTTGCTTTCTTCGTGGCAGGCGCAACAGTCTTGCGACGATGAAGCGGAACATAGAGAGTCGTTTTCGACAAAGGCATCCATCCAGGCGCAGTGCTCACGCATATCCCCGATCAGAACGGCGAGCCGACGGTCTCATAAGATGTATCGAGCGAGGTCAAGGCAAACTGAAGTGATATCCAACGCCCGTTTTTAGCGGATTATCAGACGCATCGACGGTGGATGAACGGCTTCACGGACTGTTTAGGTCTTGTCTTCGACAAACTCTCGAATGACGGGCGAGAACGACCGCATCCGATCGGTCGCAGCCGCGCTTCTCTTCAAAGCCACTGAAGACCTTCTTCCACGACGCTCAATTCTGTGACGCAATTTATGCGCGTGCGCCGACTCACCCAGGACGATCCGTTCATAGAGTTGCAGCGTTTCCGGCCAGCAATAATGCGTGGCCACACACCGATAACCGGCGTCCCCGATCTCACGACAAAGCTCGTCGGAACTGCAAAGCTTCACGACATTCCTCGCAAAATCGCCTGAAGAGTCCGCCGTCAAAATATGATACCCGGGCCGAGCTTTCAGCCCGCTTGCCACTTCGGGCGTCGCCACCACGGGGCGCCGTGCGGCCATCGCCTCAAGGGCTTTGTTCTGCATGCCACGGGCGATCTGCAATGGCGTGACGACCACACGGCATCGTGCGAGATAGGCCTGCACATCCGGTACCTCACCCGTAACGACCACACCTTGAGTCTCCGCCAAACGTCGAACGCTCCGAGTCGGGTTACGCCCCACGATCAACAGGCGAGCCTTCGGTACATCCCGAATCACGGTCGGCCACACTTCTTCCACAAACCAGCGGATACCTTCCACATTCGGTCGGTAGTCCATCGCCCCCAGGAAGCCGACCACGGGGCCACACAACGATGCGGAGCCCGCCGTGCGGTCAAACAACTTGGTGCCGTTCGGAATCACATGCATGTGGCTCATCTGACAGGAAGGATCCAGAACCCGCCTCTCTCTGTCCGTGATCAGAATGGTTGCGTCAAAAGACTTCAGGCAGAATTGTTCCCACGCGCGAAGCCGGCGTCCCTCCAGGCGAAACACGGCCGACTTCGGAAAATGCGAACGCCGTGCATAGTCAAACCACTTTTCGCTGTCGACGTCGCACATGTCCAACACGCGCCGTCGAGCTCGCGCCGCCAAGGCGTATGGCGCCATGTACGACGAAAACGCCACGGCGGCGTCGAAGTGCACTTTCTCCCCAAGCAGAGTGACTTGGTGATACATCGCATCGTCACAATAGGCCGCCTCAGTCAGCGACTTGCCACACCACAAACCGCCGGCGGCCCGCAGCATGGCCCTCGCCCGATGCCATCGGATGGCGATCACGCCTTTACACCAGCGCCTCAAATCGTTGACGTGCTTCATGTCGTGCTGCGTATCCACAAAACACGCACAATAGACGTTGTGTGACAATGCAAGCTGATCGAGTTGATGAAATGTTCGAATCTTGTCGCCTTTGTTCGGTGGAAACGGCAGACGATTCGCCAAAAAAAGAATGTTCTTGCGATCCCTCACAAATTCGTTCCCCCGTCTTGCTAACCGGGTATCGACTTCGCCAGCCAACTTCCCAACGGCCGCGTGATCGACAACGGCAGCGCTCTCCAAACTCGCCTTGCCGCCGTCCATCTTGGCGACGTGGGCGACAAATCGGCCGCCACTTGTCCCGGCATCACGAACGTTTGATACTCCAGAATACTCGGCTCGAATCCGCAAAGCCTTTTGAAATTAAACGACCCGATGTTATCCACGCGCGTACGCCCGAAATCATACATTCGATATCCACGCTCAACGCCCCAACGCATCGATTCCAGATACAAATATTGGTTGAGACCGTAGATCTTCACTCTTTCATCAAGACCCGCGAAATAGGGCATGACCGTTTCGCGATCGAGAAATGTAAGCAATCCCGCGACCGGACGACCACGACACCGAACAAGCTGCACGACGTGACGGTCCCCCGTCGCTTGAGCCAGGGATTCAAAAAAACGGAACGGGTAATTCGGCGACGCCAGACGTCGCATGGACCGAGCATACAACCGCCAGACCGTCGCTAAATGCTCGTCCCCGAATTCGACCGTGAGTTCATGGCGCTTCGACGCCTGCCTCGCGGCTGCCCGGGCCTTACGAGGGAACACCTCCCACACGCGCCCCTTGTCTGTCGGTAACGGCTTTCGAAAAGTGACGTGCGTGTGGTTGGACTCCGGAACTTCGATGTGCGCCTTGATTGAACGAAACTCGATCGACCGGACGTTGATTCGGGCCCCGATGGATTTCGCCTTTTCGAAAATTGCCCCACACACGGCTGAGTCGTCCGCCAGAATCCCTCCATAAGTGCCGTACGGAACGCTGACCAGCAATCGTCCGGCCACGACGCTTCGCACCTCAAACATCGGCAGTACACCGGACACACAACCCTGACGATAAGCAATCAGATATCTCGATCGATGACCGAAAGTTCGCTCAACGGCGCGTTTCCATGCTAATCCGTGAAACAGCGTACCGTCCGGATGATCATGGACGTACTTTTGCCAATCAGCTCCGAGGCGACTTTCGAAGGTGTGAACCTGAAGTGCATGACCGGGCACGAACCAGCATCCTCCAACACCCAGGCGAACTTCTGTCCGACAGCAAACCGCGGATCAATCATCGTCGCTGCCTTCGTATTCGTATCGCACACCTTTCCTGTTGCAGTCCGCTGCGATGCATCCGAGCACATTCAAATTGTTCGCCTGTAACCAATGCACGGATTGACGAACGAGGTGCGAGGCTGTCTTGTTCATCCGGACCACCATCACGATGCCCGAGCACAGCGCACCGATCACACCGATGTCAGACAACCACTGCACAGGAGGTGTATCGACCAGCGTGTAGTGATATCTCTCGCGGATTTCGTCGAAGACGCGCGCGGCAGTCTGAGAATTGAGCAACTCCGTCGGATTCAGATCCTGGCTCGTTCCGGCAGTAAGAACGGACAAGTTCCCCAATGGGGTGACGGAAATGGCCTCTTCGAGCGTGGCTCGACCGGCGAGAACGTCCGACAATCCCGGTGAATTCGGCATCTTGAACATCTTGGCGAGACTGCCCTGGCGAAAATCGCAGTCGATGGCCAGAACGGCAAGATGGCGAACCTCCGCCATGACCACGGAAAGATTGGCCGTGGTGACACTCTTGCCCTCCCGCGGAACGCTACTCGTAATCGCTACGCAAGGGCGCTGGCCCGAGGCATTTCGGCGCAACAGCCATGTCCTGGCCGCGCGATACTGCTCGGTGATCGTCGAGGAACGATCGTGCACCGCCACCAACGTCGGATGCACGTCCCACGGAGGTGGGGGTCCCAGCATCGTGCTTCCGGAAAAACGTAGCGATCCATGCTGCCCGAACTTCAGGACAGAGCTTGACGAGACATCGCCGCCCAATCGATCCTGACCAATCTCGTGATCAGGCTCGATCGATTCCGTCGGCGTTCCAAAACGATCCAGTCCCGGCCCTGCGAAGTATCGGGTTCGCTCCCGTTCCGCTTTTTTCAGAGCTTCCGCGATTCGACCCATGACAAACCATTCCATTCCCAGGCAAGATCGGCGGGCCCTTTGCCCGGAGCCTTACCCGGCCAGCGTCTCACTTGTCAGCTCCATCCTAGGACGAACTCATAGAGATGGTGAGGCGACAGTTTCAATGATTCCAGTTTTTCCGGATTCTCAAGACTCATGTAAGCCATCGTCCCGGCCACGACCATGGCCGTCACGGTGACCATCGCCAAGGTCGGCATGACGACGAGATTACGAATGAGCCGCCGACGATAGACCACCTTCGTCATGATCTCGTCGATACTCTCGATCACCGGGATTCCAAGCGAACTCGTCAACTGCTTCACGGAACGATAAGATCGATCGATCAGCTCCACGAGCAACACCGACAGCACTGCAGCCGCAAACCCGATTCCGAGACAAAACAACATCACCAGTTTCGAGTCCGGCGAACTCGGCTTCACCACCGAAGCCACCCCCTGCACCGTGGCGAAGTGAATACTGCGATTCTTATCCTCCAGATTCAGAACTTGTTGAATCGGGACAATGTTCTGCTGCCAGGTCGCCAATTCGCGCCCCAGGCGATCTGCATCGTGCCGTAGCCTTACATACTCCTGCCGATGCTCAATCGCCGCGGCTCGGCGACTGCTGAGTGCGGCAACACGAAGTTGAATGTCACGCAGGCGGTTGTCCAAGGTCGCTTTGCTAATTTCAATATCGGACAACCTCTTGCGAATCTGGTCCGCCGCCGTGAAATTCACGGCTCGCTTTCCGACGACCCTGGCGGAGACCGTCAGCGTGGCAGGCGTCTTTTCAAGGGTCTCTCGCCGCATGGCCAACAATGCACGAGTACGCTGAATTTCCGGATGCGCGTCTGTCATCGAACGCATGGTCTTGCTTTCGGCGATTTTCATCTCCAATCGCTCGATTTCCGCGATGATCTCACCGTAGCGAGGATTCGGCTCCTCGAGCATCATCGAATCCGCATTTTCATCCTTGGGATCAGGGACGAGGGCCGCCAACTCCACTTGCAAGCGATTCTCTTTGAGGACCAGATCATCCAGCTTCTTCTCCAGATCCAGGCGCTCGATCATCAAAGCGCTCTTTTCGGCGCTTGCCGGATCGGCCGCGTTCGGATTAACGCCGGGATATTTCAATTCATACTCGACGAGACGATTGTTGAGCTGCTCAAGTTCACGCCGGCAACGATCGGACTCCGATTGCAGAAATCTGGACACGCTGACCAGGATCTCCACCGTCTGTTTCCTCGTCGACTGCATGTATGCATCCCGCACAATGCGCAAGAGATGGGGAAGGTTCTTCGAGTCATCCATGGTCAGGTCAATCCTGACAATGTCGCGAGTTTCCGTGGATTCAACAGTTTTCACCGACAGACCGGCCATCATCTTCTTGACCAGACTTCCTCGACTCTGCTCCATCGCGAAGAACGTCGTGTTCACGGAGTCACGTTGATCCGGAATACCCTCCGACTCCAGAACGCCCTCAATAAACTTCTCATTCTTGATCTCAGACGGCATCCGCTCACGAATGTCCCGATAAGGTTGAGTCCAACTCTTGCCCATCAGGTTGGCAAACACCGGATCGTGTTCACGCTTGATGATCGTGCTCGTCGTATACTGGCGAGGAATCCAAAGGGAACACAGACACGCAATGGCTGTCATGATGCAGAACGGAAGCACCAAAAACCATCGGCGGGCACAGATCACGCGCCACACCTCATTCAGGGTATGCCGGATGTCCGTGACTGAAAACTCGTCTATGTGGTGATGATGATGCATGATCGCAATCCGTTACGCATGCCGATTTCTCAACCGGCTATTGATAATCCCTCTCGATGTTCGTTCTCGCCACGCCAGGCGCCATGATCGTTTGAGCCGCCGGCTGAATCGGGAACAACAGCTCCTGCATTCTCAAGCCAAGCCAGGCGAGGGGAGTCGGAGGGACAAACACAATGTCGCCCTCTTGAAGCAGGAAGTTCTTTTCGAGATCACCCTGCTGCATCATCTTGTCCGCATTCACGGTAACCACGTGCCGCTTTTTTCCCTCGTGACTGGGATGAACCACCTTGATCTGGCTGGTCCAGGCCAGGAACGTCGGTTGAGACTTGGCAAGCACATTCAACACGGTATCTCGACCGGTGTATGGAAGCCCTCCCACACGTGCCACCTGACCGAACACGTAGATTCGTTTGCTGTCCTTGGTCACCAGTTTCACACTGACGGTCGGGTTCATGTAGTACTTGCTCAAAAGCGATTCCACTTTTCGGGCGATCTCGATCGGCGTCAGGCCCGCAACCTTGACTTGCCCGACCAACCGCAGCGTGACTTTCCCGTCGTGGCGAATCTCTTGAACCTCACCGTCAATTTCCGGGGCGTGAGGCGAACTGAATTCGATGACGTCCGGCGGCTGAACGACGTAGTCCGTCCCCGACACCGAAGCCTCCCAATGATGAACGAAGGCGTTGATCTCGCGATCGTTCGGACCGCAACCGCTCGCCATCAAAACAATCGCCGCGCCGACAATCCAGGTTGCCATCCGAGCAACATGCGCGACACGATGAGACGCAAATGTCGGGACCGACGGCGTCGTTGCAATCTTCCACTTCAAACCCGAACCTGAATTCCCCATGGTGTTCATAAAAGGTCCTGATACCGTCTCGGCGACCATGCTTGTCAGCGTTTCAGACAGACCATCCGATAGTCATGCCGATGCGCTTATCGGGTGGCCACTGAAGCGACTGAACATATGGTTATCAGGAACGATTCGATAAGATCGACGGATCTCCCCACGCAACCACTCTCTTCTGACCAAACGACCCTGTAGAACACCGGCAGTTTTTGCCGATCTGTCCAATAACCCTGGCAAGCGTGATATTCCCGGATCAATTCAAGCTTTTAGCTTTCTTCACGAGCCAACGCCTCTTCCCATAAAGAGGAGTTCTGAACACTTCCGATAACTCTTTGACAAACATTGTTTTGAGCACCCTTCGTGCACCACCGGGAAACGAGTGTTTCCCCCGAATTATTTCGACGACCTGAGGCGAAATCCCCGGGAGCTAGGCATGTACTGCGAATTCTTCGGGCTCACCACGGCCCCTTTCAACAACACGCCGGACCCTCGTTTCTTTTTCAATACGCCCGACCATGAGGAAGCCCTCGCCTCACTGCTCTACACCGTTGAACAGCGCAAGGGATTCGTGCTCGTCACCGGTGAGGTCGGCTCGGGAAAAACCCTGTTGAGCCGTACGCTGATGAGTCGCCTGGGCTCTAACGTCCGTACCGCGGTCATCACCAACACCCGGCTCAGCGGCATCGAATTGTTACGGGCGATCTGTCGTGAATTCGAACTCAACATCGAAGGCCATACAACCGCGGCAGAGCTTTCTCAAATCCTGGAAGATTTTTTGCTCGAACAGTATGCCCGAGATCGCTTGGCCGTGGTGATATTGGACGAAGCGCAAAATCTGCCGCCCGAATCTCTCGAAGAGCTGAGGATGCTCGGCAACCTCGAGGCCGATGATGCCAAGCTCCTCCAGGTTCTCATCCTGGGTCAGCCCGAACTCCAGGATTCCTTGCGCAGGCCTGCGCTCAGGCAAACCTTTCAACGCGTCTTCCGCACGTTTCATCTCGGAGCGCTCGATCGCAGCCTGACGGAGGGCTATATCGCTCATCGACTGCAAGTCGCCGGCCTGCCGATGGACGCCGAAATCTGGGACCCCGGTGCCATCGACGCCGTCTATGAGCACTCCAACGGAATCCCGCGCCTCATCAACCAGATTTGCGACAACGCCTTGCTTTCGGCCTACAGCGAATCGAATGAATCCGTCTCACCCAAGCTGATCCGGGAAGTCGTCGATCAGATGATGTCCTTGAACGAAGGCGGCTTCGCAAAGGCCGCGATTCCCGCGGTCACGCCCACTATTCCGTTGCGTGACATGCGCGATCAAAGTAAGCGGGACCACCTCCTCGAACATCTGGCGGACCGACTGGGCGACTTCGAAACCGCGTTGCACGAAATCCGTCGAGAAAACCGCTCATTGGACCAGAGAAGCAGGGACGAATTTCAGAAACGGCTGGATGAATTCGAATCGTCGATGGGCGACATCAAACGAAAGAACGACGCCCAGGAGCAGAAAAAGAAGGACGAATTGCAGAAGCGCCTGGACGAGTTCGAATCGTCGATGGACGAAATCAAGCGGAGGAACGACGCCCATGAGCAAAAGAAGCGAAACGACTTTCTGAAGCGACTGGCCGATCGTTTGGATGACTTCGAATCCGCCGTGGGCGAAATCAAGCAAAAGCACAAGGCCCTCGATCAGAAAAAACGGGACGAACTCCTGAAACGTTTTGCCGATCGCCTGGACGATTTCGAATCGACGATGGGCGAGATCAAGGAAAAGAACCAGTCGCTGGGTCAAAGACAAAATGATGTGCAAAACGACCTCGGCCGCCTCCGCAAAATGCAGGAAAGCGCCTCCAACATGCTCCGCGTCATGACGGAGACGACCAAGGAAGCCGAAGTCCACATGCAGGAGATGCTGGGCAAAGCTCAGAAGACCGCCGACAGCGTGGAGGGCCTGGCCGTAGCGGCCGTCGAGAAGCAGAGCGAAGCTTTAAAGGAACATGCCAGGGAGCTGACCAGGGAAGTCGGGGACTTCACCCAGGCCCAGGAAGCCAAAGTGACGCAGGCCGTTTCGCAAAGCCAGGTGGAAACGGAAGCGCTTCGCTGCCTTCGTCAGCAGGGCGCCGACCTGATGGAGAAGATGTCGAACTCGCAACGGGAATTCGAAGATCGCATCACCCAGGCGGTCGAGGAAGCGCGCGACGTTTCCGAACGGCTTGAATCCCATGCTCGGAATCTTCTCGGTGAAACGCGGACGCAAAACAATTCGGTGCAGAGTCAGCTTCGAAAGCTGCTTGAAGAAATCCGCGCCAAGGGACAGGCCTCCGAAGCCAGGGCTGCGGAATTGCTGAGCCAGCAGCGCTCCGTGGTCGAGACGAGCCGCCAGAGCATCGACGAATTCAACGCGATCATGAAAGAACGCTCGGCTCAAGTGGATCGCACCAGCAAAGAGACGCTCGATCATCTCAAGACACAGGCCAAGACCCTGATCGAGCAAATTCACGCGCTGCGCGACCGAACACAAACCCGCACGGAACAGGTGAATTCCGACCTCGACGCATTTGTCGACGATATGCAAACCCAGGTGCAGGGCTCGCACGACAAAATCAGCCAAATTGTCTCGACGGCCGAGACGGAGGTCCAGACGGCATGTGCTTCCCTCAAATCGACGAACGAGAAAATCATCTCTGACGCCAAGGACAATCGCGCTCAAGTCAACGAAGTCCTTGAGCAGACGCATGACCTTCTGTCCAAGACCCGCAAGCAATGCGACATCGCCTTGACGGACCTTCGCAAACATGTGGCCGACGAGACGGAAAAGATCGAAACGGTCTGGCAGGAGAACGTCAGCAAGGGCACCAACGCCCTCAGCGCCCTGAACGCCAAGCTCACCGAAGCACGACTTCAGTCGGATCGATCCAAGGCTGAGCTGGAAACCTTGGTACAGAACGCCTCCGGCGAAGTGAACAAGGCGCAAAACGTCCTCGAGTCCAGCATCGAATCGCACAAATCCGAAGTCGCCGAACTCTCCAGGGAAGCCCACACGATCAAGGACGAATTCCACCAACGATTCGAGGACGCCAAGGCCGCTTTGGATATGGTGATCGAAAAGCATCGCGGCGGTGTCTCCGGACGACTGTCGCAAATGGCCAGGCAAATGGATCAACGTCTGAGCCAGGCCGAATCCCACGCGGTCAACAAGCTTGAGAAGCTCAAAGGCGAACTGACAAACGCCGCACAAACGGCCGAACGCATCTGCGAGGAGCTGAAAGTCTCGGTCGATCGGGTTCAAAGCAATGCCGCCCGGCGTCAGGCTCAAGTGGAGCGCGAGTCGGAGAACTTCCAACGCAAGCTGGTGGAAATCGTGGATCAGAGCCGGGTCAATTTGGCCGAAACACGATCACAGGCGGAGACCCTGACCCAGCAGGCCGGCGAAACGACAAGCAAAATGCGGAGCCAGATCGACGCACTCAAGAATGCGGCACAGTCGCGCGTCACCGAAGTCGGCACGGCGCTGGAAAGCACCGTCTCCGAGGCGATGGCCCGGACCGAGGCGATCCGCACGGAAACCGAGGCGAAAGCGGAACAGTTGACGGAGCGCCTCGTCAAGACGAGCAAAAAGGTCGAGAAGGCCCTGGACGACACGGAAAGCGCGGCCAGCCTGATCCGACAGCAGAGCCAGCGATCGCTTTCCGAAGTCCGAACCTGCCTGTCTCAGATGAACGAACGATCCGAGCTTCTGCGACGCGACCTGTCACATATGGGAGACGAAGTTCGCGTGGCCGCGGAAACCACGACCAAACAATTGCAACAGACCGGCGATCGCGTCGTCGAGCACATCGAATCCATGCGTGAGACGGCCCAGCGCGACGCCGACGCAAGCCATAAGCGTTTGAGCGCCCTACGGCAACAGGTCGAGCAAAGTGCCGAGCAGATGCGACAGAACGCCGGCAAATTGCTCGACCAAGTCCAGAGCGGGGCCGCCGGGCTCCGGCAACATGCGGACGATCTGCTCGCTCAGGCCCAAAACGGCTCGGAGAAGATCAATGAATCGGCCGCGTCCATGTTGATGCAGGCCCAAACCGCCGCGGAAAGCTTCCGCGAACAGGCCGAGGGCCTGATGCATCGTGCCGAGACGACGGCTAGCGGAATCCGAAGCGAGGTCCGGGAGCTTCGATCGCAAGTCTCGGACGACGCCGAGCAGATGCGTCAACAAGTCGTGAACGTGAAGAACGACATGGAGGAGACGCGCCAGGATTCGTCACAGATCATCGCCGAAGCCGTCGAAGCCCAGAAGAAAGCCGAGTCCACGGCGGAGCAGTTCCTTCAGCGCGCCGAGTCGGTTCAAAAGCAGTCGGAGGCCCTATTGGCGATGCCGAAGGAAATCGTCGAGGAATCCAAGCAGCAGGCCCAGGCGCTCTCCGAAATGTCCGGCAAAATCTCAACGGTCGTGAAAAAGCTCTCGGCCGCCGGCCAGTCCGCCGAGCAGAACAAGCAGGCGCTGGAACAGGCCAGCGGCGCGGCCGACGAAAAGCTGAGCCTGCTCAAACGACACACCGAGCGCGTCGGACAACTGGTCGGAATCATCCGACAGCTCTACGGAACGATGGACGCTCGAATCGCCAAGCTCAAAGGGCGCTTGTCCCAGGCGGACGATGCATTCCGAAACGTGCCTCAGGAGATCGAGAGGCTTCGGTCCGTTTTCGACGGAGAGGAACACCCGCAGGCCCAACCGACCGTGACGCAACGACAGCCGTCCGTCCAACCCAAGCCTCGACCGCCGGTCCCCACCCAACCGGCGCCGCCGAAGATCAAAGCCAACAGGAACTCGCTCGGCGACCTCGTCCAGCGTAATCAGAAGCTCAACGATTGGCTCAAGACCATGCTCACCGAAGAAGTAACGGACGCTGAGATCAAGGGAACCCGGTCAACCCGCGTCCCAACCCCTCAGCAAACGACCGTCTAAGAAAAAACGAGTCGACATAACCACGTCGAAAGCACAAAAAATCCCAAACACCCCCAAAGCCCCGGGCAAGCCTGCCCGGGGTTCTGTTTTGGCAAACAGATGCGTCTCAGCCGTATGAATCAGGGTGGGTGCCCCACCCCCTCCGGGGGTGGAGGACGGACACGAATGTAGACAACTGCCCAAACTTCTAACGATCTCCGCAAAACAAGTCAGTCCCCCACCCCTGGAAGGGGCAGGGCACCCTTACGTTTGCGCCAGTCGGTGTAACGAGCAAGAAGATGCGTCGCCGCCGTATGAATCAGCCCACGGACCG
>JAKSDK010001139.1 GCA_022360095.1 Phycisphaerales bacterium
AGAGGTTCCAACTTTCAAGTCTTTGACTGGAAAAATTTTGGTATTTTGGTTTGGCGGTAGCTTATCAGTTATGGGAGGTGATCGCTTACGAGAGGTGGTCACAAATGGAGGTTCGACTGTATTATTTTTTGACACCATCTAGTTGTAGAGCATGCATCACATACATACATGTATAATTATGTTGTCGGTAGAGTCCATTCTAAGGGTAAACCATAACCTGAGAAATCATCCAACATTTAGCAACGCCACCACTAGTTCCCTCAAAATGACGTCCGAGAAACAAATGTAGAAATTCCATACTGATGACATGTCACTACCCAGATCTGGATAGTGCTTCTGATTGTTTGGAAATCTGCTTAATCCAATCAGAAGCACAACCCAGCTCTTGGTAGTGACATGCCATTGGCATGGATTTTCTGCACTTGTTTTTCAGATGTCATTTTGTGGGGAGACCACCAGTGGTGATTTCCTCTCTGTCCCATTAGTTTCTCACGATCAAGGATAAAAACCCAGCTACCCATTGCTTATCATATATTCAGCTTTCTCACGGTAGAAGCTCACTATGTTGATTCTCTCCCTTGCTCTGGGAGGTTTTTCTCTGGGTACTGATCGGTTTTCCCCTCTCCTCAAAAACCATTACTTGCAAATTCCAATTCGACCAGGAATCGGGTAGATGAAGAACCACTATGTGGATGTGCTACCTCTAAATTGTTATTATTATTATTATTATTATTATTATTATTATTATGATTATCATTATTATTATGATTATTATGATTATGATTTTGCAGGTTGTTGTGCCTATGCCTGCCAGTGTTCATGGAGATCCATTGTACAACTCACTGAGCTTTGGTCTGGCGATCCACAACTGAAATGGGTTTGCGGAAAGCACAGCTGACAAAGTAAATGGGCCTTAGTTATTAGTGTATTGGTAGGAAAGAATACAAATATAGGCCAGGGACAATGAATGGAATAGGCTTGATTGAAGTCTGTAAATGGCATTATTTAAGTTTTTTGGAG
>JAKSDK010000593.1 GCA_022360095.1 Phycisphaerales bacterium
CATAACAAAATACTGAAATCAACTTAATCTCTGATTCTCGTGCCTGGGGCACTTACAGACAATTTGTCAAGAACAGATCAATAATAGAAGAAGTGTGCTGTGATATACGTGTAGGTTGTTCAATGAGTTGGCTATATACTGGTACTGGTAACACAAATATCAATTAGCTTTTGTGTGATGCTATCATATGAGGTTACCCACACTGCAATTTATATCTATATTAACTATATATTAACTTCCAAGTGGTATTAAGATTCCAGTTTGTGCAGTACATTCTCAAATTTATTTATGATCTCCACAGTTGATCCAGGAGGCCTATACCAAGGCAAGTGCATACAACAACTGGTTTTACTTTAGGTTTTGATACCTGGTCATCGCAATCAATTCCAAATGATCACTGAGAAATCTGTTAGGCGCTTCTAATGACATATATGTAATTGTGTCCCTAATATAGAAAGCAACTCCACTGCCATGTCTATTTCTATCTATTCTTTCTAAACTATAATCAGGAATACTGACTATGCTAGTTTGACTGGAGGAATCAAGGCATATGTTTCGTCAATAGCAAGTTAGTTTATCAGCTACTCTGGGAAGCAAAAAAGGGGCCTCAAAATGGACGCAGTATCTCAGCTGCACTTTTGTCCCTTCATGTAAATTTCTCAAAAAAAGAAACATATATCTCTTTAAGCAATCTCCAAGTTATCATTTTGAAATGAGTGACCCAAGCGTTCGGCCGTTTGCTAAAAGTAATTTACACACTTTACATGGTGGATAGACAGGATCCCTTCTTTACATACTTTTTCAAATTATAATGTGAGTCACTTGGTTTGCAGCTGAACTAGTTTCTGATGTAGATAAGAAATACAAGGAAACTACATTAACTGAAATTGTTTGACCTATTGAATAAGCAGAGCTCGAAAGAGGATTCCGTTATTAATTTGTCACTTAGTCTTGTACTGTCTTCGCCACAACATTCTCTTTCGCTTTAACATGTGTCAGGTAACATTGCAGCTATATTTTCAACTGATACCGCGCTGATGAATTTCCTTCATCAGCTTTTTAAATGAAAAAATTCACCACAAATTCTGTAAATGCAGGAGCCCATAGGGCTCCTGGTAAACGTTACTTGCAGAGCTGAACTTGATAGATTGCTGCTGCTTATCCCGATAAATCAGAAAATTATGAAATATTTTGTTTACCTCAACAACAAAGATAATGACTCTATAGTCAGTCTTATGTCAAAGAATCTACATTCTATGAATAATTCTGCATATTATTCAAATTTCATAAACATGTTTGAACAATACAATCTAACCAGTTTAGATGCTGAATCTCTAGAAAATGATAAAATTAGACGATATACCACAGAAATGAGAGAGAAATATCTATCTTTTTGGGAGCACAGCCTTGAAAATTCAAAAAATTAGAATTTTATAAAACTTTTAAAGATGAATATTCTTATGCATCTGATTATCTCTACAAGCTAAGACATTATGATGAATGACAGAATTTTGTTAAATCACAAACTTATGATTGAACATGGTCGATACCAAATAGATCATTTGCCAAGAGAAAATAGATTATGTCCTTTATGCAACTCAATTCAGGTAGAGAATGAGATTCATTTTTTCTTTCAATGTAATAAATAC
>JAKSDK010000357.1 GCA_022360095.1 Phycisphaerales bacterium
AGCACATCCGCCTCACGCAGCTTGTTGACAACCTCTTCCGCCTTGAATCGTTTTCGGCTCATCGACTTTCCTCCTTGATCCAGACTCGAATCCTAATTCAAAACCCGGATCGAGTTCAGGGGGAAAGGTCACTCCGGCCAGCTGATAGACGAGCCCCCTGTGTCTTGAGTAACCCTACTTTCTCCGTTATCTCTCTGAATCAGACCAGCATCATCTAGGAGCCGGAAATGAAATCCAACAATCTTAGTATCCGTGCCTTCTATATCGGTATCGCTCATAACAGAACCATCGGATGCTTCAATCGCGAGCAAAAGCCGTCTTATGAGGTCCATGTCTCGTTTCATTGTATTTCCACTCTCCGATTTTCGAGGAAATCCGATATCTCCGGATTCCACCGGCTGTCCGTCTCGCGTCTTATCGCTAATTTTGCAAGGTCGAAGCCAGAATATCGACTATGAACCTCGACGCATGACGGAATCTCCGATTTCATAAAATATCTCTTACCTTTCAGGTTGGCGAGATCGACACAAACCTCGTCAAACTCAACCCATGCGTGGAAAATCGGACGCGAATCTTGATGGATGATGGCGTGTACGAGAGTGGCATCCTCAAGCAACGCTAGATAAAATGCAATTTCTCCACAATTCCCCTTCTTGCCTTTCTGCATGGCGTCACGATGTGACGCGAGCGCTCGCAGCAAATCCTGTGCTATTGGTTCTTGCGACTCGTCCTCAAAGACGATGGTCTTATCGAGGATGCCTTCGATTCGTTTCTTGATGCTTTCGATTGTATGTGATGATATCATTTGGTTGCTCCCTATTGGAACATAGTTACAACATCATCGTATTCAAGCAGCGATCCCTTTTGAGGCCTCCCATTTACATAGGATTTACATAGTGGCTTGTTGCGGCTCCATGTGGCCCATGCATCTCAGGAAGGCATGTCAAAAAATCATAAACTGGTTGATTTGCATGAAGTTAACTGATATAAGTCGAGCAGTTGGTTGCTGTTATGGAAGCAACTTTGAGGGAGCATACACGGCCTTTTAAGCCGTGGGTCCTGGGTTCGAGCCCCAGCGCTCCCAGTTTTTCCTTCCCACCGCCATCGTCCGATTCACCCCGACATAGTGCGACCAAACCCCCGTCTTTACTGGATTTTCTCGCGGTGTCATCGGTATGGCATTCGGCGGATCGAACGGCATCCTCCGACATGCTATGGCTATCGCCGAACGCCCTGTGGCCAAGTTTTTGGCCAAGTAAATGGCAACATGATTCGCCGTCTGAGCCGCTCGGCTTTTCCGCTTCCGACGTCGGTTGGACCGTGTCACCAGCCGCCCCGTCAAACGTCCCCGTTGCCCTCTGCTGCGTTTGCTCAGGTGAAACGCCGTCCAGGTCGGGCAGAGCCGTCAGGGCGTCAGACAGCTCGCCTATAACCGTATGAGAGTAACGATCCATCGTCAGAGTGATGGTCGAATGTCGGGCGAGCTGTTGGGCCACGTTCGGATGCACACCGCCACGGGCAAGGTTCGTAATGAACGTGTGACGGAGGGCGTGGAAGTCGAGTACACGGCCCGCCCCATCCCGATAGGCAAGGAAATCAGACTTCTCGCGTCGCTCGCGATCCTCATTCGTTTCGGCAGCTTCGATCCAGCTTGCCCGCAACGCCTCCAGGTCAGCTCGAAGCATCCGGGCCACATTGCTCGCCGACGGCATTCTGAACGCTACCGCGGTCGGCAATCTGTCGGCAAAATAATCACCCAACATGCTCGCCAGCTCTGGACGGATCGGCAACACGTCCTCGCACCGATGCTTACTCGACTCGGCAGCCACCGTCACTGTCGGAGGGTCCGCACGCAACGCAAAGGAACTAGCAGTTAGGCTCCTCAGCTCCCCTGCCCGCAATCCAGTTTCCACGGCCACGCGGTAGAGCATCGCACGGTCGGGACCATCGATGCCGAAACTTAGCTTTTCATGCTCCGCGATCGTCATGAGATGCTTCAGTTCGTCCTTAGAAAATGCCCGCCGCTCACGCCGCTTGTCCGATTTGGCATTCAGCAGTTTCAAGCAATCAAGCGGAGACTCCGGCGCACGTCGCTGCGTGACCATCCAACGGCAAAACTGTTTCATGCGACGTAGATAGTGATTCGATGATTCCACAGAAAGGCCCTTCGCACGCCGCATAGCCAAATAGGCCGAAACCCTGTTGGCGGACACTTCTTGCCAAATCTTTGCTCCAGCCCCATTCAGTACGGTTTCAATGCGTTTCTTGCTCAGGTCGGCGTAATCTTGCGTTACTCCTCCGTCCAACAACGATTGATACCAATCCTTAACGTGTTCGACGAGTGGACGTTTACGATGTTCCTCAAAGCGCCCTAGACCGGTCTCTCCGCGTTCCGCTGCGCGCTCTAGCTTTGCCGCCCGTTGCTCGGTCGCCCGCTTGTCCTTGAAACCCGGTACGCGCCGTCGGCGTCCATCCGAATCGCGATAGTCGATGTACCATCGCGTGGACTTTCGTGTGATTCGCTCGCCGTCCGGACCTTTAGTGGTATATGTCGGTTTATAGATTCGCGCCATGGTTATCGCCTTCCCTTCACAGGCACAAGTGACCTTTCCCCCTGAACTCGATCCGGGTTTTGAATTAGGATTCGAGTCTGGATCAAGGAGGAAAGTCGATGAGCCGAAAACGATTCAAGGCGGAAGAGGTTGTCAACAAGCTGCGTGAGGCGGATGTGCTGATCGCCC
>JAKSDK010001787.1 GCA_022360095.1 Phycisphaerales bacterium
ATCACCCAGTTTCGGGGTGCCTGCTGAAATCTCGGTGTAGGCCTTTTTAGCCTGTGCTGAAAGTGACATGTTTACCTCCAATTTGCTTGATATTGACGAAGCGGGCCTAGACTCTCAATAAGCCGCGAAATCCGCGGCTGCTGTAAAAGGACTGAGCCCCATTGTGGAAGACGAAAACAGTGTCGTATCTACGATCCATAAATAGACCGCCACCCAAGTCTCTGATCTTGGGCGGAGTTTTCACCCAGGATTCGGTCTTTGTGTCAAACTCACCCAATGTCTGCAGAAAACGATACTGATCTTCATCCAAAAGTTCAATGCCCATTGCCTCGGCCAGATCAACCGCATTTCCTCCGGGAAAGACCCCTTTCTTCTCTCGCACTTCTTCGCCCTCACGGTCATAGCAAATGTGGCGGCGCATCGGGCTTTGCGGTGAGCAATCCATGAAAATGAATTCGTCTGTTTCTTGATCGTAGTCAACGACATCGGGTTCCCCCTCTGTATGTTCCATGGCACTCAAAGAGGAAAGCTTGCGGGGTTGAGCCTCTAGCCTGGATCTGACTTCTGACCATTCAATATCTGCATGCCGCTCCATATTGTCTTCAAAACGTGTTTGCAGGGTGACAAGTAAGAGCTCAGCCTGCTTGCCAGAAAGCTCCAAGTTCACTTCAACAACTGGAATAGGTTTGCCACTTCCTTTTTTGGCCATTGTGTTCTCCGCGGTGCAAATCTGTTTGCTTATTTCTAGCGAAACTGAAATAGTTCGTCTCAAAATTGTAAAGCAAAGCGATTAGAAACCTCAAACGAGAATTGCTCATTAAACTAAAAAAGGCCCTTTTCGCGGACAATACTCTGTGGAAAAGGCCATTTTCGTTGCTTTTCAGTCGGAGCGAGAGGATGCGGTTTGCAACCGATGAACCTCCGACCTCACCAGCTGGGGATTCTTTTGTGCATAGTCAGGCATCCTAATAAAACAAAAGACCTTTCCGGAGAAAGGTCTTTCTTAAAAATGATATCTGCGCTTAGTTCAGAGTGCCGATCGAAAAAACCACGTGGAAGGGCACACAATATATTACAACACTCTGAAACTCTGAGGCGTCAATACCAGCCGGGACCGTGTAGTTTTGGTTGCCTAAATTGCCTTTGAGTTGGCCAAGGTCAACATAGTCTTCGCCCACTTCTGCTTGATTACTGGGTGAGGGGTGCTTTGAAAGGATCACATGCAGATCGGGCCCGTTGGTAACACTGAAATCCTCAAAGCGCACAACGAATTGATCGCCTTGCTGGTAAAGCGCAACGGAACCCGAACCCTGATGGAAGGAATCGGCCCCAACAAACTGCCCAGATGCGATGAGGACTAATTCGCTTTCGGGCATATCCTCTGTCATTTCGGTGTCCATCATGACTGCTGCTGCCGCCTCTTCGACCATTTCCTGAACCTTAGTTTCCTCTTCGTCGCTCAGCTGGGAAAGCGTATCCGCATCAGGCATTGCGGCTTCAAGTTCCCCTTCCAAAGCAATGCGCTCGGCATCCGTCATAGCTGCAAGCTCACTTTCACTAGGGAGATCGAAGGGAAATGCTTCGTCGACTGTAGTGCTGATGAAGAGCGGCGAACCCAGCCACCAGGCAATCCCTAAGCCAATAATTGCAACGACACCGATAATGAAATTTCGTCTTCTAAACATCTTTCCTCTTTTGTTGTTGAATTGCGATGCACTTGACCGCCTGAGGGAAAGACTTCTTTCATTGATTCATAATCGCTAAGGAGACATTAACTTCAGGGATAACAAAATTGGATCTGAGCAGATAAAAAAGAAGACCTTCTCCATGGAGAAGGTCTTTGTCGGGGCGAGAGGATTTGAACCTCCGACCTCACCGACGGGGAATTACATCGTGATTTTAAGGGATTCTGTTTACAATTTTCATTAGTAACCCATAAGGGACTGGAACAATATAATTGAATTAGCACACTGTCACAGCGTCCATTAAGAGAGAAGTTTTGAGCTTAGACCGCGAC
>JAKSDK010001644.1 GCA_022360095.1 Phycisphaerales bacterium
CTCATTTTTTTTTGACTAGGACTCAATGGTTCTGGACTGGGACTCATGATTTTTCACAAGATGAGTCCCAGGACTCACAATAACTATTTGTACCAACTCAGGCCTTTTTGTAGCCTCTCTCTGTCTCAGATTACAGTAATAAATTCGGCGCAAAGGAAAAAAAAGTGGTTTGAAAAGGAACAGCCTAAATTAGTCCTGAAGCAGTTCCATTGGAGAGGGGTCCTGAATAGAGGACTAACACTAGGATCAGCAATGACTAACTTTAAACATTCTAACAGAGACAGTTAGTGAATCTTACTAAACTTTATAACCCTGGTAACTTTGCCAGATATGGCAGGGGCACCTCAACAGCTTGTGCTAATTACTATGGGACAGAAACAGTTCCTTTCTTAAACAACCAATAAGAAGATAAGCCACACCATGGAAGTGTGGTTGCTGTTGCATTCCAAATTAAGAAGAAAAAGCCAATGGCCAATGATGTGATCACCTATAACTGTGAGTCAAGGTCTTAGGCCATTTTCACACTCCGCCTGCTGGATAGCTTTTCATACCGACTCAGAAAGCTCTCTTGTATAGTATGAACAGTGACGGAAAAAAACTGGAACAAGTTGTTCAAACACATTAAACATTGTGCAGGAGCGGTTGCCCAAGAGGGTTTGTGAACTAAATCCCAGCCCTCACTCCTGCTTATTTGCTTCCGTCTCAAAGGGTTCCAGTCGTTTTTCATACTTATTCACTTCCGCTATGCTCAGACTACTTGTTCACACTGCACCAAAGTGTAGCATAGAACCTATCCAATTTGTAATGCTCCACTTTTGAGATCAGTACAGCTTTGTTACAGAAATCACGACGAAATCACCATTCTTATGTGTGAACAGAAACCTTGTATGGTATGATTTTTGTGCAAATGCAAAAGCTACATGTATCCGCTATAGTGTGAACATATAGCCTTAATCAGAGCCGCTATGAATTAGCAGTTTGGTTGGAAGTATGGTCAGGGCTAATCTAGACTATACCGCTCAG
>JAKSDK010001265.1 GCA_022360095.1 Phycisphaerales bacterium
ATGTGTGGTGGTAAAAGCCCGTGCCATACCTGTAGTTACAGATTTCAGTGACGTTGATTCATGTCTGTACATGCACATAGTAGTACATGTCTGTATAAATACCCTACATCACAAGTACAGTTGATATAGAATGCTCAATTGATATATTTCAATTTTTTATTAATACTCACAATTAAACCATATTCATAAATGGCAGTACATTTTTTATGACTGAGTTTTTCAGCTTGGGTTAATTAGTCTTACTAGCCTCATTTAAGAATGAATATTTTTTAAAATTTTCCACATAAACTAAAATTGATATGAAATGATTATTTGTTTATGTTACCAGACAAATATTAATGTATCAATATGAAGAAGTTTTTTGTGAAGACTGTAATATGCAACCGGCAGCTTGAAACATTTTTTTTCTTCTCTATTATTTTATTACCTATTGTTTTATTTTATTTTATCTTTTGGGGAATTAGAGTATGGAAAAAATGCTTACAAGTTTTCAGGTAAGCAAAGTCATAAATTAGTATGACCCCTGGTTTAACACTGTGCTAACTTACAGTAACTTATACCTCCCAACTTTACTTTTCTGCCAGGCATAAGAAATAATTTATTGGTTTGCAGGCATGAGCAGGTATAAGATACCAGTGTTCTACTTCCAGGTATATCATATTTACTCGAATAGGCACAGCAGCGCTTTTTGAATTTGTCATGCCTCAAATGCTGTGCTTGTTAAAGGACCATGCTTATGTTCCTCAGTGTTCTCTCAACTTTAATTGTCAGTAATCTACAATCCACCACAGTCATTCCAATCATCCTATTCATCCCAGTCATCCAATAATCACAGTCTACCTAGTCATTCCCAGTCATTTCTAGCCATCTCAGTCATCGTAGTCATACCTGTACCTAGTCATCCTTACTCATCCCGGTCATCCCTGTCATCCCAATTACCCCGAGAATCCCTAGTCATCCCACTCATCCCAAGTCATCCTTAGTCATCTTAGTCATCCCAGTTATCCCAGTCATCTATAGTCATCCCAGTCATCTTAGTCTTCTCAAGTCATCTCCAGTCATGCTAGTCATGCCAGTCATCAGTCATCCCAGTCATCTCAAGTTATAC
>JAKSDK010000594.1 GCA_022360095.1 Phycisphaerales bacterium
CAAAGAGAAGCGGGCCAAGCGCTGGTTCTGCCAGCGATGCCCATTTCAGATCGGGGATCAGCAATTGATCCGCATACCCAGCAACGGGCCAGAGGCACAAGACCACGGCGCACCGGAGAAACCAGGGCCGCATGGGCTTTATCCGCCGGTACCGCCCACGGTGAGTTCGTCGATTAGCAGCGTCGGTTGGCCGACCCCGACAGGGACCCCCTGGCCGTTTTTGCCACAGGTCCCGATGCCCGGATCAAGTTCCATGTCATTGCCGATTTTGGAGACCTTGGTCAAAACATCCGGCCCATTGCCGATGAGGGTTGCGTCCTTGATCGGGGCGCCGATTTTGCCGTCTTCGATCATATAGGCTTCGGTGCACGAAAACACGAACTTGCCATTGGTGATGTCCACCTGACCCCCACCGAAAGAAACGGCGTACATGCCCTTCTTTACGGAGCGGAGGATTTCTTCAGGGTCGACATCGCCCGATGTCATATAGGTGTTGGTCATGCGGGGCATGGGCATGCACGCAAATGATTCGCGCCGCCCATTACCTGTCGGCGCCATCCCCATAAGCCGCGCGTTCAGCCGGTCGTGCATGTAGCCTTTGAGGATGCCGTCTTCGATCAGCACGGTCTTTGAAGTTGGCGTTCCTTCGTCGTCGATCGTAAGCGACCCGCGCCGGTCGCTCAGCGTGCCGTCATCCACTACGGTCACGCCGGGGGCGGCAACCCGTTCGTTCATCAGCCCGGCAAACGCAGACGTCTTTTTTCGATTGAAGTCGCCTTCAAGTCCATGGCCGATTGCCTCGTGCAGCAAAATCCCCGGCCATCCGGGCCCCAGGACCACAGGCATTTCGCCGGCGGGCGCCGGGACCGCGTCAAGGTTCAGGAGCGCTTGGCGCAAGGCGTCATCTACGTAAGCCTGCCAGTTGGTGGGGTCGATGTAATGGTCATAGCTCGTGCGGCCACCGGCGCCGTAGCTGCCGGATTCTTGCCGGTCACCATCTTCCACAACGACCGACACGTTAAGCCGCACCAGGGGGCGAATATCGCGCAAGGATTCGCCGTCGCGGCGCAGAATTTCCACCGCCTGCCACGACCCCAGCAGAGAACAGGAAACCTGTTTGACGCGCTTATCCTTTGACCGGGCGTACGCGTCGACGTCTTGCAGAATGCGTACCTTCTGGTCGAACGGATGATCATTGAGCGGATTATCTTCCGCATAAAGCTTGGCGTTGGTTTTCGATGGCCCATGGGC
>JAKSDK010001534.1 GCA_022360095.1 Phycisphaerales bacterium
GGTCGAATCATGTCTAACAATCCACATGTATACACAGCACTGAAATCAGCCGTAACTGAAATTGGCAACAGTTATATGTTTAGACTGATTACCAAATTCGATGAATCTAAAGCTACTGGTTTAGAGAATGTCCAGCTAGGTTACTGAGGATATGTGCGGACCTAATCTCTTAATCTCTCGCGGTTTGAGTGACAAAGATGCTCGCCAGAGAATTAGACAAACCTGTTGATGGCAGTCACTACCGTACAACCGTGCTAAGGCACATACGTAATGAAAAGAAACGTTTTCAAGTCTTTATTGCCAACTGAGTTCAGATGATACAAGACGCAACAAACGCCCACCAGTGAAGGTACGTTGAGTCCAAAAGGAATCCAGCAGATGACGCTTCACATGGTCTTGAAGGTCAGGAGTTATACCTGCAGTGTTGTTGGATTACAGGTTCGAACTTCTTATGGCTACCTGAGACTAAGTGGCTTTGACTCCGTTTTGACCTAGACGATATGTCCATAGAAAACCCTGAAATTAAAAAGATCTTTGTGCACAGCACAAGCATTGATGAGAACAAAGACTTTCTGGCGAGGCTTACCCGTTTTTCCAAATGGCACCAACTGAAGAGACCTATTTCCTGGATACTCCCTCTCAAGCCTATGCAAAGCATCACTGGCTCTGGTACAAGGAGAGGCGGACACCACTCAAGTTGATGTCACACCTCTGATAGAACAGCTGGATAGAGCTGAGAAGACAGTTCTTAAACTCGTACAGAGTGGAGCGTTTCCCAAGGAAATGGGAGCCTTACAGAAGTTTCAACAAGCAGATTCCAAGACCCATTGCCAATTCACAAAGGTAAAGAAATCTGAAATTAAGAGGTAGAGTACCCTGTAGTGCCTCGATTCCTTTCTAGACAAGGATGGACTTATCTGCATTGTTGATAGACTGGGTAAACACAAGAGTTCACGGAAGACTTTAAGCATCCGGTGATTATCCTCCTGAAGAAAAGTTTCATAGTTGAGGCTACCGTTTGTGATGCTCATAAGAAAGTTGTTAACCCTGGCAGAGGCATA
>JAKSDK010000386.1 GCA_022360095.1 Phycisphaerales bacterium
CATTCCGGGCCGCGCATCCAGAAAGCGGTTCCGCCGAAATTGCTGCTTTGGGCCCAGTCGGGCAGATGAGTGTCAAGGCTCTCCTTCATCGCATGCCAGCGGGTTTTGTACGTGCGATGCAGGCGGCCGATCAGGCTGTTGTGATGGCCAAGTGCCAAAAACAGGGCGGCAACACGCTGATTGTTCCCCGGCGGATGCCGGAACATCAGCCGCCTCAGGGCGCGGGCTTCCTCTATCAGTTCTCTGGAGCCAACCATGTATCCAATTCTGAGGCCAGGTACCAGAGACTTGGACAGAGAGCTGACATAGAGAACATTGTTGGTGCTATCCAGAGATTTCAGTGCCGGTGTCGGTGTGCCAAGATAATTGGTCTCGAATTCATAGTCGTCTTCAATGATCATCGACCCGCTGTCTGCGGCCCAGGCCAGCAGCGCGCGCCGGCGGTCAATGCCCATGGTGATGTTTGTCGGCATCTGATGGCTGGGCGTGACGAACGCCAACTGGCAGCTCTTCAACTCATCGCCGATCACGACACCCTGTTCGTCGAGCGGCAAGGGCTGAAGATTATCCGTTTTCAAAGAGAAGATGTTGCGGGCATCGGGATATCCGGGATCTTCAATCCCGACCCGCGTATCTTTGCCCACAATCAAATTCGCAAGCAGATAGATGGCATTTTGCGCGCCCATGGTCACCAGGATCTCATCCGGCGATACATCGATTCCGCGTCTTGGAAGCAGCCTTTGACGTATCTGTTCCACAAACATCGGATCGTCCTGGTTGATGGAATCATCGGTCCAGGCTTCCACCAGTTTCCGGCTGACGGCCTGTCTGGTGCACTCCCGCCATTCATGAAAGGGAAACAGGGCCGGATCGGACTGGCCATAAATGAACGGAAACGGATAATCATGCCAATTGGCTGGTTTTTCAATGTTCTGCTGTTCAGACGGAGAAATAGCCAGCCACTTGCTGACATCCAGGGGTTCGGACCGCACGGTTGTCTTTTTTCGCGAGATGAAATCGGTTATGGCCACAACGTCTTCGGCGACAAAAAAACCGGATCGCTCTTTTGGTACCAGATAGCCATCCGTTGCCAGCGACTGGTAGGCCAGTGTCACCGTATTGCGCGAGACGCGAAGGCGGGTCGCCAGTAATCTGGTTGAGGGAAGCGGCGATCCCGGAGCCAGGCTGCCTGATAAAATCGCGGAAACCAGCTTCTCCTGAATCTGATCCTGCAGCGTTAACGTTTCGTCGCGATCGATATGAAAAATCGCATCCCTCAATTCGGCTCCTCCTGGTCCACGCCCTAGGGCGAATTGGCACATTAAATCGATCTATCTGGCACTACAACCTGCCTGGTTGTGTAAGTGGCGTGAACTGGCCGTTTTGATGGGAACCGGGACCTGGACCTCAATACCCCGTGAGTGGCCGCGCGACTGTCCCGCAAAGGCGTTCAGCCGGTTTTTGCGGAGGTGATGAAAACAAAGGCAGTTCTTCGTCGAAATCGGCTGTTTTC
>JAKSDK010001785.1 GCA_022360095.1 Phycisphaerales bacterium
CCAATTCCTCGACGCCCAGGAAGACTACGAGCACGCTTATCAAAACGTCATCGCCGAGTGCCTGAACATGCTGATCGTGAAACCGGGCATGACCGAGATCAACAATCAAGCTCAGACCACGTGGTGGCAACAATGCTGGGCTGGGGAAACACAGAGTGAATAGAGGCACGCACTGTGTGCCCAACGGGCTGGATTCATTTTTGACATTGAACGACTTTCGTGAACTCGGCGCGGAAGGTCTGCGCCGGAAAAACGTAAACCCTTTCTTATAGGAGGTCACAACGATGACCGCATTGAATCTTCAAACCAACGAAAAGCTACCAGACGAAAAGCTGGCCAAACTGATGGGCGACCTGAGGCAATGGCCCGAGCTTGATCGCAAGACGCTGACCTATCACGCCGAGCAGTCCGACACGCTCGCCGCCAAGGGCTACCGACATGCCGCCGTGCACGAGGCGGGCGCATTCTTCGAAACGTTGGTGCAGAGCATGACCCTGGCCGTGCGGGGCGACGTGCCGGAGAAGTTCCGACAGGCCGTCGACAGTCATGCGCGACTTCGCGTGTGCCGCCGATATCTGTTCGCCCCCGGCTACATCGACGCCGAGGAGTACAAACTGATTGACAATGTCTTCGCCATCCTCCGCGCGAAGGGCGTCGGTGCCGGAATCGTTGACGAAGCGTGGTGTCGTATGGCCCGGCAGTTCGTGCGAACGACGGTGGACTACCTCATCGGCCGTTACGCCGCTTGGCGCAGCGTGAGCTTCACGCCTTCCGTTGCATCATCACCGCCGGTAGCCAAGCCGGTCGAAACCGTAGCGGCGTAATCAATTTCGAACTTTCCCACGGGGCCGAGGCGAGTGCATGCTCGCTTCGGCCCTGACTTGTCTGCCAAGAATTTGAGGAGGATGGCGATCGACAATCGATCTGCGCAAGCGACGACAGACCCGACTTACCTTTCGGTGGCGGAAGTGGCGTTGGCTTTAAACCAGTCACCTCGCCATGTGCGGCGGTTGTGCGTGGATCGTTGGAGCAAACAGGGGACGGCCCGACATCGCAATCGGAAGATGGGAATGAGTTAATCTAGCCATCACTCTTTGCCGAAGCCGTCACGATTGACTTTGGTAAATAAGGTGTCGTCCACCATTGAAGTGAGACCGTATTTATTTTGAGGACGCGCTGCTGACACAACTCCCAAGATCGCCTCGCGGGTATGCCAAGCGAATTTTATTGTTTGTCTAGAATATTGTGACGCGCCTAAGTGATGGGCAGGGCGACCAGGAGAGGGCCCGGCCGCCCGCCGACCAACCAATAAAGGGGAAAGGAAAATCAGCAGTGATGGAAACCGACGTTCAAAACAAATGACACGTTGTAACCAAGGGGTACATCCACCAACCAAAGCTGGCTTCTATAAAAAACGAATCGGGTCATACTCGAAAGCTCTTGTTACCTTTTTTGAGCCGCTCACGTCAAGCGCCCAGCAAGGCGATGGTCAAATCTGCTATATCCTGTGCATCGAGCGATTCGTCGTCGTTGAAATCGCCATGACACAGTTCTTCAGGCGTTGGTGAACCGAGCACGGCAGAAATAAATGCTTGTATATCCTGGCCGTTCACCTGACCGTCGTCGTTGATGTCACCGTCCGCACCGGTGCAGTTGTCGGAACAGGACACTACATGGCCGCCAGCGCTTTGGATATGCGGCAACGCGTCCGCCAGGATCGCCGACATGGGAATGCCGAATCCTCCGGAACACGGCGGACCACAGTGACAGATGCCGATGACGCAGTGCGAGTTCGCGTCGAAGATCGGAGAACCCGACGCGCCGCCGGTCGCGATCGCGCTGACGCCGATCTCGATCTGCGTGCCGGGAATACAAGTCCCCGGAACGTCGATCGACGTGATCTGCCCCTCGTCGTATCCCTTCGGCAGCCCCGAGCCGTGATGAATCTCGTAGATGGCCTGGCCGACGACGGGGGGCGTGTCGTCCACCGACGCGACGCCCCAGACCGACGCCGGGTTGCCTTCGACACGGAAGATCGCATAGTCGAGCGCCGAGTTGGAATGAATGAACTCGGTCACGTCATACGAATCCGTCACCTTCAACGAACCGCCCGCACAGGCGTCACATTCCTGATTGAATTCAACCGACAAGCCGAACACGAAGCCGGGGTTGCAGTGCGCGTTGGTCATCAGGATGTTCGGCGCGGCGATGATCCACGCCGTACAGTTGGTATCGAGAATCGTCATGTGCCCCACGGGGAGCCGGCTGTCGTACTCGGGCTGGCCGGACAGACATTCGATATTCTGCTTACCGCAAGCAGGGGCGCAGCCAACGCCACGTGCAGCGCCGGGGAAATCTGCAAGCAGAAGTTCACCCGTCCCGAAAATGAACGCCAACATGGCTGTGGTGATTGTTCTTAAATTCATCATGCTTCATCCACATCCGGCCCCGGACAGCAAAAGCGCCACAAATGACTCGACGTCATCCGCATCCAACGGCCCGCCGATCGGCGGCGCCACGTCCGCACAGGCGTTCGGGCTTTCGTGACCGACGTACATGCCGACGAACGCGGCGATGTCATGGCCGTCAACCAGCGCATCACCGTTGGCATCGCCGGGGCAACCGCATCCCTGTGACGGCGTCACTGTCGATGTCGATACGCTGGCCGGAGTGTCTGGCTTGAACAGCGTCAACTCGACGTTGCCCGACGACGGCGCGACGTCGGCGTCGAATCTATAATTATAGAGCGTGCCCCACCGCAGCGCATTAGCAAACTCGTCTTCCATATAAGACGACGTAGACCATCTGATAAAATCCCCGTCTCGAACGTGCGTCCAGTCCGTCGAATCGATCCGCTCACCGCTGTGATAGTCCACGTCGTGAAAGCCGATGTTCATCACTTGTGCGCTCGCGGGTAGCGGGACCGAAAACGTTTGTGCCGATCGGTCCGAGTTCACGTTCTGCACGGCGTATTCGTAATGCCACCAGCCGCCGCCGAGGTCGGTCACATTCGCCGCCATCCAGAAATGACCCTCGAACCCGGGCCCACCGTCGTCGGGGATGACGACCTCACTCACCGTTACGCTCGGGTCCGCGTCTTGCCACGCG
>JAKSDK010001394.1 GCA_022360095.1 Phycisphaerales bacterium
CCACTCTCATACAGATATGGCTGCGCCAACCACGGGGTCGAAGCCTGATGAATTTCGCCATGATTGGCGGATTTATTGGCTGTGTTCGCACGGAGTCTTTGTCGCGAGATCCTGGAAAATACTGCCAAAGAAACAACACGGAGAAGGAAAAGAAAGTACGTTCATTAACTCAATCGTCCCTACACGTTTTGCCCAGTAGCTGAGCCCGTTTTATAGTTACGACCAGAAAGTACTAGGAAGTACGTTGTTTGTATTTCAGAGCTTTTGAATTCTGGGGAAGAAAGCGAAATTCTGATATCTTTGTCGACTCTATTCAATCCATTCTCTTCGGACTGCATTTCTTTTTTACTGGGATTTAAGTAGGTTAAAATCTTGCAGAAAACGTTTAGTGGCGATAACGCTCAGTTAGAAACGTGACCTAAGCACCGGTGGGTAATAACAAAACGTTTCATGTTCTAGAAGGTGAGGAAATGCTAGCGAAGAAATCGCTACTAAACGACAAAATGTCAGCTTTTTCTAGTAAAGAAATCGCTAGTAAATGACAAAATGACCACTTTGTGATACTCAAATATATCTCTTAAGCGTTTGAAGAACAAACAAACACGAAAAATGTGGCCTGATGATAAATTTGTCTTTGGACAAGTTTGCTGTGTTTCAAGTAACTTTAGTTATGTTTTCTAATGAACTGCCCATTGGTTCAAAAGGCTTCTGTCTCGGAGTGTATTGTTATTTCCCTGTAATCCGGTTGGTCAAATTTGTGTAGGTGGCCCTGGCTAGAGTATAGCCGCATTGCAAGGCAACTCAAGTGTAAAACAGTTTCCTTTTAAAACAATTAGTGATTGGCATTAGTCTTACCTTGTCATTACTCTTGTACCTGTACACGGCCCAATGAACGTTGTCTTGACTGAAATACAGCAAATACCTGGTGACCCACTGGTGTGCGTTAGACCTCCCCTGTACGGCCACTCCTGTTACCTTGGTAACACTCACAAAATCAAACTTTATCCACTGGTTGTGGTTGTTATACCTAG
>JAKSDK010000142.1 GCA_022360095.1 Phycisphaerales bacterium
AACCATGAATTACAAAAAAAGGAAAAAGGAGAAAGTGCTCACTAGCGTATTTTATAGAAAAACATCCACGTGACTGATTTACATCCGTCGAATAGTTTTGTAGTAAGTATAGACCTTTACTGGCCCGGAGGTTTCTTTTAAGGCCCTGCCACGTCAAATCTTGCACATTTCCACCAGTCTTAATCGAGCATTTTAGACTCACTTTAGAGTCTTTCAGCGTTACTTTTATCGTCTGAAAGGGGGGTTGACAAGTCTGCGCGATTGTTTCACAGTTCATGCCTAAATGACTGCGTCCCAGTATAAACGGCCGTGTCTTTCAATAGTTTAGCAGACTAACCCTAACCTATTTACGCGCTCAACTTTTTTTTCCATAGCCATAAAGCAATAATTTGAACATAATTGAGGAATCCATTTTGTTATAATTGTAATATTTATTTAGTTTAAATCCGCTGGTCGTGATTTTAAATCTTATGTTAAAGGCGAAGGAGAAACGACCAAATAATAATAGGAAGAAGGAAGTAAAAACCTTCAAAATAGGGGAGAGCGAAGACGCAATCTGGAAAGAGAGAAGGGCAAAAATCATCAATGATAGATTGTATATGATACACGACTCGCATCTGGATAAAACTTCACTTTGAATTTCGATTGCATTGTTTACATACTTTTATAATGTTTTCTCAGAGGAGTTTCTTCTTAATAAGTGTGTAACATTGCCCTATGTAAATTCTTTCTTCTATCCTGGACCCGGGAACTAGACTGTGCTGAGAGCTACCGGCCCGAAACGGCATTGTATATGTATATGTAGAAAAGGGCATCACTCTCAAACAGAATCAGTTTGAGGAGTTAAAACGTGGGGGAAATGATGTAAGTGGGCTGGTTGAGAGGACTGATGCCCGAGGCGACCGAGGCAACAATGGTGATAGTGAAGGTAATGATAAACTTAGGAAAAGTTACTTGGTCGTTGTAATGTACCTGTAAAGACATTTGGATGCAGGCAAGTTAAAGGACCTTCCAGGTACCATTATTTCTTTTAAACAAGGGACAATTAAAAGCCGAACGGCCTGCACAGAAATTTCTGTGTAGACATCCCACATATGTCACCTGGTTATGACTGGGAATCTAATGAGAACCAGGAACTTGCCATTGAAATGTTGCGTTCAGTATCGCTTAGTGGCTAGTCCGTAAGTGCAGTCGACACTCGACACTCCGCCACCAAGAATGTCTTCAAAACATTGCAAACAGAGAGGAGAAATGGGTACGTCTCGCTGCCATG
>JAKSDK010000748.1 GCA_022360095.1 Phycisphaerales bacterium
GAGATCCAGAAGAACATCATTTCCGAGCGGGTGCTGAACATGCCGAAGGAAACGCGCACGGACAACGATCGGCCATTCCGCGATGTGCCCAAGAACACGCTGGCGCCGCGCGACTGAGGAGAAGCTCTTTTTTGGGTTCTCGCCTACTCGATCATCGAGACCGAAAGCTCCCCACCCCGCTGGGGCTGAACAATGCAACGGCAATACTGAACAGTGCCCGACTGGACGTGTGAGGTTATTATGAAAATCAAGGCCGCAATCCTGAACAAGCCCCAGACTCCATTTGTTGTCGAAGAAATCGAAATCGACAAGCCGATCGATCGGGAAATCCTCGTCAAGACCTCTTACTGCGGCGTTTGCCACAGCGATCTGAGCCGCGTGGACAGCCGCGCCGAAGATTACCCGGGTCCCCCTTTGCCGGGAGCGGCTGTGCTTGGGCATGAGGCTGCAGGCATTGTCGTTGAAGTCGGTCCAGAGGTCACGGAGTTCCAGCCCGGCGACCACGTGGTCGCCTGCAACTCGTCCTTCTGTGGCAAATGCGAATATTGTCTGACCGGCCGCACGAATCTTTGCAACAACAAACCAAAACGAAGCCTTGACCAACCGCCGCGACTCAATCGCAACGGTGAACGGCTTTCACAGCAAGCCGGCATCGGCGGCTTTGCCGACTATATGCTCATCCACGAAAACGGCCTCGTCAAAATCCGCAATGACATGCCGCTTGACCGCGCCGCGCTGATCGGTTGCGGCGTGATGACCGGCATGGGTGCGGCCCTGAACCGGGCGTGCGTCCATCCCGGCGCCAAGGTCGCCGTTTTCGGTCTTGGCGGCATCGGCATGTCCGCCCTGCAGGGCTCGCTCATCGCCGGTGCTCTGCAGGTGATCGCCGTCGACATCAATCCTTCCCGCTTGCAGGCAGCGGTTGAGTTTGGGGCAACCGATACCGTCAACGCAAAGGAAGTGAAGGCCGTTGAAAAGGTCAAGGAACTGTCCGGAGGTGGC
>JAKSDK010001439.1 GCA_022360095.1 Phycisphaerales bacterium
TCTGGGGACGAGAATGCTGAATCCTTTTAAGGAGATTTGACTAATCAGCCAATTTCCCGCCAAACGTACTGGTGTGGCCAGTAGCGCCAAAATTGTGTTTGCTTGCCCCGGGCTCGCTCGACTTTTGGGATACGGTCATGGAGTTATAAAGAACAAGACGCTGTGGTTGACGGCGTGGTTGTACTAAGCGTACGTGAAGTTTGTTATGTGTATGAGGGATATGTGGGTAGTGCAGTGGCGTTGTGTATTTGAAGGGTTAGTTGAGACGCGTTAAGTAGTAGGCGTAGAGTTATATTGGAGGTTGATTGCTAAGATAATGGGCGTAGTTTGTGAGGTTGCTGGGTTTCTACATAGGGTTGTTATTTATTGGATGTCGGTAATAGAGTCAAATTCTGTTAATAGTGGCACTGAGGTGTTGACAGAAAATGTCTATATCAAGTGACATGTTTTACAAACATGCTGTTTTCAATCAAATGAAAACTATACATTGAAAAAATTTTCTCACAAATATTTACTTTTGCCAAAAATTTGAACTGATCTCTTGTAAAGTAATTGATTACAACACTTCATTTATAACAGGGACCTTTTCTTATTTTATTTTTAGACTGTTCAATGCAAAAATCTACACCCCGATCTGCCTGTTTTCTTTTCTCCTTGTAACTAAATGTTTCTTTTTAAGAGGTTCCATCTCACAATACTCAAATGCCTTGCAATCTTTTTCGTTTCACTAGCTTCTTTCAGTTTTGCATGAGCATAATAGAAAGTGTATTCTCATATTGTAGTCTTTGACAATTTAACTTACTTTGTGTAATTTTACAGATTTCTTCAACTAATGACTGTATGCCTTTGACACTTTTAACAAGTCTTATTTCACCAAACGTACTTTCATCATATTCCACAAGAAAAGATAAATCCTTTGCTCGACTTCTTTGCTGAACTACACAACTTATACAGCATGTTCCAATCCGCGACACAAATCTTGTCACTTCATGACAATGCTTTGAAATGCACATCTTCGACACAGATTTGCTCTCAGCCAAATTGCAACAAGTACACCACTGCTTACAGCGTAAACAGTAAGGTTGATCTCAGCTCCACTGATAGTCTCACTTTCAGGAAGATCAACTGGCATATGTCTTTTCACACCCATCACATTGTACACTGTATTCCCATTACTAACAAGGACAGATAAAGTTGCTGAAGTCCAGTATTCACATGGATTAATAAGAGAGTAACACATTGCATAAACTGCTTTATAAAATAACTCAGATAGTAGGCGCGCTCTGATTGGCCGAGAGGCACGTTTGCATGAGAGTATGTAAACATGGTTGTGACGTCAATATGTTTTGCTTTTCGCGCGCTAATCACGCAAGCACGAATTTGAAAAAGGTTTTGAGTAAAAATATTCGTCGACAAGTTTATTTACCCATGTCCTCGTCGGCTGAAACTTGGAAAATCTTAAGAATCAGGCTGTGTAAGTTTTTTTCGCTTGAGCTGACATTTTAAGAGAGAAAAACCCGTATTTTGGAAAGCATCTTTTTTGGAAAACAGGGACTGATTACGCGTACAAGTTTCGTGTACAAGACTTCGCGACTGGTAAGAATGTCTCTTTTAATCAATGCTCTAAACAAGAGAGTTGTGCTTTTTTTTCGGGAAAGTTATTTCATAAAAGCAATAGAAAAAATTTTTTCCTGTGTTTGCATATCCTGATATAAACATTCGAGGGGCTGGGAGAATTCTCGACCCATAACTGTCTCGAATTCTCCCAACCCCTCTCGTGTTTATATCAGGCTATGCAAACACGGAAAACGTTTTCTATTGCTATTTAAAAATAGCGCAACACTGTTTACAAGAACATTGTTATAAACTATTAACATTAGATATACAACAGTATTCAATAACACCGCTTGAACAAAGATCAACTTCAAAGTTGGCAATATTTACACCTTTAAGCTCATATATATCCTCATTACTACATGTATGTAGACTAATTCATGCATGGATGGTATTTCCAACAACACATGTATCTTGACTATGACTGTTACCATACATATCTTTAGCATCGATCAACACCAATAATTCCCACAGTTAAAATGAATGAGCTGTAGTTCTGGGCCAAGAGTGTTTCAAGTAGCA
>JAKSDK010000311.1 GCA_022360095.1 Phycisphaerales bacterium
ACACTCTCAAAAACAACTCGAACACCGTCATTGTCAAGTCACATGACTCCAGACTTCCTACGCTAAGGAAGTCCCAGATGTACACTAGACAATACATTAGCAAATCGTACGACAAGCATTGCGTGACCAAGCAAAAACAAAGTGGGCAAGGAGGCGAGATTTTCCTTTCCTCGCTGCGAATAGCAAAGGAAAAGAAAGGTTCAGTTCGCTTCCATACTCACGACGCTGAATGAAACACACTGAATTCCCTTCAAAAATGGCATTTTATTGAAAGGAATTTTTCCGCATTTTGTTTTTATAGTTAATTGTCTAAGGAACTCGGATAATGTTTCAATCTGGCAATATGGAGCTAAGGCATGCTTCGCGGAATAACAAAGACCTTGATTTTAATGAATGATCATTCATCAGTGTTCAAGTCCCAATAAATTTTGTGGTTAAGAATTAAGGTATGCATCAAATCCAATTCGAAGTCAGGATACTCTAGCAAAAGTTTGGTCCAAGAATTAACGACAAGAAGTTGGTCACGGCTGCCGCTACTGACAACGTCGACTCGTTCCAACCGATACAAATTTGATTACAAAGCTTAACTTTTCCACAAGATAAAGCACTGCAAAAAGAAACGATATCGTGCATATTTCATTTCATACTGTTAGTTTAAAAAGCCAATGAGTGCATCATTCTTTTTACGATTCCCCAAAATGAAATCAATTGAGTTTTTGCTAATGTGGTCATATCGCGGAAATCAGACATTCAGACAACACTCAACCAGATTGTTTTTACGGATATCCTGAGATAATGTATGGAAGTATGAGTATAATGTATGAATGTATTGTCAGTATTTTCTTTCGTTTGTTTTTTTTGTTTTTTGTTTTGTTTTTTCCTTTTGGAAATACCAGAGGTAGTCAATAGTTGCATGACGCGATACTGGACCATCTCTTCATATTATTTCGCCTAAAAGAAGAGACCCCAACTGAGTTATCTCAAACCCGTTAGATCCGTACTAGTAGTCATTGCTAGATCAGGGTGCGCAAACTCAATAGATACATTTCTTACCTCAGAATATTCTCAATCTCAATGAACTTTACGTCCAACAGATGATTCCGTGACTGTATTGTTTGGTGAAGAAGACGCAACGCAATTTGTATAGTATCACGTGACACTTAGGGACTTTTCCCGGAAGCATTTTGTCCTGTCTCTGTGCTACTAGCAGCAATTGAGTTCTCTCGCACTTTAAAGAATCTGTGAAAGATGCCCAATTATTCAAAGAGGAAACCTTCTTGACTAGACGTAGCAAAGGTCTAACTGTAGCAAATCTTAGGACTAAATAAGGTAAGAAAACAAACCCGTTAGTTTCGTAGTAGCTCGATCTAGAGGTAGACAGGTTTTCTTTGGGTCCAGAATAGTGTTAAGTGAATGCATTCACAATGATTTCCGTTTCCAACCATCAAAATATCAGTTTAATGGCAAGCATGGTATCAGACCCGCTCGATTAAACAACACTAATATAACTAGCAATAAAATTTTGGTAGTCTGCAACACAATATTTCTTTGTTATTGTTTTTAAAATCGTTCAGTTGTATTTCAGA
>JAKSDK010001337.1 GCA_022360095.1 Phycisphaerales bacterium
GCCTGAGGATGTCGCCCGCGCCAATGGCCATGAAGAATTAGCTCAGTACTTACAAGATGTGCACACAAGGTATTGTGTTAAACGCAACGTGGGTATCCAAGAGGTGACTGGGATTTGTTGAAGTCACCCTCATGCGCGTGTATTAAGGCGTAGCTCAAGAAAGAGAAAAATAGAATTATTTTTTTTGCATTTGGTTATTTCTAAGCGTAAAAATCTAATCGTGGCAATGTTTTTTTTTTTTTTTTAAGAGGGGCGTTAGAGAGAGAGCATGAGATATTTTTTACGGCCGTTCAAAAGGAGGGCTAATTAGAAGTGGGATTCCGAAAATTTTACGGGTTTTATTTCATATTGGAATAATTCTTAAATATCTACAATGGGTAGTAAGTAGAAAGCTCTCAAAACTTGCATCCGCCGTTTAAAATAACATTTCTTCAATCGTATTTTATAAGTCATTTGACTAAAATTTGTCTTGTCCGGTGAAAATGTTTAATCGCAATTTGAAAATGTTAAATGAAACACTTAACTGAGTTTGTCTTTTGTTATGGCTCTTAGCAACAGGGTGTCAGATTTTTGTCATGTCCATATGTAAACGGAGACCAACAATTAATAAAGCAAGCCAAATTACTTACAATTGTACTTACAAATGATAAGCTACAGAATGGCCTCACCCTTGGTGGCAAAATTATGTTTAAACTAACTCATATTATCTTTGAATGTGGAAATGTACCCAATTGTAGGAAACTTTTGTGACGTCATCAGGAAAGGAAAATCACACAGAAACTGCTCTTGTGCGGTAGTTAATATTACTTCAGACGTACATTGGTTAAAACTGTTGCGGTTGCTGCACCACTTTCTCACACTTAAAGCATGTGTTATTAGACCCAAAAGCTGCACCAAGGGCGGAAAAGTAAATTCGAAAAAAAACGAAGCAGCCCCCAATTTGTCTCACGCAATTTGACTATTCTGGGTAGAGTACAAAACCAGTATTTTTAGCTTGTTTTCTAACTTATCTGTAGAACTAACTGTAACATCTTTAATTGTTATATTTCATGGTAACAAAGCAGGTGCAAAGCAGGTTTGCTCTAATTTTTCGCTAATTCCCTGCGAATTGTTGTCA
Source organism: Phycisphaerales bacterium (assembly GCA_022360095.1). Lineage (GTDB taxonomy): Bacteria > Planctomycetota > Phycisphaerae > UBA1845 > UTPLA1 > JAKSDK01. The sequence continues at coordinate 1,118 of JAKSDK010001337.1, forward strand.
CATTACTATTTCCAAATTCTTCACATTCTGCGTCACTGCAATCCACAATGTTTTTTCTACCCTCCCCCCCCCCCCCCCCCCCCCCCCC
>JAKSDK010000456.1 GCA_022360095.1 Phycisphaerales bacterium
CTCCAGGCCTCACCGAGGGGGTGCTCCGCATGGACAGCGACGACATCCTGGATGGTGTCGGCCTCCTGGGGCTCGGGGCCTACCAGTACCACGTCGGCACACGTGGTCATGGACTGGTCGTTGAGTTGATTGGCGATCTCCTGGGCGGTCTGATTGGCACTATCCTGGTCCGGCTCGTCCAATCGAATCCGAATCAAGGCAGAGTAGAGGGGCATGGCTGAAGCCTCCGCAAAGAAAGAAAAGGGAAAGAGTCCAAGAGAATACCCCGAAGCGTAGCGAAGGGGGCTCCGGAATCTCCCGAATGAATCTAATTGGCAGTCTAGTCCTTCTTTTGGCACCGGGTGGAAAAAGAAAGCTACACTGTCCCCTAGTGGGGTCAGGTAGCTTTAAGATGGCAGGAAGCATTCCCATGCTTCCATCCCTCGGAGGGAGAGGGGGACCCGAAGGTCCCCCTCTGAAGAAGACCGAGGACTAGGCGTCCTCGGGCTTCTCCTGCGCGTCGAGCATGGCAAACGCCTTCTCGTACGCGCGCTTCACGGCGGGGAGGTTGAACACCTCCACGATCACGCGCTCCTTCGTCGCCCCGCTCACCCAGTAGTGAGCGGACCGACGGACCTTCCCCTCGTTGTCGCGGTACTCCCGCGACGGGAAGGTCACGACGGGGTCCTGCTGCCCGGCGCCGATGCGCACGCGCAGGTCGCGCAGCGAGACCACGAGGGGCTCCTCGGTGTCCCCCATGGGGACCACGAGGTCCGTGGTCAGGTACCCGAGGAAGATCGATCCACCCTCGTGGAAGTGGATCGACGGCTGGAAGCGAGCGTTCTCGAGAGCGAGCTTGGACATGATGTCCTCCGTGTGGCGCCAGGGGTCATCCCCAGCGCATCATCGAGTTTGGGGAATACCCCTCCCCGAAGGGAGGGGCTTCCGGCGGAGCTTCTCAGCGACGCTCTTCGAGCATCGCCTCGAATCGGAGGATCTCTTCCTCCGACGGTTCGGGGTAGGGATCCCCGACCGTACCGACCAAATAGGTCTCGTCCATCACTGGACTCCTCCTCTTCTACTGCGCAAAGCGCAGGGACTACGCGCGCTTAGCTCGCGATCCGAATCCTCTCCTTGCTCCGCAAGGTCCGGGGAGCCACCAGGTACCCCTGGTGGATCCCCCACAGAGCAAGTAGACCCTCGACCGCGAGGGTCCATAGCAGGATCTCCCAGCCCATGGTCTTCCTCCTACAGCAGACCGGTGCTGATCGCACCGTCCTGCTTCTCCTCCTTGTCCTCCGCGGGGACCTTCCCCGCGGGGACGGGAATCGGGTGATTCGTCGTCTCGATGGAGACGACATCACCCGTCTCGTCGTCGAACACGATCTCGTTATGATCTCGCATGGTTCTACCTCAGACGTGCCTGCTGCAAGCAATCCTTGCAGCAGGACTTGGCACGATCCACCCGGTTGGAAATTCCAACCGGGGGAAAGATCTTCATCACCTTATCGCAGAGGAGGCAAACGATCTCCAACCCTGCGATGTCCCACAGGTTCTTTACACCCATGATAATACTCCTCGTAGATCGAAGAGAATACGACCCTTTGGGTCGTGGCTTCTCACCACGAAGTGGGGAGACTAGGGACCCCCGAAGGGGTCCTCTTCAGTCTTCCTTTTGCTCGTGCTCCTGCTTGCAGGAGAGGGAGCAAAAGCCGAGATGCTCGGGGTCTTCCACGATGATCTCGTCGTCACAGTTGGGGCAGCAGTACATGATTGTTTCCTCTCTAAGCCTCTCTCTATATGAGGGGCCCTATAAAGAATGCCAACTGTAGATCTAAGTAAATACCTCTTTGGGTCCCTATTACACACTTTGGAGGGTTTCAGATGTTTAGGGGATTATCACTATGTAACTACCCGATATCTATATATTATTATCTCGGGGTTAATAGGAACAATAAGGGGACGATTACTTGACAATCACCTGAACTTGCTGTATTATTGTTTATGGAAAAGGAGGATATTATTATGACTCCAGCAACTATAGAAACAATATCTATCATTATAGCTTTTTGGCTAGCATGGTTAATATTCATGACCTGGAGTGGTGGCCGGGAAGTATTTAAAGCATGCTTTATTTTCTCAGTATATGCTACTGCTGTGATTAGTGGAGTATTGGCACTTATATGGATTATAGAAAGTATATTATGGTTAATAACGTAGTATATAGGGGTTTTGTTGCAATTTAGCTTATTATTACTTATAATTGTTTTGACGAACACTTAGTTTGTTGGGAGTTCGCTCCCTATTAAGTGTTTATTTAATTAAATCAAAGAGTTACGTTTTAATTTAGCTCAC
>JAKSDK010001940.1 GCA_022360095.1 Phycisphaerales bacterium
AATAGTCAAGACGGCTGGTTATAAAAGCATGAACCAAAGTAATTAAAGAATCTCTCGACAGGTATTTCTTAATACGTCGCAAGTTATGTAAATGATAAAATGCCGCATTACAAGCAATAACAGAGAAAATTATCCAAGAAAATGTCTTTGAGCAAAAGAAAAAGAAACCTGGGCTAAATCTAACCCTAGGTCAATTAAGCGCTAATCGGCCTCCGAACAACTGGGCCCTGATGGCCCGCTCTGTACTGCGTTTTCCCAGGCCCTCTCGCTCAATTAATTCGCTTTGGCGCTTGGACCACGTGATTCGAAACGCTTTGACCGAGCGGAATAATGAGGCCCCCTCTAGCCTTTGCTCCAGCCTCAGCTCATTTTGGGGGCTCTGAAGAAAGACAGACGCATTTAAGGTATGAGGAGGTTAACGTCTTTTTTTCTTTAAGGTAAGTACCAATTTGGATGGGTGCTTATCTCAAACCTCTGTTTGCGCTATAATTCAGTGGCTGAATCTGTGAGTGGAGGAAAACCGATTGCTGTAGTGAGAATGAATGGTCCTTTCCACTTTGAACATTGCTCATTCAAAAGTATCAAGCTGCCGTGCACTGTGCAATTTCGCTTGTAATAGAAATTTTCTTTTTGTCACACTTGCCTACTTTAATTAGACTCGAACTCCACTGATGAAGGGCAGGGCCAGGCACGAAACGTTTGGAGACTAGACTAATATCACAAGACGACACCTTTGTTCTTTACTAGGAGTCGCACCGAAAGTATGGTAGAAATCGAGACATCATCACATGTCGTTTGATAAGAAATAGGGCCTTTAACATCACAGCCAACTCTCTCCTAGAGTAGGGACCTTACGAAACTACGACGGCGACAGCAAGGAGAACGTCAAAAAACCAATAGGTTTAATGAGCAAAACAACAACTCTGCTCGTGCATCACGCTTTTTTGTACATTTCTTTGCTGTCCCTGCACAACTACGACGTGAAATAACGAAATTTCAAGTTCACTTGAGAACAGGAACGGCAGGGAAATAAATTCTACGATCTCAGTCTGAACTCGGGCGCGGTTCTCTCTCTTCAGCTCCAACCAAAATTCCCTTCTTTTAAGTAACAGGGCGAATTGAGATAATCGCCAAAAAGTTTAAAAGGATGCGAAGTCTATTTTTCAGGGACGTTTTGATAGACGTCAC
>JAKSDK010000996.1 GCA_022360095.1 Phycisphaerales bacterium
ACAAACCTGTATAGATCCCTTAGTTCCTCAACCTCTCTTGAATTCTGACCAAGCTTCTCTTTGACTTCATCAGCTGTATTTGAATATCCCTCCATCACACTGTAATCAGAGATAAGCTGTCCTACAGCAGTATCAAGCTCCGTGTACAAATTGTCCAACTGGCTAAAATCCTCCATAAGTAGGTGATCGATAACATGGAGATTGCTGTCAAAGTGGTTGTCATAAAGCCGCAAGAGAATGTTCTTATATGTCACTAATGCACCATGAATGGAACGCAGATCACTTAGGTTGGCAATACCCGTGGCAACCTTTAATAAAAATACATGAAATATGTCAGGTAGAGTTTATAAAAACAACCTAAAACAGGTAATCTGAAACAAACACAGTCAAAGCCTGTTAATACAAAGTCTAAGGGGGGCATCGAAAGTGTCCATATTAATTTGTACTAACCCCATAAGCCCCAATATCCACATACACATTCTCCAGACTGATCTCCATACATTTCCTTAAACAATTAGTTGAGAGAATTTGATAGAGGATCAAAGATTTTTCTCTTTGTGATCATTTTATTAATTCTCTTAGACTTAGCTCTTGACATTGTATGGATATTGTTAGGAGAAAATTGATGTTGGTCACTATTGGGACTTAAAGGGTTAAGGGGGTGGAATTAGAAAAACAGGGCTTTCTTTCCCAAGGGACAAAACAAACTGTCCATAATAATGAGTTGCCCATTTTAACTGGGGTTTGACTTTAGTGTGAGTTTACAGACTAGCAAGGGGAAAACAGGTGCAACTGCTAATATTGAAAATCCTTTCATGAATGTTAACTGCAGCAGGATTAGCTTAGTCGGTACAGCGTAGTGCTTGACTGCAGAGTGGGAGGTCATGGATTTAATTCCTGGCACTGGACCAATACTCAGGTCTTGAAATAACTGAGAAATGAAGGTGCTGCCTTTGCCCTGCAAACAGCTAGAGTGGCTCGGACGACCATGTAAAGTGGTGGTCCCATCACCAGTAGAAGTCGTAAAAAAGCTCTCAATAATAATGGGGACACTACAACTGTTAATTATTAGTGCTAAACATAGTGTTACATGTAGTGCTAAATACATTGATACTCAAATAAAGTGAATTTCTA
>JAKSDK010000917.1 GCA_022360095.1 Phycisphaerales bacterium
AACACGTGCCTTCGCTGGCAAAAATCCTCAATGCCTGTGTCAGAAACGGGGCCAGCGTCAGTTTTATTCTGCCGCACTCGCTGGAGGAAAGCCGGGCCTTCTGGACGGAAACGGTCCGCCCTCCCCTGATGACCGGTCACCGGACCGTCTGGGTCGCAAAACGAGGCAAGACAGTTGCCGGCACGGTTCAACTGGACTGCGGAACACCGCCGAACCAGCCACACCGGGCAGAAGTCTCCAAATTGTTGGTCCATCCTGATTTCAGAAGACAGGGCATTGCAAGAAAACTGATGAACGCACTGGAGGATGGTGCCAACGAAATCGGACGATCGCTGCTGACTCTTGACACTGCCAGCCAGAACGCAGAAGCACTCTATCTTTCACTGGGATATCAGCGGGTTGGTGTTATTCCGGGATTTGCAAAAGATCCTGTCGAGGATCGCTATGACGCAACAACTGTCATGTTTAAACCGCTGCGAGGTTAGGGTATGGACTCATAAATATACTTAAAATGGTATGGGACGATTTGTTCGGATACAAGACGCAAATCCGCAGGAAACCATTGGGTTTTCAAGGGTTTGCAACGCAGTAGCCGGACCAATCGGCCATATCCGAAAGGACGGACAAACGGCTTCAATCTGCTGCGTCAGGCTGCTCAACCGGGCATAAAACCCGGTTATCACACCCTTCCTTCCAGCTTTTTGCCGTTTGATCCCCCATTTCAAGCACATTTATGAGTCCATACCCTAAGCGGCGATCGGTTTACAGACGAATACTCATTGAATAATGCCAGATACTCCGCCATAGTGCGCCGGCAACCTCAGACGGAAAGGAGTTGTTTATGATTGTAGTTCGGACCCCTGCAGAGGTCGGGAACTAGATCAGTCTCAATGGGTCCGCCAGGGCCAACAACTGATTTTCGATGAAACTGTCAGCTCTCGCCCGGTGCCGCGAAAAAGCGGCTTCCGACAGACTGGCATAGACCTTGTTCTCTCGACCCTGACCAACCTCAGCCCCGCGCGATAGGCGGCGGCGGCTGAGAGCCTGTGTATTCAAGCCGCATCCGTGGCCATTGGCCGTTTTTGCGGATCAGGATGAGAGATCCATGACATTTCAGATTTCCGACCCGGCCGACTTCGGCTGGACACCGCATTTTTCTTCGCAACTCTCCACCGATGAAACCCTGACCGTCCTCCCCGCGCGTGTCGTCGAAGTTCACCGCAACCGCCTGCACCTTATCGGGCCGATGCTTGAAACCGACTGCTTGCCCTTTAACGCAGACCCGAACGATGCGGAGGCCACCGCGACGGTCGGCGATTGGCTGCTGCTCGACCCCAAAACCAACCGGCCTCTTCGGCTGCTGGACCGCAAAAGCCTGTTCAAACGCCGCGCACCCGGCTCGGACCGAAAACTGCAGCTCATTGCCGCGAACATCGACACGCTCTTCATCGTGTCGTCCTGCAATCAGGATTTTAACACAGCACGTCTGGAAC
>JAKSDK010001554.1 GCA_022360095.1 Phycisphaerales bacterium
ACACTTGACCTAACAACACAGTGTTATCATCGATCAGAAACCAAAAAAATATAAGATAGCAAGATCAGTGGAATCAAGATATGTTGTCTTACTTCGACTTTCATATGCTTGACTAGTTGTGCAATTCATGTTGCTATTATTATATTTAACAAACTAAAATTCTGTAAAAATGAAGGGTTAGTCTCTCGGAGGCGCTCGTAGACAAGGAATTAAAGTGGCAGTGTTTATTCCGGGTGTTTATTACCTAAAAATAATTTGATGATATCGTCTTTCGCGTTGCTTCGTTTATTTTTTATCGCCTTTTACAAGAACATTCTAGGCGTTAAAAAAATATCCATCGGTGTGATTATTAGCATAATACTATGTGGCTAGATTTGGAGTCAATAAAACGGGTGCATGCTTGACAAAGTTAGCCTTCAGTTCTCTAAGTTTCATAGGGACCTTTCACGGGAGTTTCACGCGATGGCTAAGTGCCGTGGGGCAGAAGCTAGAACTGTGTAGCGGCTCTAGAATTCGTGGATGCGATCTGATGTCTAGTGCGAAGAATTGCACAGCAAGTTATTTGCAGCGTCATGCCCATACTAACGTATGCAGAAAAATTACAGATCGTGCGAAATCTGAGTACTATGTGGGGGATGATGGTTCAGATCTTTTCGTGCGGCTAAGTAACTTTGTTTATATTAGAGTTTATATGAATTGAGCGCGCTACGAACTTCGTACCTTTGTATATCCGAGTGGAACAAGGAGTAAATATACCAACTACTTCAGCACTGGAAGACTGTAAATGTGGTCCCGTTTCGTTTGACCTGCAGTTGTCAGAAACGGCATTCGAAAGTCTATAAAGTTTTTCAAGTCTATAGCTATGTACTTATGTAATGTTCTCAAACTCCTAACATCAGCCTTAGCAAAGAAATTTTTAACCAAAAAGCGGTTACCTGGTGGAAGAGGTGTTACAGTTCATTCAGACACCTTACATCACAGCACAATTTCATGGTACAGAAACTTGCATATGCCTCACCTGAGTTTAGTTTTCCTAGCTGCGAAAACCAGTTGCACGGAGCTAGAAAGCTATCTACAGCGAAAGTGAAAGTTTATAGTGACCACTTTTAATAGTATGCAGTGAAGCATCCAGGCGGCTCTGATTCTTAGAAGGCCCCATTTAAATTCGGCCAAGAATAAATTAAATTACGTGCGTCAGGGGTTTGGCAATGTGCAAACAATTACCCTCTTCCCTCGTAGGGGGCGGGGGTGCAAATATCCCCAAGAGTCTCCGATTAGTCAGCACCACTTGTGGTGTGCTAGAAGATGACACGTTAATAAAGTTATTGCCGGATTGATTGATTGATCCTAATTTCCTCTGAAACTCGATTTAAGACGCAAAATTTGACAATATTTTATTGCTTTAACGTGCTGCACTCTCTGATTCCACCCGCACTTCCCTTATGCTAAAAAAATGCCCCCGCCGAACCTCCTTCAAATTCTTCTGAAGCAACTACCATGTCGTCATCGAATTTGGTCACTCTAGAAACGACAAAGGCACTAAGACTCAACCAAAACCTGCATTTGGAAACAATCACCTCGATTTGACATTCCCCTCTGGTCTGTGTGTGTAACGAATGACTGCAGACCAGGGGTAAGCGGCAAACTTAAGACTACAGCCAAATTACAGACATGGTGTAAAACGAAGAATGCCCCCAAAAATAATCGCTTTCTAAAACCATTTAGAGTGGCCATTTAGAGTCAGGTCAAAACAGGTTCTTCGCCTTACTTCTAAATACGGGGAATGGACTTTCGTCCGAGCATTAGACTCCCGTGCGTGGTTATTTATTTATTTATTCAGTCTTCAGTTATTGTGAATTTCAGCCAGTATGAGAAGTACTAAACGAGAGCTACGCTTTTAGGCTTTGTCAATCATCCGAGAGAAATTATGGCGCACATAACTGCAACGTAAAATATCCTTCTCAAGCTTACTGGAATACACTAAACACCCGCTAATAAGAACCTTGTAGTTTAAGAACAAACGTTTTGCAAAAATTGGCACGTTAATACCCAAAAATATAAGAACCTGTTAAGCCAAGCAAATCAAGCAGGTGGTTATATGTGGGTTACTGATATATTATGATAAACATTTTAAACAAAGAGTTTGACTTCGAGATTGCCAATATTGATATTACAAGAAATACTGTGCTAAACTTTAATTACAAATAGAAGTATTACCGTAATTTCTACAAGTAAAGAAAGGTTTATAAAAAGTACAGATAATAATTGTGTATACGGACCTTGCATAAGGCTTCGCCTGA
>JAKSDK010001327.1 GCA_022360095.1 Phycisphaerales bacterium
AGGTTATTATGCATACGTCCACTCTGGTGCTGGTTCCTGGTTTGATGATGCCATCCTGCGAAGCCCCAACATGACCAAGACCGGGGCAGGATGTGTTGTACGCTTCTACTACCACATGTATACTGCTAGCTCAGCATTTACCGGATCTCTTTACTTAAAACTTAAAAACAAGGGAGCAACATCTACTCTGTACGAAGTGTCCAGCAATCAGGGAAATAAGTGGAAATTGGCCGAAGTTGGTTTGGGTGCTTTGGATGCCGGTAAGTCTTTTGGCTGTAAATCATTGTCCCGTGTTTGCAGCGGCAGCTGCTTGAATAGCTCAAAATCGAGCTAGATGACGACTGGCTTTTGTAAATGTAAACGTTGGAATTGACAAAGGTGATTGCTATCTGCTTAAAAGAAATCGTTTTGAACTTTGTCACCAAATGCTGGATGGCGTTTTTTTTGTGTTATTGACAATCCCTTTCCTGAATCCCGTTAAGTCCCGAAATTTTTTCCGGATTAATTTGAAATTGCTTAAATTGCAATTACCACTGCAACGATCATATCTTCATTTAAATTTGTGATTTTTGTTCGTCATGACAGTGTGATTTGATCATTAACAAATAATTAATTTGCTATCATAATTTTCCATGGTAAGTAATTGGCAAATATGCACACAAGGTACCTAAGACCCACCGTGGCACAGTCCCTTTACATTGCAAGGATTAGATTTAACAACTAAACAGCATTTTAACATGATGTCTTTGGATTTCTTTTTCTAGGCTTTAGTCTTGAGTTTGTTGGCTCCAAGTTTATATCAGCGGCGGATATGGCAGTTGATGACGTCTCATTGCCGGGTTGTGCTCTGCCACCCATTAGATCGTGTGCTTCAGGAGAGTACCGCTGCACAAGGGGCTCTTGTGTGAAACCTAATCAGGTGCCTCCTAATTTTTTTTTCGTGCACGTGTCCAGGTTGACTAAGGAATGTCAATAGTTAATCGCTCTCTCCTCTTTTCAAGTCCAGTCTAAGAGTAATGGATAACTCTTGCTTTAATATAGAGAAACACATTCTTCTCCCCCCAAAATGTTAATTTTGCCTCCTGTAAGTAGCGATCTGGAAATTTTCAGGTCCTGGGGCCCGTTTCTCGAAAGCACCGGTAAGTTTTGAGCCCGAAATCAAATATTCAAATCGCAATATAAAGAATAAGAGCGCGGGTC
>JAKSDK010001524.1 GCA_022360095.1 Phycisphaerales bacterium
AAAGACTTTCAACACGTGTCGACCGTTCACACGTGTTTCTGTTATACTCCAGTTGAAATTCTCTCAGAAAATGAGATCGTCCAACCACAGCTTTAGGAAAAGAAGCCTTCTTCGCAATCACCCGGCTGTGTTACTCTTCTTGAACGCAGTGAATTTTTAGGTGCGGTTAGTTATAATATAGCCAAGCCCTTTACTGCGGTTTTCCTTTTCTCTCGCCACCTTGGCATACCTTAGTAAGACGTTGCCTATAGTGGAAGTTTGGGACTAAAATCTTTAACAATACCACTGTGCTCTTCTCTTGGATAAAATTTTCACACTTCTTTGTTCCTTGCCACCTGGGGACAAGCCATCAGCCAAGGAAACCTTGTAAAAGTTTGTCAGCCCTGTTATGGTGCACTTTTGACACCGACATGTATAAAGATCACACCCTAGCAGTGTGTTTTTTCTTGTGTATAATTTTTGCACTTAAAACATTTGATGTAGGGTTTTTCATTTTGACAGATAGACAGACAAACAGCCTTTATTTTAGCACAATACAAAATTAAAGCTCTGCATTCTCTGGGGTCATGTAAAAAAAACATTATAAAACTAAAAAAGAAAATTAAAAAACCAATTTGATAAGCTATGTATACACACCCCTCTCCACTTAAGCCCTTTTCTTAATCCCCTGTAAAATATTATCAAACTCTGCGCACCTAAAATAATGAATCAAAAGGGCTGTTGTTGTTGAATTCTCTTTTAAGGTCCACTCTTTGAAAACATCAATAATTGAATGGATTTCCTTAGTTTCTATTGCAAATTCCTTCTGAGTAACACATCGTTCCAGGTCACCTTTTCTCTTGTGTCAGTGGTTCAATTTTCGTAAATCATCCGTGAAAATTCTTGTGTTTTTGCTATGGCTGTTGTTATCCAATCTCTAATACTGAGGTAAGGCTGCAGGCTACAGTGGGCTATAGGTTACTTAATCACTGAAATGTGGGAAAGAATGAGAAGTTTTAAAGGTTTACCTTGGCCTATCAAGATTAAAATAACTAATCAGTACAGATCAATTAATTGATTATAACCACAACACCTTGGTGTAAAGAACATATTAGTTTGGCATTTTTGTTGTCACAATCTAACTGTAGTGAATAATTTTCTGAGGTTTGCACTTTGTCTTTTGAAGTGTTAATCTTTAAACAGTTTCATATACTCTAATACCACATAGCGTACACAGACAATATTTTTGAGTGTCTTTTCCAGCCCTCAGAGAGGCAGATAACTTGTAGCTGTGTACTATCATCTGCAAGAGGGACATGAGCTTTTGAATCTCTTTCTGATGGCCAGTACAATTGATCAACTCAGTTATCAAATTTTTGCCTTTCATTCTCCATCCAAGCATCACCCAGGGCTCAAAAACAGTCCCGTCTGTTTCTCTGGGATGAGTAGTTTTTCTTGCTGAGCAAGTTACTGTTAAAGCCACTTGTCCAGTGGGCAAAAGTCCAGGCAAGTAATCCACCAG
>JAKSDK010001292.1 GCA_022360095.1 Phycisphaerales bacterium
ATTTTTTAGTTGATTTAACTTTTCTATTTCTTATTTTTATTTATCACTTGTACATGTAGATTATGTAAATTATCACGTTGTAATTTTTATGGCACACTTGCATTTAAACGAGCTATCGCTCATATGCGATATGTGGTTAAATAAAATTACTTACTTACTTACTTACTTACTTACAGTCTAGATTCCAGTAAGATAACGTGACTTCCACCAGATTGCTGTGGAAGTTAAAAATACCCTAAAATTCCGAAAATAAGCCCCGGGGCTTATATTCGGGGGGCTTATCTACGGAGGGAAAGTTGCATTTCAAAACCGATTGGGTTAGCTTATAGCTGGATGTAAATTTACCGTTTTTGCTTTGTTTTACTTTGTATAGAAGGGCACTTTTCCAAGTACAAGCCCCCGGGGGGCTTATATTTGGAGGGGCGACTTAATGGAGGGTTTTTTGCGTTATCGCTTTGGGGGGCTTATAATTGGAGGGGCTTATTTTCGGAATTTTACGGTATTCTACCGGCAAAATGTGCCGAAGTTCACCACATAATTTATCTAGTCATGTTTATAAGATTGGCATTACTATTCACAGCTTTTACATTCAATCAATTTACGCTTAATTGTTACTGCTTTTTTACTACTTTCATTAAATTTGTAAAAATGACCCCCCAGTTAATGCTTTCACACCTGAAAATGACCCCCCAAAACCAGTCGTGTTTTTGAAAATTATCTCCCCCCATAAAATGGCCAACCAACCCAAGGTAATAAATGAACAGCCCCTAGGACCCACTGCGGATAATAGAAGGTAATGACACCCAACAAAAAAACAGGTAAACAAACAAAGCAACAGTTAACAAGCAGTATGTTCCAAGTAAGTTTTTATTGGATTCCTATGTACAACTGGTAGCACAATGATTGAAAAGACCGCCACCAAGACCTTTTTTACACACTCACTTAGAATTATATTACCACAGGAGTTTACTGCGGTTAATAAGATCTAAACTAATTGCTGCAAGGTCATGCTGTTTGGGGCCATTTCGTCAAATATTCACAATAATATTACTATTGTTTTTGTGATCATGGAAGAC
>JAKSDK010000806.1 GCA_022360095.1 Phycisphaerales bacterium
TCACTTTCCGTTTTCTGCTTGCTTTCTGCATTTTTCTCCTTGGTAGACAGGTTTTTTCTTTGTAACTTCTTTACCTGCTCCTGGGTAAGCTTTGAAAGTTGGATTACTAGCCTTGGCTTTTTCCCTGTGAACAGGAAGTCAGAATGGAAACATTTTATTAATTTTCAAGTAGTCTACCTTCCTACAGTTATGGCAATTTAACCTGTTTAGCAGTTCTCTTGCATGGTGTTTTTTTTCAGCTTGTTATACATGAAATGTAGAACACTTCTTGAATTTTGGGTGCTGTTTGGAGTGAAAAGAATCTTCAAAAATATTTTTTCTTTGACTTATGGATAGGTATTACACACACTAGAGATAAACCTGTTCTTGGCAGAATGTTAGATCAAGAAGTGCTGTTGACACTTATTTCTAAATGAAGTGTTATACATTACCAGAGCTGTCATTAAGGGCCGGGAGCAAGGGGTTTCCCTCAGCTATTTTCATAGGATAATAGAAGGAAAATAGAAAAGAGATCCCTAGCAGTTTGATTCCCTGCCTACTATACTTGAGGTATTTAGATGGCTCCTTAAAATCATGGTGACAGCCCTGCATCACCATGCAGATGTAAGAATAAGTTAACACTTCTTAATGGGAAGCAAAATGAAAGCAAAGTTTTCCATAAGTTTACACTTCTTAATGGGAAGCAAAATGAAAGCAAAGTTTTCCATTACTGCACTTTTCAATAACACACAAACTCTGACATTTGATAGCCAGCTTACAATTTTTTCCTGCTGTCAATCATTATTATGATCACAAGCAATGGGCCATGAAACACAGAAACACAAAATGGGTTGAAATTCACCAATCACAAGGTTGGTCACAAGGTCACAAGGTTTGCTAAGATGATTGACAGCAGCTAAGAACAAAAAAATTAGTTGGCTTTTGTACTCCAGAACTTGCGTTTTATTGAAAAGCACAATAACATCAACCATACATGGGTTGATATTTCTGTTCTTGTATAACATGCTATCAATAATTAAATCATTTAAATGCCCAGTGTCTCCTGATCTTACCATATTTATTTTATTAGGTGCCCTGGGCACTTATTAAACTTTTGGGCCTTGAGAGTGGGTCCTTATTAATTAAATGTTCATTATTCTGAGCAAGTAGTATGTTAATTTTCCAGCAAAGCAGTGAATAAAAACAAAACAAAAAGATATGCCAGAGCAGAATTTTCACTGTTCATTGAGAGTTTTTTTAAAAAAATTAAAATACTAACAACTCAGTCTTCGGGGAAATTTCTTAAGAGCACTGCACAGTACTTAGTCAATTTCTATCTCATTGTCAGTAAGATCATTAAGTGAACTCTCTGGTATTGCCTCATAGATGTTTCACAGCATAATGTCTGCAAATGGGTCACATGACAAGAAGCAGGTAGGGCAGTAAAGAAATAACAACCAACTTTTCTTGTCCACTTCATAGTTTTTGTTGTTGATGTTGTTGTTGTGGGGGGCAGGATTGTGGGAGGGAGAAGGCACTGGTTAGAGGCTGGACACTTGTCAAATTTTCCTCCCAACAGCATGGATGCTTATTCAAGGTAGGTGCTAATTTGAGGTCGGGCACTTAATCGAATAAATACAGTTCATCAAAGTCTCCCTATGTATTCAAACATACATAGGGGAAATTGAAAGGAGAATTATGCATTATGATTTCCCCAACTACGATGAGAATGAAAGCCAGAATCAAAATTTCCTAGCAGTTAAATTCCCCACTGACTAATTGCATAAACACAATTTTAAGTCTTCATGAGGAAATATTTTGCCTTTCTAGAGATACATGTACTTTCAGCCATCACTTAGAAAGAACACTAGTGATGACGTCAAGAGTTCATAGAAACTATATTCAAAAATACTTGTGCAGCACTTTCAGAGCATTTGGTCACTGGTTGAAAATCTTGACAAGATTTATTGGAAGACAGTGAGAAACGTTTGTAATAAATCCAACAAGTATAACAACTCACTAAAAATGAGATTAATTTCTATTTCCACATTGTTATGTTACATTTTGTATAATATATTATTACCATTCTCTCAGTTTGAGGGCAGCTTATTGTAGATATGGTACAGTCTGCTGACTGTTCAAAATGGGGGCTTCATAATGAATAGGGCTTAAAATAGGGGAGGGGGCTTGTAACAGAGATTATGGTGTGTAACATTGCATTTAAGTTCAATGTAATACCCAAGGTAGAACTATCTTAGTCAACTGCCAAACAGGAGGTTGCTGGTTTGATCCCCAAGCTGTACCAATACCCAGGGACTCAAAATAACCAAGCAATGAAGGTACTGCCTTTGCTTTGCAAACAGCTAGAAGTTTGGAGGGCTTAGATGACCATGTAAAATGGCAGCCCCAACTTAAGTAGCA
>JAKSDK010001217.1 GCA_022360095.1 Phycisphaerales bacterium
AACCTATCTTTTTCCTTCAGGTTTTCCCACGCAACGTAATTTTATGCTTCGCCTTTCTCAAAGCTTGGAAACCGCAAGTTCGCTAAGTCGGTTTTAATGAGATGCAAAGTAAAGTTACTTGAGATTTTAAAGTAGGCCTTCACACACGCATTTTTGGTTAAGTAAAACTTAGCAGCTCTTAAGTCTTACTTAACAGCCTAGTGTAAAGACAACCATTGTCTAAAAACATAGCAAGAACAGCAAGAAGACAACTCAACGGATGACATCTGCTATCTGAACAGCCCTTTATCTCCTAACCTTCCCGGTAAAAATGCACTATCGACATGAACTTAACATCGCCTTCGACCTTGGTGGATAACACCAACCTCAATCTGCATAATTCTTTATATCCTAATCGGCCTCATTCAATAATTGCTAATTACAGTAATGAACACCTAAGAAGTTTATATTTTATTTTCAGACTCCCATCCTTCTTCCGTTTGGAGTTGTCCTTCAAGACCCAAATATATGGCCAGAACCTAAAAGGTAATTGTAGCTCGTATTTCTTTGTTGTACTATGCAACCTGTATTAAGCGAACACCTGATATTTCCATAACATCTAGCTTTCACTGTGAACGAGGCAGCCTCTTCAGTGAAAACTACGAGAAGAACCTTATGTTCCTTTAAGAGATGCACGTCAAAATGTCCTCGCGCGAGGAGAAGTGCTCTCTTTAGTTGCTCATGGCGCTATAAACGCGCTTTTGCTTATGTTACTTTGTCTACTTTCCCTGGAAAAACATTGTACTAGTTGTAGACTCTATTGAAACAAATAAAAAACTAACAAACTAACATTACTCAGCTCTGTTTTCCAAGTCTAACATCTACTACTGTCTCCCCTTTTATGAATAGCAAATATTACCAAATTACTCTAAGTTATTATTGGTAATAACAGGGAGAGACATCTTTTTTATGGTGTCTTGGTGCGCTGATGACGTGTCTCACGTGTCTTTTTCAGGTTTGATCCTGATCGTTTCAGTCCAGAAAACATCAAGCAGATTCCAAGCATGGCTTATCAACCGTTCGGATTTGCTGGAAAGCGTAAGTGCCCAGGATGGCGTTTTTCTATCGCTGAAGGCCT
>JAKSDK010000347.1 GCA_022360095.1 Phycisphaerales bacterium
AACGAGGTGGTCACATTTTTTTAATAACAGGGTCTTCAAATTAATAAAATGACTCAGTGATTTTACGTTTGGGTCAAATAGAGTATACTCACTTGATGTCACAGTGGCCGTGTTGGTGTTCCAAAACAATGAAACGGCAGCTATGTTGTTGTACAAAGACAACTTTGCGGGAATTGAACTCTTCCCTTATGTAAAAACTTTCTTTTGTTCATATAAATTAGCATAGGTGAATGCCACGTGAGTGAGTACGCTCTATATGGTTGTAATAACGAGGTGATGGTATAAACAGGGTGGTCATAAGGTGGGGTTTTACCTCGTTCTTTAAGCCATGAGGTGAAATATTGCACTATGAAAGTAAAATACTTTGTTCTCAAAGCCACGAAACAGGTGCTACACATGCAATATAAAAATTTTGCTGTGGCAATGTAGCAGTAGAATTCCCCGCTTCTGATTCAGCAGAAAAATCTCAGTTTATGGAATGCAAAGACCTGTGTGTACCTTTCTATCTCACATAAAACAACGTCTTGATTTATTCACTGACAATGTTAAATATGCACAGTTCTTTTTGCATGACCTATAAGGTCATTACTCCACCACCTTTTCCACTCCAGGTTGTATGAAAAAAGCAGTTGATCAGACCCCTCCCAAACTTTTACAGTGGATGAATACACCAAACTTCTTGCAGTCTTGTAGAGCGTGGCTGTCACTAAGATTTCGAGTTTCCCGGTATTTTATGCAGTTAGTACATTGGAAACTAAATGACTAAAAAGTTTTGTTTGCTCTATTTTCCTTTTATTCCCTATGAAATTAGCCAGTAGGGGGTGGCGGGGGGGGGGGGTGGTCGTGCTAATAGTAGCCAGGGGAAATCCCTGTCTCCTGGCCCTTTAGTGACAGCCCTGTAGACTATTTTGACAACCTTGGTATAGTTAATAAGCTTACATTAACATTTTGCCTTTATTAGCTATCGATTGGGTGCAGATTGAGAACAATACGTCAGTACTGCATGATGAGTTTATTGCCCACAGATTAGGTAAGCAAAAACCAGGTGGTAGTTAATTTACCTGTACCGTAAATCCTTTATTAAGCCCCCCAGGGGCTTATTTATTTCAAACCCAT
>JAKSDK010001875.1 GCA_022360095.1 Phycisphaerales bacterium
AACCCAGTTTTCAAAAATCCAGGTATAAATATACTTTAATATTGTTTTAAACATACTGAGGATCCTCTTTGGAGACATATAACGTAAGTAGGTGCATTATTACTCCAACTACAATTGAAATGGTATACAGCAATGAGTCGAATACCACTAAAAGCTCTTAGCTACAATGCTTTTTTTCCTTTAGAAAATAAGACCCTATTCAAGAACCTAAAGAGCCTAAATTTGTGCTCATGATCATGTAAGAACCTGTTGCTCACAGTTGTTCAGGTTATAAACTAAGCTTTGACCAACTTATTTTACTTTTAATGTCATTTAGGGTTGGCCTGATGTTGATGTTTCTATGCACATGTTTAAATCGAAGGGATTCGCATTGTGTTACTTTCATCTATCCCAGAGAATTGTCATTTAATTTTGCACGCATCAAATCTTCCCCTCCCTGCTTCACTGGATTGTAACAGTTGGACCACGAACCATATCAGAGTAATGTTAAAATATGTTTTATTAAGTTTACAAACAAAATCACCCTGTGGTAACAGTGTAAATGTACATGTTGTGGTTTAAATTTGTCTTTGGTTTAAAATTTTGCAAACAGTTTGATTTTGATTTCCCTTTGTCATTTATTTATCATCATCATTTATTCATTGCTCGTAATCTGGAGAGGGCAGGCAGAACAAAGGGAAATAACAGGGCAGGGCAGGCTGGAACAAAGGGAAGTAACAGTCCACATGTTTTTGAAAATTTTTAACCAAAGATAAATTTAAACCACAACGTATATATCAGAGATTGTTCTGTAACAATCACAGACTCATGACGGATTATCCCAGTGCTGGTGTAAAATAGCTCACTGAAACCAAACTGAAATGTCAAAATGTGGGAGTGGTCCGAAGAGCTGATTTTGTTTTGTTAGACTAAGTCATCTAAGCATTTACTGAATGTCTGTTTCAGTACAACTCTTATCAGATTAGATCTCTCATTCATGTTGGTTTAAATAAAATAGTTCTGCTGAGCTGGTGGGTCTAGATCAAAGTATTCTGATGTCATGTTTCCATAGAGACAAGTCAAGACATTTCGTAGAATGGC
>JAKSDK010000926.1 GCA_022360095.1 Phycisphaerales bacterium
CGCCCCTTTTTCGCGCGCCTTTCACTGTCAAGTCTTCCCCACTATCTAAGAGCCTGGAACAGGCTACAGAAACATATAACCCTTGCTCATAGTGACAATGCGCTGAAAAATGATATTCGCCGACCAAGGGGTACCTCCTTTAGGTACCGCTAACATTTTTTTTAACTTTTTACTGCTTTCAGTTCTTATCTAACTTTTCTTTGCCATTATATAAAACAATAAATATTACCTCACCCCAAGAAGCAGTTTTTTTTCCTTTATTTTTCCCTTGTGTCCAGACCTTGAAAACGCTAATTAAAGCTTCTACTTCTTTTGACTTTTTTTGCACAGACAACTCAACTCTTAGCAATAGCTGATGGGTCAAAATGCTGGTGCCAGTAGACCAAAATCTGTGACTTACTCTCCTTAACAAGAAGATGGGAATCGCTGCTCCTTTCAAAAGGGAGTTGTCCCCTTCAGCAGGAAGGGACCGGGAGGACATTGTGTGATGAAATAAACTGATGACTGCCAAGGAGACTTTAGAGTTTCATTCTACAGCAAGGAGAAGCCATCTATAGGCTAACAAGATTTTAATATTGTATGGCTTAAATGCATTTTGTTGAAGGGTGCGTATTATTACAAGCCAACGCCTCGTTTCTAAGTTCTAAAAGCAAACCAGTGATGGCACTTTGATTTTCTTTTTCTCCTCATGTTCCACTCACGTGAAGTGACAGAGGGAACAGGAGAGTGCATGTAAATCTAAGTCTATGCAATAACATGTAGTTATGGAGTAGAAACTGACCACACATCAGTAGGTCTAACTGCAGCATGTATAGTCACTTGGGGTTCTTGGTGTTCATGTAACTGGAGATGACACCACAACAAACATTCACAGGTCCGGCTAAGATTAATTTTGATTTGTAGTTAAAGAAAGAAGGAGAAGTACAGCAGCTGCAGGCCAGGGGGAAGGAATTCTCCTAGTCTCCCCTCTGACCACTTGGACTCAACACAGGTGTGCCACCCTGGTAAATTAGGTGAGGTATATATTAAAAATAATACTGACACCCTTTCACCACACTAGATTTATAGACTTATAAGCACCTTAAGAGCCATATACTATCCTAAGGCATGTGCTAATATTGCCTGATTCTAAAAATAGAATTTTCCAAACTTGATGTTAAAAAGAAAAAATGTTACTTCCATTGAAAATAATATTGTTGAAAGTAAACTTACAAGAATCCTGCACCATATCTGTCAGACAATCCAGGAGCCCCTCCTCCATAAGCACTGCTAGTCTCTCCCAGCCACCGGGGTGTACCTGGATCTAGTTTATCCAAGATGTCGTTGGCTTCCTCCAGCTCATACAGCAATTTATCCAATACATCTGGATTGTAAAAATCTTTCATAGTACAAGTTCTTCCATCAAGGTAGTACCTAACAAGAAAAAAATAATAACAAACAATCAA
>JAKSDK010001765.1 GCA_022360095.1 Phycisphaerales bacterium
CTCTCACTGCATTCAACATAGGAGAATGCAATTTCCAATCTTGGGCATTGTGTCGTTGTTGGGGATCCTGTGGTATTTAGTGCTGACCTGTAAGAAGTTTGCATTTTTGTTTGCCATTTCAGCACCATATATATCTTGTTATTCAGTGAGATGTATTAAATGAGCATGAGGTGTTTTTCTGCACTCCTGTACCCTTGTATGCGTCCCAGACCCCAGATTGCACTAGAAACCATACCCCATTTCTGTCACACAGGTAAAATCTATACACAATTTTAGACCAAAAGAATTGAAAAACCATACTCTCTCACAATGTAGTGTATAAATGCTTCATTCAGTTTATCAGGTGGTTTATATAATAGCGATGAACCCCCTCCCCCAGGGGATTCTGTCTCAATTCCCTCGACTTGCATAGAAATTAAAGAATTTTTCTACTCAACAAGCAACACTATAGGGAAACACTACAAGGGAAATGGCCTGGAATGATTCAACAATTTTGTTACTGAGTTTGTGAGAATAGTGACTGTGTTCCTTGTCTTCTTACTTAGTAACTTACTATGCCGGTAAGTAATCAAAGTCAGCAGTTACTGGCACCTTGCAAGTGACTTCCTGTTTTTACAAACCCAAGCAAAACTGACAATGATAGAATGACTATAAAACCAACAATTTGACTTATAATAAAACAACTGTTGTAACTGTGACACAAGTCAGATTGAAATAAACCAATCAATTCACGGCTTAACTGTCAGATGACCAAAAACATCAGAACTTCATGAACCAATCAGATCAACAACCAGAGTTAAATACCTGTACTATCAACTGACCTGATACAAAGCACTTTGACTCTGAAGATGACTACTGCACAAGTTGTCAGAACCTCAGCTACTGTCAACAACATTCCTATTGAGGACTGCACTCACCTGGACAATTATTATAGTCCACTTATTTATGTAATTGTTCTTTGCTGAACAGGCGACTTTGTAGACTTTTTCATGCGTTGCCAATCAGGGCTGTCGCCTGGTGGATTGATATGTGTCAAAGAAAACATCACAAAGAGTGGAGTAGATCTGGACTCAGAGGACAGTAGTGTCACAAGGTAACTTTTGTGTGTTAAGTTATGTTAAGTAAGTGTCCAAAATTAAATTTTGTGAAAAACGACAAGAATTATTTTAAAAATCATAGTAAATGGTAGGTTGCATTGCAGGTGCTTTATGAGCAAGTTAGGTGAACAGGGCATTGCATGAAGCACAAGACAAGCACAAAGCATAATGCCCCAATTGCCTCTCTTGGCTCATAAGGTGTCTTTCACACAGGCTAAGTAAAAGACAAAAAAGTACTCAGAAGAGGGGGTTTATTTTGACTGAACTGATTATGCCACACTTGAACTTATTTTATTTATAGTCCAAAGTTAGGAAAAGAGCTCATGGTGATAAGACCCCCACGGTTTAAAATTGAGCTTCCTCACAAGAAATACCTAATTCTGTTTTGTACATACGCGATGTATGGAAAAAAATGTATTAATGGCAAAATAATTTAACTGAAACTGAAGTTGGAATTATGTCTTATTTTCACCAACAAATGGTTCATTTTAATAGCAGCTATGCCTTTTTTGTATCCAGGTCAGACAGTAGGCTTAAAGAGTTGTTTTCAAAATCATCATTAATGGTGATCAGAGAGGAAATGCAGAAAAACCTTCCTAGTGAACTTTATGGAGTGAAGATGTAAGTTTTAAGTCTGGCATGTTTACACACTACTGTAACTGCCCTAACCGTTCAAGTCCCAATAGGCTCTTTGCATGACTTGATCACGTGATCAACTTTCAGTAAACACGTAAACAGTTCACTATTGAAAAATTTTGTCAGCACAAGCTGAAAGAGCATTATAAAATTGAGTAACCTGAGAATTTTCAGCTGTGTATCTCAAAAGAAGTGATTGTAACCGCTGAAAGTCTTAGAAGCCTTTGTATGAGAAAAACAACTTTTGCCATCCAGTCACGCTTTCA
>JAKSDK010001553.1 GCA_022360095.1 Phycisphaerales bacterium
CGATATTGCTTTGGAGACCGAGCGACACCCGCGCCAGTCCACGGGTAACTTTGCGGGACAGAAAATAGGGCTCCCGCCGCGGAGATTCGTGGTTATAGAGAATGCCGGTACAAGCGAAGCTACCGAATTTTACCCGATGGCGCTCCACCAAGTCGGTCGCTGCAAGTTTTGCAAAGCCATACATGGATCTTGGCTGCCGTGCCGTTTGCTCGTCTTGAGGAGACTCACTGGGTGTTCCAAAAATCTCGGACGTTCCGGCGAAAAATAGCCGCACGCGCCCGCGGTCTTTTATGGCCTCTAACAATGCCTTCGTACTGCCAAAGATCGTTCTGAACACGCCGGCATTGCCGCCGACATTACTGTCCACTCGCGTCGGCCCACCCAGATGGTAGACAAGGTCCGGCTCGACTTTCCGGCATACGCCGAAAACCGCGTCACTGTCTGACAGGTCGACGTCATACCGGTGAACATTTGCGTTCGAAAACAAAGCCTGCAGATGGTCTGGCAATGCTTGATCCGTGGTCGTTGGATTGGGCCGCACGATGCAATGGATGTCGCAGTTCTTTGCCAACAAAGATTCCGCCAGATAAGACCCGTCCTGCCCCGTTACGCCAGTCAACAAGACACGCGCCATGGACTTGTCCTAAAGGAGACCTTCCAGCCGATCCAATGCAAGCCAAAACCCATCCCCGCCATTTTTGTGGCCTTGCCAGATTTCTGGAATGAACGGGACATTCGGGCAAAGCTCGGCGAGCCGGCGTCCCAACGCTTCAAAGTCGATTTCGCCTTCTCCGATCTGCAGCCCCTCGCTGTCCACGCCAGCCGCGTCCACAATATGAAGGTGGCCGGTCACGGGACCTAGTATGTCCACATAATCTTCAAAACGCCGCCCCCGGTGGTTGGCCGCCAGTTTGGAGTGGGACACGTCGAAACAGATCTTCAGGCCGCTCGACCGGGAAAACTCCGCCGTGTCTTCGGGTTCCACAAACAAATTGCAATAAAGCTGGCCCCCCAAATACCAGGGAAACGGCGGCAGAGTTTGCGGCAGAATTTCCACGCCCTCTGTGTCCACTTGCGACAGGGAATCGGAAACGCGATCGTAGAGTTCGGGCAGCCGCTCGACGGCGACCGGCTCATCCCGCGACATACCGCCAAGGCTGGCAATCAACGGGACATTCGATACGTTGGGAAACCACTTTTTGAGCCGGCGCGTGACTTCGATAGTCCGCTGCAAATGTGCAATCGAAACTTCTCTATACTGACGGTCATCTGCAGCCAGATTCAGAATATGGTCATCTTCGAATAAATCGGGACTGTGCACGACCAAACCCGTCGGTATTTCCGCATCGAAGAACTTGTCAGGATCCGCTTCCAGGTCTTTGTAAGAGAAATGGAATTCTACGAAGTCCATGCTCAATCCCTGATGAATCGCTTTCCAATCATGATATCGAACGGGCACACCCCAGGGGCGGTTGAATTTGTAATTTCGCGCTTTTGACACGTTGGTGAGAAGATCGGTTGCAAAAAAGAAATCCCCCTTCGCAATATCCCGATTGGCCGACCGGCCCACCAATTCACGAATGCGGTTCGGCTGAAGGCCCGTTCCAGGGCTCTGCACCGCAATCATCGACTGGTCGATCATCTGGCCGGCCTCTATGTCCTCGGCAGCAACAAGGCTTTTTGCGAGGACCTCCCGGTTCATCTGTTCGCCTACAGAGGGTTCGCGCGGCGTCGCCCCGCCCAGCGCCTCTTCCACGTTTCGAATGGCCGCGACCATTTCGGTGAACTGATTGGGCTCGAGGCTTACCTTGTGATCATTGCCCACCATGTTGCGGTCCAAAGTAATGTGTTTCTCGACAATTTTTGCGCCGCGTGCGACTGCAGCGATGGGCACCGCATAGCCGCGCTCGTGTCCGGAATAGCCGACAATGGCACCCGTCACACGGGACAGGCGATCCAAATAGCGCAAGTGAACGTCTTTGAATGGCGTGGGATAGGTGGAATTGCAATGCAAAAGGGCAAATTGACTGCCAGCGCGGCGCAACTCCGTAACGGTTTCGAGGATTTCTGTCTCGTTAGACATGCCGGTCGACACGATGATTGGTTTGCTCATCTCGCCGATGCGCTGCAGCA
>JAKSDK010000505.1 GCA_022360095.1 Phycisphaerales bacterium
AGGGAGGCAGGGAGGCAGGGAGGCAGGGAGGCAGGGAGGCCCAGGTATAACGAGTGCTCAGAGGCTCAGCCCAGTGCATTCAGTTTTATATACTCCGACTAAAGGCTGTAGGGCCGCCCATTTATAGCGAAGCGCGTAGGGAACTTGGTGTAACTTTTATCGACAAAGAGCAGATCCGACTACACACTGCGAACCGGCGAGTCATCTTTGCCAAGCAAAGATCCAGTCGATGAGTCTCACCATGAGGGCCAAGTGGTTGCGTCACTTTTCGTGATCTTTGCTTCGCAAAGATAATAGCGCCACTCGGACGAGTGGTTAGCGACTGTAGTGTCGGCTCACTTGGTGAAATGGGTAACCACGATAGCCTCAAAAGCTATTCCCTTTGGGTTACCGGTTCGAGTCCGGTAGTGAGTAATACTTGGGCTTACAAAAACCGCGGGGATTACTCGGCAAAATTATCGAAAACTGTGCTCATGTGTGTATGCGGTCCAACAGAGTGTTCCGACTCCCCAGAAATTATTTGAATAGCTATTTGAATCGCTTAGTGCGTTAGTATTTCATGCCGGACGACGTTACTATGGAAACATTTAGACCCTTGATCTGGTCAAAAAATTCGAAATGATTGACTAGCTCCGGAAATATGAATAAATGATCTATTCCAAAATTCAGATTTCGACGTGCTTGACCGTTCAGTGCACGATCATTTAATCCAGGAAAATCACGAATATTTGGTAATACAGCTGTTCGACATTTTTCCAAAAAGTTGTACATTTTTTTACCTCGTAATGTTACCTTACAACCAATACATTGTTTTTGTCGTAATTGAAAGTTGGAAATTGACTTCTTAGAATAAGTACGTTTCGGTTTTTGTCCTGAAATAAATTCCAGTGCAGCTAGTGGCGGTATTAGCAGTTTTTTATCGTGTATTACTAATTTTGAAGTCGTATTTAACACCAGTTTAACTATTTGAGCATTCATTTGTGCGCTCATATTTTATGTTTGTCAATTTTGAACTCGAATAATATGCACCCTCACAAAGCTTTGAATAAAAGAGAATTGTGCTTATTGCTATAGAGGCCGAGTCGGATTTCAATTCCTACAGTCATCTTCGAGGGCGGTTTTTTTTCCACGACCTTCTAACTTTTTTACTCGAATGGGCGAAGCGAGTGACCTACAGTCGTGGGAAAACTGTGGGGTGCTTCACTCTTCGGGTTTTCCAACCTGTAGGCTCCGCCGACCCTCGCTGCCTACGTCTTCGACCTACTACTTTCAGCGCGCTGCGCGCGCTTTGCCTAGGTC
>JAKSDK010001809.1 GCA_022360095.1 Phycisphaerales bacterium
ATGTTTTTTATTCCATTTTCGGGTTTTCTTGGCCTTTTTAACCATGTTTAACTAACGGCTGATAAAACAAACATATTTAACGAATACTTTCTAAACTTGCCCACAAGTCGAGCTCAAAATTTTTCTCGAGCTTATGAACAAAAATTGCTCTATCGCGTAAAAGTAGCATCTGTTCGTAAGGTTTTGTTCAGGCAATTGTAGTTTCGTGGTTCAGTGAGATGTAACAACATGTAATGAGACTTTTGTCTCTATGAAGCTGCAGCTGTCCAAAATAGGTGTCACGCGCCCTAACGGTAGTTAGTTGACTTGCTAGGTAGAGCTCTCTGTTAGCACTATGAAAAGCCGTAAATTGCAATATTGAAAGGTTCTGATAGGATCTTTTAACTTTCTGACAACCTTCTGGTCATAAAAGGCTTAGCATGTAGAGGTAGTAATCGGACGAGGCACAATTCAAGCCTTGAATTGCACAATTCAAAGTTCGTGCGACAGGGCTTGCATGAAATTAAACACCCACAAGCCCGAAGAGTGCGCGGGTTTTTAAGTGCGGAATCACCAAAGTATGCTCTGGTAAAAATTTGCAAGTAAGCGTTCCCCACAAAAAATTTGAAAAAGAAAAGAAATGTACTTTCTTAAGGGATTTTAGGGCTAGGGAGCTGTTCATTCATTGAACACGTGAGAATTACGAGCGAAAGAAAGTTGGTTTCATGTCATCCACTGCATGGCCACTAAATGGGATTTGTATAAACTTCTGCTTTGGCCAGTTTTTCAATGTTTACCTTCTTTTTTTGTAATTCTGTTATATCTTGAAGCTATGATTTCGTGATTAAGAAGTAATATTCTCTCTGGCTTAGGCGGTAATGTTTAACGCGTAACTACATCAAATTGACAAAACCCCGGTGACACAGTTCCTCTACATCACCAGCGCCCTAACCTTCTGCTTTCTCGCTTTTTCCAGCCCTTTTCTTTGGGGCTTCTATAGCTGGACTCTGCCTGTTCTTTGCTTTGAATTACTGGTTTCCCAAGAACGAACTTTACAACAAATTGGCCTTAGTCATTCGCAATTACTCAAATATGGTGCGTAGAAGCCGCGACATTAAGTTACAGATTAAGGTAGGCAGTTTTTAGTTTTATTCATAAGAAATGTGCACAGTTTCTGACAGTAGCC
>JAKSDK010001349.1 GCA_022360095.1 Phycisphaerales bacterium
GATAACCAGGCAGGCAAAGTATGAGTTTCCATGTATAAGTTGGAAAGAAATGCCCAGCTATAGTATTTAAAATAACAGCAAGATTTTCGAGTAAGGGGCTGTTGACATGCATGAAGGGAGGAAGTTCCTCGCACCAGGAAGATCCTAGAAGCGCAGATCATCCTAGCACCATATGGTTTACATGCAAAGGGTAGTATTTTTCCCTAGCGCTAGGATCTTCTTAGTACTAGGATCTTCCAAGCTGAGAGGTAGGAAGATCCTAGCACCAAGTAAACTGCCTGACAAACCAGACAGAAATGGCGGCGAGTCTTTTAGTGGTTAATCATGGCAATAAAGGGCGACCATTTCGTTGAGCGTTAACACGAGACGATTATTGTGATAATTCTGCTGAAAGATACTTATTAACACAAGTAAAAAGAACTGGAATGCCCAAATTGCATTTTCGGTTTTGTCGCCCGCCATTTTTAATTCCTTCTCCAACCTTGTCTACTTGGGCATCACACGGACCGAAATATTCGCACGTAAACCCTACGAAAAGTTGTTCCTCCTTCTAGGATCTCCCTCCCTCCATGTAAACAGCCCCTTATATACTATTCTATGAAAGATACCCATTCAGTGTAAACAACGGCACACATACAAGAATAATACGGACACTACTGTAGTGAGGACACTTTACTTGTGGGTCCACATTTGTTAAGAAAATGATTATGTTGATTTACCCGACTTAATAACAAAAATTTCCTCGAAAACTCGGCTTCTTATATTTGCAATATACATGATTGTAAACTTAATGGAATTGAATCTATTTTCATTGATTGATTTAACATTTTTTACTCTTTTTCTCTAGCCTTGCTTGTGAGCTATTTGTACATATATATATAACATAGGACTGTAACCCTGCTCGCCTCGACTAGCTAATCTGCTAACTGCGGGCAGCTGAAACTGTACCAGGGGAAGAAAAAATTTAGGTGAGAACGTTCTGCTGGGGCCTTGGAACATCAGACGTACGAATTCAATGTACACCCCAGGTAGATCGTAAGTGAAAAGGCTGTTTTGATTTCAGTAATTAAAATATTACAACGTCTGTTTTGTTCTCGCATATACAAAAACTACCTAATGAATGAGCACATGTTGGGCGCAAATGGCCCTATCATAGGATAAAAGAGGTCACAACTGGAACCCCATCACAGACTTAACCTACATGCAGACATGTCCTATTTTCTTTGTTGCTGCACGCGTCCATTTCCGTTATTTCTCGCAAAAAAGGGAAATTACTTTTGAGGTTTAGGGTACCTTTCCTTTGAAAGCATTTTTTGATC
>JAKSDK010000030.1 GCA_022360095.1 Phycisphaerales bacterium
ACAGTTCCTGTGACCAGACCTCATCCATTGAGCAATGTTACAATACACAAGTCATTTTTGTTGGTGGGATAAATTGTATATAGAATGTAGTTTCTTTTTGAGGCCCCTGCGTTTGATTCTGTACCTTCCAGTTACATTGCAATTCTAGTAATTTAGACACTACTCAAGACATTTATAAATTCATTGATCTGAAAATGTCAAATGGAAATGGCTTACAAGAGCTCACTTGTTGAGCTGCCTCTTTTTGGAACTTATTGGGTCTACGAGCATGTTTACAATTTTGGGTAATCACCTATAGTAATTCAATCAAGAATGTCACGTACATCTACCTTTTACTCTGACTATCCTCTGACTATTCGCCATTTTGAAACTGGACTTTTTAAAAAGTTCGGGAAAATCTGGTAGTGCCATGCTCCCGCGCGGTATGAAATTAGGCAATTGATAGTGAAGAGAACTGAGAACAGCATACTGAATACTATTTTTTAATAAAATTGTTTAATTTATTGCAGTCAGTTTCAAGACCTCCTTATAGATTTTCTTTTTAACAACAGTGAGACGAGTATTTTGCGAGAGATCGCGAGAGGTAGCCCGGAAGTCGGCAGACGGACAGTTACTAAAGCGCAATATCTTTACCTTGCTTCGCTTACTGAGAAGCAAGCAGAACATAATTATTATGTCCTGCTTGCTTTTAGCGGCTTACTGTGGTCTATGGTATTAAAGCATATACGCATTACGCCGACTCAAACAGCCTGCCAAATTTTTCTACTCTGATGATTTCCAATCTTATTTCTCCGTGGTTTCCTCATCTCTGACAATGGCTGTGGTCACACTTGGGATTTGACGTTGGTATTAAAAAGGCTTTAACCGTGGTAAAAAGGATGTAAAAAAACTTTACTATAGTAAAACTCATTAGTTGACTTAACACGTTCCAGATGGTTTCCCAACAGAAGAGTGATGAGCCTGAGGACAGGTGATAATTCTTACGACATTCCATTAATGTTTTATTTTTCATCCAGTTACATGACTGTCTGTACATCATGCATTCACTGAAAATTATGCCGCTGCTGATACTGCTTCTATCCCATTATTTTCTCGGCCAAATATAAGCGGTCCATGCTGAATTACTTCGTGGCCGTGATTGTCTGAAAAACCGCCCGGTGGGATTACGAAACTATTGCGGAATGGTGGAACTCTAAAGTGAAAAGAACATGCAGGTTTCTTAAAAAAAGCGTGCCAACCA
>JAKSDK010000097.1 GCA_022360095.1 Phycisphaerales bacterium
AGGATTCAACTTATTTACTTGACTAGGGCGACTCTTCTACCAGGGACAGGGTTTCTCCATATAGACGCGGCCTTAGACTATTAGAAATCCTGGATATAACTGGAAAAGACGTTCGTGCTACTGGGGAACAAGAACTACCTCCGCAACAACAGCAGCAAAAGAAAGAAAAGCGACCCTTGTTTGGAATTAGCACTTGTTTATACCTGTACCTTTTCACTGATGATATATTTATTTATGATCCTTCCAGTATCCCTTCTTGCTGAGGATGAGTTAGTGAGATCTCACCTTCAGACGCTTGATGTTCCAGTTCAGGTCACGCGGGATGTCAATCCCATCCAAGTACTTCCAGCGCGCACTCTTAGCTCCATGTACCAGCAGCTTGGTAAGAGCACGATGTTGCCTTTGTTTTTGCATTGCCACACTTTAAGATTGGCTGAAAAAATCGCGCACATCTTCCTCAACGAATCAGGATTAAATCTTAAACAGATTGTAACTGACTCACGCTCATTTACCCGCGCTTTTTGACGGCTACAGGTAATTGTTTCGAAAGCAGTGATTGGTTCATTTGAATTTCTGCGCGTGTTGTGATTGGTGATCGCTCACTTCCCGCGCTTTTTGACGGCTACAGGTATTTGTATCGAAAGCTGATTGGTTTATTTGAATTTCTGCGCTTGTGATTGGTCATCCGTAATTACTTAGGATTTTTCTGAGGTAACTCAGAACCAAATGAATTGTCGTGAGAATGCTACCTCACCACACTTTGAAATTTGTGGTTGCCCAGGGAGCCCGAGCGAGTTCTTCGAATTAAGGGAGGCGTTTTTTCCACGCACCTTCTGCTCAAACCTTAAATATTTTTCTTACATATCTCTAAACCGTGTTATAACGAAAGATTCACGCTCTCAGACCTCCAAGAAGCTCTCATAGTAGTCCCTTCAATACCACCTTTAGTTACATTTCTGTCATCCTTTCTCATCTTTTCCCATCTCTTCTTTTCAATAAATAACAATTATTCACTGAAGTGAAGGTGGGTAGTGGTAGTCGCTTGGAGGAACTGGAGGTGAATCAGTGAATAGTGCAGGATATTCACTGATTGAGTAGCCAATCACAGCGCGCGAAAAACACTATCCTCTGTTTTAGTATATACTAAACAGTTTTACCCTGATCCCAGGCTGGCTCAGTACGTGCCAGTTTTAGTTGCTACCTATTCTCTTGTACCAAATTGTTATCAGAACACGTTATAAATTAATTAAATTAATTTTTGTGGCAGTGTCGCGAAAAATTATGATTTTCAAAAAGCGTGCGTTTTATTTCCCATAGACGTAGGCCTAATGAAAATTGCCACACTTTAACAAGTTCAATTACCTTCCTTCTTCAGGAAAGAATGCCAAGCTTAAGCTTACCGGGAGGTAATATTGCTTTGAGGCTTTTATTTTCTATTAATTGTGTTTATATTGGCTATTATGTAGAAAACTAAGGACATTAAACCATGGAAACTTTTTTACTCCTGGAAAGTTACGCAAACATTTGACAAACGTAGGAGGCGGAAATTTTTAAGTAACGTTTTCGCCGTCGTCGGACGTCGTGGCTGCTTAAGCTCCCTCGTTTTGTACATCACGAGTATAACCTAATCAGCTTCTAACGGATATGAACCCACGATTTTTAGAAACTGGTCGGACCG
>JAKSDK010001826.1 GCA_022360095.1 Phycisphaerales bacterium
TGTCTGCTATCTACAAGACAGTAAAAGTTTAGTTGTAAAATATCAAATAATTATTAAAGTTAAAACAGAGAAAAAAGACAAGGAAGAAAGGAGAAAGAGTTTTGGGGGGAGGAGGGAGTGGGGATACAGGAATACAGTGGAACCCAGTTAATGTGACCTCTGTTGGGCCATAAAATCCTGGTCGTAATAACGAGGTGGTCTCATTAATGGGGTCTTCAAAATAATAAAATGACTCTGTTATTTTTAAGCTTGGGTTGAAAGAATATGGTCATAATAAGGAGGTGGTCGCATAAACAGGGTGGTTGTAAGGCGGAATGCCACTGTACTCACTGTAGTGGCCGTTGAGGGATATCTCACCTGATAGGGGTTGTTTTTCAGGCTTAGTTGAAGTATATAGAAGGGCAGAGACTTCATAGGCTGAGTTATAGAATAGGGTAAGGAGAATACCACATACACTGTAGGTATATAAAGGTGTTTAAGGGTACAAGAATAAATTATAATCAGCAAATATTAATCTGTATCTCTGGCTTCACGTCTTGCCACTGCAATGCTTCCTCTCACAATAATTACAATTTTTCTTGTTTGAGGTGGTCACATGTTATGGCTAAAGCTATTGCTGGTCCTCAGAGGCTGTTTAGTCTAGAAAAGATTTAGTGTTTGGTATTTCAAAGAAATGAGATTCCAATGGGGTCATTTAAAAACTCTTTACTTTCTGAGGACAATTGCACAAGATTTTCTAACTTGTACCTCTAGCATGTTGTAAATGACATAGAGTTTGATGACGGATTGTCCTCTCACAATGTGGTAGAGAACAGAAACATCCACATAAGTTAAAAGTACCCAGCAGATCACAACAATTGATCCTGAAAGAAAACTATCATTATTTAGGACTTCATTGTAAAACACAATTGAATTAAGTTTACAAAGAATATATATATCTTGATGAGAAATTTCGTGGATATACATTTTGAAAATATGTCATTCACAAAATACAGACAAGGTCAACATAACTTTGTTATTCAGCTCACGAATGTTACAACCTGCACAAATATGTGACTTACTAAAAGGTATGGTTCTCATGTTTAGTTTTTAAAGTTATGTTGACCTTGCCTGCATTTTGTGAATGACATATTTTCAAAATGTATATCCAAGAAATTTCTCATCAAGATATATATATTCTTTGTGAAGTTAATTCAATTGTGTTTTACAATGAAGTTCTAAATAATGATAGTTTTCTTTCAGGATCAATTGTTGTGATCTGCTGGGTACTTTTAA
>JAKSDK010000169.1 GCA_022360095.1 Phycisphaerales bacterium
CCCCTCGCGGCTCGCTTCGCTCGCCATAAATGGAGAGCTTGCTCGCAGGCTAACTTGACTCCTTAACGATGCCATTCTAAAACGGGCAACCCCTTCGTTAGTGACCTCTTTTTCCGTTAATGACGAATATTGCAATCGATAACACGTGTAGTTGGTCTAGTCCACCAACACAGTATGACTGCTTTTTTTATGCTTCAAGTGCATTCCTAAGTAATACCTTAAGGGGTAAAAATGTTTGACAACGAAAAGAAGCATGGCTGATTCTACAGTGAGGAATATAATATTTGCTGTTCGTGTTGACACGCTTTACACCCCTACAAGGTACAACGAGTTTCTCCGCCCCTTTTAAACAGGAGTTCCACCCAAGTTAATGTTGTTTATTTCTTCATTTAAATATGTTTTTTATAAAAAAATCGTGCAATGCTCAATTCTGTAGGGAGGCGATGTTAGCCGAAATGGGCGTGGCCATTGGTGTAGACGGTCACACAGTGGGGCTATTTCAGCCTAAAAGGGTAAGAAATTATTATTGTAACTGCTACTTTTATGCATAATTATACAATCCAACCTGTACCTAAGTGACTATGTCACGAGGATATCGCTGATTTTGGTATATCCTGTGCTGACGTTCTTACTTAGTGCTTCAATCCATGCTCAAAATACTCCCGTACAGTTATGATGAAGATATCAAACCTATTTCATCAGGGAACACTAACGAGGATATATATTTGGGGGGGGGGGGGGGGGGGGGGGTCATTAAAGTGCTTTGGCAAGGGCAGGGGTGTTTAGGAGATCGATGTAAAGGAAGTGAGAATTACAAAGAAATCAAAGAAAACATTAAACAAATGGGTTCGTTTTCTTTTCTGACAGAGACCCCATTTGGTAAACTTAAATGAAGATCCTTTGATGTCTGAATGCCTTCTGTACTATATAAAGGATGGAATTACAAGGTAATTTACGTGCAGAGTAGAAAAAAGGAGCTTACTACATAACAAACGTATCCACCACAAAAGACAGACTTACCGTAATTTAAAATTGAATTATACTGACAGGCTTAGTTACTAGTAATATACAGTCGAACCTCCACCAATGCATATGGCCATCTCTCATCAACGGCCAGTTTTTTGGCTGACAGTACATACTTTAACTCTTGTTTAAACCTCTTTGCAACGGCCACTTTCTTCTGTTTCCAAGATGGCCGTTGTGGAGAGGATCAACGGTAGAAACTGATTCCGTTGTGGCTGACTGGATCATATAAACAATTGTTTCAAGAGTTTTTCCTTATTTTTTTTACAGGGTTGGCCAAGCAGCAGCAAAAAGTCATCAAGATATTCAGCTGAGTGGAGAAAACATTCTCAATGAACACTGTCTGCTAGAGCACACACCAGGCAAGTAAATGACTTTCTTCACTGCCTTC
>JAKSDK010000080.1 GCA_022360095.1 Phycisphaerales bacterium
CATTAGCTTACTGTATAGTTCATATCTTTCCTCATCACTTAAGTTTATTCTTTTAGAAATTTGATTTACCTTTTTCTCATAGTGATAACTTCTCTGATAAATACTCTTTTTTCTAAAATATAATCTATCGTAATCTTTAACATCGTAAAAGCCTAATACATGACCATTAGTTGTCCCACAGGAATCACAGACTTTGTATCCAGAATCAATAGTAAAAGATGTACTATTTCCACAATTACTACATTTAGATATAGGGAACCGAAGGTTCCCCCAATGACCCCCTCCCTCTCTTTAATATTATAATTACGCAATATTTCAAGATATTGCTTTATTTGATCTTCTGTATAAGTCATTTATTATTTATAACTTATTATCTTAAAGCTAACGTTTTTACCTTTCCTGTTAGTAATCTTTTATCATCTTCATTACTTAGTGCTACTTTGTTAACTTCTTTTGAATATATATCATGATTTTCACTTCTTATAATTTTCATAGATCTCATTTGCTTTTCACCTGAAAATAAACATTGGACATAGTCATCAAAATCTAATTTCTTTTTTACAACACTTTTCTTTATTCCTTTGCATTTTCTTATGGGGGGAATGCTACCCCCCAAAACCCTTCTGCAGTTTTCGATTTTAAAACTATAAAGCTTGGGACGCAAACCAACAAAGTGTGTAATTTGTTTTCCTGCTACTTCATCTTTAAACATTCCTACTACTTTTTTGTTAACTCCTGTTGGTATACCAGATTCATGATCAGTAGGATAATCAGACGTGTCAAA
Source organism: Phycisphaerales bacterium (assembly GCA_022360095.1). Taxonomy (GTDB): domain Bacteria; phylum Planctomycetota; class Phycisphaerae; order UBA1845; family UTPLA1; genus JAKSDK01. The sequence continues at coordinate 785 of JAKSDK010000080.1, forward strand.
CTTGGTTAGTATATCATGTGTTATATCTTTATAAAAATCATCTGTGTAAATGTGGTACATTAACGAGTCTGTATCTGTAAACAATAATTCAGCTTTATTTCCATATTTCTTTTTAATGTAGTTATAATGAAAATCAAACATTAATGTTTTTGATAGATCAAGTATTGCTTGACCAACATATACGGGTTTGTTAAAATACACTTCTGTTTTTTTCATATGAACTGCAATAAGATTTTTATCAAATATTGTTGCTCTATCAA
>JAKSDK010000771.1 GCA_022360095.1 Phycisphaerales bacterium
ATGTGAAAACATTCGTCCAAGGTGGTTAAGCTCATAGTCTCAATTACATAGCCATGGAGAAAAGAGTTTTGTTTGTTGCCAACATTTCGCAAAAAAGACATTCTCTCGCATATTCCTGATGAGCAAGAACTGTTTGAAAGGTGAATAGTAGACAAAAGCAAGAAGTAACGTAGAAGATGATTTAGAGCCATAACCGTAACATAGTCATCATAACCAAAACCAATATCGCCACTGCAAAGTATAGATTGCAATAAAATGGTGTGAAAAGATTGCTGGTGTTCATATAAGCAAATTTAGGTGTTTTCAATTAATAATTTATTTGTTGAATAAAAGAGGCCCTCATGAAATTGATTGAGAACTTTCTGCTATTAAAAACAAAATTGCAGTTCCAGGCAATTGATAAGCAATTGGCAGTTCTCAACAGCTACCGATTTCTATCAGCTGCTTGAGTATATGTCATATATCATTATCTGATTGGAGCTGTGAAAGATCTGATCGATCGAACTACATCTGTAGGCAGAGAAATGAATACGCTAAACCATGATTACCATTTGTAGCCAAGGTAGACAAATAGCATATAGCCCCAACTAATTTTCCTGTCCAAATATATTTCTAAAAATTATCCTTGAAATGTAATGCCTTAAAAAGAAATAAATTTCACAATTTTCAGTGCACGTTCTTTGAATTTTTCATCGAATGAACTTATCCTAAACATATAGCCCGCAAAAAGGAGTTGCCAGAATCTTCCATGCAGTCCGTTGATTAAAAGATGCTTTATTCCACAAAGTAAATAGACTTCTTAATAATTGAGGTTAGTTAACATGCGGTGATGTACATTACATTTCACGACATTTGATTAAATTTTTTTGGTCCGATATCACTTACGAATGAAACATGTATATGGAGGTTGGTAATTTTTTTTTTTTTCGTTAACGTTACTATAAATTTGTTGGACGATCTTTAAGTGACTGACGAAAAGACTTCAAGGCCTTCTGTCTTATTTAATAAGAGAAAATCTGTTTTGAGTTTTTTATCATGACAGAAAAAAATGAAACGCCGCATGAAATTAA
>JAKSDK010000840.1 GCA_022360095.1 Phycisphaerales bacterium
AAAACAAAACACTCTCACACACACAGTCACACAAACAAACAAATAAAACAACAACAACAACCTCAAGGAGTAATTTATGATGCAAGCTATAAACAATAATTACTCAGAAAAATAGGGGAATATGTTTAACTTTAGGTAGTCAATCAGGTGTATGTGTTTTTTTTTGTTAAAACATTCGGAAAGGAAGCGAATCTAATTGGACTTAGCTATCGAGGAGTATCATTTTTGGATTTTGTTAAAGCTAATAATCTTGGGGGTGTGTTGAATAACGTAAGAGGAAACACCTCTTTGTCATGACTTAGGAACCTTTGTCACGCGCGCTTTTGTTAGCCGATCGATTAACTGTACTCAGTACACATAGAAGAAGAAAGATTTCACATTACTATTGTGTGGTTTACAAAATAATGAGAAATTAAAAAAAAGTCATGCAAGGGTCCTGCGGTATAGGCGAAATTTTGCGACGCAAATTTTTTTTTAAAGAGATTACGTTTCGATTACGTTACGCTCTTGGAATGCGGCAATGCGTCACTGGGCCCGATTCCTTTCACAGAGGCTATGCATAATGAGGCAATGGAGACTATATGTTAGTATGGCATGACATATTCAGTAGTGTGTCTTTGCTTCCTGTTCGTGCCTCCGTCAAGTTCCATCGGCCATCTGCCATTAATTGTGAGTCTGGATAAGGATCCTAATTGTCTGAGCTGCTGTTAAGGATTTCAAGGAAGCAACCATGTTGCTGGTTGGGTTTTTTATATCTTTTTTCCTATTTTGCCATCAAACAGGTTAGTACATAGTTCGATTAACTGAAAGGACTCGTTTCAATATTTTAACCACCATTTTTTATTTGATATTTTAGTCACAGTGCGAACACAAGAGAGTCCTAGAACTAAAAAGGTGTAGAAAAAAAAAAGATTTTTCAGGGTAGGTAAAATAGCAAGGATTCAATTCTTAGCAAAGCGTTACTTTAAACTAACAAGGAGAGTTTTTTGGAGCTGCAATCAACCATACTTTATTTCATACATGTCATGAGCGAAAATGCATAATAAGCCACTACAGGTACAAGTCAGTTAGAAGTTTTTGTTTTGAAACTTTTAAACATCTTCTGTATCCCAATGCAATAACAACAACTAGTTACGGGATTACTGGTGAGTGTAAGAGTTTTAAAAGAAGGCAATTGTTTAGCTTATTATGTTTCACAGGGGCGAGAGTGATCCGTTCTTCAAATTTTCATGCAGAACTACATTTTTACAAAAACTTATAGGTGTATGAATAATTGAAAAATTGTTTAAGACTTGCATTTGAACCTCCACTTACAGTTTACGGCCACCTCTCTACAATGGCCACTTTTGTTGTTCCATGGCCAATAACAACAACAACAACAACAATCTTTTATTGTGCCCTTGATACAAAAAGTGTAAAGACAGTAAAAGGAAATAATTGTGGTTGTTTTAAAAAAAAATCATCAACTACCAACCGTTGTATCCTTTATTAATTTATAAGAGCTACTTCTTCCAGGGGCACCCAACGAGAATGGGTGATTCCAGAAAATATCCATACCATACCACGGGCGGCATCTTGGAATTCCAAGGGAGAGGGGGGGGGGGTTCTTGGACTGGAATTCCGAAGACGTGGGGAGGTAACGCAGTTTGGAATTCCAAAGGCATGGGGGGGTGTTTCAGCTCTGAATTCAGTTAATTTCCAGAGGAAAGACGGCAAAAGCTCCGCTTGAAATCGCTGACCTGTTAACATTCCCAGTTTGTAAATGAAGCATGAACTGACCACGCAAGAAGTATGCGTTCATGCAGATGGGTTGTGCAGCAAGCTCCATATCGAAGAGGCCTTAAAGTTGATGAATTAGTCAACTGATTAATAAAAATATAACCAAGTCGGTGTTTCTCGCCGATTGTCAATCGACGATGTGTTGTTGCGTGCTGAAAACTTGCACCAGTCTCTCA
>JAKSDK010001170.1 GCA_022360095.1 Phycisphaerales bacterium
CCCCCCCCTCCCCTCCTGAACATTTTGACTTTCGTCCAAATCTTTCTCTCGGCTACGGAGATCGTTTTACATGTATCACGCATAACTGATTCTAAGTTGTGGGGAATTAAGGGACCGAAGCCTTTTTCGTGCACTTGCCGAAACCATTTGGTACCGTAGATCAGACCATTATCTTATTACCTGCCGCGACTGGGTTCCTTGGAAAAGGTTGTTTTTTGGTGCAAATAAATAACCTCTTCCATACAAAATAATAAGCGGTAAAAGCCAATTGTCTGTCACAGATTTTTTAAGTTTAGATTGCTTCAAACTGTACTGATGTTATGAATTTAACTGTTTTAGATTTTTAGATTTCTTAAACTTATTAAATACAGTCATGAATTTTAGGCATTCGTTTTAAAAATACACTGTTCTATTTCAGAAAGTGTCATCACTTTTAATACCAGCGCCTCCCTAGAAAAAGTTGCTGTGAGTGGAGGCTCCTGGTTTAATATTTATTTATTTATTATCATTGTTACTATTATGATTATGATTATTATCATTACCATTATCTTAATTACAATTATCACCATCATCATCATCATCATCATCATCATTATCATCATTATCATTATTACAATTATTACTTTAGAAGTCGCAGATAAGTGGGAAAAACGCAGATTGATTGTTGATAGCGGCCGTTGTGCCTGCTAAGGTACCCTTAGGTTTTACAACGTCATCGAAAAAATGAGACATTTACCACAGGATTCCCAGGAAACGACGCACCAACAGGAAACCCTAACGGGACCTCGTGGTTTAACATTTTTTAGTTTATTATTTCAATGATCAATTTTTCTTGAAAGACGCGTAATATTTTTCTTTATCTATTTAGTCAATATTTAAGTATATGTTGCATTTCAATTCATCCTTTTTTCAAATTGCTTTTTGAGTAAATTTGAGGTATGTCAATGTGTGGCCATGAGTCTCAAACAAAAGAGGATAAAATTTAAAGTAATAAAACAATAAATTTTTACCATGGGACTGAGGAGCTGGTTTCTGACAGTTTTTGACTACCTCTACTTTGCAATGCTTGTGGCAATTAATATGACAATCTAGAAGAGTTAAAAATAAAGCACTAATTAACAATCAGCATTAAATTGACTAGATTAACTGATCTATATTATTTGAACATACAAACTTCATTGTCTTCCTCTATATCA
>JAKSDK010001699.1 GCA_022360095.1 Phycisphaerales bacterium
CGATCTTCAGCGATCTGCGTGCGGCACACGGAAGCGTCGGCAATTTCAACTCGTTGACATTGAAGGAGCCGGGAAACCGCGTTTTCCCGTTCCGCGGTGAAAAAACGGCCAAGGACGGCTTTGCTCAACGGCCGAAGGATCCACTGAGGCGACCCCGGTTTCAGCTTTTTCTTGAGAACCTCCTCCCAACGTTTCGCCGTCGAGCTTTCCGCCGGCTCGCCCCTTTCCAAGGTCGCCAAATCGTCATGAATGGTCGCCAGATTCTTGACGAGCACGTCGGCAATCGCCTCGCGAACTTCGCCGCGCGCCTGCTCTAGAGCCTCGATCCGTTCGTCCAGTAGCGACGGATTCACCGCGTTCTGGACCGCAAATGGCGAACTCGCCAAAATCCCGTAGAGCGAGTAGTAATCCGCCGTGGTCACCGCGTCGAACTTGTGATCGTGACACCGGGCACATGCGATCGTGGTACCGAGAAATGCCTTCCCGATGACATCGATCGCTCCGTCAAACACGCGCGCCTCGTCCTCGTGCATATCCGGGGGCGCGTGATGACCGCCGCCCAGATAGACAAATCCAGGTCCTTTCAGAGATTCGTTTTCCCCGGTTTCGCGATCCAGCCGAGGCGAGTTCAGCAAATCGCCCGCCAACGATTCCAGAACGAACTGGTCAAATGGCACATCGTCATTGAACGCCTTGATCAGGTAGTCCCGGTACCTGTAGGCGTGGGGCATCGAGTAGTCCTGCTCGAAGGCTTTGGTCTCCGCGTAGCGAACCAGGTCCATCCACTTGCGCGCCCAGTGTTCGCCGAAGCGTGGGGACTTCAGCAACCGATCAACCACTTCACGATAAGCCGTCTCAGAGTTGTCGTTTAGAAAGTTCGCGATCTCCGATTTCGTCGGCGGCAAGCCGATCAGATCATAGGTCACTCGGCGAATCCATGTGCGCCTGTCTGCCGGTTGGGCCGGGCTCCAGTTTTTGGATTCCAGCATTGCCAACACGAAATGATCGTATTCATTGCTTGGCCACGTTTCGTTCTCCACCGGTGGAGGCTCGACATTCGCGATGGGCTGGAGGGACCACCAGTCTTTGCGCGACTCCAGGTCGAAGGCATTGGCTTCCTGATGCGGTTTGCGCTTCTCCCGCGGATCCGGCGCTCCTATCTTTATCCACTCGGTGAGTGCCTTGATCTTCGCCGCGGGCAGTTTCGATTTGGGCGGCATGGCCTCAAAATCGGGATGATGCTCCACGCTCTTGATCAAACGGCTCTTTTCGGGGGCACCCGCCACGATCACCTGGCCGGAATCACCGCCGCGCTGCCAACCCCAACGACTATCCAGCAACAAGCCGCCTCGGAGCTTCTCCGCATCCACGGAGTGGCAACGATAACAATGGTCCACCAAGACAGGTCTAATCGTTGATTCAAAGAACTCCCGTTGTTCA
>JAKSDK010001872.1 GCA_022360095.1 Phycisphaerales bacterium
CTGCTTTTTATTCCAGTCACAAGCAGAGGCACATGTTTCTGTGAATTCTTTTCACAATGCTGAATTAAATATCAAAGGGATCTAACTTGGTTAACGAAGTTAACCAAGGTTTTTAATAGGCCTGTTCTACGTCTAACTTGATTCTTTAGGCCTTAGTATGTTACTCTGAATAGATTAATGTATCATTAATGTTATTTCTTCTTAAGGGCGGTAATTAAAGCGCGAATCTAGTATATATAGAAGCTGATAAGAAAGTCAGATATTTCCTCGTTAGTAGTGGAACTAACTTGTCCTCCTGAATTTATGATGATTCTTCTAGTCTGAGTCACCGTGTATTTATTGCCACCCTCTTCTCCTGAGATCTGTGAAGGCGATTTTAATTTAAGAGAGTCCTCTTTGGGGTCCTGGAAGAATAATGATTAGAATACGCTTTCAGAGACAGACGAAATATGGCAGGCGTGTGATTGTAGGATGCGCATATGGCTGAAAAGTTACTTCTCAAAGTGCAACTCTGTCGTTTACGAACTTCTTCATAGGGAGAGTCGAAAACGCATCAAAATGTTAGTGTGGGCGCAAATCAATCGACGCGTTGTCGATGACAACAAAAACGCATACTTTTGAAAACGCATTACGTGGACAGGGCCTTGAGATTAGCAAATCAACAATTTAGCACGCACATCATGGTTTCTTGTACATTGACTAAGGGCCTAATTTCACGGGTTTTGTAAAGGACGTGAATTTCTTTCAAAGAAAAAAGTCGTCTTGTCAACGTCCTTTTTAAACACGTTCATGAACAAAAAGGAGCTTAAGAAACGACTACGACGACATTAACGGCAACGAGAAAGGCAAAAAGCAATACTAATAGGCTTACATTGGCAAAAACAACTTTGTTCGCGCATCACGCTTTTTTGTACATTTCTTTGCCTTCACAGAAAGACTGCAACGTGAAAATGCGGCTTAAGTTCTCTTTTTGTGGAGAACGTCAACACAAGACATCGACTTTCTTTTCATTGTCCTTAAATTCGATACAGTGAGTTTTTTAGAATTTAACCCCAAAACAAATTTGCCAACATTTGACAAATTTAAAGAGTTCGGTTTTGGATAAGTCCTATAGCGTTTGAAGGAAGGCGAATTCACTTTTTATAAACTGATGTTTTCGTGACCACCGCCGTCTTTGTTGCTTAAGCTCACTATAGCTAAGTTAGGACGTCTAACCCAAGATACCAGTCAAAAGTAACGGGAAGTAACAACATGACTAAAGCGCCAAAAATATCTAGTATATAAAAGGATCACGCCTTATTATAACCACGCTAAACACTTACGGGCATGCGCTCTTTGTTAGTTGTCATTGCCTTTTCTATTGTGTGGACAGGGATTTTAGCCTTCTGCTTATTTTCGTCTTCCCTCGTGAATAGTATCTGTTGACTTTCTTTTACGTTGATGCTTGATATAGGTGTATCTTTCAACGTCTCTTTTCTGTATTTGGTATCCGTTTCAACTCCATGTGTATCTAGAATGTCTTTATCTCTACCATCTGTTGTTCTCATGACGGTTTGGAAATTTTCAGCTGAAGATTGTAGGGTCTGTTGATTAGATGATTTAAAGTAAGTTATTAAACATGTGTGGCTAAAGTGACACAGTTTATGCTATATTATTACGCTTCCTTCAAACATCTCAGTTAAACCAAGGTAGCAAACCATTCTGCTTTTTATTCCAGCCACAAGCAA
>JAKSDK010001608.1 GCA_022360095.1 Phycisphaerales bacterium
AGCTCTCCTGAAGTGCTCGTTATTAACTCGTCAATTCTCTCATACACTCTATCATTATTTTAACTTTGGAATCCCTATTCGTCTCTGGACTCCTCCCCGCTGTCTGTGATGCCTCCTTCCTTCTCGTTCATTTCCGCTTTCTGTTGTTGCAGCCACATGTTAGCATACACCCCACCGTCTGACACCAGCTCATCGTGTCTGCCGTTAAAAAGATAAATATCAAGAAGTCACGTCTTTTCTATTCTCAGTCTTCTGCTTCGCTTAGCAAAATCAGCACAAGAAGAGCCCCTCTTTTAACTAATAGTCCCTTCACACAGAATTTTTTTTTTGCATTTTCAGCGGCGATTGTATGGCGATTTTCTGTCCGGTTTTATGCAGTGGTTACAGCAGGGGCCAATACGATGAAACAATCAATGTGTCTGGTAACTCTCGCGAGAATAATCGCCGATATATTGTATCGAAACGCGAGCGGTTTCAAAGAAACGGCGATTGCAAGAACTCGGCTCCAGTTTTCACAAGCGATTTGAAATCGCGTCTAAAACGCCGTAAAATAAAGATAAGTCGCACGTGCAAACGATCTTTTAGTTCATCGGGCGTAAGATGATAAAAAAAAAAGATAATAAAATGACTGAAAGGAGAAAGGTAAATGTTTTTAACCGAGGTCTCAATATTGGTCAAGATCACAAGGGAGAGGAACACCTCAAAGCATAAGCAACTCATAAGAGAGGCTTTAGCCAAGAGCCAGTAAAGGCTATCCAAAGTTGAAAAGTAAGATTTTGTTTTAAGATTTTCTCTTTCCTACAGCCTTCGTGGCGGCGTTACTCTAGCTCCCTAACCGCACACAGAAGGTAGTCAATCGCCTTATTTTATTTTCAGTAGCTCACTTAACAAGTGTGAAATGGGAATGACTCAAAAGTTGCCATATCACACTATTTGCTATCTTTTAAAAAAACCAAAACTGGTCCTCGCATCAATTGAATTCCAAAAATAATGGTCCAGTTTTGTTATTTAAGACTATATTTAAGCATTAAAACTGTTTCCTGTCGTGTCTTGCAAAGGATGGCAAGGATGGACATGGATTA